>JAATGP010000052.1 GCA_015654635.1 Alphaproteobacteria bacterium | reverse complement strand
GGGGTATTCGTTCTTGAGATAATTGGCCAGAACGGTCTCATTCACATTACCGAGTTTGTCCCACATGGTGCGGCCGGCGGGCCCGCGGATTTCTTCCATGATGGTGGCGACGCGTTCTGCCGGCATCATTCTATTCAAAAGACGTTCGGTGGATTCGTAGGAGCCCATCAGCGAGCCGGTGCCCGACAGTTGCGACACGAAATCCACTAGCAGCTTTTCCACCAGGGCCGACGAGATGGTGCCCAGATTGGACATGATCTGCGAGATTTCCTTGATCTCGTCGTCATCCATCATCTGCCACAGTTTGGCCGAATGCTCTTCGCCCAAGGCCAGCATCAGGATGGCCGAGCGCTCGGCGCCGGAGATCTGGCGCATATCGTCTTTGGCGGATTTGGAGGGGCGTGCCATCGATTACACCGGTTGATGCAGCCAGGAGCGCAGGATCGCCAGCGCTTCCTCGGGATGGGAATTGACGACCTCGCCGACCTTCTTGACCGAGGATTCCCGCACCTGGCCTTCGATGCGTGAGATGTCGATCATGTTTTCCACTTTGTTCGTGACATTCGGCTCGTTCGCATCGTCGTCGCTGGGCGCCGGCAACTGCGCGGCGGCCGCTTGGCTCGGCAAAGTGGTCCGCGAGAACGTAACGGTCGAGCCGGACAGGGGCGCAAACATCCGCTTGGTCAGGGGCCTCAGAACAAAAAGACCGATCAGCAGCGCGGTGAGGGAAAAGATACCGGCCTGGATGATTTTAAACCAAGAGGCACTGTCGAGGCCCAGAAGCGGCGTAGGTGCGGCGGTGCCGACGGTGGTGTCGACGCGGGCAAAGGGCATGTTCACCACCTGCACCATATCGCCGCGGCCTGCGTCATAACCGATGGCTGAGCGCACCAGCGCCTCAATCTGCTTCATTTCTTCGGCGCTGCGCGGCGCATACTTGCCAAGCTTGTCCTCACCATCGACGACCACCGCCACCGAAACTTTTTTCACCGTGCCCTGATCGACCACCGAGGTTTTGACGGTCTTGGAGATCTCATAATTGGTGGTTTCTTCGTTGCGGCCGGAATTGGATTTGGTGGCATCACCACCAGCCTGCTGCTGTCCCGGAAGTGCGTTGGCGACCGAGACGGGGGCGGCGGCACCATTGGTATCGGTGGCATTCTGTTCGACGGTCTGGGTGGAACGCACCACCTTCGAATCGGGATCGAAGGTCTCACTGGTCTCGTTGGTATGGTTGTAATCCATATTGGCCGTCACCTGGGCGCGGACATGGCCCGGTCCGACGATGCTCGCCACCATCGATTCGACGCGCTGGCGGATGCGGTCTTCAAAATCGGTGGTGTGCTGTTCCTGTGCGGTGGCGTTGGCGTCCTGATCCGATCGCTCGGTGCCGCCGGCCAAGAGGTTGCCCTTATCGTCGATGATGGCGACGCGGTCGGGGTTGAGGCCCTGCACCGCAGCCGCCACAAGGTGCTGGATGGCCTGAACCTGACCTTTGCCAAGCGTGCCGCGGGTCTTCACCACCACAGAGCCCGAAGGGTTTTGCTGTTCGCGGGAAAAAATCTGCCGTTCCGGTACCACCAGATGGACGCGCACCGATTCCACACCCTCAATGGTCTGGATGGAGCGTGCCAACTCGCCTTCGATCGCGCGTAGGCGGTTGATGTTCTGGACGAAGGCGGTGGTACCGAAGGCGTCGGATTTATCAAAGATTTCGTAGCCGACCCCGGCCGAGGGCAAATTTTCCTGCGCCAGATCCATCCGAAGCTTGGTGACCTGATCGGAAGGCACCATGATGGTGCCGCCATCGGCCTTGAGTTCGTAGGGAACATTTAAGGCATCGAGCTTGGCGGCGACGGCGGAGGCCTCGCGCTGTTCCAGCCCGGAAAACAGGATCGCCTTGGGCGGGGTGGAGAGCACGCCCGCTGTATAAAGAAAGAATGCGGTGAGCGCGGCAGCTACGCCCGCCATCACGCCGAAGCGCGCAGCACCGATCGCTTTGATAAAATCCGGCATGCCAACTCCCTGCCTAGAGCCGGGAGAGTGTATCCCCGCCCTGCTAGGCAAACATTGCCGCCCTGGGAGTAAAGGCGCGCTTAACGAACGTAGCGATCTCTATGATCTCGTCCGCTTTTTTGCGCTTAACAAAGTCTTACCGTCGCTGCTTGCAATCTTTGCGGGAGCCCGCGCGCCAAAACAAAAAGCCCGGCCCCTTGAGGGACCGGGCGGCTCGCCAGCAAGCCCATGGGGCCTAACCTCAATTTCTGTATTGCTGAACGCGCGTCGCCCTCAGGCCTGCGAGACCGAAGCGGTCGATGGCGCGTTGCCAGGCTAGAAATTCCTCTACCGTCAGCGTGTAGCGGCGACAGGCCTCGTCAAGGCTCAAAAGCCCGCCGCGTACCGCCGCGACAACTTCGGCTTTGCGGCGTATCACCCAACGTTTGGTGTTGGGCGGGGGCAGATCAGCCATAGTCAATGGGCTGCCATCCGGCCCGATGACGTAACTTGCGCGTCCCCTGCGGTCTTCGCCCATGATCATGTTACTCCTCACTCCACTACCCGCGAGCAAAGTAACCGTCCCGCCTTAAAATTTTGGCCAATAGGCGCGGTAAACAGTTTGCCAAGATCATCCGTACACTTTCGATTATACAACGGAGCCGGGCGCCTTCACGAAGTAAAGACGCCGGAAATCTCCGTTAACGCGCCATCTGCAAAAGTTCATCCAGCATCGTCGATGCGGTGGTAACGATCTTGGACGCCGCCGAATAAGCGCGCTGAGTCGTGATCAAATCGGTAAATTCGGTGGCGAGATCGACGGTCGATTCTTCCAAATTCTTGGATTCGATCTCGCCTGCGCCGCCGAGATTGGCCTCGTTGATGGTGGGGGAACCGGATTGTGTCGAGGTGGTGAAGGCGTTGCCCGACACCTGTGTCAATCCGTCCACGTTGGCAAATGTTGCCAGCGGAATTTTATAGACCTTCTGCGATAAGCCGTTGGTGAACTGTGCCGTGATGATACCATTCTTGTCGACGGACACACCGGCGAGGCTGCCGAAGAGTGCACCGTTAACCTGCGATCCTGCCATGTTCGACGCATTATCGAATTGGGTCATGCCATCGGAACCGTTCTGGGTACCGAAGTTCAGCGCGACAGTCTGCGGCTGCAGGCCGGAGGTTGTCGGATCCCAGGGTATGGAAATGTTGACGTTGAGTTTGCCGTCGGTCGGCGTGACCGGTGAACCGTCGGACGTGGCGCTGGCGAGTGTGCCGTCGGAATTGAAGGTGACGGTGCCATACTGGACCAAACTCGGTGTGGCGGGCACGAGCGGGGCAGTCGAATCCAGATTGGTCGCGGCACCCTGATAAGAGACTTCGTAAGACCAGGTATTCGCCCCCGTCTTCACATAGGACAGTTGCAGCGGCTGTTGGCCGCCCTGGCTGTCATAGACATTGATCGTGCGCTGAAAATCAGGGGTCACGCTGCCGCTCGCCACGTCACTGGGGGGGGTACCGGTGACGCTATAGGTCGCGGCCCCGCTATTGACGGCCGTGCTGGACTGCAGGTTGATCTGCGCGCTGGCCGTCGTGGTCGCTTCGGCTTTGCCGGTGAGGGAACTGGCGTTGATCAGCGTCATGTCATTGCGGTCCGACGGCACATTGCCGTTGGCATCGAGCTGCCAGCCCAAGAGGTAAAGCCCAGCCGAATTTTTGAGATAGCCGTTCGCATCCGGTGTGAAATTGCCGGCACGCGTATATTCGCGAGAGGTTGTGTCGGCGGTAGATCCAGCGACGACGAAGAAGCCGTTACCGGAAACGGCCATGTCTGTGCTCGATGTGGTCGCTTGCATCAGACCCTGGTCCGCGACGTTCTGCCCGGTGTTGGACACGACGGTGGCGCTGCCGGCGTTGCCACTGGCGCCAGCAGAGGCCAGGAGAGTGTTGAAATCGCTGGTGGCCGTCTTGTACCCGACGGTGTTCACGTTCGCGATATTGGCGGAGGCCACGCTAAGGGCGTTCGAATAGGCGCTGAGGCCTGCGACGCCGGTCATCATTGCACCGTAGAGAGACATTTTCCTTTTCCTTGGTCTACCTCCGGTCTTCGCCGGTGGGCCGATCCCCATCTCAGTGCGGTCGTTTCTCGTCCGCGATTTCAGTTGCGGTTTTCTAATTCGTTATCATGGTCACGCTGGTGAGCGGCACTTCGCCGTTTCCGATGACAAGCATGGGGCTCGATCCAGACATATCTACGCCGGTGACTTGTGCCGTAGAGGCGACAGTCGTGGTGACTTTGGTGCTGTCCGCCGCTGTTGAGGAAACGGTCAGCGTATAAACGCCATCCGGCTGGACGTCGCCTTGCGAGTCTTTGCCATCCCAAGTGAATTTGTGCGTGCCCGCGGTTGCATCGCCCGCGCCTGAATAGACCACGTCGCCGTTCGAATCTTTGACCGTCAGGGTGGTGCCGGCGGCGGCATTGGCGTTTGAGTAGGACCAATTCGCGCTGCCGCTGGCGAGTGTACCCGAACCGTCCGTCAGTGTGACGTTCTTGCCGAGGTAGCTCATGGCCAGACTGCTGGACTGGTTGCTCGAAAGCGAAATCAACGAGTCGAGCTTGCTGTTGGTATCGAGCTGCTGTTCCACCTGACTGTATTCCACCAATTGCTGGGTGAACTGGTTGGAATCCATCGGCGAGGTAGGGTCTTGGTTCTGCAACTGCGTCGTCAGCAGCGTCAGGAAGGTCTGGAAATTGGAAGCAAGCTCATCGCGCGAGCTTGACGAACTCGATGAACTCGACGAACTCGAGCTGCTTGCGGGCGGGTTTCCGCTGACGGGAGTGGTCATGATCTCTACCTCAGACTCTGATGTCCAGCCGCACGGAGTTAGGTGCGTAGCTGCCTTGCGATGAACGGGACTGCGAAGCGTCGGTTGCCAGAATGGCGGCGGCTGATAACGAGCGGCGGCGGGCTTGGCCACCGGCCTCATTCTGCTGATACTGTTCTCGCAGCGAGAAATTGAGGCCGTTGTTCGAAAGATTGAGACCGGCATCCTGGAGCGCCCGATTGAGGCTCGAGGAGTCGCGTTGCAACAGATCCAGCGTTTGCTGTTTGTCGGCGACGAGGGTGGCTTGTGCCTGCCCTTTGTCGTCCACCGTCAGGCGAACCTGCACCTTTCCAAGCTCGGCCGGATCGAGGCGAATGTCGAAATGATGCAAGCCTTCGGCGGAGCGCGCCGCAATGGTGAGCCCCAGCTTGTCGAAGGCGATGGCGGCATCGCTATCGTTTTTCTGGGCCGTGACCTCGATCTTCGCGGCCACGACAGCGGGACCACCCACAGGGGCCAGGGGATTGGGGGGCGGCACCATGGCATTGGCATCCGCGGCAGGCTTTTCAGGGCTCACGGCTGCGGCATGCACGGGACCCGGTTGCACTTGCTTGGGCTCGCTGGCTACTGCCGCCGGGGTATTTGGGGTGCCGCTCCGGCTGGCCGGGGCGATGGCCGGGTGATCATCGCCCGTGGTGCTGGCGGCAGGTTCGTTCCCGGAAGGCTTATCCGCAGCGGCATGGGCTTTCGTTGACGGAGCGGTCTTATTCTTCAGATCGGGTTTGGCGCCAGAGGCTGGGACTGCGGCCTGATCATTTGCCTGAGCGGCCGCCAGCGCCGCTGCCTTGGCGGTCGTCGGATTGGCAGTCTCGCTGGGGACAGGCGTGATCGGCGCTGCGGCAACCGGGGGCGGCGCGGCGATGGCGGCAGCCATCATGGCCTGGGCTGTACTCTGATCGGAAGCCGGCGCGATCGGGGCTGGCGTGCTGTTCGCAGCGTCCGTCGTGCTAGCCGTTGTCGGATGGTCATCGCTCGCAACGGGGGACGCCTGATCCGGGGCGGGCGGATTGGGCAAAGCTTGGGATGGTTCAGCGTCATCTGGCGCAGATTGGGCGACCGCTGTCGCCGCGGCACCCGCGGTTGGAGCGCTGGCCTGAGGGGCGCCATGGGGTTTTGCACTTGGCTCGGCTGTAACCGGGGCCATGTTCCGCGCGCTGACAGCCCCCGGAGTCCCGGCGACGGGTATCCCAGTGGTGGGAGTCCCGGTGGCGGGTAGCTCGATAGCCGGAGTTCCGACGGCGTGTGTGTTTTGTCTCGCGGCTTGTGCGCTTTGGTTTGTGGCCTGCGCGGCCATCGCCGTTTGCGCAGGGGTGTTCTGCGCCGCCATCATCACCGGTGGTGTGGCGGGCGGGTTTTGCTGAGCCAATGCCTGGCCCGCTTGTGCAGCGGCCTCAAGCGTTGGAGTGGTCTCTGTGCCGCTTGGCTGCGTGGCCCTAGTCGGCGAAACGCCGGTGTTGTTCGCCGCAACAGGTTCTTTGTCTTGCAGCGACGGTGTTTGTTCCGGCACGGACGCCACTGGCTGTTTTGTCGGCGCGGGGTGCGAAGCGGTCCATTGCGCCGCGAAAAGGGCTGCAAAGGCGTTGAATGTCGCGGCATCACCGGCGGGTTGGGTCGGCGAAGCAACATCGTCGCTGGCGGCGGCTGTCTTATCGCTCGACACCACTGCAGAGGGCACCGATGTAGAGGGCGCCGGTGTAGACGTCGATGCTGCGGCTGCCGTGGCAGTGGACGGCATCGGTATGTGCAACTTTGGATCGGTGCTGATGGTGTTGTCAGCAACGGCGACATTATCCTTGGTAGAGAACTTCTTGACCGGCAAATGCGCCAGCAAAGCGGCGACGTCCGGTTTCGTGCCCTCGGGCAGAGCCGCGCTGTCTGCCGCAGGGGCGGGCAGCACGCCAACGGTGTTGTCGTTGGCAGTCGCGCCCTTGCCAGCTTTGAGCGCGGCAGAATTTTGGATCAGCGCCATCATAGTGGCAGGAGAGCCGCTTTGTGCCATCGTCTGGGTTTGAGAAGCCGCGCCCGCAACGTTAGCGCCCAGCTCGGCACCCGCCTCGGCGATATGCTGCAGCAGTGCGCCGAACATCGTATCGATGCTCGCCGGTGTTGCCGCGCCGCCCTGATGGGCTGGGGGCATTACACTTTTGACTGCTGCGACATCCACCACGTGAGCGGTCCATCCGGGTTGCCTAGCCCCTGTAGCAAAGGCCGGACCAAGTTATGGAAGCGCGCAAACGCTGCATTTTGTTGTTGGAGGGGAAGGGCGGTGGCAAATTTGGAGCGGCACCTTCTGCCCGCCCCGGCAAGTTCTGCCGCCTGCCGGCAAAGCAAAAGCGCGAATTTCCGCCTTCCAAGAGCAGCAAATACTGGCACAGCCCTTGCGATCAGTTCAGCGGCGACAATGTATTTGTGGACGCGCAACTTTGGGACTGAACGGCATCCTCTCTGGCGCACTGACCTCCTTGCAGGCGAACACGTCTGCGCTCAAGGTCACTTCACAGAACATTGCAAACCTCAATACTGCGAACTACGCGCGCCGCGTCGTCGACTTCGGCAACCTCGGTGCCGCCGGATCGCCCGTTGGGGTGACGATCGAGGATGTCCGCCGCGTCAGCGATCAGTATCTCACCCAGGAAGCGCTGACGGCGACCTCTACCTCCAACCAATATAATGCGCAAAGCACGGCCTTCGACCAGATCAATACCTTTCTGGGTGCGCCCGGCGACGGCACGGCGCTGACCACTAAGCTCAACAATATCTTCACCGCGCTCGGCGCCGCCCAATTATCGCCCACCGCCTCGGTCAATCAGGGCAGTATCGTCAATTCGATGAAGTCCCTGGCTTCATCAATCTCGTCACTGTCCGGCTCGCTCGACAGCCTGGGCAACCAGACCGATGCCCAGCTTGGCCAATCGGTGCAACAGGCCAGCACGCTCATCAAGCAGGTTTACGATTACAACCAGCTCATCAAGACAGCGGGCGCCCACGGCAACCAAGATACGACCTATCTCGATCAGCGCGATGCTGCCCTGAACAGCCTGTCGCAACAGATGGACATCAAGGTCACGCCGCAGGATGACGGCTCGGTGCTGGTCACCACCCAGGATGGCCTCAATTTGGTGTCCGATTCCTATGCCACGCTGTCCTATACGCCGGGCGGTAATGGTGTTTATGGCACCATCCAGGCACAAGATACCAACGGCTCCTCGGGCAATCCAATCGGCACGCCGCAAGCGCTCGATTCGCATCTGACGAGTGGGACGATGCGCGGCCTGATCGATATGCGCGATGCCACGATTGGCGGGCTAAAGGCCGAAGTCGGCAACTTTGCCAAAACCGTCGCACAGTCCTTCAACCAGGTGCACAATTCCAACAGTGCCTATCCCGCGCCCACCACCATGGACGGGAGCAACACGGGACTGCTGGCATCGGATTCGCTGAACTTCTCCGGCCAGACGACGATATCGCTGACCGATTCCTCGGGCACGGAGCAGCACACCGCCGCTATCGACTTCACGGCCGGCACGATCACGGTCGACGGTTCCAGCACCTACGGCTTTGGCAACTCAATCGGTGCCTTCGCCACGCAGCTCGATAGCGCGCTGCAATCTGTCGGCGGATCGGCGAGTTTTGCCGATGGTCAGATGTCGCTTAATGGCGGCTCAAACGGCCTTGTTATCACCAATCCCACCGCGACCGCTGGGCAGCGCGCCGGCACGGGTTTCTCGCAGTTCTTCGGCCTCAACAATCTCTTCACCACCTCCGTGCCGAACATCACCACCACCGGCATGGTGGCTGGCGACAACCTCGGGCTTGCGGCGGATGGCCAAGTAAATTTCATTCTCAAGAATACTGCCGGTGATGTCGCGACCAAGATCAACGTTCCGATCACAGCGGGCATGACGGTGGGCGATGCCGTCAGCGCCATCAACACGGCACTCGGCAGTTACGGCTCGGTCAGCCTCAGCCCCACCGATGGCTCAATCTCCGTCAATCTGGCCAGCAAATATACCAATGGCGGCTATCAGCTCCAGGTCTCCAGTGACACGACCTCCCGTGGCACCACCGGCATCAGCCTGACGGAGTTGTTCGGGCTCGGCGCTAACACCGTCGGCCAGCAAGCCGTCGATTTCTCGGTCAATGACGCCATTGCCAACAATCCCAGCCGCATCGCGCTCGGCAAAGCGATGCCTGGGTCGAACCAACTCATCGGTTCGGGCAATTCCGATGGCTTGATGGCATTGCAGGCGCTGGCCAGCGGCAAGCAGAGCTTCAGCAAGGCTGGCAGTCTTGCGGCACAGACGTCTTCGCTCGGCGACTATGCGAGCGCGGTCTACCAGGACATCGCCACAAAATCGTCCGACGTCACCAGCAACCAGACGACTCAGACGGATCGCTTGACGGAGGCGCAAAGCCGATTATCGAGCAATTCGGGCGTCAATCTCGATGAAGAACTGTCGAACATGATTATCTACCAGCGCTCCTATAGTGCCAGCGCACGGCTTTTGACGACTGTGGGCGAGCTTTACGACACGCTTCTGGCCATTAAGTGAGGATGGGTTATGTCCGTTGACCGCGTAGCAACCAACAGCCAAGCCAACTATATGCTGACGCAGATCGGCAAGGCGAACACCAATCTGCAACAATCCGAAACGCAGGTTGCTTCCGGCAAGGTTTCTAGCACTTATGCCGGTTACGGCGACAAGACCGCTGCCCTGGAAGGGGCGCGCGCGGCCGCCCAGAAATCGCAAGGCTATCAGGACAACACCAATCTGGCCGTGACGCAGACCGATCTTCAGGACACGCAACTTACCACCCTTGCCGGTCTTGCCTCGCAGCTCAAGACCGCGCTCACCAGTGCGGTCGGCAATGCTGACGGTACCAACCTGCTCAATTCAGCCAGCGGCATCTTCCAACAAGCCGCTTCGATCTTGAACAGCACCGACGCCAACGGCAATTACATCTATGGCGGCTCTGTGACCGACAGGCCGCCCTTCACCGCGACCCAGCTTTCCGATCTGGCGCCCGCCGCCTCGCCGCCGGCAACGCTGCCGGCGATATCGTCATTTTTCCAGAATGACACCAATAAGAAGGTGGTGCAGGTGGGCGACGGCCAGACCGAGACCGTCGGTGTGCTCGCCTCCGATATCGGCACGTCGCTGATGACGTCCCTGCAGTCGCTTTACAATATCGCCGTCGCACAAACCGGCACGGACACCTATAATGGTTCGCTCACCTCAGGGCAGACGGACAATCTCAGCACACAGGTTCTGCCGACAGCCACCACCGCTGCTACCGACCTCAATTCGGCGATGGCGCTCAATGGTGACACCTACAACAGCCTGAAAGCATCGGTCAGCGGTCAGCAAACTATAAACACGATGTATTCCGGTTTTGTCTCGGACATCGAGGATATGGATATGGCCAAAGCCTTGACCAATTTGAGTTCAAACCAGACCGCATTACAGGCTGTCTTGACCGTCACCTCAAAGCTCAACAACCTCAGTTTGCTGAATTTTTTGCCCACGCAGTAGGGCAAAGCCGAGCCCCGGCTTGCAGCGGCGGCGGCGAGCCGATAAGAGCGGCCATGATGCCGCATTCTCCAAAACGTCCCAGGATCGTGGCCGCCATGTCGGGCGGCGTCGATTCCTCCGTCACCGCCGCGCTGTTGCTGCGCGCGGGCTATGAAGTTGTGGGTATTACCTTGCAACTTTATTCCGGTACCCAGCAGCGCAAAGGTGCCTGCTGCGCTGGCCAGGATATTTACGACGCCAAGCGCGTCGCCGACAAACTCGGGATCGCCCATTACGTGCTCGATTACGAAGAACGCTTTAAGAAGGCGGTGATCGACGATTTCGCCGAGACCTATGCCCGCGGCGAGACGCCGATCCCTTGCGTGCGCTGTAATGAGCGGGTGAAGTTTGCCGACCTAATGGACAGCGCCCGCGATCTGGGCGCCGATGCACTTGCCACCGGCCATTACGTGCAGCGTCTCGATGGTCCGGATGGGCCCGAACTGCACCGCGCTATCGATGACAGCCGCGACCAAAGCTATTTCCTCTTTACCACCACACGCCAGCAGCTCAGTTTTTTGCGTTTTCCTTTGGGCGGCATGAGCAAGACCAAAGTGCGCGAAATCGCTGGCGAGCTTGGCCTTGCCAATGCGGCAAAGCCCGACAGCCAGGACATCTGCTTTGTCGCGGGCGATTACAGCGAGGTGGTGCAGCGCTTAAGGCCGGAATCGAGCGAGGCGGGCGATATCGTCGATGCTGAGGGCCATGTGCTCGGCCGCCATGGCGGTGTGATGCATTTTACCGTCGGTCAGAGAAAAGGTCTGGGTCTCTCCGGCAACGAAGAGCCGCTTTTCGTCGTTGGCCTCGACGCGGCGGCGCGCCGGGTGGTCGTGGGCCCCCGTTCCGCGCTCGCAGTGCGGGAATTTGCGCTGCAGAACATCAATTGGCTGGCCGATCCTGCCGAGGCGGCCCTTTGTTCGGTCAAAGTCCGTTCCATGCGCGCCCCGGTGCCCGCCCGGGTCACGCCTTTGGCCGGGGGCGGCGCTATTGTCGCGCTTTTGACACCCGAAGAGGCCGTGGCTCCAGGCCAAGCCTGTGTCTTCTATAAGGAAAGCCGTGTCCTGGGTGGCGGTTGGATCACCAAGGGCTGATCGCCATCCGGCAAAATGCTGGCAAAACGGTGGGGTGGTGGGCGAGCTTCTTGACAGCCCCTTGCCTGCCACCTACATCACCCGCCCTCGTGGCAGCGTAGCTCAGTGGTAGAGCAGGGGAATCATAATCCCTTGGTCGGGGGTTCAAATCCCTCCGCTGCTACCACTTTCCGTGACAAATCCGATTCCGGGACGCCCTTCGGGTGCTCGGAGACGTGGCCACCGCACCGCGATGGCCTTTGACGGTTACACCGCGCAATTCTTGGCGATAAATTCCTGATGCGTGGGCATGGCCCTGGCGCACTCGCCCACCACGGTTTTGATGTTTTCCAGCGTCGCAGCCACCACCGCCGGATCCAGCGTGTCGGCCAAAGGATCGTGATGGCGCGGTGTCGCACCCTGCGCGGTCAAAAGCGCGAGCCAGCTTTGCGCCGGAAAGACCTCGCTATCCTCGCCCAAGATGCGGCCATAACCGCGGAAGAGGTCCAGCCGTTCCTTCAGGCTATCGGTCTGCGGCAAGCTCTTGCAATGGCGCCAGAAGGGCGTGTCGTCCCGCTCGCTGGTGGTGTAGTGCAGCAACAGGAAATCGCGCACCCGCTCGAATTCCTGGGCCAGCGCGGTGTTGTAGCGGTCGCGGTCGGCCGGTTCGAAACTGCGATCCGGGAAGAAGCGCAGCAGCAGCGTCAGCCCATGCTGGATCAGGTGAATGCTGGTCGATTCCAAGGATTCCAGGAAACCGCTCGCCAGACCCAGCGCCACCACATTTTTGTTCCAGAACTGCTTGCGCCGGCCGCTGGTGAAACGGATCAGCAAGGGATCGTTCATCTCCTCGCCATCGCCGTGGGCCTTCAGGGTTTCGAGCGCCGCTTCATCGCTGGAAAATTCGCTGCAATAGACGTAGCCATTGCCGGTGCGGTGCTGTAGCGGGATGCGCCACTGCCAGCCGGCATCGAGCGCCTTGGAGAGGGTATAAGTGGCCGGCGCCCTGGTCTGGCGCACAGGCACGGCGGCGGCGCGGTCGCAAGGCAGCCATTTCTGCCAATCGTCATAACCGGTTTTGAGCGCGCCCTCGATCAGAATGGCCTGAAAGCCCGAGCAATCGATGAAGAGATCGCCTTCGACTGTTTTGCCGTTTTCGAGCACCAGTTTTTCGACTGCGCCGTCATTGGGGTTCTGCACCACCGAGACTACCCGTCCTTCGGTGCGAATCACGTCGCGGGCTTCGGCAAAGCTGCGCATGTAGCGCGCGAACAGCACGGCATCGAAATGCAGCGCATAACTGATGCGCTCCAGCGGCGAATTGGGCGCCGCGATAGGGCGCATGAACTTGCCATGCTCGGCGGCCTGCGCCGCGAGGTTATAGTCCTCAAGCCGCGAGGCTCGGCCTGCCAAGTATTCCTTCAGCCAATAGGCCCCGAAAGGCACGCCGTCGATGGCAAAGCCGGTCTGGCCGATGGGATGGCTCCAGGCATGGCCGGGGCGCAGCCAATCCTGGAACTGAATGCCCAGTTTGAAGGTGGCCTGAGTCTTGCGGATTAGGTCGTTCTCGTCGATGCCCAGGACGCGGATAAAATCCAGCACCGGCGGGACGGTGGCTTCACCGACGCCGATGCTGCCGATTTCTTCGGATTCGACCACTTCGATGCGGCAGCCGAGCGGCTTCAAGAAACGCGCAAAACACGCCGCCGCCATCCAGCCGGCGGTGCCGCCGCCCACGATCACGATGCTGCGAATACGATTGTCTTCGGTCATGGGGCTTCCACCTGTGAAACGGTACAAAACTCTAGCGCGAGCGAGCGGGGCAGCGAAAGCCGTTCCCGGATCATCCTCGGCAAATTCCTTATGACAGTCTCGGCATTGGCCGGTTTGGCACGCCAGCGGCGGCGGTTCGTCGCACAGCGTGCACGGAACGGGGTCCGCCGCTACCCCGCCGCGAAGGCCACAAATCCATTGTGGGCATTCTATACTGCGTAGGGAATGATTGATTTGAGGGGCTATAGGGGTCATACCTCGCGCCGTTTTTCGAGGGTTTAAAAACGGTGTTGCCTATCTCGATTGAAGACGTGCGTGCGGCGGCGAAGACCATCCAAGGCGCTGTAGAACACACCCCAACCCGTCCCTCGCGCACGCTGTCGGAACTCTCCGGCTGCGAGATTTGGCTCAAATTTGAAAATCTACAGTTCACCGCCTCGTTCAAGGATCGCGGTGCGCTCAACAAGCTGATGTCGCTGACCGCCGAAGAGCGCGCCCGCGGGGTTATTGCCATGTCGGCGGGCAATCATGCCCAAGGCGTCGCCTATCATGCCGGGCGGCTGGGCATTCCTGCCACCATCGTCATGCCGCTGGGCACGCCGTTCGCCAAGGTCAAGCACACCAAAGGCTTCGGCGCCCGCGTCGTGCTGGAAGGGGCGACGCTGACCGAATCCTCGGTCCATGCGCGGGCTTTGGCCGCGGCGGAAAATCTCGTCTTCGTCCATCCCTATGACGATGCCAAGATCATGGCAGGGCAGGGTACGCTGGCGCTCGAAATGCTCGCCGATGCGGGCAAGCTGGACGCGCTGGTGGTGCCGATCGGCGGCGGCGGCTTGATCTCGGGCGTGGCGGTGGCTGCCAAGGCGATCAACCCCGATATTGAAATCTACGGCGTTCAAACCCGCGCTTATCCCTCCATGTACAATGTGGTGAAGGGCGAAAACCTGCCCTGCATCGGTCAGACCATGGCGGAAGGCATTGCGGTGAAGGAACCCGGCGTCTTGACCACAGAAGTGGTGCGCGCCCTCGTCAAAGACATCATTCTGGTCGGCGAAGCCGAAGTCGAACACGCCATCGCCGCTCTGCTGGAGATCGAAAAGACGCTGGTCGAAGGCGCCGGTGCTTCGTCCTTTGCCGCGGTCGCTTCGCGGCCGGAATTGTTCAAGGGCAAGAAAGTCGGCCTTATCCTTTCGGGCGGCAACGTCGATATGCGCCTGCTCTCGAACGTCATCCTGCGCGAGCTGTCGCGCGAGGGCCGCATCCTGTCGCTGGTAGTGGAGATCGTCGACCGCCCTGGCGTGCTTGCGCTGGTGGCGACGCTGGTGGGCGAGGCAGGCGGCAATATTCTGGAAGTGCTGCACAATCGCATGGCGACCGACACCTCGGCCAAGCTTGCCCATCTCGGTATGACCGTGGAGGCGCGCGACGCCGAACACGCCGAAGAAATCCGTGCCAAGCTGCGTCAGGCCGGGCTGAAGCTCGCCGAGTAGCGTTCTCTATCGGTACTTGTATCCACGGTTCTTCCGTCGGCTGACATTCCGGCTGCGAATGATCGTGCCGTCGTTCATCGATCATTATCGTAAATGACGTTAGGGTAGTGGCGCTGAAGCAGGAGCTCCCATGGCCGTAACATTGCGTATCGAACCAGGAGACGACGTTTTTGTCGACGATTCCGAAGGCATTGTCGGGCATGTGCGCCGGGCGAATGTGCGAGACGTCTTCATCTATATTGACGAGCGCGGCGACTTCACGCTGCCCCGCGATGCGGTGAAATCCGCCGCCAATAGCCAGATCGTGCTGTTTTGTAAAAAGCTTCCGATACGGATGCGGGCTGTGATCGGTCATTTGCATGGCGAAGAATACGATTGGGACGCGCACTGAAAAGTGCCGTTCAGCAGCGTTTTTCCTAGGCTCCTGCTAGGGCGTCGGCTAAGCTCGGGCCATGAGCGAGCTTCCTTTGATCGAAGTAGGGTATGACGTCTTCGTCCACGACGGTGACGTCAAAGTCGGCGCGGTACGCGAGGTGCATAATCACACCATCGTCGTCTATGTCGAAAACGCCGGCGATTTTTCCGTGAGCCGCCATGCAGTGGCAGAGGTGGTCGAAGGCAAGGTCGTGCTGCGCTGCGACAAGCTCGATCTGGGCCTGAGGCGCGCCATCAACCATGCCCACGACGCCGAGGACGCCGAAGCGGGCGTCCTCTATCCCGAGCCGCCCGTCGACTGACCCCTCGGTTGCGATTATTAACCCTTTCTTAAGCATCTTCTTCATTTGCGCAGGCCCCCCGGGCTAGCCTCGCGGAATGAAGACGATTCGCCCGCAACCGCAAAAAATCGCCCTTAGCCGGTGGACGATGCCGAAATTTGCCCAGATCACGGGCATGATCGTCACCTCGATTGTGGTCTTCGGCACCGATACCGATGTGCTGATGGCTGTACCGCTCGGCATCCTGGCGGGGGCGCTTGCCACCTTTTTCGTGGCGCTCTCCGATTATCGCGATAGCTCCCAAAAAAATGAACCCGCTGGGCGGGCGCCGCGCCAAGTGCAGCCATAGCGCCCCGCCTCTGCCACAGACATCTCACGCCCGTATTCAGGTTTTCCGCGATGGACGCTCTTTCCGATATTGCCGCCGAATTTGTTGCCAAAAGCGACGGTGCCGATGAATGGCAGCTGTTTGTTTTTGAACAAGGGCCGTGGGAGGACGTGACGCGCGAATTGCTGCGCTTTCAGGAACGGCTTTACGACTGCGTTGATACGGTGGTCGATGGCCAGGTCGCAGCGAAGTTTCCCGATTCAAAAGGCGCGCGCGTCATCATTCACGTCTATTGCTGCGATTTGCCCAGACGGGAAGTGAGCGATTTCTTCCGCCGCTTTACGAATGGCATTTTCCGCGACGGTGATTACCGCACCGCCCTGGAGCGTCACGAATACGTCTCCGACATCGCCTTCGCCATCAATTTCGACCACATGCAATAAATCGCCACTCACGATTGCTCTGGCGCGACGCGGAAGCTGTGTGGCACTTCTCCTCTCAGGTGGATGTTCCACATCGTCGTGTAGGCCTCTTCGAGATGGCGGCAAAGACGAGCCGTGTTGAACAAAGGGGCAGCAGTACGATTCCTGCGGAGTTTTTCGCGCACCGCCAAAAGCCGTTGGGGCGACCGCGCCAGGTCAAGCGCCAACGCCTTGTATTCATGCAGGTCTGCGGCGATCAACTCTGATACCCCCGCAGCATGAAGCATACTGCCTGCCACCCGAGCCGCAAAGCTTCGGCCCATGCAAGTCACAAGCGGCAGGCCCGCCCATAGGGCGTTGTTCGCCGTCGTATGAGCATTGCAGGGCAGTGTGTCCAAAAACAAATCTGCTAAGGGCAGCCGTGCGAGATGGCTTTGATGATCCACGCGGCTGGCGAACACAAGCCGCTCCCCCGCAACGCCCCGCACCTCGGCTTCGGCACGTAGATTGCGTCGCGCGCTTTCATGCTCGGCGAATAACCACAGCACGCTGCCGTCGATACGTTGCACCAGCCGCATCCAGATGTCGAACATCTCCGGGGTGATCTTGTAGGTGTTGTTAAAGCAGCAGTAGACAAAGCCGTCCGGCAGTCCAGCTTCGGCCCGCGACGGCGTCGCGCCGCGTTGGATCGTGGTGTCTGCGGGATAATAACAATCGGGAAGACGAACGATGTTCTCGGAAAAGAACGCTTCGGACCCGCTCGGCGTGACCATCGGATCGGTAATGATGTAATCGATGCTGTCGGTTCCGAGCGTTCCGGGATAGCCGAAATAGTTGACGGCGATCGGTGCTGGATGTGCCGACAAAGCTTTCGTCCGTCCCATGCCGACATAGCCGGCAAGATCGACGGCGATATCAATTTTAAGGGTCTGCACGAGACGCGCAATTTCGGCGTCGGAGCGGGAACCCGTCTCCACAAAATGGTCGAACGCGGCCTTGAGGCGCAGCCTGGCGGAGTCGTCAGGAACAGATTGCAGGCAGATGCCGAAAGTCTCGAAGCGCTCCTTGTTGTGCCGTTCAATCAACTCCACCATTTGATGGCCTGTCGGGTGATCGCGAAAATCCGGCGACAGATAGGCTATGCGAAGCCGCGGATGGGGAACGGCCTTGCCGGGCAAGCGCGCAACGGCCGGCCCCGCAAAGCGGCGAGCAACCTGTAACTGGATGTCTGCATCATCCAGTGCGACAATCACCTCCCAGGGGGTGAGAAGCTGGCCTTCGCGGGCGCGCCTGATCAAATCCTGCACATCGGCATTGTGGCTGCGCCAATCGCACAGCAAAGACCGCAAATAGAAGCATTCGCTGGCAATTTGCCCAAAATCGGGCGCGAGCGCCAAGGCCCGTTCCATGTCGGCGAGGGCTTCGTCCATCCTGTTCATGTTCCGCAGCACACTGCCGCGATTGCAGATGGCCGCATCGAGGCGTGGATCGAGCGCCACTGCCCGGTTGAGTGCCACCAGCGCCTCATCCAACCGGCCCATGAGGAGAAGCGTGTTGCCACGATTGTTTTGGGCTGTCGCTTGGTTTGGATTAAAGGCAAGGCAGCGGTCGCAATCGGCAAGGGACGCTTGCAACGCGCCCAATTCCCGCAACACTTCACTGCGCAGATTGAGGGCTGGAATGAAATTGCCATTCAGTGCAAGCGTGCGGTCCAATGCCGTCAGCGCATCGCCCTGCCGTCCCAGCGCTTTCAGTGCGACGGCGCGGCTGCAATGGCCTTCGATATAGCCAGGCTTGAGGGCAATAACGCGGTCCAGCCCAGCCAGTGCCTCGGCATGACGGCCAAGTGCAAGCAACGCATAAGCGCGGCCATATTGGGCGCCAGCCTCCCCAGGGCGCAACGCCACGGCGCGCTCAAACACTTCGGCCGCCTCTAATGTCCGGCCAAGCGCAAGAAGCGTCTTTCCGCGGCCGCTGAGCGCTTCAAAAAAAGCAGGGTTCAGTCCAGCGCAGCCCCATAGCTCTCCGCGGCGTCGGCGGGTCGGCCTAAGGCTTCATGAACGATTCCACGTTGAAAATGCGCTTCGGCCGCGTTGGGGTTTATCGCCAGCGATTTGTCGAGGAGTTCTGCTGCCGCGTTCCAATTGCCTTCCCTGGCGCGCAGCAGCCCCAAATATTGCAGGGCGCCGGAATTCTGTGGCTCGATGGACAAGATGCTGCGATAGGCGCTCTCCGCTGCCGCAAACCGCCCGGCCCAGTGCAGTTTGATCGCCTCCTCCAGATTGATCGACATTATCGCCTCGTGTACCGCCAAACAGATTGCGTTCTCCACGGGCTCCCCACAAGCACACTTCGTAAGCCGTGTTGCCGCCCCCGGTCTGGTCCTAGCGCACCCAATGGCACAAGGCGGACCGCTCTTCTTGCGCCCGCCCGTCGCCATCCCCATTTTTGCTGGGACCCCGTTGAAGGGAAGCCTGCTGTGAAGACACAAATTCACCCGGACTGGCTGCGCCTCAGTGCTTGCCGTGCCAGACCTTGCGGTAGGTGAGGAAGAGCAGCCCTGCCAGCAGCACCAAAAATGCCAGCACTTCAAAACCGATGCGGTGGCGAGCTTCCAGTTGCGGCTCGGAGGCCCAGCTCAGGAACGTCACCACCGCCTTGGCCTCATTGCTCACCGTTGCAGGCGTGCCATCGGAGAAGCTGACCGAGCCCTTGTTCAGCGGCGGCGGCATTGAGATGTTCCGCCCCGCGAAATACGGGTTGTAATATTTGCCGCTCATCACCGTGAAGCCATGCGGCGGCGCCCGCCCAAAGCCGGTGATGATCGAATAGACGTAATTGGGCCCGCCATTGCGCGCTTTGATGATCAGCGACAGATCGGGCGGCAGGGCCCCGCCATTGTTGGCGCGTGCGGCTTGTTCATTGGGGAAGGGCTGCGGGAAATGATCGGCGAGGACACCCGGCCGCGTCAGGCGGTTGCCCCTATCGTCGGTGATCTCGCCGCGATCGTTGGGCTCTGCCGGAATCTTGTAGCCCGCCGCAATCGCCTTGGCTTGAAGCTCCGTAAAGCCCGGCCCACCGGGGCCGGCCAGGTCATGAAACGCCACCATATTCAGGCTGTGGCAGGAGGAGCAGACCTCTTTGTAGACCTGAAAGCCGCGCTGCAGTGCGCCGCGGTCATAGGTGCCGAAAACGCCGTCGAAGGACCAATTCATCTCCTTGGGCGGCAGCGGCTCGCTGGCGGTTTGCGCCATGCCGGCCGAACAGCACAGCGCCGCGAAGACTGCAGCGAGCGGCAGAAGTCTTCTCATAGCCCGTCCCCTTTGCTGAGCACCGATTGCGCGATGCTTTCCGGCAAGGGTCTGGTCACTTCGATTTTGCCGATCCAGGGCATCAAGACCCAGAAGAAGGCGAAGTAGAAGAGGGTCCCCAGCCGCGCGATCCACACCAGCGGCAATTCCACGCCAGCGATGTTCCACACCGCATCCGCCGTCTGCGAACCGCAATAGCCCAGCAGCACGCAATCGAAGGCGAAGAGCCAGAAGAGCTGCTTCATCAGCGGGCGGAAGCGGCAGGAACGCACTTTGGAGGTATCGAGCCAAGGCAGGAAAAGCAGGCTCACCAGCGCTCCGCCCATTACCAGAACGCCGAGCAGCTTTTGCGGCACGCTGCGCAGCATGGCGTAGAAGGGAAGCAGGTACCATTCGGGCACGATGTCGGTCGGCGTCACCATCGGATTGGCTTGAATGTAATTGTCCGGATTGCCGAAGAAGTTGGGCGCATAGAAGACGAAGGCCAGATAAACGATGATGAAGAGCACCAGGAAAAAGCCGTCCTTCACCGTGTAATAGGGATGAAAGGGCACCATGTCCTGCGGCCCCTTCACGTCGATGCCCAGCGGATTGTTGTTGCCCGGCACATGCAGCGCCCAGATATGCAGCCCCACCACGCCTGCAATCACAAAGGGCATCAGATAGTGCAGCGAGAAGAAGCGGTTCAACGTCGCGTCATCCACCGCAAAGCCGCCCCACAGCCAGGTTGTGATGGAGGTGCCCAGATGCGGCACCAACTGATCCACCGCGCTGAACAGGCTGGTGATCACCGTGGCGCCCCAGAACGACATCTGCCCCCAAGGCAGCACGTAACCGAAGAACGCGGTCATCACCATCAGCAGATAGATGAAGACGCCCAGAATCCATAAGACCTCGCGCGGCGCTTTGTAGGAGCCGTAATAAAGCCCGCGGAACATGTGGATGTAGACGGCAATGAAGAACATCGAGGCGCCGTTGGCATGCAGATAGCGCAGCAGCCAGCCGTAATTGACCTCACGCATGATGCGCTGCTCGACCGAGAGGAAGGCAAGCTCGGAATTGGGCACATAATGCATGGCGAGCACGATGCCGGTGACGATCTGTATCCCCAGCATGAAGGCCAGAACGCCGCCGAACGTGTACCAGAAGTTCAGATTGCGCGGCGTCGGGAAGGCGACGAAGCTGTCGTTCACCAGCCGGATGATGGGCAGGCGCTGGTCAAGCCAGCGCGTCAAACCCGTGCCGGGAACGTAGGACGAGTGGCCAGCCATGGTGGTTTCCCTTAGCCGATCTTGATCTTGGTGGGGGCGGTGAAGGCGTAAGGCGGCACCGCGAGATTCTGCGGTGCGGGCCCTTTGCGGATGCGTCCGGCGGTATCGTAGTCCGAGCCGTGGCAATGGCACAGCCAGCCGCCAAAGCTGCCTTGCGGCGATTGCGGGGTGGAGACGGTGGGGATGCAGCCCAGATGGGTGCAGACCCCGACCAGCACCAGCCATTCCGGTTTGATGACGCGATTCTCGTCGCTGGCGGGGGCTGCATCTTTCAAATTGGCGTTGCGCGCTAGACCGTCCACCAATGCGGACACGGGCACGGCGCGGGCCGCGGCGATCTCCTTGGGCGTGCGGCGGCGCACAAACAGGGGATGGCCGCGCCATTTGAAGATGACTTGCTGGCCGGGCTGGATCGCTGTCAGATCGACCTCGATCGAGGCCATGGCGAGCACGGCACTCGAGGGGTTCATCTGGTCGATAAAAGGCCAAACCGCAAAAGCGGCGCCGACCGTGACCGCCGCACCGGTTGCGATGTAGAGAAAATCGCGCCGTGTCGGCTCGGGGTTTGTTGCATTCGCCACGGAAGTCACCTCTTTGGTGGTTCGGGAAGGGACCCCGCGATAAAACAGCGCGCCTTAAGAACGGAGAAGGCCAAAATAGTGAGTCATTGGCAATGGGTATTGCGGCACGATGCCGCACAAAAGACAAGCATTCCCTGACGTTTGGAGTACAAAAAGCCCGATAAATACCCCAACGTCATCATCAAGATTGTACCATGCGATTAGCTTTGTTCGAGCCCGATATACCCCAGAACACCGGCGCCTTGATTCGCCTTGGCGCCTGCCTCGGCGTGCCGATCGATATTATCGAGCCTTGCGGCTTTCTGTGGAGCGAATCGAAGCTGAGGCGCGCGGGCATGGACTACCTGAGCCTTGCCGAGGTCAACCGCCATGCAAGCTGGCAAGCCTTTCTTGCGGCGCGTAGGGGCGGGCGGCTGGTGCTTCTCTCTACCAAGGCGGCGGAGCCCTATACCGGCTTTGCCTTTCAGCCCTCAGACATTCTCCTCTTGGGCCGCGAAAGCGCCGGTGTGCCCGATCACGTCCATAATCTGGCCGATGCGCGCCTCGTTATTCCCATGCGCCCCGGTCTGCGTTCGCTCAATGTTGCTCTCTCCGCTGCCATGGTTCTTGGCGAGGGGCTGCGCCAGACCGCCGGTTTTTCGCCCTTCTCCGCGCCCAACGTCCACAACCCTGGATCGAACACCTCCAATACATAAGGGATTTCCGCAATTTTTGCAGTCCGGTCTGGCATTTCGCGGCGGCGCTTCCCACATCTAGGACCGTCTCGCAGTGTCAGCCTGCAATGGAAAATGGGACAGCGCGGTTAAAGCTCCTGTAAGAGCGTGGGGCGCAGTCCCTGCCGAACACCCCGAACGAGGACCACAGAGTTGGCTGGCTTCAATATCCTGGACATGTTCACCGAAGGCGGCTTTTTTGCCCTGCTCCAGGTTTTGCTGATCGACGTGGTTCTGGCTGGCGACAACGCTGTCGTCATCGGCATGAGCGCAGCGCAGGTCGCCAAGGCGGACCGCAAGACGGTGATCTTGTGGGGGCTCACCGCTGCGGTGGCCCTGCGCATCGTGCTGGCGGTTTTCGCGGTGCATCTGCTCCGCTTCGTGCCGCTGGTCATTGCGGGCGGTATATTGCTGCTGTGGGTGACATGGCGCCTGTGGCGCGACGTGCAACATGCCAACAAAGAATTTCATGCTGCCAAACTGCTGGCTGGCGAACATCCTTGCGACAATGACGGCCCGCCGCAACTGAAGTGCCATACCAAAGCCCATGGCCGGGCGGTGCGCCGCGCCATCGTCTCCATCGCGGCCGCAGACGTTTCCATGTCGCTCGACAATGTTCTGGCCGTGGCCGGCGCGGCGCGCGACCATCTCGAAGTGCTCTTGATCGGGCTGTCGCTCTCCATCGCGCTGATGGGGCTTGCCGCTACCTTGATCGCCAAGCTGCTACACAAATATCCCTGGATCAGCTATGCGGGCGTCTTCATCGTGCTCTTCGTCGCCTTGCGCATGCTCTGGGACGGCTTTGTCCGCCTCAACCAGGAAGGCGGCATCGAAGGCGCCATGCATACACTCGGTTTCGGCTAGACCAGTTTTGCCAACACCGTCGTGGCATCGTCGCTCTTCTTGAAGCGCGGGAATTTGCGGCCCTCCGCATCGTCTTCCTCCACCGCTCGCAATTCCGCGCCGAGAGCCGCCAGCCCTTTTGCCGCCGCTGCCGCGATCAGACTCTGCGGATTGTACAGCCCATAATCGCTGGCGAGCGCTAGAAACCCATCCGTACAGAGAAGAATGAGCGTGCCCGGCGGCGCTGCAATCCTGGCCCGCGCCACCTGTTCCGATGCCTGCGGCTCCACGCCGAAAAGATAGCTGCCGCCCGGCAGGTTCGCCTTGGCGCGGCTCGCCTGGAACATCGCCAAGGCCTCGCTGCGATGCGCGGCCACTACGGAGGGCAGGCCGGTCTTTTCACCATAGCGCAGCGCATCGCCGGATTCGGTGCCGCGCCGGTCGAAGGCCGAGCCCACCGTTTCCACATCCTCGCCGGGCCGTTGCACCAGTGCCGAACAATCACCGAACCACAGCACATCGAAACCGTTATCGTTCGGCACGGCAAAAACCATCGAGGCGAAGGGCAGCTCATAGCGGTGTTGGGGGCTGCGCTTGCGCAAGCCGCGAAAGGAGTGCTCGGCATCGGCCATGGCATGGCGCAACGCTGCACGCGGCGAATCGCTTGCCTTGATATGGGCCAAAAGCCTTCTGGCGCCAAACTGCGACAGCCACGCCGCATCGCTTTTGCCCGGCAGGAGCGGCGCGGCGACGGGCGTGGCACAATCCAGCACTGCCAAGGCCTCCGGCTCGGCGGCGAAGCCATCCTCATTCGGCTTGTCGGGATAGCCCGGCAGGCTCAGCGTCTCCAGAATTTCAAAGGACATCAGCGCGCCGCCTTTATCGCTTGTTCGAGCTGCGCAGCCAAAGGCCCCGCATCGTCGGGAAAATCATTCTCTATCCACCAGCGTTCGACCGTTTGCAGTACTTTGCCGACCACGGGACCGGCGGGCAGACCGCGCGCCAGGACATCGGCGCCGCTCAACGGGAAGCGCGGAACGGTGAGATGCTCGGCTTGTGCCAAGACCGCACGCCACAGCACGCCCTCACGGGGTTCGTCGGCAATCGTCAGGCGCAGGACATCGCGATAGCGCTCGGGCCCTAAGTGGTAGAGCCGCCGCCGTGCGGCCTTGGGGTCGCTGAAGTGCGCGATATCTTTGACGGCGGTGGCAGCAGCGATGAGGCGGTCCCTTTGCGTATTCGACAATTTCCAACGCGCGGCGATGACTTGCGTTACCAACACGGCTTGCTCGCTTGGCAATAGGGCCGCCAGGCGCAAGATGCCGTCGGGTGCAAAACCCATCGCTTCATCCAGGGACGCCAGGCGGCGCAGACGCATGATATCGGAGGCCCCCGGTACAATTTCGCTCAAGATCCCGATCTCGCCCATGGCGATCAAGACCGGCACGGGGTTTTCCGCTTCCAGCAGCTTCAGCATTTCTCTGGCGATGCGTTCGCCCGAAAGCTTGGCGAGGCCGGCCTTTTGCCTGTCGCACGCATAAAGCGCCTCGGCATCGAGCGGGCCTTTGCCATACCAGGCGTGGAAGCGAAACAGCCGCAGAATGCGCAAATAATCTTCGCGGATGCGTTGCTCCGGATCGCCGACGAAGCGCACATATCCGGCTTCCAGATCGGCGGCGCCGCCCACTGTGTCGTAAACCGTTCCGTCGCTATCGGCATAAAGCGCATTGATGGTGAAATCGCGCCGCTCGGCATCCAGGGCCCAATCGGTGGTGAAGGCGACCACAGCATGTCTGCCATCGCTTGCCACATCGCGGCGCAGGGTGGTGACCTCAAAGGCTTTGCCATGGACCACGGCGGTGACGGTGCCATGCTCAATGCCGGTGGGCACCGCCTTGAGACCGGCGGCCTTGAGCAGAGCCATCACCGTTTCGGGACGGTGCGGCGTTGCGATATCGATGTCGCTGACAGGCTTGCCAAGCAGCGCATTGCGCACCGCGCCGCCGACAAAGCGCGCCTCGCCCAGGACCGTCATCAATGTCACGGTTTCCGGCTCGCTCATCCAAGGCTGCGGCGCAAGGCGGGTCATGGCAACGGGCTCATCGTCAAAAGGTTCAAAAAAGGCGCTCGCGAAGATTCACGAGCATAGCGGCGGTAGCACCCCAGATGTAATGGGAACCATATTGGAAGGCGTAAATCCGCCGCGGCTCGCCTTTGAAGTCGATGCGTTGTTCCTGAAGGCTGTCTGGGTTCCGGACAAAACGCAAAGGAACCTCGAAAACCCCATCGACTTCGTCCGCTTGGGGCACCACGGTGAAGCCTTCCGCAAGGAGGCCCACCACCGGCAGGACCGCAAAGCCTGTGATGGTTTCGTATGGTTCCAGATATCCGGCAACGGTGACGAAATCGGGGGTGATGGCGATTTCTTCTTCGAGTTCACGCAAGGCGGTGGCGGTGAGCGAGCTGTCGGAAGGATCGGCCGTTCCGCCGGGAAAACTCACTTGGCCCGGGTGGTTTGTGAGATGGGCGCTGCGGGTGGTGAAAAGAATGGCGGGCTCGGCCCGCGCCACGATCGGAATGAGCACCGCCGCTTGTATCAGCGCTGGGCGCGCGACAGAGCGTACCGCGGGGTTGAGATCGTAATCGCTGCGTGTGGGGACGAGCGGCAAAGCGGGCGGTTCGGGCAACAGACGGCCACGCAGGGTTTCGAGCGAGAGAGCCTCCATCAGAAGGGCCCAAACCCGGGCGCGCCCGGCAAAAGAAAAAGAAAGTGTGTGCTGGTCATGGCCGCAATCTAGCCGAACTCGGGCGTAAATATTCACCCTCAAAATGAGCTGCCGGTGAGAACAATGCCAACACTGCGTTTCGGGCTGGGCTGTTTTGCACTGGGCGCGGCCGCAATTTTGGCGGCACCGAAGGCGGCGGCAGCCAATTGTCCCTATGAGGGCGCGCATTATGTGCTCAAAGCCTATCCCGAAGTAACGGCCGATTTCGTCCGGCACGATCCCGCCCCAGGGCTATACGGGACTCTTTTTTTGCGCGTGCGCGTTGGCCAAGGCGGTCAGACTTATTGGTATTCGCCAGAAATCGGCAACGGCTACAGCACCATCCGTCTGATCTCCATCGACGACCCGGGCAAGCGAGGCTGGCACGCCCCCGATCCCGATTCTCGCAAAGGCCGCCCCAGCGAGGATGAGACCTATTATGGGCTGAATGCCGATTTGAGCTTTCGGGCCGAGCTTCCCGCGCCAGGGGCCGGCGCCCCGGACCTGATCTTGATTCCGGAACTCGCCCCGGCAATCTGGTACGATCCGCGGACCGATCTTTCCCGCAAGCGGCTTACGCGGGCCTTCTTTGTCTTCGATCACTGTCAAAGGTGAACGGTGTTTTTCTTGGCGGCCAAGCCCTTACGCGGTAGAAACGGGGGGCTGGCACCTCACATCGGGCGAATCTCATAAAACGCCCAGCCCGGCCAACCGAACCTGGATAGCGATACGATGAACGATACGATCGGCGAAGACGTCAAAGGGCCGGCCGTTGCGCGCGCCGAACGGGCAGCGGAGATTGCCGGGCGGGTCCGGGCCGGGGTGGGCGAGGTTATTTTCGGCCAGCATGATGTCATTGAGCAAACCCTGATCACCCTTCTGGCGGGCGGCCATGGCCTCCTCATTGGGGTGCCGGGGCTGGCCAAGACCAAACTCGTCGAATCGCTCGGCACCGTGCTCGGCATGG
>JAATGP010000015.1 GCA_015654635.1 Alphaproteobacteria bacterium | reverse complement strand
CCGGGTCCTGCTCCATGAAATCCATGGGGGCATGGCCTTCGTGGACTTCGCCGATCCTGTGGCTCTTGCCCGTGTAATACAGGATAAGCTCGGTCGTCGTCGTCTTGCCGGCATCGATATGCGCGGCAATGCCGATGTTGCGATACTTTTCGAGCGGTGTTGTACGCGCCACGGGACTAGTCCTTATTAGGGGTTCGGCTATTACAAGCGATAATGCGAGAAGGCGCGGTTGGCATCAGCCATCTTGTGCGTGTCTTCACGCTTCTTGACGGCGGACCCGCGGTTATTAAAGGCATCGAGGATTTCGCCCGACAGACGCCCCGTCATGGTGGTCTCGTTGCGATTGCGCGCAGCCGTAATGATCCAGCGGATGGCCAGAGCGCGCGAACGATCGGTGCGCACTTCGACCGGAACCTGATAGGTGGCGCCGCCAACACGACGCGAGCGCACTTCGAGAGCCGGGCTCACATTGCGCAGCGCTTCGTGGAACACCACCAGCGGGTCCTGCTTGGCCTTCTGCTGGATGACGTCAAAGGCGCCATACATGATGCCTTCAGCGGCGGACTTCTTGCCGTCATACATGAGGGAGTTCATGAACTTGGCGACGACCAGATCGCCGAACTTGGCATCCGGGTTGATTTCGCGGTGATCTGCGCGGCGGCGACGGGACATGGGGCTCTCTCCTCTATTACTTCGGACGCTTCGCGCCGTAGAGCGAACGGCGTTGCTTGCGGTCCTTGACGCCCTGGGTATCGAGCACGCCACGGATGATGTGATAGCGCACGCCCGGCAAGTCCTTGACGCGGCCGCCGCGGATCAGCACGACCGAGTGCTCCTGCAGGTTATGGCCTTCGCCGGGAATATAGGTCAGCGCTTCGTAGCCGTTCGTCAAACGCACCTTGGCCACTTTACGAAGAGCCGAGTTCGGCTTCTTCGGGGTCGTGGTATAAACGCGGGTGCAAACGGCGCGCTTCTGCGGGCAGTTCTGCAACGCCGGCACTTTGTTGCGCCGGGGCTTTGTCCCGCGAGGCTTGCGGATCAGCTGATTGATCGTCGGCATTCCTGTTCCACTCTTTTACGCGCACCGCGCGGGCCTTGACCGAACGACCGCGTGCCTCTCAGCGCGCGGCAAGAAACAAAACACCGAGCACAGGGAAACTCCCTGTCTCGGTCGTATCGCGGAGGACTGGGAGGCGAACTCCAAGTCGCGCGGTTCAACACTATGAACTGACTTCCCAACAGCGTTTCCGTAACGGACGGCCTGCCCTGGAAGGTCGCGCCTTATAGGCAGCGATTCACACATCGTCAAGCACTGAAAGACAGGAAGTTTCAAACCGCCACGGGAAACGGGCAAAAGGCAGAAATATCCTGCGTTTTCGCGAGGTTGTAGCGGTTCAATTCAAATCATAATGGCGCCGCGGGACCTGCATATTGCGCTTTTTCGGCCTCGCGGCGGCTGCGGCCAATAGATTTGGACTGCCGGGGGCCACCATCGCCCTGATGACACCTACAGAACGGCGCCGAATGCGGCACCGGTCTGCGCCTGTCGCTCTGAATCGATAATCGGCTTCGTTGGCCCGAATCGTCGATTCACTATCCGTACTTGACGCAATTGACCCTCAGTCTCATATATAGATAGTTGATGCGCCTGCGAAGCGTTAACTGAGGTTCTGGCTAGATGATTGTCTGTGTCTGCAATAGATTGAATGATGCCAGGGTGCATGGCGCTATCAGGGACGGTGCACGCTCGGCGGATGAGGTCTACGCCCACTGCGGCGTCAAAAGGAATTGCGGGCGATGTCAGGAAACGATCGAGCAGATGGCGGAAGTAGCACAGGCGCCACAGCTTCTGGCGGCGGCGGAATAGGCCCCTCCCCCATAGCCTCCATGGCCGGTGACAAGGATGTCATCGCTTATCTCAATGCCGCCCTGAAGAACGAACTGACCGCGATCAATCAGTATTTCCTGCATTCTCGGATGCTGAGCGATTGGGGCGTCTCCATCCTCGCCGAAAAAGAACATCACGAATCCATCGACGAAATGAAGCATGCCGATTGGCTGATCAAACGCGTGCTGTTCCTAGGCGGCCTTCCCAATCTGCAAGACCTCGGCAAGCTGCGCATCGGGGAAAATGTGCGCGAAATTCTGGCTTGCGACTTGCTGTTGGAAGAAGAAGCTCTCGCCACCCTGTTGCCGGCCATCGCCCATTGCGAAACCGTGCGCGATTACGTCTCCCGTGAGCTGTTCGAAAAGATTTTGGAGAATGAGGAAGAGCATATCGACTTCCTGCAGACCCAATTCCGCTTGATCGAACAGATCGGGATCGAGAACTTTATCCAGCTCCAAGCCAAGCCCAACGCCAGCTAGGGCCGGCCCCAGCAACAGTTTTTTCGCCACTGGGGGCCTATAATCCGGATAAAGCGCGATTCTGCGCCGCCCCAGGGAAGCCATGCTCGTTTGTCTTTGTAACCGGCTCAGCGAGGCGCGAATCGACCAAGCTATTGCCGAGGGCGCCCGCACCCCGGCTGAGGTCTTCACGCGCTGTGAAGCGCGGCGCGCTTGTCCTAACTGCAGTCACCGCATCCGGGGCCTGTTGGCGGGCCACGCGAAGCGGGTGGGTACCAATTCCATAAGATAACTGCGGCAATACGCGCACGTTGCAGGCAACGGCCCCTTGGGCATTGCTATCGCGGTCGCTCCCGCCTTCGCCCCCTCCTAGCGCGGATTGGCGACGCGGCGGCTCTTTACGGCTTACGTTGCCCCTTTTGAAAATGGGCTCGACATAAATTTCGAGAGTAAATGAAAGAAAGATAAGCATTGGACGATCGGCGTCTAATTCGGCAACGAGTTCGCTTTCGATAGTCTGCTCACCACTGCCGATCTGAGGGGCATCGCCAATACCCTGAATGGCTAATACCTCTGATGCCGAGCGCTGGCGCGTAGCGCTGTGCCTTGCACACACGATTTGATGTGATCATGGCGAGGCTGGACAGGCAGGCGGGAAGCGCTAGGCTGACGAAGTATCAACCGAGGGGAAGCCTTTGAAACGCCTGTTGCTGCTCGCCTGTGTCGCACTTTTTGCGACGCCCGCCCTTGCCGATGAAGGCATGTGGACCTTCGACAATTTTCCCGCCGCCGCGGTAAAGGTGAAGTACGGCGTGACCATCGATCAGAAATGGCTTGACGATGTACGCGGCGCCGCCGTGCGGCTGTCGGGCGGCTGTTCGGCCTCTGTGGTGACCGCGACCGGGCTGGTCTTGACCAATCATCATTGCGTGCGCGCCTGCGCCCAGAACCTCTCCACCACCGCGACGGATTATGTGCAAGAGGGCTTCATCGCCGCCAAGCGCGAAGACGAAAAGCTGTGCTCTGGCATGCAGGCGGAAATCCTGGACGGGATCACCGATATGACGGCGCGCGTGAATGCCGCCAGCCAAGGCAAAAATGGCGCCGACTATGTTAAGGCACGGGATGCGGCAATCGCGGCAATCGAAAAGGAAGGCTGCAATGGACGCGAAGACAAATTCCGCTGCCAAGTGATCGCGCTCTATCAAGGCGGCCAGTACAAACTCTATACCTATCGCAAATATGCCGATGTGCGGCTGGTCTTTGCGCCGGAAGTCTCCATGGCTTTCTTCGGCGGCGATCCCGACAATTTCAACTTCCCCCGCTACGACCTCGATTTTTCCATCGTGCGGCTTTACGAAGACGGCAAGCCTGCGGTCACGCCCACACATCTGAAATGGACTGCAGCCGAACCCAAAGCCGGACAGCCCGTCTTCGTCGCCGGTAATCCGGGCTCGACCGAACGGCTTTTGACGGTGGAACAGCTTGAGGGTGAGCGCGATCTCGACCACCCCGACATCTTGCTGATGCTGTCGGAATTTCGCGGCCGCCTGATCCGCTTCAGCGCCGAAAGCACCGAACATGCGCGCATCGCGGAGAGCACGCTGTTCGGCACCGAAAATAGCTACAAGGCCTATAAGGGCCGCTTTGAGGCTTTGCTCGATCCCAAGCTGATGGCCTCCAAGCGCGTCGCCGATGACGATCTGAAAGCCAGGCTGAAGGCAAATCCTAAACTCGCCGCGGAGATTGGCGACCCCTGGGGCGATCTGGCCAAGATCGAAGCCGAACGTCCCCAGTTGCAGGATCAATACGCTTGGCTGGAAGCACGCGCCGGCTACCGCTCGACGCTGTTCGGTTACGCTAGGAGCCTTGTGCGCGCCGCCGCCGAACGCGAAAAGCCCAACGGCGAGCGGCTGCGCGAATATGGCGAAAGCCGCCTAGCCCTGTTGCAGAAGAACACCCTCGATGCGCGGCCGGTCTATCCAGAGCTGGAACAGCTGGCGCTGGAATTCTGGCTTTCCAAGCTGCGCGAAAACCTGACCGCAGATGGTGCGGGCACCAAGCTCTTCCTCGGCAAGCAATCGCCGGAAGGCCTGGCCGCCAAACTGGCGACTTCGAAGCTGAGCGATCCGGCTTATCGCAAAGCCCTGTGGGATGGCGGCAGCGCCGCCATCAAAGCGAGTGATGATCCGCTGATCCAATTCGTGCTTGCCACCGATGGCGCTTCGCGCGCCATCCGTAAAATCTATGAGGATCGCATCAGCGGCCCGGCCGATCGCGCCAGCGAAAAGATCGCCAAGGCCCGCTTTGCGGTCTATGGCAGCGCAGGCTATCCCGATGCCACCTTCTCGCTACGCCTGTCCTATGGCGCGGTGGAGGGCTGGACGGAAAAAGGCGTGGCGGTGCCCCCCGTCACCACCTATGGCGGTTTGTGGGAACGGGCGACCGGCGAATTTCCCTTCAAGCTGCCGCCGCGCTGGACCGCCGCCAAGGGCAAGCTGAATGACAAAACGGTGTTCGATTTCGCCACCACCAACGACATCATCGGCGGCAATTCCGGCTCCCCCTTGATCGGCGCCAAAGGCGAAGTGTTGGGCGCGGTGTTCGACGGCAATATCGAAAGCCTGGGCGGCGATTTCTGGTACGACGGCAGCGTTAACCGCGCTGTGGTCGCCTCCACCGCCGCCATCACCGAAGCCTTAAGGAAAATCTATCACCAGGACGGCTTGGTGGCAGAGCTAACGGCGAAGTAAGGCATCAACCGTTCAGCCGGGCCATCCTTCGAGGCCCCGCACCCCGTCATGCTGAAGTGGCCGGCCGCGCACAGAAGTGTTTATTCTATTACGCTCTTGGTGCGGCCGGCCCTCGAAGCACGCAACGTGCGGGGCACCTCAGGATGGCGATCCTGTTTGAACTTGCGCGGCTTTAGCGTTTACAGCCAGCGCCAAATAAAAAGGGCCGGTCTTGCGAACCGGCCCTTTGTTTATGCGCAACGCTGACCCTTACTCCGCAGCGGCTTGCGGCGGCTCTTCAGGGGGCGGTGTGGGAGCCGGGCCTTCGAGCAGCGGCGCAGGACCCTTGGCCTGCTCGTCTTGGATGACACGGTCGCGTTCCGAAGCGATCTGGCGCAGACGGGCGACGGCACCACCGGTACCAGCCGGAATGAGACGGCCGACGATGACGTTTTCCTTCAAGCCTTCCAGCGTATCGACCTTGCCGGCAACCGCCGCTTCGGTGAGGACGCGGGTGGTTTCCTGGAACGACGCCGCCGAGAACACCGAACGAGTCTGCAACGACGCCTTGGTGATGCCGAGCAGAACCGGGCGGCCGACAGCCGGGCGGCCATTATTGTCTTCCGCCTTCTTGTTGGCCTCGTCGATCTCGAGCTGATCACATTGCTCACCGGCAAGCAGCGTGGTGTCGCCGCCATCGATGATCTCGAGCTTCTGCATCATCTGACGACAGATCACTTCGATATGCTTGTCGTTGATCTTCACGCCCTGCAGCCGGTAGACGTCCTGGATTTCCTTGACGAGATAGACCGTCAATTCCTCCACGCCCTTGATACGCAGGATGTCGTGCGGCGAGGGATTGCCCTCGACGATGTAATCGCCCTTTTCGATGTAATCGCCTTCGCGCACGCTGATATGACGGCCCTTGGGGATCAGGAATTCGACAGGTTCGATCTTTTCGTTCTTCGGCCGGACGATGACGCGACGCTTGTTCTTGTAGTCCTTTCCGAACTCCACAAAGCCTTCCACCTCGGCCAGGATCGCCTGGTCCTTCGGCTTGCGGGCTTCGAACAATTCGGCCACGCGCGGCAGACCGCCCGTGATGTCGCGGGTCTTGGCACCTTCGGTGGGCAGACGAGCCAAGACATCACCGGCACGAACCGTCGCGCCGTCTTCCACGGACAGAATGGCGTCCAAGGACAACGGATAACGCGCTTCGCCGCCATTCGGCACCGTGATGATTTTGCCATTGGCATCAACCACCACGATGGTCGGGCGCAGCTCCTGCGATTTGCTGCTGGTGCCGCGCATATCGATGACGACGCGATTGGTCACGCCGGTCTTTTCGTCCGACACTTCCTTGTAGGTAACACCGGAGACGAGATCGTCGTAACGCACGATACCGTCGATATCGGTCATCACCGGCAAGGCATTCGGGTTCCACTCGGTGAGACGATCACCGCGCTTGACCGTGACACCATCGTCGACCTTCAGACGCGCGCCGTAGATGACACGATAGGAGGCCCGCTCCGCACCCTTGGGATCCACAATCTGGATCTGCATGTTGCGGCCCATCGCCACCAACTCGCCGTCAGAGTTCTTGACGACGTTGCGATTGGCGATGCGGACCAAGCCGTCATAGGAGGCTTCCTGCTTCGACTGGCCGGCAACCTGCGCCGCGCCGCCGATATGGAAGGTACGCATGGTGAGCTGGGTGCCCGGCTCGCCGATCGACTGGGCGGCGATAACGCCCACTGCTTCGCCGATATTGACCGGAGTACCGCGCGCCAGATCGCGACCGTAGCACTTGCCGCAGACGCCATCTTTCAACTCGCAAGACAGCACCGAACGCACGCGCACTTTCTGAACGTGCGCCGCTTCGATCTTTTCGCAAAGATCTTCGGTGATTTCCCGGCTGCGCTTGAGAATGATCTCGCCCGTCTCCGGATGCTTGATGTCTTCCGCCGAGGTGCGGCCCAAAATGCGCTCGGTGAGCGAAGCCACGATCTGGCCGCCATCGATTTCCGCCTGGACGAAGACACCGTGTTTGGTGCCGCAATCTTCGGCGGTGATGATGCAGTCATTGGCCACGTCGACGAGACGCCGGGTGAGATAACCTGAGTTCGCCGTCTTCAAGGCGGTGTCGGCCAGACCCTTACGGGCGCCATGGGTCGAGTTGAAGTATTCGAGAACCGTCAGGCCCTCTTTGAAGTTCGACAGAATAGGCGTTTCGATGATCGAACCGTCAGGACGGGCCATAAGGCCGCGCATGCCGGCCAGCTGCTTCATCTGCTGTGGTGACCCGCGGGCGCCCGAATGGCTCATCATGTAAATGGAGTTCATTTCCTCGACGCGACCGGTGACGGGATCGATACGCGGCTCGGAAATTTCCTTCATCATTTCGGCAGCGACCTGATCGGTACATTTCGACCAGGCATCGACCACGAGGTTGTACTTTTCCTTATCGGTCGTCAGGCCGTCCAGATACTGCTGCTCGAATTCCTTTACCTTGTGACGGGTGGCTTCGATCAGCTTCTCTTTCGTGGCCGGAACCACCATGTCGTCCTTACCGAACGAGATGCCCGCCTTGCAGGCTTCGCGATAGCCAAGCCCCATAATGCCGTCAGCGAACAGCACCGTCTCCTTCTGACCGCAATGGCGATAGACTTCATCGATCACCATTGAGATTTCCTGCTTGCGCAAGAGACGGTTGATCAACTCGAAGGGGATCTTCGGGTGACGCGGCAGATGCTCGGCAATCATCATGCGGCCGGGCGTGGAATCCACGCGGCGGACGATGGGCTTGCCCTCCGCATCGACGGTATGAAAGCGGGCCTTGATCTTGGTGTGCAGAGTGAGGGCATTCGCGAACAGCGCATGCTCGATCTCGCCCAGATCGTTGAAGGTAAGACCCTCGCCCGGTTCGCCGGGACGTTCTTGGCTGAGGTAATAAAGGCCGAGCACGATATCCTGTGTCGGCACGATGATCGGCTTGCCGTTGGCGGGCGACAGGATGTTGTTGGTCGACATCATCAAGACGCGCGCTTCCAGCTGTGCTTCGAGCGACAGCGGAACGTGCACGGCCATTTGGTCACCGTCAAAGTCGGCGTTGAAGGCCGTGCAAACCAACGGGTGCAGCTGGATTGCCTTACCTTCGATCAACACCGGCTCAAAAGCCTGGATGCCAAGACGATGCAACGTCGGGGCACGGTTCAGCATCACCGGATGCTCGCGGATCACCTCTTCGAGGATATCCCAGACTTCCGGCTT
>JAATGP010000036.1 GCA_015654635.1 Alphaproteobacteria bacterium | reverse complement strand
AGCTACCGCACGAGTCAACGATCGCCCCACACACTCTTGGCACATGCCAGATGGCTCGGTTCTTCGCAATGAAGGAGAACATCACAGGCTCTCCTTCGCGAAGTAGGTGGCGGCTTTTTTTAGTATGTCGCGCTCTGCTTTGAGCTCGCCACTTCGCGCTTCAATCGCGCGATCTCGGCCTGTTCCGGCATCTGCTGCCCATGGTCTGGAAAGGAATGCTGCGGATCGCCCGCAAGCTCCTTGACCCAATTGCGCAGCACCGTCTGGTGCACACCCAAATCTTGGGATGCCTGCGCGTAGGCCACGCCACGCTCCTTGATCAGCTTAACCGCCTCAAGTTTGAACTCTCGCGTAAACTTCCGTCGTTCCATGATCCACCTCCGGTTCCATAAAAACACCTAACTCGGTGTCTTCAAAACCGGCAGCAGCTCACTTACGAGCAGCGCCTTTTTAACTCTATCAACGCCACTCTGATCGAAACGTTGGGAGGCGGCACGAATTTTTCACGCTCACCGGCCAAGGGGACATGGGTTCAAGCCGCCGATGAGGAGCGCGACGATGTGATTGTGGTATAAGTCATGGCGAAAATACTCGATCACGTGTGGTGGCAGTTGTTTCGGGCGCGGCTGGAAGCCGAAATGGGACAGACGGAAATCGTGGTTCGCACATTCGCTATCGACCGTCTGTAGGGAACTCCAGCCGCGACGGGGCGTTATCGTTTCACTAATGTCGCGCACGCCGAGGGTCTTATCCGATCCTTCGGCGATGTGTTTCGGGGGGGGAGCAATGTTGATATCTAGTCCAAACGCAAAAGAGCGCGTGGAAATTCTTGCTCTGCTGCGCAATCAAAAAATGGCGCGTTCGGCTCACGCCTATATGCGGGGCAATACCCTCAAATTTTACGAATAGCTGGACAGCACCGCGGAGAAGGGGTTGCCGGACGGTCCGCAAGTTTGGATTTGCGGCGATTGCCATGTCGGAAATTTGGGTCCACTTGCAAACATTCACGGCGGTGTGGACATCCAGATCCGCGACCTCGACCAAACCGTGATCGGCAATCCCGCGCATGATCTTATCCGCTTGGGCCTGTCGCTGGCCACCGCTGTGCGCAGTTCCAACCTTCCCGGTATCACCACCGCCCATATGATCGAAAACATGATCGGGGGGTACGAAGCCGCTTTGCAGGACAACCCCAAGAAGGTCGTTGCCGACGCCGATGCGATCCAGGATTTGATGCGCCAGTCGATTCGGCGGCGGTGGAAGCATTTGGCGCGCGAACGGATTCGCGATGCGAAGCCTTCCATCCCGCGCGGCGACAAATTCTGGGACCTTTCCAAAACCGAATGGCGCGATCTTACCGCCTTGGTCAAAACCGACGGGCTGGGTGACCTGGTGACGGCCCTGCACAGTCGTAAAAGTGATTCGAGTCTCAAACTTCTCGACGCCGCCTATTGGGTAAAGGGTTGCAGCTCTCTCGGCCGGCTTCGCTATGCGGTTCTTATTGGGGTCGGTCGCGATCAGAATGACGCAAGCGATATCTGCTTCCTCGACATCAAGGAGGCCACAACCGCCGCCGCACCGCGCGCCGATCAAGCCAAGATGCCCAAGGACAACGCCGCGCGGGTGGTAGAAGGCGCCCGCCACCTGTCGCCCAATCTGGGCAACCGGATGATGGCCGCTCGCTTCGGTGACCGCTCTGTCGTCGTGCGCGAGCTTTTGCCCCAGGATTTGAAATTGGAACTGGATCAGCTCACTCAAGAAGAAGCGATTAACGCCGCGCGCTATTTGGCCAGCGTAATCGGCAAGGCCCATGCGCGGCAGATGGATGACGATACCCGCCACCGGTGGAACAAGACTTTAGGCGAAAAGCGATCCAAGACTCTCGATGTCCCCTCTTGGCTGTGGTCCAGCATTGTCGATCTAGTCGGCATTCATGAGGCAAGCTATTTGGAGCATTGCCGCCGAATGCAAGCCGCGGCATGACCGATGGGACCCGTGCGGGACGCGGGGGTGTCGCCCTCTATTGATGGAGCCGCGTCTGCGGGGTTGATGAGCGCCTCAATAAATCCCGTCTTTAGGGTTTGGAGGACGGAACATAGCGCCCGCTTTTTCGTTTAAAGCCTCAGGGCTTCTCCGCCCGCCGCGTTGTGGGGAGAAGGCGGCAGTGTCACGCGACAGCCATACGGTGATCTCATGTCAGACAATGTTCAAAAAGAACGTAGCGTATCGCTTTGGATGCCGCTGCCCAAGCTTCCCGGCACGCCGGTGGAAGATAGCCGCCCCGCCGATCTCGTTGTCATTGGCGGTGGTATTGCGGGGTTGTCGGTGGCTTATGAGGCGATACAGAAAGGGCGGCATGTCACCATATTGGATCGCGGGCCTATCGCCAGCGGAATGACGGCGCGAACGACCGCTCACCTCATGTCCGTCTTGGATGACCGATATTATGAATTCATCGCCCTGCGCGACGAGGCGCAGGCGCAACTCCTTTACGAAAGCCTGGTAACCGCGATCGATCGTATCGAAGAAATCGCGGGTCGGGAATCCATCGAATGCGATTTTCAGCGCTGCGACGGTTATTTGTTTTTGGGCGAGGGTGACACGCCCGACATATTGGAAAAGGAATTCGACGCCTGCCGCAAAATCGGTTTTGATGGCGTTGACTGGGAAGCGCGGGCACCGATGCCAGCCTTCGACAGCGCGCGGTGTCTGCGCTTTGCCCGGCAGGGCCGTTTTCATCCCCTGAAGTATTTGCAGGGCTTGGCGCGGGCTATCCTTACCAAAGGTGGGGTGTTGCGGCCTTATACAGCCGTCGATGAAGTTATCCAGGACGGCGCCACGGTGGCGGTCAAAACGCGCAATGGCCAGACCATCATGGCGCGCGATGTCGTCTGCGCCACCAATGCGCCCATCGCCGGTCGCCTGACCTTACAGGCCAAGATGGCGCCTTACCGCACTTACGCCATGGCCTTTGAGATTGCGAAGGGTTCGGTGGAAGACGCGCTCTATTGGGATACTTTGGATGCTTATCATTACGTCCGCTTGCGGCCGGGCGACGAGCGGGACTGGCTTATCGTCGGCGGAGAAGATCACAAGACGGGTGAAGCCGATGACGCTCCGGCCCGCTTCGACAATTTGGAACGCTGGACAAAACAGCGATTTGGGCAAGTGGGCGCCGTGACTCATACTTGGTCCGGTCAAGTGCTGGAGCCGGTGGATTTCGCCGGCTATGTCGGGCGCGACCCGGACAATGACCATATTTATTTCGTAACCGGCGATTCCGGTCAGGGCATCACCAATGGCGTGGTGGCGGGATTGCTTATTCCCGCCCTGTTCGATGGCGGCGATCATCCCTGGCGTGCGCTTTATGATCCAGCTCGCGTCAGCCTCAAGGCAACGGGCACCTTTCTGTCGGAAAACAGTACCGCGGTGAAAAGCCTGGTGGAACATTTGGGCGGGCCCCTGCTGGACACGGAAGAGTCTCTGCAGCCGGGTCAAGGCGGGCTGGTTCGTGACGGCGTCAATGTGATTGCGGTCTATCGCGACGAGGCGGGGACGCCCCATCGCGTCTCCTCCAAATGCTCCCATGTCTGGTGCACGGTTCATTTCAATTCCTTCGAACGCTGCTGGGATTGCCCCTGCCATGGCTCGCATTTCGACATCGACGGCAATGCGTTGAACGCCCCTGCTACGGCGCCGCTTGCCAGCATCGATGATAAAAGCGGGCGCTCTTCATAGGCCTCTCTGCCCATGGCGGGAAAAATTCGCATAGGCATTTCGGGGTGGCGCTATCCGCCTTGGCGCGGAAAATTCTATCCCAAGGGTCTACGGCAAGCCGGCGAACTGACGCATGCGGCTGATAAGCTCAGCAGTATCGAGATCAACGGCACCTTCTATTCTCTACAGCGACCGGAATATTTTGCGCGCTGGCGCGACGCGACGCCGGACGATTTCGTCTTTGCTGTAAAAGGTCCCCAGCTCATCACCCATGTGAAAAGGCTGAAGGACGCGCAAACACCGCTGGCCGATTTCTTCGCATCCGGTCTTCTGGCATTGAAGCACAAATTGGGACCCATTCTGTGGCAATTGCCGCCCAGCTTTGTTTTCGATCCAGAACGCTTGTCGGCATTCTTCGATCTGCTCCCGCGAACCACGCATCAAGCCGCAAAGCTGGCGCAGGAACACGACCCGTGTCTGACCGGTCGCGCCTATCTCGAAGCAGATGCCGAGCGTCCCCTTCGTCACGCCATGGAAATTCGACATAACTCCTTTTGCGACCCCGCTTATATAAAGCTCTTGCGCCATTACCAAATCGCTTTGGTCGTTGCCGATGCCGTGGAGTGGCCGCGTCTGATGGATGTCACGGCCGACTTTGTCTATGTCCGCCTCCACGGTTCGGAGAAGCTTTATGCCAGCGGTTATGGGCCTGAGGCCCTCGCCGAATGGGCAGCCCGCCTCAGCGCCTGGGCGCACGGCCAGCAAGCGCAAGACACGCACATTGGCGCGCCCGCCGCCACATGCAACCGCGACGTCTATGTCTATTTTGACAATACTATCAAGGTGCGAGCGCCTTTCGATGCTTTGAGCCTGATGGCGCTTACGGGGCAGTCGCAGAGAAGTACGCAACCAACGCTCTTCTAATGCGCTGTTTCCCGTGTCGTAGGGGTGAATGGTGACGAGTGCCGCTACCTTTCCGGAAGGTCCATGCTCCCGCCACGTGTCTCGTCGACTTTCATGGGTTTGACGAAAACGCTGCGCCCTGCGATGGCGCCAAGTGCGCCTGCAAGTTCCGCCGTTGAGGTTTTTTTGCCGTTTGGTTTTGCCACGAAAGAGACCGTCACGCGTTGTGGTTGGGGAATAAGGAAGGAACACCATGAAACCGCGCCAGCAACCACCTCAAGTGCAGGACCGTCAGCCCGGCAACGAGGGCGAAATGACCCCGGCACCGGAGTTCATGCCTCGCTTTGCCGGAGCGAACAAACTCCAAAATAAGGTGCCGCTCATCACCGGTGGTGATTCCGGCATTGGGCGCTCTGTTGCAGTCCATATGGCACGCGAAGGTGCCGATATCGCCATCGCCTATCTCGACGAGCACGACGCCAAGAAAACAGCTCATTACGTCGAGGCTGAAGGGCGCCGCTGTCTCACCATTGCCGGTAGTGTGGCGGACGAATCGTTCTGCCAAGATGTCGTGGAAAAGGTGATCGTCGAATTCGGGAAGCTGGATATCTTGGTGAACAACGCCGCCGAGCAGCATGAGAAGGGCGGTAAGGGACCCTTGGATATCCCGCAGAAGCAGCTGCTGCAGACCTTCCAAACCAATATATTCGGCTATTTTTATATGGCCAAGGCGGCTTTGGAGCATTTGAAAGCGGGTGCGGCCATTGTCAACACGGCCTCGGTGACCGCCTATAAAGGAAACAAGGAGTTGCTGGATTACTCGGCAACCAAGGGAGCGATTATCAGCTTTACCCGCTCGCTTTCCCAGGCACTCATCGACACGCATATTCGTGTCAACGCGGTGGCCCCCGGTCCCATTTGGACGCCACTCATCCCCGCCTCTTTCGACGCGGAGAAGACGTTGGCCCATGGCTCGCAAGCGCCGATGAAACGAGCCGGTCAGCCCAACAAGGTCGCGCCTTGTTATGTGTTCCTAGCGTCGGAGGAGGCGTCCTATATGACGGGGCAGGTTCTACACCCCAATGGCGGCACCATCGTCAACGGTTGAAGCCAAGCCAATTATCGTTGTGCTTCTTGCCTGAGCGTAATCATTGCAGATCTCTCGTCTTTCGTCCCGATTTCCTATTGACTGTTGTGAACGGGACGGCGGGATGTGCCGCCCCCCGCGCGATCGGACGCGAAGGGCGAGCATGGGCAGTATTCAATTCGTAAGCGGCTGGGTTAAGCGTTCGGGACCCATGCAGGCCATTGTTCTGTCCCTGGGCTGTGTGGCACTGGCGACGCTGGTCCGTCTCCTGCTTCATCCCCTATTGCCACGCGGCGCCGGGGTCTTCTCGGCATTCTATCCTGCGATATTGTTCGCAACCCTTGTCGGTACCGCGCGAGCCGGCATTTTGGCGCTCGTTGCCAGTACTGTAGTGGCGTGGTTTTTATTCATGCTTCCGGCCCACGGAGATGAACTTTATTCTGTGGGACAGGGGATGCGTTTCGCCGTGTTTATGGCGGCGTCAGCTGCGATTATCTGGGGAGCGGAGAAATATCGCAAAAAGAGCGCCCGTTTGCGGGAGGAAGAACACCAAAGAAAAATGGTGGTCGAGGAACTCAATCACCGCGTCAAAAACAAGCTCGCCACAGTTTACGCGATTTTGCATCGTGAATTGCGAAACAATCCCGAGATATGGGAAAACATCGCGGGACGCCTGCGAGCTCTGACCCATGCCGATGAATTCATTGGACGCTCCAGCGACGAGCAAGTGGCCTTGCGCGAAATTCTCGAAATGGAGCTGGCCCCTTATGCCATTTCGCATGCCAATATCGATATAGAGGATGTGAAGGTTCCAAGTAAGCCGGCAACCATGCTCGCTTTGATTTTTCATGAACTTGCTACGAATGCTGCAAAATACGGTGCCTTTTCGATGGCGCGGGGCGTCGTGACCGTACACGGCCGGAAAGAGGGCAATACCGTCGAGATTCGCTGGACCGAGAACGGCGGCCCCTATGTGAAACCCTCCCAACTGCGCGGCTTTGGAATGACGCTGCTCGAACGCGGGCTTACACCCTACAGCGGCAAAACCGATATTCGATTCGATCCCGGTGGATTTTCCTGCGTTATCAGGTTTGACTTGCCCCGCGCAAATAAGCCCGTCACCCCAGCAGGCGCAATACCGCTACACGGAGCTGTGGGCGCGCGTTAAAGCGAGCGGGTGAATAACGTTCTATTTTCAAACACGGACGAGATGGGGCCCCGTGCGTCTTGCTCTGGCAGCGGCAACCACCGAAGTAGGACTGCCGGCGACGATCTTTCCCCCTGCCTCTCCGGCGCCAGGACCGATGTCTACGATCTAATCTCTGACGGCAGAACCGCGCATGTCATGCAATTCTTGCGCAATCACGGCAGCCTTATCGGCATCCTCCTGAAGCTTGGTCAGCGCCTCTGGCAATGCCGCTACGATATCAATTACCTCGGAATGCTCGGCGAAGGCCGCCCAATCCTTGTCGCCGTAGGCCCGCACCAGATCACGCATCGGCACATCATCAGGCCGGATCAGGGTAGCGCCGATATCAGTCAGGTACTTTGTAATCGCTCCCGGGCCAGGGCTTGCGGGTTGATCGGCGCGGCGAAGGCAGTGTTGTGGTTCGTACTGGCAATATGAACAGGTAGGGCACTTTCATTGAACGCCAGTACCGCCCCTGGATCGGCTTCCTGCGTTGCACGAAGCTAAAAAATCAAGCTCATCGTCCCGAAAGGCGTGCGAGGCGAATTTCAACATCGAGGTCAGACGCTGAGGGCGGCTCGACGGAGCCATGGCCCAGCACACAGCGAGCGCCGCGGTCTGCGTTGTCGATTCCAGAGCAAGAATCGGAGTTCGGGGGAACAAGGCTCACCCCATTGTCCGGCCGCGCCATCACCTGAATGGCCTTCCAAGCCAAACCCAAAGGAGCCGATCCCATGAGCAAAGAAGAAGACAACAAGGCCATTGTTGGCCGCTGGTTCACCGAATTCTGGGGCAAGGATGTCAATCTGTCCGTCATCGGCGAGATCGCCGCGCCCGACATGCTGCTCAAATATTCACTGCACGAGCCGCGTCGCGGCCGTGACGATATCAAGGCATTCATGACCGACTTCCGAGCCGCATTCCCCGATCTCCATTTCCGGGGTACGGCCGATCTGATCGCCGAGGGCGACTATGTCGTCGGTCAGTGGGAAGGCGGCGGCACGCACACGGGTTCCGCCTTCGCCGACTTCTTGATCGGCGGTTTGCCCGCTGCGACCGGCCGCAAGATGCATTTCACCGGCACTACCGTCCTCAAGATCATCGACGGCAAGATCGTCGAGGAGATCGGCCTTGATGACGGCGTGACCGCGCTAACGCAGCTCGGCCTGATCAAGCCGGCCGTGGCCGGTCTCGACGCCTGAACGACAAAGAGCCCGACAAACCCGGGTCGCCGGATCAGGCTCGCGCAGTCGCGCGGGCCTGATTTGCTTTGCTCCCGCTCGTCGTGCCAGCGCTGAGAAGGATTTCAATTCAAAAGTAAGGACCGGAGCGTGGGTTCCGCACGCGACAGGCAGGTTTCCCGAAATCGAACGAAGGAGAACCGCTATGTCCGATCCTGAGAGACGCAAGCATGTAGAGATCGGCAGTCCAGAAAACGGGCCGGGTCTTCCGGAGACACGGCGTTTGGAGGGCTTCAGCGATGCCGCTTTCTCGATCATCATCACATTGCTCGTGCTGGAGATTCACCGCCCGGCCGCAGCGCCAGGACGATTGGGCACCGAACTCCTGGCCGAATGGTCGTCCTATGCGGCCTATGCGGTGGCCTTCATCTATGTGGGCGTCATCTGGCTCAATCACCATTATATGTTCGAGCGGCTGTGCAAGGTCGATCTGACGCTCAATTGGCTCAATCTCGGGATCATCGGCACGGCGGCCCTGATTCCGTTCCCGACCGGCGTGCTGACGGGTGCTTTTCGGGATGGCAATCTTGCCGATCAAAAAGCGGCCGTGGTTCTCTATGCACTGATCGCCGCGTTGATGTCGGCGGCTTGGCTGCCAGTCTTCCGGCATCTTTACCGTCACCCCGAGCTTATGAAGCCGCACCTCTCCACCACGGCTTTTGCCTCACAAGTGTTGCGGCCCGTCATTGGTATTGCACTTTACACCGCGGCAGCGGCGCTCGGTTGGTTCGCCCACCCGCTCATTGCGATCGCTCTCTTCATTGTCGTCGTCGGCCATTATGCGTGGACCAGCCAAGGCATCCATTTTGGGCGCTGAATTGCTGCCGTCCAGGCCATTTCGATCGATTTGACCGCAAGGATCGGAGTGCGGCCAGCACCTATTGGCGTCATTATCGCGTCCTACCATTTGCAGAAGCGAAGCCCCGATGCTCGAGAAGCCCGCAAAATCCCGATCCATCGCCGACGATCCGCGCTGGGCGCGCATCGTCGCTCGCGATAAGAGGGCCGACGGCCAGTTCTGGTTTTCGGTCATAACGACCGGCGTCTATTGCCGGCCCTCCTGCCCGTCGCGCACCGCCAACCCGAAGAATGTCCAGCTCCACGACACGATCAAGGACGCCAGGGCGACCGGGTTCCGTCCCTGCAAGCGGTGCAATCCGGACGGACCGACGATGGAGGCGGAAAATGCAGCGTTGGTGGCGAAGATCTGCCGCCTCATCGAGGAAAGCGAAGAAGAATCCTCGCTGGAACAGCTCGCGGACGCGGCCGGCCGCAGTCCGAGTTATTTCCACCGCTTGTTCAAGGCAGCGACCGGCCTTACGCCAAAGGATTATGGCGCCGCCCATCGCGCCAGGAAGGTGCGCGAGGGGTTGGCGGCGGGCAGCACCGTCACCGCGGCGATTTATGATGCGGGCTTTAATTCCAGCGGGCGTTTCTACGAGCAATCGACCGGAATGCTGGGCATGACGCCATCGCAATACCGAACCGGCGGCGCCAACGAAGAGATCAAATTCGCTGTCGGACAAACCTCGCTTGGGGCTATCCTTGTCGCTTCGAGCAGGAAGGGCGTGGCAGCGATCCTGCTCGGTGACGACCCGGACGTGCTGGTTCGCGATCTCCAGGATCGTTTCCCGAAAGCGCAGCTGATCGGCGCCGATCCCGCCTATGAGGCTCTGATAGCCCGGATCATTGGCTTCATCGAAACGCCTGGGATCGGCCTTGATCTGCCGCTCGATGTCCGCGGCACGGTGTTCCAGAGGCGCGTCTGGCAGGCGCTGCGCGACATCCCTGTCGGCGAGACGGTGTCCTATGCCGAGGTTGCACGGCGCATCGGGTCGCCCAAATCCGTTCGTGCGGTTGCCGGAGCGTGCGCCGCCAACAACCTCGCGGTCGCCATTCCGTGCCATCGCGTGATCCGCCATGACGGCGCGCTGTCGGGCTATGCCTGGGGTGTCGAGCGCAAGCGTGTTCTGCTTGATCGCGAACGCGGTAACAGCGCAAAATAGCGGACTATCCGCCCTCTTCGATCAAGGCTTTGGCCATGGACGATCTGTTTGCCCCCCTGACGACCCCGCGGCGGGAGAGCCTGGCGGAAGGCGCTGTGCTGCTGCGCGCCAGAGCGCTGCCATTCGAAACGATCCTGTTGGCAGCGCTGGATGCCGTCATAGCGGCCTCGCCGTTCCGGCATATGGTGACGCCGGGTGGCTACCGCATGTCGGTTGCGATGACCAATTGTGGCGCGGCCGGCTGGGTCAGCGACCGGAGCGGCTATCGCTATGATCCGATCGATCCTGTGACCGGCCGTCCCTGGCCGGCCATGCCTGACGGTTTCCTCACGCTTGCGCGTGCGGCGGCGGACGAAGGGGGTTATACGGATTTTCGCCCTGATGCTTGTTTGATCAACCGCTACGAGCCCGGCGCGCGGCTGTCGCTGCACCAGGATCGCAACGAGCGTGATTTCGGCCATCCGATCGTCTCGGTTTCGTTGGGCTTGCCAGCGACTTTCCAGTTCGGCGGGCTGAAGCGCACTGGGCCGGTGCGGAAATTCAGAGTGCTGCATGGTGATATCGTGGTGTGGGGTGGTTCGGCGCGCCTTCGCTATCATGGTGTGGCGGCGTTGAAGGATGGCAATCACGAGACGATGGGGCGCCAGCGGATCAACCTGACATTCCGGGTGGCACGGTGAGGCGGCGCGCTGCCGGGCACAGGCTTGGCGGCAGCAACGCGCACGCGCCTTTTGTGGATTGCGGCAAGGCAGTGGTGATGGCATGGATCGCACAATCCGTTGCGGAGGGGCGTGCCGATTGGGAGCTGCTTGAGAGCGGTGACATCGGGCTCTGCTTCAAGACGGGCGAGAGGTTTGTTCTCGCCGACAGCGGGATTAGGCGCCTTGCGTAAGAAGGCCGGACCATTCTCGATTCAAAAGCAAGGAGCGGAGTTTAGCGCAAGAAGGCACGCACTAATTTCCTGCACGAAGACAGAGCAAGGAGTTAGTCCCATGTCCTTCATGATTGCCCAAGATGGATCCGTGCCGAGCACCGGTTCGACCTCTGCCGGGACCGCGGCAGAGGCTATTGCCTTTGCCATTGGTGAAAGCCCGCTGGACCAGATTCTGGTTGCGCGCAGCACCCGCGGCGTCTGTGCCATTCTGATCGGCACCGACAAGGACGAGCTGGAAGCCGATCTGGCAACCCGATTTGCAGGGGCCAGGCTGTCGCACGACGAAAGCGCCGTCCGGGCCGATCTTAAAAAGGTCATCCGCTTCGTGGACAAGCCGGCCGCAGGTCTTGACCTGCCGCTTGATTTGCGCGGAACGCCTTTCCAGCGTCGTGTTTGGACGGCGCTGCGCGCAATCCCCGCCGGCACCACCACGACCTACACAGACGTCGCCCAGCGTATCGGTGCGCCGGGAGCGGTGCGCGCCGTTGCAAGCGCCTGCGCCGCCAATCCTCTCGCCCTGGCGGTTCCCTGTCACCGGGTGATGCGCAACGACGGTTCGCTGGCAGGTTATCGTTGGGGTGTCGAGCGCAAGCGCGCGCTGATCGATAAGGAAGCTGCGGCGTGAACCCGCCATCCTTATCGCACCGCCTTGCCTCCACGGATAGACCTGCGGAGGCAAGGGTTGCCGCTTATGACTGGCAAGCCCACACCAGCGACCTTGACAGCTATGGCTGCACCGTTCTGCCGGAGCTGCTTTCGCCCGAGGACTGTCGCGCCATGGCCAGCCTCTATGCGGAGGACAGTCCCTTTCGAAGCCGCGTGGTCATGGCACGGCATGGCTTTGGCAAAGGCGAATATCGCTATTTCCGTTACCCGCTGCCGGATCTCGTCGCCAGTCTCAGGACGACGCTCTATCCGCATTTGGCGGGTCTTGCCAATGGCTGGAACCAGCGGATGGGGATCGATCGGCGCTATCCTGGTGAGCATGCTGCGTTTCTCGCGCAATGCCACGATGCCGGCCAGACCCGTCCGACGCCGCTGCTGCTGCAATATGGGCCGGGTGACTATAATTGCCTGCACCAAGACCTTTACGGCGATCTCGTCTTTCCAATTCAAGTCGCGATCCTGCTTTCAGAACCCGACGTGGATTTTACCGGGGGCGAATTTGTTTTGGCCGAGCAACGCCCGCGTATGCAGAGCCGCGTCGAGGTCGTGCCACTTCGCCAGGGCGATGCTGTCGCCTTTGCCGTTCATAATCGGCCGGTGCGGGGGACAAAAGGTACCTATCGGGTCAATCTCCGCCACGGCGTCAGCCGCCTGCGCTCGGGCACCCGCCACACCATCGGGATCATTTTTCACGATGCGGTTTGATGACAGCGTCTGGTTTAAGCCCTGCCGGAATCGTCTTCCCACCCAGACGGGATGCGTGCGCCGGCGATTTGATTATTGCCGCCCGCCGACCCGTACTCTCAGCCGTTGGCAACAACGCGAAAGCGCTCCGCCATCCAGTCGATGACGACGCGGACACGCGGTGAGAGCTGACGCGTATGGGAATAGAGGACATGAACAGGGAGCGGGGCAGGAGGATACTCAGCCAGTACCTCGACCAGGGTTCCGGCTGCGACCTCCGGCGCGACCCTGTAGCGGGGCACCTGAATGAGGCCGAGCCCCAAGCAGGCGCAGGCGACGTTGGTCTCGGCTCCCGTGACGGTCACCACCGATGGCGGTGTGAGCTTGCGTTCCGTGCCACCATCCTCGAAGACAAAAGGACTGACGATGGCGGCATCAGGCGCGAACAGACCGATGATGCGGTGGTTATCCAGGTCGTCCAGCGTTCGCGGCACACCAAAGCGCGCGATATAACCGGGGCTGGCAAAGGTTCCGCGCTTTAACTCGGCCAGTTTGCGACGAATGAGCGGCGTGTCGGCCAGCCTGCCTGCGCGCAAGATGCAGTCGAAGCCTTCGCGCACCATGTCGAGCGCTTGGTGGGCCTCGCCGATATGAAGGCGGATGCCGGGATAGGTTTCGAGAAAGCGCGGCAGATCGGGCAGCAGAAAATGCCGCGCCTGGGTGCCGTGAACATCGATGCGAACCTGCCCGCTGGGTTTGACGCCAGCGAAAGCATTCTCCGCATCCTCAAGGTCGGCAATCAAAGCGACGCACCGCCGGTAATAAGCCTCCCCATCCAGAGTCGGTGCCACATGGCGAGTCGTGCGGGTGAGCAGCCGCACCCCTAGTCTCGCCTCCAATCCCTTCACGGCGTCGGTCACCGACGAACGCGGCAAACCAAGATCATCGGCCGCCTTGGTAAAGCTGCCGCGTTCGACGATGCGGGTGAAGACGCGCATGGCGTCGAAGCGATCCATTATTCGGCCCATCGGATAACGATGCCGGATTATGCATGATTATTACTATCGTTCAAACAGTCATTGTCTCCTCACACCCATTGAGGGTGGAAAAAGGAGAAAGACAATGGCCCAAATCCCCAACAAGGTTGCCCTCGTGACCGGCGCCGCAGGCGGCATCGGTGCAGCGGTTTCGGAACGCTTGGCGCGTGACGGCTTCATGGTTGTCGTCAATTATGCGGGCTCGGCGGCTGCGGCCGATGCTCTGGTGCGGCGGATCGAAAGCGCTGGCGGTCACGCCATTGCCGCACAGGCGGATATTTCGGACGCGGCCCAAGTCGCCCGGATGTTTGCTTCCGCAGAGGCAGCATTCGGCGGCGTGGACGTTCTCGTCAACAACGCCGGCATCATGAAGCTGGCAACGATCGCGGATAGTGACGACGCCCTGTTCGCGCGCCAGATCGCTGTGAACCTGACGGGCACTTTCAACACCTTGCGCGAAGCCGCCAAACGCCTGCGCAACGATGGGCGGATCATCAACTTTTCGTCTAGCGTGACCGGATTGTTGCAGCCGACCTATGGCGTCTACGCCGCCACCAAGGCGGCCGTAGAAGCCATGACCAGCATCCTCGCCAAGGAGCTGCGCGGCCGTAACATCACCGTCAATGCCATTGCACCGGGACCGACAGCAACCAAGCTTTTTCTCGACGGCAAGCCGCAGGAGGTCATCGACCGTCTTGCCAAGATGGCGCCGCTGGAGCGCCTCGGTCAGCCCGAAGACATCGCCGCTGCCGTCGCCTTCCTGGCCGGTCCGGACAGTGCCTGGATCAACGGCCAGACGCTGCGGGCCAACGGCGGGATCATCTGATTAATCCGGCCGCTGCAATCAATTCTAATGGAAAGGAATACCGCTATGTCCAAACAGGTTATTCTCGTCACCGGTGCCTCTTCTGGTTTCGGTCTGATGACCGCCAAGGCGTTGGCCCAGGCCGGTCACACCGTCTACGCCACCATGCGCGAGACGGTAGGTAAGAACGCTCCGCGCGTTATCGAAATCGCGGCATGGGCCAAGGCCGAAGGCGCCGATCTGCGCACCGCCGAACTGGATGTTCAATCCGATAGCTCCGCCGAGACGGGTGTCGCGCACATTTTGAAGGAGGCGGGCCGTCTCGACGCCATTGTCCACAATGCTGGGCACATGGTGTTCGGTCCTGCAGAAGCCTTCACGCCAGAGCAATTCATGCAGCAATATGATGTGAATGTGCTCGGCACCCAGCGTGTCAACCGTGCAGCGCTGCCGCATATGCGCAAGCAAGGACGGGGCCTGCTGGTCTGGGTGGGGTCGTCATCGACGCGTGGCGGCACACCGCCGTTCTTGTCGCCCTATTTCGCCGCGAAGGCCGCAATGGACGCGCTTGCCGTGTCCTATTCGACCGAACTGGCGCTGTGGGGAATCGAGACCACCATCATGGTGCCCGGCGCCTTCACAAAGGGGACCAACCACTTCGCCCATTCCGGCAAACCGGCAGATACGGAACGTGCTGCTGAATATGAAACCGGTCCCTATGTCGGTATCGCAGATAAAGCGCTCAAGGGGTTGGCCGCACTGGAGCCTTCCGATGCCGATCCGGCAGAGGTCGCCCGTCAAATCGTACAAGTCGTGGGAACACCCTTTGGCAAACGTCCGTTCCGCGTTCACGTGGATCCGTCACAAGACGGAGCCGAGATCGTCAACGCCGTCGCCGACCGGATGCGCCGCGAGATGTACCGCAACATTGGCCTGGAAAATCTCCTCACGCCGCGCCAATAGGTTTGATGTTGCTCCCAGCCCCCCTTGTCCCCATGTGAAGGGGCAAGGGGAAGTGGACCCTTTTTGCTACCCTACGCGCATTTTCTCATTTTCTCGCGTCTTTGCGGACAGTTCAGCAGTCCGCTGCCGTAGTGATCCAAAGCGACGTGACCACGCGGGCCACATGTTCGCTTTCAGTCCCGCGCATCTGGGAGCTGATCATAACTCCCAATTATGGTTGTGGGCGAGCTGCCGTTCATCAATCGAAGACACGATATCGAAATTTTGTCCGGATTCATTAATTTCAGGCCAACATATTGCCCAATGGGCCATGTGGATCGTTTCAGCGACGCTGGCGTCTGCGGGGCGCGCGTGAACGCGGCAAAGCACCATTATCTTCACTGGGCGGCTGGGGCTGGGAGAGCGAACCAAAGTCCACATCTAGGCTATCAAGAACGGGAATGTCGTTCTCAAAATGTCCACGAAAAATGCCAGGGAATGTCTCTGCTGAAACTAAGGACGAACCCTCCAAATTTGGCAAAATGAGGGTGACATGCCACACAACGGAACTACTAAATAGCTTACCATCTAGCAGGATTTCCTCTTCGAGGACTTCAAGATTGTCGTTTTTGGTTTCGGGAAATAGTTTCCGTAACCGCTCTCCGGCCTCAGACTGCCAAAGATCTTGTTGCCGAATTTTCTGAGCGATCTCCCGCCTCGCCCATTCCGGGCCTATGTCTTCGTTCATAGGTTCACCCGATCACAATGGCACCGATACCAATCCGCGCCTCATAGCGCCACCGCAGTGTTCGGCAGAGCCCATCGAGATCAGCGCCGATGTGAGCATCGTCGATGCCAAGCTTAAACAGCTGGCGCCGGAAGCGAGTGCGAACAGACTGCGGGATAACAAACGTATTCCCTTCGATCACACCTGATGTCCACGGCTGTGCTGGCTTGCCATGTGCGGAGAATAGGCCACGTTGACTGACAATTCTTCGCACGTTCTGAGTCGGCAACAAAAAGCACACATCTGAGAGAGTAAATGGATCTGGCTGTGCCCGGGCATCAATTACTTCCTCGTCCAGAATGTTGTGGGAGTAGATAACAGCGTCCTCTCGTTCTGTCCCTAAAACAGCAAAAAAAGCACGCGACAAGAGGGTTCGTAGTCCAATCCAAGAGACGTGTGGGCAAGCCATGATGCTGCGCCAGCGCAAGCCATTCCCAATCGTTGCTGGGTGCTATGTTGGCAAACTGACCGGCTGATCGCTGGAAGGCGCGAAAAAGATTAATCTCAGATTCTTGACTATATGAGGGACTACGTCCTACGGATGGCGCGAGCCTGTAATTTGCGGAGCCACATCCGCGGAACACCCATCTTGTGTGAGTACGTGGTTCAATAAAATCCATGAAGCGACTCCACGCTGTTTTTGCTTCACGGATCGCGGCTGCAACGAGTTCAGGATTCGGATCTGGGAAGCGACTGTTGAGCTCAGCACGCCTCAATGCAGGCTTTTCCCCCATCTTTCTCATCTCGAAGACATCCGCATGGCGCGATAGAGCGCACTGGAGAAGTCACGCGTGTGTACGACGTCGCCGAAGCAAGCTTGTACTTCGCCCAAATGCGCGTTGGGCCAATAGACGACGCACGGGCCGTTGTGGGCGGCATGGATCAAGCGCTCAAGCACGTCATGCCGGGGAGGTTCTCCCACCAGGAGTAGAGTTGTGTGCTGTCCATCTATTTCGTCGTCGATTGTCACCTCTCCTCCAATTTCTTTGATCCACGATTGCGCATGAAGCGCTAGGACCTGGAGTTCGAGAGTATCGCCGCCTACAATCCTAAGTTTCTGCAGGGGAGGGGCAGGGGCTAATGCAACCGCGGCGACGCCTGCAGCATCGAGTGGAAGGCGGGGCCCTTCCACAGCGAACGCAAGACAGCGGGCGGCGAAATCTGCAGCCTCATCGAGCGGAAGGCGCTGTTGTGCCCAAGCATATGCGAGCCCTGCCGCAATAATGTCACCACCACCGATCCGGAAGTAACTCTCGGCTGCATAGGTTTGAATCGGTGGCCCCAAGTCGTCCCCAAAGTAAAGTCTTAGCCCCCCAAGGCCATCTTTGAGGACAACAGCCTGTAGGCCTTTCTCCGTGTCGTTTAGTTGAGCCAGGGCCTGCTGTATTTTCTCTGTTCCAACTGGCTTGCCAACTTCCGGCGGCTCCACGTCCGCAAGAACGAGAAGTTCGTATGCTGTTGTAACAATAACAAGTTCGTCAGCTTCGGAGCCACTTGCGCTGAAGCTCGTCGGTTTAGGTGACTGGGGGTCGTACACAGCTCGGCGAGCCTTTACTACAACGTCACCTTCCATTAACCCAAAACGTAGCGCGGCGTCGGTTTCACCTTCGATGCATAACGGACCACTTCGTTCCCACTCCTCGGGAACAAAGCCCAATCTGTCGAAGGGATTAAGGTAGTTGAAAGTGAAAGCGACTTTGGATCTCTGCAACCGATTAACGATACCAAAAGGAGCCAGCGTTGCGGCAACGTCGTCCGCCAATGTTTCAGGCACATACCCGTGGAACTTAATACCAGGGACGAGTTCACTTAGAGCGAGGGCTGCACGCAGTCCTGAACCGAAGATGCGATCCCAATGTGGGAAGCGGCATCGTTCTTGATACACACCTCCAACGACAATCATGCTGTGCGCCCCACTCTCACTTCGCAGCGCGTGGCGCCAGCTTCGATGACGAGTGCTTGATATTTAACGCTTCTAGGGCCGAGACTCATTAAATCCACCAGACGATGGCGGCCACGAGGCATACGGAAGCGTGGTAGTTCCTGGCGAGCCTGTCATAGCGAGTTGCGATACGCCGGAAGTCTTTGAGACGGCAGAATGCATTCTCGATGCGGT
>JAATGP010000020.1 GCA_015654635.1 Alphaproteobacteria bacterium | reverse complement strand
TGCTTTTCCTGCAAGGAGGCGACCAGCGAAGTCCGCTCTTCGGCGCGGCGCTCTTCGAGAACCGCACGACGCGACACCACGATATTTCCGCGGCGACGATCCATCTTCAAAATCTGAAACATCTGCGGCTGGTTCATCAGCGGGCCGACATCGCGCATCGGGCGCACATCGACCTGGGAACCCGGAAGGAAGGCCACGGCGCCGTCGAGATCGACGGTGAAGCCACCCTTGACGCGGCCGAAGATGACGCCCTGAACGCGCGCCTGATCGGTGAAGGCCTTCTCGAGACGGACCCAGCTTTCTTCACGGCGGGCCTTGTCACGCGACAGGACGGCTTCGCCCAGCGCATTCTCGACACGCTCCAGATAGACCTCAACCTCATCGCCAACGGCGACTTTGGGGGTCAGGCCGGGCATGGCAAATTCTTTGAGGCTGACGCGGCCCTCGGTCTTCAGACCGACATCGATGAGGGCGAAATCATTCTCGATCGAGACGATGCGGCCCTTGATGACGGAGCCTTCGGCAGGCGACTGGGTGATGAAGCTCTCTTCGAGCATGCTCGCGAAATCGTCGCGGCTCGGACTGGAAATGGATTCGTCACGGATTTTGGTGACGGAATTTTGATGGCGGGCCATGGTTTCTAGGCTTTCAAAACAACGTATGCCGAACCGGATCGCTCCGTCGGACTTCCACACGGGCGCGAGCGCCCGCATAGCGGTGGGTTAGGACAGATAAGTTCGGGAGGCTGATACTGCGCTGCCGGGTCTCCTGAACCCCTAGGCTGGCGAGATCAGCGCGTTCTCGACCTTGGGCGAAACCAAGGCAAGGGCTGCCGCGAACGCCGCGTCTATACCCATTTGTGAGGTGTCGAGCAAGGCCGCATCCGCCGCGGGTACCAGGGGGGAGACGGTGCGGCTCCTGTCGCGTTCGTCCCGGGCCAGGATGTCCGCCAGAACTTCGGCCTCCGCGGGGGGCCTGCCCTTGGATTTCAGCTCCAGCCAGCGGCGGTGGGCCCGTACCGCCGGGACCGCATCGACGAACAGTTTGGCCGTCGCCGCCGGGCAGATGACGGTGCCGATATCGCGGCCATCGATCACCGCACCGGGGGCTTGGCGGGCAAAGGCACGCTGAAAATCCAGCAAAGCCGCCCGGACGGCGGGATGAGCGGAGACAATCGAGGCTCCTATTCCCATCGCGGCGGTGCGGATGGCCGGATCGTTGGCGCGGGCTGGATCAAGGGCGCGGGCGACGGCCAACGCATCGGCTTCGCAGTTGGGATCGCCCCCCGCCTCTGCCACGCCCAAAGCCACCAGCCGGTAAAGCGCCCCGGAATCCAGATAATGAAAACCGTAATGGGCCGCCAATTTCTTGGCGAGCGTGCCTTTTCCGGAAGCCGCGGTGCCGTCAACGGCGATGATGATGGTCATGGCGCTCCATATCGCGCCCAAGACAATGGAGCAAGTGACCCTACGGCTCCGGATGCAGGTGGTGCTTTTTGCTGCTGGCTTCTGTTCTGGAGGCGATCCAGTCCATGAAGGCGAACAGCACACCCGAGGCCAGGAAGGTCAGGTGCAGCAGCACCAGCCACTTCATTTTAGGTTCGTTGAGCTCGCCGCCCGTCTTGGCGATTTCCATGAAAGCCCGCAGCAACGAGATCACCGAAATCGCCACGATGGAGCCGATCAGTTTCATCTTGAGGCCCGAGAAATCGAGCGTGCCCATCCAGCTTGGCCGGTCGGCATTGCCATGGGTATCGATCTTGGAAACGAAATTCTCGTAGCCGGAAAAGATCACAATGATGACGAGGTTGGAGGCGAGCGACAGATCGATGAGCGTCAGCACCATCAAAATGACATGCTCGGGATCGAGCGCGAAATGCGCAAAAACCGAGACATAAAGCTCATAGCCGAAACTGCCGAGCAACATCACCAAGGCGCCAACCAGGCCGAGATAAAACGGCGCCAATAGCCAGCGGGATTTGAACAGAATGGATTCCAGAATGCCCTCAAACCCGTGCCGTTCGCGCATCGCCCGCCCCTGTTAGCATCGCCATCGCGGAAGCTTCCGCGGCGGCAGAAACAATCCTGGGCGAAGGTTAGGCCGGTTCGAACAAGGCCCCCAAGCCGCCCATCAACATTTCGAACGCCGGGAAGCTTGTCGCGATCATGGTGGCGTCGTCAACGGTCACGGGGGCCTTGGCGGCCAAGCCCATCACCAGAAACGCCATGGCGATGCGATGATCGAGATGGGTGGTGACCGTGCCACCGCCGGGAACACCGCCGGGGCCCATGCCCTGCACAATCATGCCATCTTCGCTTTCTTCGACCCTGACGCCGTTGGCACGCAAACCCGCCACGATGGCAGCCAGACGATCGCTTTCCTTGACGCGCAATTCTTCCAGGCCCCGCATCACAGTTTGGCCTTCCGCGAAGGCTGCCGCCACCGCGAGGATGGGAAATTCGTCGATCATGTCGGGCACGCGCGCAGGCGGCACTACGATACCCTTCAGATGTGAGGCGCGCAGGATGAGATCGCCCACCCGTTCACCGCCCGCATCGCGTTCGTTGCGGATGTCGAGATCGGCACCCATTTCCTGCAGCGTGGCCAACAGGCCGGTGCGGCGCGGATTGAGCATCACCGCGTTCAGCACAATCTCCGAACCCGGCACCAGCAACGCAGCCACCAGGGGGAAAGCCGCTGAGGAGGGATCGCCCGGTACCGCTATGCGAATGCCTTTCAACTCGGCTTCGCCCGTCACCAGAATGGCTTCGCCACCCGCAGTCAGCGGTTCGACGGCGATTTCAGCACCGAAAGCGGCCAGCATCTTTTCAGTGTGGTCACGCGTGAGTGTCGTCTGCGAAATGCGCGAGGTGCCGGGGGCGTTCAGGGCCGCCAGCAGCATGGCCGACTTCACCTGGGCCGATGCCATGGGCACATGGTAATGCACGGGGAGCGGCTGGGCCGCCCCTTTCAGGGTGACCGGCATCAGGCCGCCGGGCTGGGTGTCGTATTCAGCGCCATACAGCTTCAAGGGCTGCAGCACCCGCCCCATCGGCCGTTTGCGCAGCGAAGCATCGCCTGTAAACACCGCCGTTAACGGGGTGGTGGCAATCGCCCCCATCATCAAGCGGGAACCGGTTCCCGCATTGCCGAAATCAAGCACATCCTCAGGAGCGCGCCAGCCGCCCACGCCGGTGCCGTGGACCGTCCAGACGCCGGGGGCCTGGCGGACCACCGTTGCCCCCAAGGCGCGGACCGCTTGGGCGGTATTCAGGACGTCTTCGGCCTCCAAAAGCCCGGTAATCGTAGTTTCGCCCAGCGCCATACCACCCAAAATCAAGGAACGGTGGGAGATAGACTTGTCGCCCGGAACCGTGGCCGTGCCCTTGAGCGCAGGCGATGGGCAACCCTTGAGGGGGTTAGCCTTCGACGGGATGGCGGCGTGCGTCATGGCAAATCTCCGGATGCGATGGGCTTGCCTAGCGCAACCGGCGGCCCCGTCAAGGTCCGGCGAAGGCTGCTTTTTGACCTCCGGGCGATTTTGCCGCTTCAATACCTTTGACAGGCCGCGCTAACCGTGGCAAACGACCCCCCCTTCCGGAACCGAACAGGATTGCAGACATTGGTCAAAGCTGATCTTGGAACGAAGCGCGTTTGTCCGAGTTGCGCCGCCCGTTTCTACGACCTCTCCAAGCGGCCCATCGAGTGCCCGAAGTGCAGTTATAGCTTCGAGCCGGAGGCCATGTATAAGCAGCGCCGTCCGCGTCAGCCCGAAGCTGCTGTCGCCGCTCCTGTCACCCGGGAGGCCGAAGACGACGAAGAGGAAGAGGTCGCCGAGACCGAAGACGACGATGCCATCGTCGAGAAAGTCGACAATGAGCCCGAGCTTGTTGTCGGTGACGAAGACGGCGATGACGAAGTGGTGGCCGACGAAGCCGACCCCGCCGACGCTGGTATGTCGGTGGTGAGCGAAGATGCGGCCCTCGAAGATATCGTGGACGAAGACGTCGACGATGAGGGTGACGACACCCTGCTCGAAGAAGTCGAAGAAGACGAAGACGATGTCAGCGGCATAATCGACGCGGATATTGAAAAAGACGAAAGATAGTGTATCTACCCGGTCCCCCACGACCGGGGAATTAATTGGGGCCATAGCTCAGCTGGGAGAGCGCCTGCATGGCATGCAGGAGGTCAGCGGTTCGATCCCGCTTGGCTCCACCAACCTCCACTGTGTAGCAGCGGAGGTTGCCACGGCGGTGTCGCGTAGCGACCAGGCCGGGCATTTCTCAAAATATCAGAATAAATCCATACCTCTCGCAGCGCGCATTTGGCGTGCTATTCTGGCTTGGGCTTCTTTGGACTCATGCTGTGCTTGAACGAAAAAAACCGCTTCAGCGCCGCACCGGCCTTAGTCAAGGCAGCAAGGGGCTGAAACGCAGCGGCTTCAAAAAAGCAGGCTTTGCGAAGACGCACTCCAGGGATTCCAGCGAGCCTGAAGCGCCGCCCGCCGACGCCCTCAAAATCGCTGCCGAACGCAGGTTGTGGCCGTTGCTGCGCGACCAGGAGATTCGTGGTTTGCGCTTTCAGCTGCGCCAGCTGGCCGGGCCCTATCTGGTCGACTTTCTTTGCCCCGATGCCAAACTTCTGCTCGAAGTCACACCAGCACAGGACAGCACCGACGATCTCGAGCGCCGCCAAGCTCTGCGACTGCTGGGCTATCGCATTCTCAGTCTGGATGCGCAAAGCATTCTCGACAATCCGCAAGGTGCCCTCGCGAGCATCAGCGACAGCTTTACGCTCCGCGCGATCTCGCGGAACTGTTAGCACCAACGCACATTTTCTGCCTTCACGACGGATGCTGGAAACGCGCGCCGCTGTTACAAACTGGGCAAGACTTGGGGACTCCTGGCCGCTAATCTGAACACGGCTTGCCGGAGTCGGCACCCATGGAAAGGCAAGCATAGTGGCTGCATTCATCGACGCCCGGACGGTGCCCTCGGGCACCGTTATTGACGCGGATTTGGTTCTCATCGGCGGTGGCCCGGTCAGCATTTCCATGGCCCTGGCGCTGGCCAACACGCGGCTGCGCGTGGTGCTGCTCGAAAGCGGCGGCATGACCTTCGAGGCCAAGACCCAGGCGCTTTATGAGGGGCCCAAAACCGGCGCACCCTATCTCACACTCGAAGCCTCGCGCCTGCGCTATCTCGGCGGCAGTTCGAATCATTGGGGTGGCTGGTGCCGCCCGCTGGACGCCATCGATTTTGAGGCCCGCAGCTGGCTGGCCTATTCGGGCTGGCCGATCACCAAGAAGGATATCGACCGCTATTTCGTAAAGGCCCATTCGCTGTGCGAAGCGGGCACGCTGCTTTATGACCGCGCCGCCGATTACGCCGCCGCTCTGGGTGCGCCCGTACCGCTGGCATCTGGTGGGGTGACGACCCGTTTTTTTCAATTTTCCAAAACCCGGGACGGCATCCTGCCGACGCATTTTGGCGAACGCTATGCACCCGAACTCAAGAAGGTGCCGCATCTCAGCGTTTATCTACAGGCCAATGTCACACGGCTGGGCCTCGACAAATCCGGCTCCAAGATTGCCGAGATCGATGTCGCGACGCTGAATGGCAAAAAATTCAAAGTGAGGCCCAAAGCCGCAGTGCTGGCGACAGGGGCCATCGAAAGCGCGCGCCTTTTGCTGGCTTCCAACGATGTGCGCAGCGCCGGCGTCGGTAACAGCCACGACATGGTGGGACGCTTTTTTGCCGACCATCCCACACCGCGCGACAGCGCCACCATCATCCTCTTCGACGGCAGGCTTGCCCCCTATTATGGCGCCGCTCAACCGGTGAATGGCGCCATTGTGCGCGCCGGTTTCTTTCCCAGCGAGGCCTATCGGCGCGCTCATGATGTGATGGCCTCGTCCGTCACGGTGGATAGCAAAGCCGAACTTGACGATTTCGGCAGAGCTGCGGTGGCAGCCACGGCCAATGCGCTGGATGTCAATGCCTCGCATGCAGTGGCCTATTCGCTTGGCTGCGGCATGGAGATCACGCCCGATCCCGAGCGCCGCTTTACTCTGGATAGCGAACGCGACGCGCTTGGCATGCCCAAGGCTAAGCTGCACATGAAGATTGCCGATGCCGATTTCGATCGCTTGCGCCTGACGCTGAAAGAACTCGGGCGCCAGTTGCTGGCGGCACGCATCGGCATGATCAAACTCAACCAGACGGGGCGCGCGGACTGGCTCGCCAGTCTCGATTGGGGCAACCACCATATGGGCACCGCCCGCATGAGCGCCGATCCCAAAACGGGCGTGGTCGATGCCAATCTGAAGGTCCATAGCGTGGCCAATTTGTATGTGGCAGGCAGTGCGGTGTTCCCGACCTATGGCGCCGCCAATCCGACCGTCAATCTCTTGGCACTGGCACTGCGCTTGGCCGATCATTTGAAAGGCGTCCTCAAATGAAGACACTCTCGCGGCGGCAAACCCTGTTGCTCGGCGGCGGTCTGGTGGTGGTTGCCGGTGGTGGCGTGGGGGCGCGTTTTTTGCTGCGTAAGCGCTATGCGCCCAGCGCTTATGATGATCTTCTGGTGCAATTGGATGACCGCGATGCGGCGGCGCAGATCGGCGAAACGGTTCTCGCCAGTGTCGAAGATTTTGAGCCTGCGACGATGGCGGCAAGGCTGCGCCAACGCATAGCACGGCGGCCTTTGTCTGTGGTCAGTGTGGAAGACGCAGGCGCGGCGCGCTTGGTGGAAGCAGGCGGCTGGGTACTGCCCGAAACCCTCGGGCTGATCTGCGCCCTGGCGGCGAAGGCCGCGGCCTGATCAGAAACTTGCCTTTATCAATCCCCGCAGCGAATTGCCGAGATGGAATCCGCCGGACAAATCCTCCGGCAGCAGAACGGCTTCACGGCAGCTTCCTTCGGCGATAAGGGATTGGCGCAGTACCCCATCGAGAGCGCCAGCATCCAATGGCGGCGTCAGCAAAACGCCATTGCGCTCGACGAAAATATTGGTGCGGCTACCCTCGACCACTTCGCCGCGCTCGTTGAGAAAGAGCACCTCGTCAAAGGGCGGACAGAGCCGCGCGGCTTCGCCTTCGTAGAGATCGCGCCAATTGGTTTTGTGCCGCGCCAGCGCATCGCTGCTGTTGAGGGGCTCCGGCGACACCGTGCAGCGCCACAATGCTTTGGTGGCACTAAGCGGGGCCGTGACGCAGGCGATTTCACCTGCCTCGTCCAAGGTGAGGCGAAGGCGGTGCGCGCGAGGCTCCTGCTCAGGCAAAGCCAAAGCGAAGGTGGCTTCGTCCAACACGTCGCGGGCGCGGGCTGCATCAAAGGATAGACCCAGCGCCTTGGCCGAGCGCGCCAGCCGGGCCAAATGGAGATCGCCGCGCACGAAGCCCTCCGCACGCGACCAGCGCAAAGTCTCAATCAATTCCAGCGGGCGGCGGCCTGCCACGTAATAACGCGCCTTAAGCAAAGCCTCGGCATATTCACTGGTGGCCTCGGAGTCCTGCACCACCCCGCCGCCGATGCCGAGTTCGCCCTGCCCGGCCGCAATCGTCAGGGTGCGGATCGCGACATTGAAACGGGCGCTGCCGTCGGGGGCGAAACAGCCGATAGCACCGCAATAGACTCCGCGCGGGCTTTGCTCCAGGCCAGCCAGCACTTCCATGGCGCGAATTTTCGGCGCCCCGGTGATCGAGCCGCAGGGAAACAGCGCCCGCAGCAGAGCCTCAACGGTGGTCGCAGACGGAAGCTTGGCGGTGACTGTGGAGACCATCTGGTGCAACGTCGGATAGGTTTCCACCGTAAAGAGGCTGGGGACGGCCACGCTGCCGGGCTCGGCAATGCGGCTGAGGTCGTTGCGCAAGAGATCGACAATCATCAGATTCTCGGCGCGGTTCTTGGTGCTTTCCTGCAGCCCCTCGCGCGCCAGCATATCGCGTTGGACTATATCGCCGCGGGCTGCGGTGCCTTTCATCGGCTTGGCGGTGATGCGGCCATCGGGCGCCAAATCAAAGAACAGCTCCGGCGAGAGACTGAGAATGTGGCGCTCGCCATCGGCGATATAGGCACCATAACGCGCAGCCGAAGCCTGACGCAGGCGAGCATAAAGCGCCAACGGTTCGCCCAGAAAACCAAAGTGGGCACGAAAGCTTAGATTGGCTTGATAGATATCGCCCGCCGCAATCAGGGCCTTTACACGAGCAAAGCGGGCGCTATAGGCCGCCTCATCCCATTCGGGCCGCAAGGGTCCAGCATAGGCGCGGCCAAGCTCTAGCGCCGCTGTGGCGGCTTGGCCAGCCAACTCCGTGGGGGCATCAAAGACCCCGAACCACAAGAGGGGCGCAGCACCCGCTGAGGGCAGTAAGGACGTCAGACGCCCCTCCAGGGCATAGCCAAGCTCATAGGAAAAATAACCCACAACAAAGTTTCCCGCCCGCCGCGCCGATTCTATCGATGCTAGGGCCAGAATAATTTCACTGCGATGCTGTGCCGCAATCACCGCTTTTGGCGCAACAAAGATGCGCAAGCGATTTTCCGCCGCGTCATCCAGGACGACAACAGGAGACGCTAAGCCGTTCGCGAGCATTTCTGCACCATTGGGTTATCGATGTTCCAATCCATAGCTTGAATATGGGCCGCTTCGCCCCACATTCTCATTCAGGCGGTGCCGAATCTCGGGCTGCCACACTTTCCGGCCCTTAAAGGAACGGGCGCGGGTCCAAAGCTGCTTAAGGAGGGCTTTGAAATGAATCGGACCGTCGTATTTAACAGCCCGTTTCTATTGGGTTTTGAGCGTTTGGAGCAATTGCTCGAACGTACCGCCAAAAGCGGTGGAGACGGCTACCCCCCCTATAATATCGAGCAGGCTGGTGAAGATCGCTTGCGCATCAGTCTGGCGGTGGCCGGTTTTACCACCGAAGAGCTGAGCGTGACGGTGGAAGACCGCCAACTCGTCATCCGCGGCAAGCAATCGGACGCGGAAAACCGCAATTTTCTCCATCGAGGGATAGCCGCCAGACAGTTTCAGCGCGCTTTCGTGCTTGCTGAAGGGATCGAAGTGACCGGTGCCACGTTAGAGAATGGTCTGCTGAGCATCGAACTCGAACGCCCCAAGAGCAACACAATCGTGCGTACCATACACATCGAGACGGGCACGCCGTCGCATAGGAGGTCTGAATGACGACCGACATCGAATTCGAACCCGTCTCCGACGAAGAGCGGCTCGCCTACATCAAACCGACCGGCAGTGCCGAGGCGCACCGCCTTGGGCTGATCCCGCCCGGCATCGAATTGCCGCCGGATGGTAAGATTTTTGTTCTGCATGCCGCCGACGGCAGCGTGCTGGGCGTGACTGACAATTACGCGACCGCGTATGGCGCAGCGCTGCAGAACGAATTTACGCCGGTGTCGTTGCACTAACAGACCTGAGCGCACCATTATCAAAGGCAGGCCGGGGCGTGGTTGATCCGCATCCCGGCTTTTCTTTTGCCTCACGCGATAATTGGCACTCTTGTTTGCACAGGCGCTTTGGGTTCACGTGTTGCTGACGGGTAAGACAGGCATCGCGATGGACAAACCGGTTTGGATCGAGCGCTACGACGTCAACACCATCGTGCTCGATCACAACAAGCGGCTCAGTCTCTTCGGGCTCCTCAACCTCCTCCAGGACACGGCCTGGATGCATGCCAAAAGTGCGGGCTGGGGTTTTGAGGACCTCATCGCCAAGGGCACCATCTGGGTGCTGGCACGCCAGAAACTGATCATCAGCGAGTGGCCAAAATGGGAAGAGACCGTCACGCTGCACACCTGGGGTCGCCCCGGCGGCGGCGTCATGGCTTTGCGCGAATTTGAAATCTTCCTCGCGGAGCGCAAGATCGGAGAAGCCACCACGACGTGGCTGGTGCTCGACTATCATACCCGCAAACCGCAGAAGCTCGATCGCGTCTCCTTCGATCTACTGTGCCGGGCGGAAGGTAATCTGACGCTTTCCGCCTCCCGCATTCCGCTGCGCCATGACCTTGCGGAGGCGGCGCGCTTCGAAGTGCGCAACAGCGATCTCGACGTCAACGGCCATGTCAACAATACCCGTTATGGCCAATGGCTCACCGACACCATGAGCGCCGACGACCACACCCGCTACGCCATTGGCGAATACGAGGTGAACTTCCTCTCCGAGACCAGCCTGGGCGACACCATCATCATGGAAAGCGAAGCGGGTGAACCGGCTGCGGACGGTAGCATCACGCGGCATTACCAAGGCCGCCGCATGAGCGAGGAAAAACCCGCCTTTGCCCAGCGCGTGGTGTTGACACCGCGCTAATACTACACGGGGCAGCACACCCGGCGCAGCTAATGCTTGGCCTTGTTCAGTGCTTCCAGCGCTGGTTTCATGGCATCGAGTTCGGCGCCGAAACCGGCCCAATCGCCTGCCTTCAGCTTGGTGAGCGCTTTGTTGTAGTGGTCGAGCGCGGCGCGGGCGGTGTCGGAGAGCGGTGTGCCCGGCGCAACGGCCGAAGGCGCGGAGATGGCTTGCGCCGGTGCGCCCGTACCCAGATCTGGCACCACGCCTTGAGGCACCGGGAATAGTGCGGCCAGCGCCTTGGCCAAGGTTTCTTCCATCACCACCTTGCCATTAAAGACCGCAATCACACGTTTGAGTTCCGGCAACTGGCCGGAAGCGGCGCGCAAGTATAGCGGCATGACATAGAGGATGGAATTTTCCACCGGCACCACCAGCAGATTGCCGTGAATGACCCGGCTGCCCATCTGGTTCCACAGCGAGATCTGCTGAGAAACATCTGTGTTCTGATTGATCAGGGCGTTGATCTGGAATGGCCCGTAGACCAGTTTTTCTTTCGGGAAGGTGTAGACGATGAGCTTGCCATATTCAGGCTGATCGCAACGCCCCGCCAGCCAGGCGATCATGTTGTCACGCTGGTTGGGTACCATCGGCAGCATCAACACAAATTCGGTCTTTTTCTCGCCCGGCAGGCGCATGTTGATAAAGTACGGCGCCATTTTGGCTTCCGCATCGTCGTCCGAGCCGGTGGGCTTGCGCGGGAACTGCCAGAGATCTTCGCGGTTATAGAACACTTCCGGCGTATTCATATGATAGGCGCGATACATCTCCGACTGGATGGTGAAAATATCTTCGGGATAGCGGGTGTGATGATGCAGATCGGCCGGCATCGCCGTGATCGGCTTGAACAGCCCGGGATAGATGCGCGCATAGGTTTTGATGATCGGGTCGGTGGCATCGGCGATGTAGAAATCGACCGTACCATTATAAGCGTCGATCACCACTTTGACGGAATTGCGGATATAGTTGGTCGAACCATCATCGACATGCTTGGAATAGGGAAAGGCGTCCGAGACGGTATAGGCGTCCTGCATCCAGTAGAGGTGCCCGCCGCTTACGACGATATAGGGATCCTTGTCGAGCTGCAGGAAGGGTGCAATCTGGCTCACCCGCTCTTGGATGTTGCGGCGGAAGACGATGCGGCTCTCAGCCGTCACGTATTCGCTGAGCAGAATGTTGATGTCGCCGAAATACCAGGAGAACAGTGCCCGGTTGGCAAGCCCGCCAATGGCGACGCCATCCTTGCCGCGATACTGCACATAGACGTTATTGTCGCCCTTGGGATAATCGAATTCCGGCTTGGAACCCTTGACGATGGCGTAGCTATCCAGCTCTTCGCCGAAGTAAATCCGCGGCTCGGTGATAGCGGGACCGCCCGTGGAGACCGGTGGAATATCCTGAATGTAAAGCGCTGGCAGTCCGCCCGTGGTCGTCTTGGTGACGGGCGACATCACCACGCCATTGCCGTGGGTGAAGAGCAAATGCAGATTGACCCAGGTTTGGGCGTTGGGTGGCAGCAGCGAGGATTTGAGTTCGCGCGCCGAAGTCATCACCTGCTGATAGGAGCCGTTCAGCCAATAGCGGTCGATATCGGCATCGTGAAATTTGTAATAGGTACGAATTTCCTGGAGCTGGGCGTAACTTGCCAGCAGCGGCTCGTAATCCCACAGCCGGATGTTATCGACCGTGGAGCGATTGGCATCGAGGCCCGCGTAGCTCAGCTTGTCGTCGGCGACGAAGGGTTTCACTTCGATGTTGTTGAGCCCATAGGCTTCGCGCGTCATGGCGAGGTTGCGTGCGATAAAAGGGGATTCGAACTGTAATTCGTTCGGCTTGACCACAAGGCGCTGATAGAGCCCGCCGACCAGAGGCGCGATGACCACTGAAAAAGCGATCAGGCCCAACGCAGTAAGCGCCGGTAGCTTGAGGCTCTTGGAGCCCAGATTGGCAAAGCAGATCACCGCCCCGGCCAGCGCCAGCACCACCAGGGTCCATAGAATCGGAATCTGTAAGTGCACATCGGTATAGCCGGCACCCACCACGACGCCGTTGTCGCCATAGACAAGACCGAAGCGCGTCAGCCAAAAATCGACCGCCTTGACGATGAGATAAAGCCCGAGCAGCGCAGACGCATGACGAATAGCGGCCGGCGCGATGACGCGGCGCTGTTGATCGAAAACGATGGCGCCATGCACCCAATAAATCGCGGCGGAGAGGATGGCGGCGATGGTCAGCGCAAACAGCAGCCAATCCTTGATCGCCTCATAGACCGGCAGCGAAAACAGAAAGAAGCCGATGTCGAGACCGAAGAGCGGGTCTTTCTGGCCATAAGGAACCTGATGAATGTAGCGCAGGGCCAAATCCCACTGGCCGAGTTCCGACGCGGCCACCAACACGGCCAGGACGAGCGCGACAATGACCACCGCCAGCGTCCACGGGAAGGTGCGGTAGAGGCGCTCAAGCGCCACTGGCGGGGTCAGCCCCTCGATGGCATTCCACGGCGATGGCACGGCGCGCACGCTGGGCCTGAGCCCTGCTGTACGCTGCGCCACAAGGCCGTTGGCCAGAAGGACCAAAGCGGTGGCGGCGAAGACCAGGGCGAAAACCGCAAGCCTGGCGATCACCCGAATCCAGAAGACGCTGGACAGGTCGAGGGAGGAGAACCAACTCCAATCGACCAGAAAATCGGCCACGAGACGAAAGCCTATCAGCGCGACGAAAATCGCGCCGATGATGAATGCAAGGATACGGTTTCTAGGGGTCACGTTCTTGCCTGCAGCTATAGCGCGACGCGGTGATACACCCCGCGCCCCAGTGCGAGCAAGGAGAGGCTACGCTGCGACCGAATTGGCGCCCGTCGGCGGCTCCGTCAGGATGGCGTAGAGTTCCTCGCCTGTCGTCGCCTTGCGCAGCTTATCACAGGCGGCCTGATTGCGGAGCAGGCGCGAGACGCGCGCGAGGGCTTTCAGATGATCCGCGCCAGCCCCTTCGGGCGCCAGCAGCATGAAAATGAGGTCCACAGGCTGGCCATCGACGGCATCGTATTCGATTGGCGTTTCCAGCTTGGCAAAGACGCCCGTGATCTTTTTCAGATCGGTGAGGCGGCCATGCGGGATGGCAATGCCCTGCCCCACACCGGTGGTGCCCAGGCGCTCGCGCTCCGTCAGGGTCTCCAGGATGCGCTGCTGCGGCAGATGGGTGATCTGTGCGGCGCGCTCGGAGAGGTGTTGCAAGAGATGCTTCTTATCCTTGAACTTCAAAGAAGGAAGCACACCTTCGGGACTTAAGAGGTCGGGGATTTGCATGACGGTCCTACGATAACCTTCTCTGACCTAAGAGAACACTCAACACCGAACGCGTGACCCGGACGCTTGTTGCGAAACTGTCGTGCAGGCTTAACGGCTATCGTTGACGACCAAGGCCCCCGCAGCGCGGCAGGCCTCTTCCAAAGGGCGCGGACCATTAGTCCGCGGCCTTTTCAAAGTCAACGGGGCCACCTCAGCGGTAGCCGGAATTCAGGTTTTCTCCGCTTTTCAGGCGCCGCCGCTCGACCGAAGAGGGGATGCGCATCGATTCGCGATATTTGGCGACGGTCCGCCGCGCGATATGAACGCCGTCCGCCGTGAGCATTGCCACAATCCGGTCGTCGGAAAGGATTTCGCGGGTTTCCTCGCGTTCGATCATCTCTTTGATACGGTCACGCACCGCTTCCGCCGAATGCGATTCCGTTCCGTCCAGCGATTGGATGGCGGCAGTGAAGAAATATTTCAGCTCGAACAGGCCACGGGGGGTGGAAATATATTTGTTCGAGGTCACGCGGCTGACGGTCGATTCGTGCATGCCGATAGCATCGGCGATGGTGCGCAGATTGAGCGGGCGCAAGTGCCGCACACCATAGGTCAGAAAACCGTCCTGCTGACGTACAATTTCGCTGGCGACTTTCAGAATGGTGCGGGCGCGCTGGTCCAGGCTTTTCACCAGCCAATTGGCGTTGTTCAGACACTCGGTGAGGAAGGTCTTGGATTCTTTGTCGCGGGCCTTGGATGAGACCGACGCATAATAGCGCGCATTAACCAGAAGCCGCGGCAGGGTGTCGGAATTGAGTTCCACCAGCCAGCCGCCATCGGGACCCTCGCGGACCAAAACGTCGGGCACCACCGGCTGCACCGGATCGGAACTAAAGAACAAACCGGGCTTGGGCGACAGCGCGCGAATTTCGGCCAGCATGTCATTAATGTCAGCCGCTTCAACGCAGCAGATTTGGCTGAGCTGCGCCATGTCGCGGCGGGCCACCAGTTCGAGATTGGCGATCATGGCGGCCATGGCTGGATCGTAGCGATCCTTTTCCTTCAGTTGCAGCGCCAAGCATTCAGCCAGGCTGCGCGCGGCCACGCCGATGGGGTCGAAACCCTGCAAGACTGCCAAGGTTTCCTCTACAACACTCCGGTCGGTACCGAGCCGTGCCGCCACCTCGTCCAGATCGGCGCGCAAATACCCCGCCTCGTCTACCGCATCGATCAGCGAAACACAGATCAGCCTGCGCGCGGGATCCAGCGCCGCGATGGCGAGTTGTTCTTGCAAGTAATCCCGCAGCGAACCGCTGTTGGCGACCGTCGATTCCAAGAGGTCTTCATCGCCTTCATAGACTTGACTGGATTTGACCGTGGTCCAATCCGTAAGCGGCTGGGCGGCGCTGGTGGTGGCGCCACGCTCCTCGCCGCCGTCCGACATATCTTCGCCAGAGGCATCCATGTCGGCACATTTGGAAAAGTCCTCGCGTGCCAATTCCTGATCGAGTGCTTCCGCTGAAGAACCTTCTACGCCCGTGGGCGCATCGATGGATTCGCGCTCGCCTTCCACTGCGGGGGCGGTGTCGTCACGCTCCAGAAGCGGATTTTTCTCCAGCTCCTGTTCGCAGAATTCGGTGAGTTCAACGTTGGTAAGCTGCAGCAGCTTGATCGCCTGCTGCAGTTGCGGCGTCATGACCAGGCTTTGGCCCTGACGCATTTCGAGGCGTTGGGAAACGGCCATCAGAAGGCCTCCCCTACTCCGGCATCACGCTCGGGGATGATTTCTTCCCGGTGATACCGCGCCCCATTCATAGCGAGAACCGTTCCCCCAAATAGACCCGCCGCACATCGCGGTCGGCCACGATATCGTCCGGCGTGCCTTCCTTGAGCACAACACCGTCATGCAGGATGTAAGCGCGGTCGATGATGTCGAGCGCATCGCGCACGTTGTGATCGGTGATGAGAACGCCCACCCCGCGATCTTTCAAATGTTTGACGAGCGACCGGATTTCGCCCACCGCAATCGGATCGATACCCGCAAGCGGCTCGTCGAGCAGGATATAGGAAGGATGGGTGGCCAGAGCGCGGGCAATCTCCACGCGGCGGCGTTCGCCGCCCGATAGCGCTATTGCGGGCGTGTTGCGCACGTGGGTAACGCCGAATTCGGCGAGCAGTTCTTCCACCGCCGATTCCAGCGCGCCCGGATCGGGTTCCACCAATTCGGCGGTGGCGCGGATGTTTTCCTCGGCCGTCATTCCGCGAAAAATAGAAGCTTCCTGAGGCAGATAGCCGATACCCATGCGGGCCCTGCGATACATCGGCAGGCGGGTCACGTCATAACCATCGACTTCAATGGTGCCCGCATCGGTCGGAATGAGCCCGGTAATCATATAGAAGCAGGTGGTCTTGCCCGCACCGTTCGGACCCAACAGGCCCACCACCTCGCCACGCCGCACCGAGATGCTGACAGAGCGCACGACCGGGCGCTTGTTGTAGCTTTTGGCGATCCGCGTCGCGACCAAACCCTTGCCACCCTCGATCACGCGGGGGCGCGAAGTGTCTGGATTGGCTGTCTGGTTCGGGTCCATGCGAGAACTGTGCCTATCTATGCTTAAGGAACATTGAAAATCATGGTTTTGGCGCGTCAGTTTGGTTATTCGTCGGTGAAAACAGCGCATGAACGCGACCGCCCTTGCCGGGAGCCGCCTCACCGCCATCCAGCTTGGCGACGCCGGTGATCAGATTGACCACCAGCTGGCTGCCGCGCATGACGTTTTTATCCTTCGTCAGCACGACATTGCCGGTCAGCGTGATGATGCGCGGATTGACGTCATAGACGCCATTGTCACCCGTCGCGACGCCAGAGGGCGCATCGATGACGACTTTGCCTTGGGCGAAAATGCGGTTCGGCTTGTCGTTGACGAAATTCGTCCGCACCGTATTGGCGCGCATCATCATCTCGCCCTGATGAATGACGACATTGCCGGTGTACAAAGCCGATTTGGCGTTGGCGTCGGCGTCGAAGGTGTTGGCGGAGATATCGATCGGCGCGTCCGGATTGATCATGCCCTTGGTGATCGTGGTCTGCTGGGCCAAGCCGCCACAAGCCAAGGCTGCCAAAGCTGCAATGCCGAAACCCAAACCCCTCATTGCTTGCTTGCCTTCTGCGGAAAGAGCGTCATGTGCACATGGCCGCTCAGCTTGATTAATTTCTTTACCCGGTCGACATGAAAGCTGTCAGCGCGAAAGCGGCCCAAAGGACCATGGCCGCTCACCGCGGTGTCGCCCTGCAGGATGTTTTCACGGATATAGGCGGTGGCGCGGTCCGTTTGCAGGGTGTAGCCATTGTCGGTGAAGATCGAAATCCCACCGTCGAGCTTCAAGATACCGGCCTCGCTATCGATCCAGCCATGCTTGGCCGTGGCACTGACCCAGCTTTGATTTTCAAACTGCATATCGGCATCGATTTCTTTGAGATCGGCACGCTTATGGTCCTTGGAGGTCGGGTCCTCGGTCAGCTCCGCGAAGGTGACTTTGAAGGGATTGCCCTTCTCGTCGGTGCCGGTGAAGCTCGATTTGGTCATGGTCAGATCGCGCGCCAGATTGCCGCTCTGCTTGACGCCGACATATTTGTCTCTTTGGCGCGGCATGACCGAATAGGCCACGACCGAGGCCAGCAGCACCACGGCTGCAATCGGCAAAATACCCTTCATGACGCTGACAAAACGCGAATAGCGCAAGGCATCGACAGCCCGGAGGCGCTGACGCGCGGCCCAATCGCCGACCATCATAGGGTTGGGCATTTTGGGGCCAGCCGGGGCCGCCTTGGCAGCCGCTTCCGGCGCGCCCACAGCTGGGAGCGACGGCATGGATTGGGCGGAGGCACTGCTGATCTGATCGCGGCGGCTCATCTGAGCCCTGCGCGCAGCAAATCATGGATATGAAGCACACCCACCGGCTTGGCCGTCCCAGGCTCGGGGCTGGGGTCGAGCACAAAGAGCTGCGTGATCTTCTTTTCGTTCATCAGGGCAAGGGCCTCGGCCGCGAGCTGGTCCGAGGTCACAGTCTTGGGGGCGCGTGTCATCACATCGCCCGCCTTGGCGTCGTGCAAATTCTGGTCGAAGCGGCGGCGCAGATCACCATCTGTGATGATGCCGGCGAGTACCCCCGCCCCATTGGTGATGCCGACGCAGCCAAAATTGTGTCTCTCCATCACTGTGATGGCATCGCGCAGCGGGCTGGCAGCACCGCTCAGGGGCAGCTCGTCGGGGCCGTGCATCAGATCGCGCACCCGGATGAGGGCCCGGCCAAGCGAGCCACCGGGGTGCAGATTGCGATAGGCATCCAGCGAAAAATCCCGCCGCTCCATCAGCGCCATGGCGAGGGCATCGCCGAGGATCAGCATCAGCGTCGTCGAGGTCGTGGGCGCCAGGCCATGCGGGCAGGATTCGCGCACATGCGGCAACACCAGGGCCACATCGGCCGCTTTGAGAAGCGTCGATTCCGGGTCCCAGCCCATGCCGATCAAGGGAATTGCAAAACGCTTGGCATAGACGATGAGATCCGACAGTTCCATTGTCTCGCCACGCCAGGACAACACCACGAGGGCGTCGTCGCGGGTGATTTCGCCCAGATCGCCATGGCTTGCCTCGGAGGGATGGACAAAATGGGCCGGCGTGCCGGTGGAAGCCATGGTAGCTGCAAGCTTGCGGGCGATGTGGCCGGACTTGCCGATGCCACTGACAATCACCCTCCCCTTTACGCCAATTAGCTTATCGACGGCGCGGCCAAATTCTGGACCGAGCGCGTCACCCAAAAGCTGGACAGCATCCCCTGCCGCCGCAATCACCCTATGGGCGACGGCAAGATCGCCCGACGGCGCGACTGTATGGCTGGCAGGAACGCTACGCATGAATCACCCAATGAACCAAACCCGGCAGGAACGATGCGGACCAAGGCGATGCGAACCCAAGGCAAAGCGTCGTTTTGGTGCCGCAGACCAAGCCCCGGCGCACCCCAAAAAGCAATAAGGGAACTTCCCAACGCGAAATTCATGCCAAGTGTGGCCAAAACCTTGGCGCGGTCAAGCCAGCTTCCCGGACACCAGTAAATATCTGTCTCAAAGGCAGAATTTCCAGTGGTCCGGCGCTTTAATGGGCGAAAATATCGACATCGCCCCAGCCTGCCAGATCCAGTGCCGCCCGGGTCGGCAGAAAATCAAAGCAGGATTGGGCCATCGCCGTCCGCCCCTCCCGTGCCAGCATGCCATCGAGCCCATCCTTGAGGCGATGGAGATAGGCCACATCATTGGCCGCATAGGCCAGTTGCCGCTCGGAGAGCTCTGCCGCCCCCCAATCGGAGCTTTGCTGCTCTTTGGAGAGATCGACTGAGAGAAGTTCCTTTACGAGGTCCTTCAGCCCATGCTTGTCGGTATAGGTCCGCACCAGCTTGGAGGCGATTTTGGTGCAATAGAGAGGGGCGGTAACGATCTCAAGATGCCGCAAAAACATGGTGACATCGAAGCGGGCGAAGTGGAACAGCTTCAGCTTGGCCGGATCGGTCAGAAGCTTCTTCAGATTGGGCGCAGCATATGCCCCAGGCGCGAATTGCACGGCATGGCAGACCCCGTCGCCGGCCGAAAGCTGTGCCAGGCAGAGCCGGTCACGGAAGGGATTGAGGCCCAAGGTTTCGGTGTCGATGGCAACGATGGGACCAAGATCGAGACCATCCGGCAGATCGTTCTTGTAGAGCTTGATCTTCAAAATAACACCCTGTGGGACTGCTGCAGCCGTCTTTTACGCCATGTTCCGGCTTGATCCATAACGCTTTATGGCCGCCCCCAAGCGCGAAGGGCCCGCGATTGCGCGCGAGCCCCCATTGGAACAATCCGGCCGAGCTTCAGAACCGGACGCGCAGCGAGCCGCCAAAGGCCTGATAGCTAGAGTCACCACGGCCCGGATTGGCGTTGAAATGGAAGCCGAGGGCGGCGTTGTCGCAGACATCCGCTTCTAAGCCGACACCGACTTCCGCCCAGGACTTCGCTTTCGGTGCCACGGCGAATGAGGCCAAATTGGTGGGCGCCGCCGCAAAGCCAGCTTTGAGGTCATCTTGCTGGCCGCCGAGATAGTTGACGGAGAACAGATGCACCGATGGCTTTAGCACGGTTTCCGCGACTTCGACTTTCCACTGGGCATCAAAGCCGACGCGGAAGTTGACCTCTTCCGACCTGTAAGTCTGAACTGTCAGAGCTGCTGGGCCGCCCGTTTCCGTATACCCCGACAACTCCGGCACACCATATTGCAAGCCCACGGCCGGCTTGATTGTGGCCTGGAGGACGTCGTCGAACGTGGCGCCAGCCTGTACACCGAGCAAGGGCGATAGCCCGTGAAGGTGACCGTCGAGTGCGAAGTTCGAGCCGCCCACGGCCACGATGCGATGTGTGCTCGCAGTCTCAATTTGACCGCCCAGATAGCCACTTGCAAAATAACCTGCGTCGGAGGTGTACAGACCATAGACAACACCTTGTTGATAGGCGGCCCTGCTGGTGGCAGGTTCCGAACGCAAGTCGGCTTCCGCTTCACCAAACCCAAGAGAAATGCCGCCGCGCAGGTGCTGTGTCAAAGGCAGGTCGACGCCGATGGCAATCAGATAGCCGTCCACATCGGCCTTGCCGCCCGCTCCGCCGATGGTGACAATACCGTCGAGCTTCTGGCCCGACAGGAATGCGCCGACACCCTTGGGCAGAACCATTCCGCCGCCAGACTCTGCGGACCGCGGCGATACCGCGCCCGAACTGTTGTCGATATCGCCAAGATTGGCCACGAGATTGTGCATCTCCACCGACCCCACGCGGGAATTCTCCGCGAGCTTCAAGGCGCTCGTCTGGATCGCGACCCTGGCGTCGCCTTCGGGACTCAATTCGCCCAGATACTGCCAAAGGAAGCCGGTGTAGGCGTCGGTCACGAGCTGGCCGAGCTTAGGCAGCGCACGGGCGGCGTCTGGCGCCAGATTTTCCAGTGAAGCACCGAGGGCGGTTCCCGTCAGGGGATCAATGGCACCATAGACGCTGGACATTGCGGCATAGGAGCCGTCGCGATCGGCATCCAGCAAGCCGCCGATGGCCGCCTGATCGCTGCTCATATTGGGCAGCACGGACGCGAAGGTTGCGGCCTGGAAGGTAACGATTTCGGTTTGATAGGCCGAAACACCCGAGCCGATCGTTACCGTCGTCACGGTCGGATAAAGCACGCCGGCAACGGTGTCGGGAACGCTTCCAAAGCTGCCCGTGATGGCACTGGCCGAGATGATGGTCCTGGCATCATGCCACTTCGGCGTATAGCCCCCTGCAGGCGAGACAACGACCGTTCCTCCGAGGTTGATCGTGCCCGAAACGGAAAGCAGATCGCTGGCGCTCGCCGATACGTCCGCAAGAAGGGTCGAACCGCTCGACAACACGACATTGCCCTGCACCGTCAGGGTACCGGTGGTGCCGACCGTTCCTGGTGCAATCGCGCCCAGAACCGCCGTGGTATAAGGCGCAGCCACAGTGCCGCTGCCGGTGAGCAACCCGCCGAGCAATGCGATATCGCCATTGCTGACATAGAGGCCGTCAACACGGAATGTACCGGCATAGATGGTGGTATCGATCAGCGTTCCCAAAGCGCCGTTGGCCGCGATCGTCAGACCTGTGTTGGCGCCATTGATCGTCAAGCGGTCAATCACCGCGGTGGCACCGCTCAGCGTCGTAGTACCGGGTGCCGACAACGTAACATCGTAATAACGCGCCGGAGCACCTGTCGTGGGATTGCCATCGGTATCGTTGGGAACGAAATTGGACGAGCCTGGCGCACCCTGAATGGTGATGCCATCGATGGGCGCGCTGCCTTCGGCCGCTTGACCCACGCTCACGCCTTCGTAGTTGACCAGCGATTTGATGATCTGACCAACCAGCGAAAGCGTTGGCGCCGCCGCATTGGTGTCGCCAGCAGCATCACCCTCTGTGAAGACGACTTGGGCCGGAGTCGCGCCAAGGCCATTCGTCAGGCCCGAAGTCGCCGCGGCACTGCTGTCTGTGCCGCTGGGATAGATGGTTTCCTTACCGGTGGCGATATCAACGCAATCGTTGAAATAGCAGACCAGGCCGAACTTCGGCGAGTTGACGCCGTTGCCGCTGGGAAGGCCCTGCGCCGGGGTTGTGGGCAGCGTGTTGGAAAGCGCCCCGTTCACAATCGACACGTAATTGGGATCGAGATTGATCACCCAATGATTCGGATCGGTCCAGCTGCCGTCACCCGACTTGGCCGAGACATATTTGTAGGGGTTGTTGGCGACGATCCAATCCCAATAGAGATAAAGCGGCTGATAGAAGGAGGTGGTGCCGTAACTGGCAGAAGGCTGCGAATCGTAAAAGCGATCGCCACCCGACAACACCGCTGCGATCACTTGCTTGTTGAAGGTTTGATCAACGATCAGCGGCCCGCCGGAATCGCCCGGCGCGGTGATGCCTTCCTTGGGCAGCGCCGCATCATGGAAAATATTGAAGTCATAAATATTGGCTTGGGCCGTGCCGTATTTCGGGTCGTTGAAGTCCACCATGTAGAGATTCTGCGGCAGGCCATCGGGGGCACCAAACAGGATGGTGTCCTGATCATCCAGCGAACCCAAAACGCTGATTATGTTTTCCGCGACGCGGCGGCGATAGTCGATACTACCGGCACCGGTCGAGCCTATGCCGTTATCGCCATATCCCACGATGGTCGCGTGGGTCGGGCTGGTCAACGGCGAAAACAAAAGCGTCCAGGTCGGAATGTTGGTGGCGGGCGTATCGAGCGCCGCCATGGCGATATCGCCTTGCAGGAAGTTGTTGCCGATACCGAGTTGGGTCGAGATCGGATTGTAGATGACGTAATTGGCGTTGTAGGCGTTCTCCGCCGTCCGTGTCAGAAATTTGAAAAACAGTTCACCAAATAATCAAGTTATCTAAGAAATAGGCATTTTTGGCCGCCCCCAAGATTTGGGAACCTGTCGCAATACATCGCGCCGCCCCGAGTCGAGCGCAGGCCACAGCGTGGAAACGTGGACCGCTAGAGGTAGCGGGCGAGTTGGAAAATGATACTGCTGGCGCTCTGCAGGCTGCCCCACTCGCTCTTGCGCCCGCCCCAGCTGCCGCCGCCATAGACGCTGACACTCCAGGAATCGGAAATGTCATAGGCGAGCGACAGTTGACCGAGGCTGGAACCATCCAAAAGGTCCGTCATCACAAAGGCGCTGACATCCGCGTGCTCGATATGAAAGGGCTCGGTCCAATCGGCACGCACGAAGGCCTGATGGCGCCCCATCGGTTGCTGTTGATCTGAGGCGTAGCCGCGCAGGTACCACATGAGGGACGACAGCGATGGATCTGCCCCCGTGGCGAACCAGCCGCGCCAATCGTCGCGCGAAAATCCGGCTTCATGAAAATTGTACTCGGCACTGAGGGTGATCTTGTCTTCCCCAGTCCAATAGGCCCCGACCGATAGATCGTTCTTGAAACTGCGCGAAAGACTGCTGGCGGGCAGCACCGGCACCATGGACGGCAAAGTACGGGTGCGCTTGCCGAAGGCGATGGCGTCGACAATCACACTCGGCGCATTGCCGCCCGACCAAGAGCCATAGGCGATGATACTGGCACCAATCGGATGCGACAGGTTAAGGCCCAATTTGGTGCGCCCGCTTTCATAATCGACCAAAAACTGGGGACCGAAATCCTCCACTTCGAAGCTGAACGCCGCCAGCGCCCGGTCGGCGCCATTGGTCTGGTCAATCTTGGGATCGAGTGGACCTGCCAGTGTTCCCAGCGCAACCGGCGAATGGAGCTTGGGCGCATACAGCACCTCCACCGCACCGCCATCGAAGAATCTCTGCCCCCGCAGCATGACCGTGCCCAAGCGGTTCAAGCGCGCCGAGCTAGGATCGGCGGAGGACTGCGCCACACTGGTGCGGGCGCTAAAATAATCGGTCGGGTTATAACCATAGGCCACGCCGTAGTGCACATTGATCCGGCCGGCTTCGAGATAGCTTTGCGGCGCCGCTTCCCAGGTGAGATAGGCCTCGCGCACATCGTTGCGCACCGCCTCATTGGGAAAGCCGATGCCATCCGTAAAGCTGACGCTGAGCCGGTCGCTGGCCGTGGCAGTGAGGTTGGGCGCCAGCGTCCATTGGTCGAGGCCATCGAAGCTGGCGCGGTTGGCCCAGTCGGAAGGCATTCCGCCAGCCAGCGGCACGGCAAGGCTGCCGCGAAAAGAATACCAGCCGAAGGCATTCTCCAAGAAATACTTGCCGTGTCCCGGCGCGGCGGCAGGCTGGTCCGGCGCGCTTTGCACCGTGCCGGGGATGAGGTTTAGATCGTTGTTCTCCTGTGCCAAAGCCGGCAGCGCCGTACCGGCGAGCGCGAGAAGGAGGACAGCGCGCTTCATCACTATCACTCGGCCTTCAGCCTGGGCAGATAATCGCGCTGAAACCAGGAATCCGGCACGTCGTGCGGCTGCATATCCGACACGGCCATGGTGGTAACGAGATTCTGATTGACCGCATCAATCACGATGGTTTCGCTCGGTGCCATACGGCCAAGCTGGGGCGTAAATTTGTGATAATAGGCGATCTTCAAGAGGCGGCCGCTGTCGGAATAGAACTTGCCCTTGATCTGGCGGTAGGTGCCCTTCTCCACCCAATACTCGACATGGCTATAGACCGCTTCATCGCTGGCGGCCTTTAAATCCACATGCCAGCAATCCTTGTTCTGGCGATCAGCATCGAGCAACGTCTCTTCGCCCACCAGCGCTGCGGTATAATCCTTGGCGAGGTTGACGGTGGCGACGTCGCCATTCGAAGCTTGGCCGAGCAACCGCTGCTGCGGCGAGATGCGCACGCTCGCTTTCGAGGAGGGGTCGTAGAACCACATATTGGTGCCGTTCATCAGCACCATCTTACCGGCATCGCGCACCGGCAAGACATAACGCACCAGATTGTCATACTGCTTGGTGACTTTATTCTGCCGCACGAAAATCACGAGATTCATGCTGCTTTGCGGCTTGCCGCCGACGTATTCGGTCAGCAAATCCGTGACGCGGAAACCTTGGCCAGGATTGCGGGCGGCATCCACGGCGGCGATGATCTCCTGCCCCGTCGGCTGGGCGGCATGGGCGCCCTCGAACATCAGCACAGCAACCGCAAAACCGATCATAAGATTTTTCATAAGGTCCTCACACATGGCGTAGCGCGTCGACAACCTTCATGCGGGCGGCGCGATTGGCAGGAATGATTGAGGCGAGGGTCGCCATGATCACAAGAACAATCCAAATGGTGGTAAGCAGCCCGCCGGTGCCATGGGTGAGCAGCATCAGCGCAATGGGGCTGGCGTCGCCGGGCGGCGTATAGCGAATATCGGCGTGATTGATGAGCGTCGTCACGGCAGCACTCAGCACCAAGCCCGCGGTGGCGCCAATGGCTCCCAAGATCGCGCCTTCGAGCAGGAATTGAGCGCGGATACCATTGCGGCGAACTCCCATGGCGCGGGCTGTACCGATCTCATTGGTACGCTCCATGATACTCATGCCCATGGTGTTGGCCGTGGTGAAGAGCACGATGACGCCGAGCACCACCGTGAGAAAGGCGAAGATTACGTTCAAGAAGCCGATGATCTGCAGATATGACGGTTGCAGCTCGCGATAATCACGCACTTCCAGATTGAGATGGTGAGCGGCGAACAAAGCCTCCAGCCGGGCGCGCGCAGCAGCCATGTCTTCGTTGCGCTGAAGCTGCAGCGTGATTGACGTCACCTTCTTTTCACCGCCGCCATAAAGCAGCTGCTGGGCCAGCGGCAGAGTCATTTCGACATAGCTGTCTTCCAATTCGCGGGCGCCCATGCCGCGAGCCTCAGTGGGATAAAAAGCGACGATATTCGGTGCCCCGCCGGCACTGCCCAAAAGATCGAGGCGCGGCCCCTTTCCGCCCCCCGTGGTATCGGTGAGAAAGCCACTCTTGGCGGCTGCTTCCACCGGGCAGTCCTTGACTTTGAGCGGTTTGCACAGACCCAAGATGCGCGCCAATCCGCGACCAATGATGCCATGATCCAGGTCGTTGTCTTTCAGGCCGCTGGTGGCGAAATCGCCACCGCTATGGAGCTGATACTCGTCCCAGGTGGCCATTTTATCCTGATCCGAAGGGATAATGCCCTGACCGAAAAACGTCTTGGAGCGGTCAACGGAAGCATTTCCGGCAATGCCCCCCAGCGATACGCTTGGGGTAACCACCCGCAGCATCGGCTTCAACACCGGATCGCTTCTGAGAATCTCCATCACTTTGTTGTAATCGGAGATGCCATAGGCCAAAGGCTGAGCGCTGCCGAACTCGAAATAGCCTTTTTGGAACACGGCGAGGTGCCCGGCGCTGCGAATGATGCCCGTCTGCATGCCGACCATCGCCATGCCGTTGTATTCGCCGAACAGGATCAGCGCTGTGGCGCCCACGGCGATGGCCGATGCCGTCATGAACGAGCGGCGGCCGTTGCGCAGCACATTGCGGAACGCAATTTTGAACACAGAAGCCCCCTTCAGACGTGGCGCAGGGCATCGACGACTTTCATCTTCGACGCGCGATTGGCAGGAACAAGCGAACCTATAGTGGCAATCACCAAGAGGCTTATCCAGATGCGCAGCATCAGGGGAAAGTCCCCGATGAGCAGGCGGATCGCCACTTGCCGGGCCTGACCCGGCGGCGTGTACATAATGTTGGCGTGGTTGAACCACAGCGCCAGCAAAGTGCCCAGCAACAGCCCTGCCGAAGCACCGATCACACCCAGGACCAGCCCTTCCACCAAGAATTGCATACGGATGCCGCTGCGGCGAACACCCATGGCACGGGCAGTGCCGATTTCCTGAGTCCGCTCCATCACACTCATGCTCATGGTGTTGACTACCGTGAAGATCACGATCACGCCCATGATGATGGCGAGAAAGGCGAACATCACTGTCAGGAAGTTTCGGATCTGCAGATAGCTTGGGCTGATCTCGGTGAAATCGTGCACTTCCAGAGGCAATTTGTGCGCCGCGAATAAGGTATTGAGGCGCGCCCTCGCCGCGGCCATATCTTCGCTGCGGTTCAACTGCACGATCAGCGACACCGCCTTGTGCTCGCCGCGGCCGTAGAGCAGCTCCTGTGCCAGCGCGATATGCATGCCGACATACATGTCGTCGAGTTCCTTCACCCCTTGGCTGTTGGCGCCGGTGGCGTAGAAGGTGACGACATTGGGGGCGCCCATGGCTGTGGCCCCAAGAAGATCGAGTCGCGGGGCGGTTTCGCTGGGCGCCGCTTCGGAGGGCACGCGATCCCGCGCCGAAAGCTCGCTGAAATCCATCGCAGGGCCAGTGACCGGTGCGTCGGTATTCTGTTTGGGCGGCGGCGGCGCAGCCGGGCAATTCTTCACCTTCAGCGGGCCGCAGAGACCCAGAACCCGCGCCATGCCGATGCCAAGAACACCACGATTGATGTCTATATCTGTGACGCCAAGGGGCGGAAAGACCGTGCCGGGCGCAACCAGATGATACTCATCCCAACGGCGCATGCGTTCGCGATCGGAAGGCACAAAGCCGGTGCCGAAAAACGTCTTGGAGGCATTGATGGCGAAATTGCCCGCAATTCCGAACAAGGAGACGGTCGGCGTTACCACATGGACCATCGGTTGCAGTACCGGATCGGTGCCGATCAGGGCCATCACCGATTTGTATTTCGAGATGCTGTAGCCGGCGGGATTGCCACTGCCGAAATCGAAATAACCCTTCTCGAACACCGTGAGATGGCCGTTTGCCATCACCGATTGGGTTTCGAGGCCGAGGAAGACGAAATCGTTGTATTCACCGAACAGAACCAGCGCGATGGCGCCCACCGCAATAGCCGAGGCGGTCATCAGCGAGCGGCGGGCGTTGCGGACGATGTTTCGCAAAGCGATTTTGAACAGCATCATGATGCGCGCCCCGAACGGTGCTCAACCAGCTTGCCGTCGCGGATGATGTAGGTCTCCTCGGCATGCGAGATGAGCTGCGGGTCGTGGGATGCGAAGATGAAGCTCACCGCCTGCTCATGCTGCATGCGCTGCATTAACTCGATGATTTGCAGCCCGGTTGCACTGTCGAGATTGGCGGTGGGCTCATCGGCGAGCACAATCTCGGGATGCTTGACGAGGGCGCGGGCGATGGCGACGCGTTGCTTCTGGCCGCCGGAAAGTTGATTGGGCCGCTGCTTTCTTTGATCGGCAAGGCCGACGGCTTCCAAGAGCGCCAAGGTGCGCTCGCGCCGCTCCGCCGCCGGCATGCCGATGAGAAGCAGCGGATATTCCACATTCTCGTAAGCCGAGAGCACCGGAAAGAGGCTGAAATTCTGGAAGATAAAGGCGATATTCTTGGCTCGGAAATCCGTCACCTTCTTGTCCGCCATGCGGACCACATCTTCGCCCGCTACCTGCAGACTGCCCGAAGTGGGCTTGTCGATGCAGCCGATCAGATTGAGCAAGGTCGTCTTGCCGGAACCAGAGGGGCCCACAATCATGGCAAAGCGCTTCTTCGGGATATCGAAGCTGATATCGTTGAGGGCCGAAACCTGTAAACCATCGTCGTCATAGGTCTTCACGATATTACTCAAACGGATGACCGGATTTTCTGCCACGTGAACCTCCAGAAACACTGCCCCCGAGGAGTTTCAGCCCTCGAATTTAGATTACTCTATAAGCCAGAGTACTCGATTGCAAGCCCTGCCCGGCACACTCGGCCCGGACCTTTCCACCCGTCAAAATATCGCATGTTTTCAGTACCATAGAACGTCACCCCCGCGGAGGCAGCCATGGTCAGTGCGTTAAGCCACATCACTTTTATCGTTCGCGATCTGGATCGTATGGAGGCACTGCTGACCACGGTGCTCGGCGCGACGAAAGTCTACGACAGCGGCGACAGCCCCCATTCCCTCGCCCGCGAGCGCTTCTTTGTGGTTGGCGATGGCCTCTGGCTCGCCATTATGGAGGGCGATCCCCCGCCCGCACGCAGCTACAATCATGTGGCGTTCAAGATCGACGATAGCGAGTACGAGGATTATCGCGCCCGGATAACCGCCCGCGGTCTGGAGCTGCGGGAAGATCGCGCCCGTGTTCTGGGTGAAGGCCGCTCGCTCTATTTTTACGATGACGACAACCACCTTTTCGAACTGCACAGCGGAACGCTGGAAGAGCGCCTGCAGCGTTACGGCCAAGATTAGCCGCAGGGCATAACGCCGTCGTGATGGGCTTTGGCCAGAAAAACGCGCGCGCTGCAATGACACCGATGGACAGGTACCATAAGCTCGGCAAAACATTGAAAAAAGCCAAGAAAAACCGAGGGAACCCATCATGACAACGCGCCGGAGCTTGCTGCAAACTGTTGCGGTATTATCGGGCGGCTTACCACTAACCAGCCTGCAAGCGGCGGCTGTCACGGCCGATCCGTGGGCCGAGGCCGAGCGTATTGTGGCGCGCATCGTACGTCCGCAATTTCCGGCGCGCGATTTTCCGATCACCGATTATGGCGCCACCTCCGGCGGTGCCAAATGCACCGCTGCCATCGCCAAGGCCATTGCCGCCTGTTCTACGGCGGGCGGCGGACGCGTGGTGATACCGGAAGGGATTTGGCTGACTGGCGCCACCCACCTCAAGAGCCACGTGAATCTCTATGTTGCCCCGGGTGCCACGCTGCGCTTCAGCACCGATCCTGCCGATTATCTGCCGCTGGTACTGACGCGGTGGGAAGGGGTTGAGTGCATGAACTACTCACCCTTCATCTACGCCTTCGAACAGGAAAGTATCGCCGTCACCGGTGAAGGCACGCTGGACGGTCAGGCCAGCAACGACAATTGGTGGTCATGGAAAGCCAAGCCCGCCTTCGGTTTCAAAGAGGGCATGCCGAGCCAAATCGACGCGCGCCAAAAATTGTTTGCGATGGGGGAAGCGGGCACGCCGGTGGCCGGGCGCCTGTTCGGCGAAGGCTCTTATCTGCGCCCCAATTTCTTCGAGCCCTATCGCTGCAAGAACGTGCTGATTGAAGGCGTCACCATCCGCAATACGCCCTTTTGGGAGGTGCATCCGGTGCTCTGTACCGGTGTGACGGTACGGGGCCTGACAATCGACAGTGCGGGCCCTAATACCGATGGCTGCGATCCGGAATGCTGCAAAGACGTTTTGATCGAGAACTGCTTTTTCAACACCGGCGACGACTGCATCGCCATCAAATCCGGCCGTAATGGCGATGGCCGCCGAGTCAATGTGCCGTCGGAAAACATCGTCATTCGCGGCTGCACCATGAAGAATGGCCATGGCGGCGTCAGCATCGGTAGCGAGATCACCGGCGGCGTGCGCAATGTCTTCGTCGAGAATTGCAAAATGGACAGCCCCAACCTCGACAATGCCTTCCGCCTGAAGAACAATGCGGTGCGCGGCGGCGTGCTGGAGAATTTCCACTTCCGCAACATCGTCATCGGCCAGGTGGCACACGCCGTTTTGGCGATCCATTTCGATTATGAAGAGGCGGGCAATGGTCCCTATCTTCCGGTGGCGCGCAATGTGCACCTGGAGAAAATCGTCAGCGGCAAAAGCGAGTTCGGCGTCGATGCCCATGGCCTGCCCAATGCCGAGATCGAGAACATAACCCTGACCGATTGCGATTTCCAAAACGTTGCCAAAGGCAACGTCGCGCAATTTGTGCACGGCATCCGCTTCGCGGGCGTGACGATCAACGGCAGGCCCGCCAAGAGCCCGGTCACGCCAGAGTAAAACTCTCCGGCTGACCGCCATCGCCTCGTAAGCGGCGAGGTCTATTCCTCGGCGGGCACCATGGCCTTTAGTCGTGCAAAGCGCGCCTGCAAGCTCTCTTCGGCCTGTCGCACCATTTCGGCATACTGCTCCGGATGGGCCTTACCGGTGATGGCGAAGCGGTTTTCGCCTGCCATGAATTCGGCCAGCCCCAGCGTGATCTCGCCAGAGTCCAGTTCCAGTGGCGCTTCCCCGGCCGCCAAGCGGCGCGGATCGTAACGGTAAAGCGGCCAATAGCCAGCCTGTACCGCTGCCTTCTGGCGATCCAGACCCGCCCCCATATCGAAGCCGTGATGGATGCAATGGGCATAAGCGATGACCAGGGAGACACCGTCATAAGACGCCGCTTCCTGCAAGGCGACAACCGACTGATTATCCTTGGCCCCCGCGGCGACCGTCGCGACATAGACGTCGCGATAGCCCATGGCGATCTGGCCAAGGTCCTTTTTCGCCCGCCCCTTGCCATTGGTGGCAAATTTCGCGGTGGCGCCCAAGGGAGTCGATTTGGAGGACTGGCCGCCGGTGTTGGAATAGACCTCGGTATCGAGCACCAGCACATTCACATTGCGGCCCGAAGCCAGGATGTGATCAAGACCGCCAAAGCCGATATCATAGGCCCAGCCATCGCCGCCGATGATCCACACCACCTTATCGATGAGGTAATCGGCCAGTTCCATAAGGCGCAGAGACGCATTATCCGTGCGCGTCACGAGGATGGCTTTCAGGTCATCCACCGCAGCGCGGCGGGTGCGGATATGGATATCGGTCTTGCCGCCCAAGGTTCCCAGCGACGCTACCAACTGCTCTGGCAAGACGCCGGCAAGCTGGTTGACGAGTCCCCGTGCCTCCGCCTCATGCCGATCGATGGCGAGGCGCATGCCCAGCCCGAATTCGGCATTGTCTTCGAACAACGAGTTCGACCAAGCCGGTCCGCGGCCATCCTTGCCGGTGGTGTAAGGCGTGGTCGGCAGATTGCCACTATAGATCGACGAACAGCCGGTCGCGTTAGCCACCAGCATGCGGTCGCCGAAGAGCTGTGTCAGGGTGCGAACATAGGGGGTCTGGCCGCAGCCGGTGCAAGCGCCGGAAAATTCGAACAATGGCTGCAGGAATTGCGAGGCACGCATGGAAAGGCGCAGATCGGCACGCTCGAGATCCGGCAACTTCAGGAAAGCGTCGAAATTGGCGCGCTCGGCATCGAGCAACGGGCCTTTAGGTTCCATCGCCAAAATACCGTCGCGCGGACAAGCCTTCACACAGAGGCTGCAACCGGTGCAGTCTTCCGGCGCCACCTGCAGCACATAGCGGTAGTCGCCCTTTACTTCCTTGCCTTTGAAGGGCTCGGATTTGAGCGCCTCGGCGGCAAATTCCAGCACCTGGGTTTCAACCGCCTTGGCGCGCAACGCCGAATGCGGACATACCATCACGCATTTGTTGCACTGAATGCATTTTGCCGAGGTCCAAACCGGAATTTCATCGGCAATATTGCGTTTTTCAAATTTGGCCGTGCCAACCGGCCACGTGCCGTCAGCCGGCATGAGGCTGACGGGCAGATCGTCACCACGGCCCGCCAGCATGGCGGCCGTCACGGTACGGACGAAATCCGGCGCATCAGCAGGCACCACCGGCGGCAGATCGGCGCCGTCGAAGCGAGGCGGCACGGCAACTTCTTCGAGATGCGCCAGTGTCATATCGACCGCGGCGAAATTCTTCTCGACCACCTTCTGGCTCTTACGACCATAGGTTTTTTGGATCGCCTTGCGGATGGCGGCGATGGCCTCGTCCTTCGGCAATACCTCGGCAAGCGCGAAGAAGCAGGTCTGCATAATGGTGTTGATGCGGCTGCCCATACCGGCGGCCTGGGCCACCTTGGCGGCATCGATCACATAGAGCTTAAGGCCTTTATCGACGATGGCATGCTGCACCGGGGCCGGCAGCCGACTCCATATTTCGTCGGCCGGATAAGGCGCGTTGAGCAGAAGCGTGCCGCGCGGAGCGGCATATTTCAGGACGTCATAGCGCTCCAGGAAGACGAAATGGTGGCAGGCGACAAATTGCGCGTCGTCGAGCAGAAACGCCGATTGGATCGGCGTTGGCGCAAAGCGCAAATGCGAAACAGTGATGCCGCCGGATTTCTTGGAATCGTAGACGAAATAGCCCTGAGCATAGAGATCGGTGTTATCGGCAATGATCTTCACCGAATTCTTGTTGGCGCCGACCGTGCCATCGGATCCAAGCCCGAAAAACACCGCGCGGCGCTCATTGGCAATTTCGATCTGGAAACTGGCATCGACAGCCAGCGATAAGCCGCCGACATCATCGGTGATGCCGACCGTAAATCGCCGCCGCGGTTTTTCGCGCGTCAGCTCGTCATAGATCGCCCGCACCATCGCCGGCGTGAATTCCTTGGAGGCCAAGCCATAGCGCCCGCCGATCACCACAGGGTCGAGAGTGGAGATACCCTGCCCGCGCGCTTCGGCCAGCGCCGAGACCACATCCTGGAACAAAGGCTCACCGACAGAGCCTGGCTCGCGGGTGCGATCGAGCACGGCAATCTTGCGCACGCTCTGCGGCAAGGCTTTGACGAAGGCTTCGACTGAGAAAGGCCGGAACAACCGTACATTGAGCACGCCAGTCTTGCGGCCCAAGCGATTGAGATACGCCGCCGTCATTGCGACAGTTTCCGCGCCAGAGCCCATCACGATGATGACTTCGGCGGCATTCGGATCACCGCTATAATCGAAAATCTTGTACGGGCGGCCCGTGATCTTGGCCAACCGATCCATCTCGCCCTGCACAATATCCGGCAGCGCGTCGTAATAAGGATTGCGCGCTTCCACGCCTTGGAAATAAAGGTCCGGATTTTGCGCCGTGCCGCGCACCACCGGATGATCGGGGCTGAGCGCCCGGCGGCGTAAAGCAGTGATCTCAGGCTCGTCAACCATGCCGCGCAAATCGTCATCCGACAGCGGCACGATCTTGGCGACCTCGTGCGAGGTGCGGAAGCCGTCGAAAAAATGCACAAACGGCACCCGCGAACGCAACGATGCCGATTGCGCCACGGCCGCCATATCCTGCGCCTCTTGCACCGAGGCCGAGGCCAGCATGGCAAAGCCGGTCTGGCGCACCGCCATGACATCGGAATGATCGCCGAAGATCGACAGGGCATGAGTGGCAATGGTGCGAGCCGTCACATGCATCACGAAGGGCGTCAACTCGCCTGCGATCTTGTACATGTTGGGAATCATCAAGAGCAGGCCTTGGGACGCGGTGAAGGTCGTGGCCAGTGCGCCCGCCTGCAGGGCACCATGCACGGCACCGGCGGCGCCGCCTTCGGACTGCATCTCGACCACATCGAGGACACGGCCCCAGAGATTGGTCTTGCCCTCGCTCATCCATTGATCGGCAAGCTCACCCATCGTGGAAGATGGGGTGATGGGATAAATAACCGCCAGCTCGTTCATCCGGTAGGCCACAGAGGCACAGGCCTCATTGCCGTCAACGGTGATCATATGTGGCTTGGTCATGGATAGCTCCCGATTGCTCAAGTGGCTTTACCCGGTTTAGGCGGCAGGCGCAGAGAGGACAAAGCGACAAATGCGCCTTTGGCCAGTGCCAGCCGGGGAAAGACGCGTTCCGTTAAGGCTGTGCCGGCGACAAAGCGCTGATAGGCGCGTGCCAATTGTTCGCGATAGACGGCGCGCTTGGCATCTTCTCCAAGCGCTTCGAGCCCGTCTATCGTGGCCAGATTGTCATGAAACTGCTTGAGAATGTGCAGACGGCTGGCCGCGATAACCTGTGTGTCGAAAGCAAGGCCGAAATAGGCGAAGAAATCTTCGGCGCCGGAAAGCCCAGACAGATCTTTTTCCAGATCGCTCATGACACCACCGTTCCGCAACGCGCGCGTACCGTTTCGCGATAAAAACGCTTCAAATCGTCTTCCCCCGGGGCTTCTTTGGCCTCGTTGGCGAAGGCGCGCACAAAACCGAGGATTTGCCGTGCTTGGATCTCGTCCAAGTTGAGGCCGAGCCTCTGATAAGCGTGAAAAACGCCCGCAACACCGGAATGTTTGCCCAAGACAAGGCGATGCTCGCGACCGAGTTCGGACGGGTCGAGACTCTGATAATTCTGCCGGTCGCGCAGCAGCCCGTGAACGTGAATGCCCGATTCATGGGTGAAGACGCCCTCGCCCACAATGGATTTTCCCGCAGAGACCGGACGGCCGGAGACCCCGGCCACGAGACACGAGATCTTGGGTAGCTGCGCGGGCGCAATGCCGGTATCGTGGTGATAAAGATGCGACAATGCCATTACCACTTCTTCCAGGGGCGCGTTGCCGGCACGCTCGCCCAGTCCGTTCACCGTGGTGTTGACGTGGCTGGCTCCGCCCAGCACCGCGGCGAGCGAATTGGCCGTCGCCAGCCCCAGATCGTCATGGGCATGAATTTCCAGCTCGCAGGAAAGCGCAGCGCGGAGCTTGTGGAAAATCTCGCAGGTGGCAAAGGGATCGAGAATCCCCAGCGTATCGGCGAAGCGAAAACGCCGGGCGCCTGCGGCCGCGGCTGTGGCTGCCGCTTCGATGACAAAACCCAAATCGGCACGCGAGGAATCTTCGCCCCCCAGTGCCACCTCCAGCCCGCAATCACGCGCGCGCCCCACCATGCGGGTGATTTCGCTGAGCGCCCAGCTGCGATCTCGGCCGAGCTTGCTCTGCAGCTGTTGATCCGAGACGGGGATCGACATATTGACCATGTTGACGCCGCAAGCCCGCGCCGCTTGTAGATCATCTTCGCGCATCCGGCACCAAGTGATCAGCCGCGCCTCCAGCCTCAGCTCTGCCACCGCACGGATGTCGTCCTGTTCCTCGCGCCCCATCGCCGGAACGCCAATCTCCATCTCGCGAACACCGGCGTCATCGAGCGCCCGCGCAATCGCCAGCTTTTCGCAGCGCCGGAAGGCAACACCCGCCGCCTGTTCGCCGTCACGCAAGGTGGTGTCGTTGATGACGACGGTGTCCATCACGAACGCCTTATGGTGGTGGCCGAGAGCGGCATCACACGCAGCGGCTTGCCGACCGCATCCATCAGCTTCTTGCGCACCCCGGCCAGCGTCACCGAAGCCAGCACACAGCCGACGCAACTGCCCTTCATATCGACCACGACCATATCCCCCTCGATGGTGATGAGTTCGATGTCGCCGCCATCACGTTGCAACACCGGGCGCATCTCGGCAATCACCGCGGCAATCAGCGCATCAAAGTCGGGCGTGGGGGGCCGCAACATTGGTGCGGACTCGATAGAATGATCCAGCATGGCGTCAGCTCCCACAGCTCTGGCGCTTACCGCAAGAGCCGCACCCATTGGGTTGGTGGAAAATAAATCCCGCCGCTTTGGCGTTCTCGCAGAAATCAACTTCGACCCCGGCGAGTGCGGCTTTGGATTCCGCGTCCACAAACACCATCACGTCGCCGAAATGGATGACGGCGTCGCCTTCGCGAGCCTCAGCTTCAAGGCCAAGTTCGTACTGGATACCCGAACAACCGCCGCTGGCCGCGATACGAATGCCGAGAATGTCGTTGTCGCCGGTTTCGGCAATCACGCGCCGGAACGCCGCCACTGCATTTTGCGTCAACTCCAGGATAGCCGCCTCCTATTTGTCGAAACGAACGGTCTTGGGTTTATCCCTAGCAAGCTTCGCGCCAAGACAAGAGGTGGCTTTCTGCGAAAGCCGGGACCCGACACAACACGACACAGCGCGCGATTGTCGGGTTCCCGACGTCAGGCCGCCTCCGCTAAGGCTTCTTTGCCATGCCTTTGGCAATTCTTGGCGCAGACGCGGGCGCAGGCGCCGCAGCCGATGCAATCGCCCGCATGGGAAACAGTCATCACGTGCCGCTCGATATCCTCCTCCTCTTCGGTGACGTTGCCGTCTTCGTCGAGCGGGACGAGCGACAGCACGTTGCGGCCGCAAACTTTGTAGCAACGCCCGCAGCCGAGGCAGTCCTCGCTGTTGATCGACTGCAAATAGACGGGCTCCCAAGGCGTTCCATCGCGCGTCACAAATTCCCTCATACCATCCCTCCTAATCCGCCTGCGCGGCATCGTTGAATTTTTGAATCCACATTGCAGCGTCGTTCACCAGCGCCTCGCCATCGGCGGCCAGCTTTTCCAGCGTCGGGAAGCCGAAGCGGTGCGCGTCGCGCAAATTCTTGGAAACCACCACCAATCGCCCACAGACCAGCACGATGCGGCCAAAGCCTTCATGGGAGAGCTGCAGCACCGGCGTAGCCATGATGCCTGTCTTCTGCTCAATGGAGAGCGAGACAGCACCGTAGAATTGATTGATGCGATTCAGCGTCCGCAGATCGGGATCACCAACAACCGGAATCTCGCGCGCCTTCTTCTTGTCGACGATAAAGGGTTCTAGAAGATCGGCGTCTGGCCGGCCCGACCAGAAATCATAGGTGTCCTGGGCGCGAACCTGGCGCACCAACTCCTTTAGGAACGGCGCGAGATCGGTTTCGCCCACGCCCGCCTCACTCATCGGCAAAAGCGAGCGACTGCTCTTTGCTCAACAGTTTGCGCATCCATGGTGGCGGGGTGCCGTTCATCATCACCTGCACCCGGCCGATCACCTCGCTGATGGCTTCGACTTTCGGCAGTTTCAACGGGTAGACTTTGGCATTAACGACCCGCGCCGCCGCCACGCCGCCGATGGCCAGCGAGAACAGCATGGCGCAGCCCGTGATAGCGCCCACCTTAGCGCCGATGCGGTCATCGCCATCTTCGATATGGGTGCCATTTTGGGCGCTGACGGTGTCGAACTGCACCGCCTCGACGAAGCGGGAGTCGTTCGGGCTCACTTCATAGATCACAATCGATGGTGCGCTGCCGAAATGGGAATCCACCCGGCGCAGATCTTGCGTACAGAAGGCAATTTTGAGCGCACCCGCGAGTTCGCCAACCTCTTCTGGACTCGATTCAATGAGATGCAACCGGCGCATCCTTGCCTCCCTTGGCTGAGTGATGGTGACTGTCTGCGGCAATGAAGAGATTGCCGATTTCGAAAATCAGATCGCGCGTGCCGCGATAGCCGATCGACAACTTGTGGGCCGCGCCCAGCCGGTCGAAGAGCGGAAAACCCGCGCGGAAAAACGGAAGACCCAAGCGCTCGGCGATGCGCGCGCCATGGCTGTGGCAGATGAGCAGCTCGCAATCGGTGGCAGCCTGTTCGAGATCGTCAAGATCGCCAATCCTGACGCCCTGCGACGGCACCAGCGGCAGCGCTGCACTGTCGGTCGTCGTCACTGCCGCTGCGATGATGGCCCCCATGTCGGTGAGGAAACCGGTCAGCCCCAACAACAGATCAGGTTCGGCGGCTATCGCAATCTTCTTTTGGCCGAAATAGAAATGGCCATCCAGCATCGCATCCAGGAGTTGGCTGCGCCGCCGCCGGATGGACGCCGGAACCGACTTTCCCGACAGCCGCGCCAATGCGGCGACAAAATTATCCCAAGCCAGCAAACCCGTTAGCCGCGGAAACACCTCCACCGGCACATCGCAACGCGTTTCAATGACGCGAGCGGCCGGTTCCATTTGCAATCCCAGCGCCAAAGTGGCCACCGAACAGCCCATGCGGCGAATGTCGTCCAGCTTGGTGCCGCCCATGGTGGTCTGCACCCAATTGTCGGCCACATGGCCATCGAGCGAACCAGCAATATCCGGCAAGATGATCGGCTCCAAACCGAAGGCTTCTACCGTGTCACGGATTTCTTCGAGATCGGCAGGCGTCAGATGGCAACCCGCAAGGATATTGATCTGGTGCAGATGGCGCGCGAAATCAGGCTCGACCAACTCATCAACCATGGCAGTAACCGCCGCCGCCCAGCCATCCTGAAAACCGCCCTTATAATCGGGCGTCTTGGCATAAATAAGCGCGATGCCGTCGAGTTCGGGGTGGCGCTGGCGGATCAGTTTCAGATCCCCGCGAATATCTTCGCCGCGCGCTTCGATGAGCCCGTTGGAACAGATGCCAATCACCTTCGGCTGGGCCCGCTTGGCGATATTAAGGATGGCCTCTTCCAGATTGTCTTTGCCCCCAAGAATGGTGGTGACCTCGTTCATGGCCGTGGTTTGAAAAGGAATGGCTTCACGGTAATGACGCACCAGCAGCACCAGCGCAAAGGCCGTGCAGCCCTGCGCGGCATGAAGCATAGGCAAACAGCCATCCAGCCCCATGAAAGCCGAGGCGCCACCCAGCGGCTGGCTGGTCTTCAGCGGATTGACCGTGCAGTTCTTGGAGGACTTCGCGACGCTGGCCATTCTACATCTCCCACGGCGCGGGCGTGCACACCTGCGCGAAGACGGGATTGGTCAGCGCCTTATGAATTTCGCGCAGGAGTGTGATAGTGCCGTCGTAACCGGCGTAAGCGTTGTGACGTTCCTGATTGCTGTCGAGCCAGGGCGTCACCGCCTTCAGCGCCACAAATTGTGTGCGCCCGCCGGAGAGCATGATGTCCGCCTCACGATTCTTCAGCTTGCGGTACATATCGCGCTGCGGCAAGTTATCGATGGTCTCGCCCTCCTCGCCCATCAGCGCTTCGGCGCGAACTTTGTCCTCCTTGGTCGCTTTGCGCGTCGAGGAACCGATCACGATCATCCCGGCGTAATGCAGAGCCGAAATCATCGACCAGGATTTCACGCCGCCGGTGTAAAGCAGAACTTTTTTTCCCTTCAGCGCCGGCAGGATTGGCACCAGCGCAGTCGCCACACGCGCTTCTTCCTCAGCGATCAAGGCTTCCGTGCGGCCGATCAGATCGGCCTCGGCGCCGCGCTCCACCAGCATCTTGGCAATGGTGCGCAAGGAGGTGCCCGTCGCTTCCACGCCATAAAACGAGCCTTCGAAATAGGGAATGCCCCAGCGTTCTTCCATTTTGCGCGCGACATTGATGAGGGCCTGGCTGCACACCATCATGTTGACACGGGCGCGATGGGCCTTGGTCACTTGATGATAGCGGGCGTCGCCAGTGATGGAGGTAACCAGGCGAATGCCGAGGCGCTGAAATAAAGGCGTCACAGCCCACAAATCCCCCGAGACATTGTATTCCCCGAGCAGATTAATGTCGGTGGGGGTGGTAAACTCAGGCTCCTCGGTGCCGATGACGTATTTCAGCAGTGCTTCGCCCGCGAGTTTGGTGCCGAGATTTTTCTTGCCCGCAAAGCCCGGCGCATTGACCGGGATCACCGGCAGGCCAAAGCGCTCACTCGCCACTTTGCAAACCATTTCGATGTCATCGCCGATCATGGCGGTGACGCAGGTCTGATAGACAAACACCGCGGGCGGCGAAAAGCGGCTGATGATTTCTTTGATGGCGCGGAACAGCCGCTTCTCACCGCCATAGATCACATCCATCTCACCAATATCGGTGGTGAAACCGGTGCGGTAAAGCTGCGGTCCCGAGGAGAGAGCGTGGCGGCTATCCCAGCTATTGCCCTCGCAGGCGATGGGCCCATGGACAAGATGGGCCGCATCGGTGATCGGTTGCAGAACGATCTTGGCACCGTCGAAGGCACAGCCGCCCGCCGCGTTTCCTGGCGTCAGTGACTTGCCGCCACAGCCCTTCTTGCGCGCCTTATCGTCCTTGTCCCGATTCTTGGCACAAGCCGGCTCGTCGAAGAGATCTTGGTGCTTGTGCTGGGACATCGCTCACTCAGCGTACGAGATCGAAGGAGATTCCCGTCTTGGCCGTCTGCATATCCAGAACATCCAGGATCTTGTCGAGCACCGTCACCAACACGCGCAGACTGCCCTGGTAGCCCCAAGTCGGGAAACGGTGATGATGATGACGGTCGAAAATCGGGAAGGTCAGCCGGATCAACGGAATGCCCAGATCGCGCTCCAGATATTTGCCGTAAGATGAGCCGATCAGGAAATCGCTGGGTTCGGTGGCGAGCAGCGAGCGCAGCGCCCATAGATCCTTGCCGGGCCACACTTGCGCCTTGGCGCCATAGGGGCTCGTAGCAAGCAAGGCCTTCATCTCAGCTTCCCATTCCTTGCCACCATTGGTGGCTAGCAGATGCACCGGCTCTCCGCCGGTTTCCAGCAGGAATTGCGTCATACCATAGACGAAATCTGGGTCACCGAAGATCGCATAGCTTTTGCCATGCAGCCAGTTGGATGAATCCGCCATAGCATCGACGAGGCGCCCGCGTTCTTTTTCCAAAGATTTCGGAATGGATTTGCCGGTAAGCTCACTGATCTTCATGAGAAGATCGTCGGTCGCTTTCAGCCCCATCGGATAATGGAAAGCGGCGGTGGGCTGGCCCGTGGCGCCGACAACTTCCAGAGTCTTGTCGCTGCAATATTTCTGCATCGCGATGGTGCCCTTGGCATTGATGGCGCCTTCGACCTCGGCAATGGTGGTACCGCCGTCGAACATGCGATATTCGCCATCGGTGGGCGTGTCGAACTGATCGGAGACGTCCGAAATAATCGTGAGATCGACACCGAATTCGCCGAAGATGCGCTTTAGTTCGCGATTGTTGCCGACTGCAAAGCCGTCGAAGCCCGGAATGATATTGATCTTCTCGGTGACTTCACTGCGGCTCTTGCCTTCCCAGAAATTGATCAGCACACCTTTGATCAAAACGTCATAGCCGTTGATATGGCTGCCGACGAAGGAGGGCGTGTTGGCTTTCACAATAGGGAAGTCCGCCGGGACCGAGCCCTTCGCCCGCGCGTTCTGGATAAACGCCGTCAGATCGTCGCCGATCACTTCGGCGATGCAAGTGGTCGAAATCGCGATCATCTTCGGTTTATAGACCGTGTAGGCGTTCTGAAGCCCGTCGATCAGATTGTTCATGCCACCGAAAACGGCCGCATCTTCCGTCATCGAGGTCGAGACGGCCGCGCAAGGCTCCTTAAAATGGCGCGCCAGATGCGAGCGGAAATAGGCCGTACAGCCCTGACTGCCGTGATTGAAAGCCAGTGTTTTCTCGAAGCCGACGGAAGCAAACAAGGCGCCAAGCGGCTGACAGGCCTTGGCTGGATTGACCGTGAGAGCCTCGCGCGCCAGATTTTTTTCGCGGTATTCCCAGGTGTTAATATAGGCCGCCTGTTTGGCAATCTCTGCCGGACTGGAGCCGCATTCGAATTCTTTTTTGCGTTCAAACAGCGCCTGATATTCGGGCTCGTTGAAAAGCGAGGCGTGGTCTTTGATGTTGTCGACTGTCTGCGGCATGATCTACTCCTCACCCCACGGCGCCTTGTGCATCTTCCAGACGGGATTGTTGACGGCCAAATCCATGTCGCGGGCGAAGATGGCAAAACCGTCATAGCCGTGATAGGGCCCGGAATAGTCCCAGGAATGCATTTGGCGGAAGGGAACACCCATCTTCTGAGTGCCGTATTTTTCTTTGATGCCGGAGCCGACAAGATCGGGGCGCAACGTCTTGACGAAATGCTCGAGTTCGAATTCGCTCGCGTCGTCGTACACCAATGTACCGTCCTTAATGTACTCGGTGGTGCGCTGGTAATCGTCGCTATGGGCGAATTCATAGCCGGTTGCCGTCACTTCCATGCCGAGATCGCCATAGGCATCGGAGACGTGGCGCGGACGCAAGCCGCCGACATAGAGCATGATCTTTTTGCCCGCGAGGCGCGGTTTGTATTTCGCCAGAATGCCTTCAACCAATGACTGATATTTTGCGATAACTCTTTCCGCACCGTCCTGAATTTTCTCGTCGAACAAAGCCGCAATGGCGCGCAACGATTTGGCGATTTGCGACGGTCCGAAGAAGTTATACTCGATCCATGGAATACCGTATTTTTCTTCCATATGCCGGCAGATGTAGTTCATCGAGCGGTAGCAGTGGATCAAGTTCAGTTTGGCGCGGGGACCATTTTCGATCTCGCCGACCGATCCATCGCCCGACCATTGACCGATGACGCGTAAACCCATTTCTTCGAGCAGGATGCGGCTCGACCAAGCGTCGCCGCCGATATTGTAGTCACCAACGATCAGCACATCATAAGGTGTTGAGACCCATGCCTCCGGTGCGGGCGGAGCCCTGTCGACAATATAATCGCGCATGACGTCGTTGGCGATGTGGTGGCCGAGCGATTGCGACACCCCGCGGAACCCTTCGCAGCGCACCGGTGCGATGACCTTGCCAATCTCCTTGGTCACCTTCTTCGATACCGCTTCGATATCGTCACCGATAAGACCAACAGGGCATTCGCTCATGATCGAGATACCCTTGTTGAGCGGGAAAAGGGACTCGATTTCGTTGATCACCTTGACCAGCTTCTTGTCGCCGCCGAAGACGATGTCCTTTTCCTGAAAGTCGCTGGTCACCTGCATGGTCACCCAACTTGTGACACCCGTGACTCCATCACTGACGTAGTTGCGGCGCTGCGCCCAGGAATATTGACCGCAGCCGACGGGGCCGTGGCTGATATGAACCATGTCTTTGATCGGTCCCCAGACCACACCCTTAGCGCCGGCATAAGCGCAGCCGCGCACCGTCATCACACCCGGAATGGATTTGATGTTGGATTTGACGCCGCAATCGGAATTGCCTTCGTCGTAGACGTTGATGTGTTTGGCACGCTTCTTGGCCGTTTTTTCGGGGTACTCGGACAAGACGTCGGCAACAAGCTGCTTACGCGCAGCCTTTAATTCTGCGTCCATAATGTTCTCCTGGTGGGCGCGTCACGGCTTACGCAACAACCGCCTTCTTGGACCGACCGACAATGGTTTCGTCTTCGGGCTTCAGAATGCCGAATTCCATCAGCATCTCTTCGAGCTCTTCCATCGTGATGGGGGTCGGGATGGTGCCCTTGCCGCCATTGGCGTGGATCTTGCGCGCAAGCTGGCGATATTCTTCCGCCTGTTGACACTCCGGATCGTATTCCAGCACCGTCATGCGGCGCAGTTCGGCATGTTGCACGATGTTGTCGCGCGGCACGAAATGGATGAGCTTGGAATTGAGTCGCTTGGAAAGAGCCTCGGCCAAATCCAATTCCTTATCGGTCATGCGCGAATTGCAGATCAGCCCGCCCAGACGCACGCCGCCGGAGGAGGCGTATTTCAGCACGCCCTTGGCGATGTTGTTGGCGGCATAGAGCGCCATCATCTCGCCGGACATCACAATGTAGATTTCCTGCGCCTTGTTTTCGCGGATTGGCATGGCGAAACCGCCGCACACCACGTCGCCCAAAACGTCATAGGAGACATAATCCATGCCTTCATAGGCGCCGTTTTCTTCCAGGAAGTTGATCGCGGTGATGACACCGCGGCCGGCGCAGCCGACGCCCGGCTCCGGACCGCCCGACTCCACGCAGCGGATGCCGCGATAGCCTTCCTTCAGAACGTCGGCGAGTTCCAGATCTTCGACACTGCCCGCTTCGGCCGCCAGCGACAGCACACTGTTCTGGGCCTTGGCATGCAGGATGAGTCGCGTGGAGTCTGCCTTGGGATCGCAGCCAACGATCAGAATCTTTTCGCCCATCTCGGCCAGAGCCGCCAAGGTGTTTTGGCTGGTGGTCGACTTACCGATGCCGCCTTTGCCGTAAAACGCTATTTGTCGCAACGATGCCATGGAGTGCTCCTTCTCGCGTCGAACCTGGTGGGATAGGAGCAATCGCCGTGCCAGTTTGCGAAGCTGCGGCGTTGGTGACCGATTTGGCGGAATTGCGCCGCTCCGCACAGACCTAATAGCGACAGCTTCCCCGGCATTGTCGCGAACCCGACAATTCAAATATGCGCCGCCCGACAATTCTCTGTCGTGTCGGCTCCTCCTGTCGGGTCGCGGCCACGAAGGCAAACGAAATCGCAGAAATTCGGCACCATGCGCTTTGGCACGCTGGATGCAGATAACCCTGCTGAGGATGTGAGAGCCTGCCTATGCCAGAGAATAAAATCGTGCCCTTGTCCAGCATCATGCGCGTCGATTCCACCAAGCCGCGCCTCAGCGGCTGTTCGGCAAAGACGGGTGGTAAAACGACGTCGTGCGGCAGCTCAGCCGGACAAGATGATTTGCCGGAAGCCGTCTGGAACAAAATTCAAGATCATCCCTGCTACAGCGAAGACGCGCATCACTATTTTGCCCGCATGCATGTGGCGGTGGCGCCCGCTTGCAACATCCAATGCCACTACTGCAACCGCAAATACGATTGCTCGAATGAAAGCCGCCCCGGCGTGGTCAGCGAGAAGCTTTCCGCTGAACAAGCGGCCCGCAAAGTGATGGCCGTAGCGGCAGAAGTGCCACAGCTTTCAGTGGTCGGTATTGCCGGACCTGGCGATGCGTTGGCCAATGCACCCAAGACTTTCCACACCTTTGACTTGATCCATGCCGCCCTGCCCCACGTCAAGCTGTGCCTCTCCACCAATGGCTTGGCCTTGCCCGATCATGTCGAGCAGATCGCAGCGATGGGCGTCGACCACGTTACCATCACCATCAATATGGTGGACCCCACAATTGGCGCGCAAATCTATCCCTGGATTTTCTTCCGCCATAGGCGCTGGGAAGGGCTGGAAGCCGCCACCATCCTGCACGAGCGGCAGATGGAAGGGCTGGAGGCGCTCACCGCCAAAGGCATTCTGGTCAAGGTCAATTCGGTGCTGATCCCCGGCATCAACGATAAGCACCTCGTGGAGGTGAACAAAGCGGTGCGGTCGCGCGGCGCCTTCCTGCACAATATCATGCCGCTGATTTCCGATCCCGCCCATGGCACCCATTTTGGCCTCACTGGCCGGCGCGGGCCGACACCGAACGAATTGCGGGCGGTACAGGACAGTCTGGGCGGCGATGCCAAGCTGATGCGTCATTGCCGCCAATGCCGCGCCGATGCTGTGGGACTACTGGGCGAAGACCGCGGTACCGAGTTCAGCCTCGACAGGCTGACCGAGACCAGACCCTACGATCCCAAGAAACGCGAGATGTATTTGGAAGTGGTCAGCCAAGAACGCACCGACCGGCAAAAGGCGAAAGAAATGGCACAGATGCCAGAAAGAATAGAGGAAACGCCCTTGCTGGTCGCCATTGCGACCAAGGGGGGCGGCCGCATCAACCAGCACTTTGGCCACGCCACAGAATTTCAGATTTTTGAAGTGACCTCCGGGGGAGCGAAATTCGTTTCCCATCGCCGCACGGATAAATACTGCGTCGGCGGCACGGATGACAGCGATGCCATGGCGACCACACTGGCGGCGCTGGAAGGCGTTTCTGCCGTGCTCTGCGCCAAGATTGGCGACAAACCGAAAGCACGTCTGGCCGAGATGGGCATCATTGCTACCGATCACTATGCCTTCGAATACATCGAAGCCTCCGCCATCATCTGGTACGCGAACCGGAATGCCACCGGTTCGGTCGCAGCAAGCGCTTAATTCACCACGAGGAATAGATATGGCTTACAGGATTGTCGAAAAGAACTGCACCGGCTGCGGCGCGTGCGAGTTCGAATGCCCGAACAAAGCAATCAAGGAAAAAGGCGGCGTCTTCGCGATTGATGCTAAGAAATGCACCGAATGTGCCGGCTTCTTTGATACCCCGCAATGCGTTGCCGCCTGCCCGGTGCCCAAAACCTGCGTCATGGCGTTCTGATGAAGGGCGACGGCGATATCGTCGAGCTGGCCTTCGCTCCCGTCTTTGCTGCCGGTGACAAGGTGCGGGCCAAAACCCTCATCCGCAACGACGGCAGCTATATGGGCAAGCGCATCGGTGATCCCCTAATCGAGGCGGGCGAAGTCGGCTATGTGCGCGGCGTCGGCAGCTTCCTGCAGCGCTATTATATTTATGAAGTGGACTTTCTGGAGCAGCGTCTTGTCATCGGCATGCGCGCCAAGGAGTTGGATATGATCGAGGCTGCCCGATGAAAATCACCTTGCGCAAGGCGGGCGAGCAGCTCACCGTCTACGTCGCAAAAAAAGATCTTGAAGAAAAGGTCATCGAACAGGAACAGCCAGGACTGTGGGGCGGCAAGGTAACGCTCGGCAACGGCTGGATCTTCCAACTTCCCGACATGCCTGCCGAGACGCGCCTGCCGATCAGCGTGGAGGCAAGACGGTTGGAGGGGTAGAGCCGCCTCGCCCCTTCGCGATGGACAGCAATGCGGGTACTTGACTGCGAATTTCGGCGGTGATTTTGGGGTCGAGTTTTCTCTGCCACTCCTCGGGAATGTCTGCCGCACCATAGGTCGCGCCGGCCAGCATACCGGCAATGGCGCCGGTGGTGTCGGCATCGCCGCCATGGTTGACCACCTCTACCAAGCATGAGCGAAAATTGTCCGTGCCAAAATAGCAATGCAGCACGGTCTGGATCGTATCGACAATGTAAGGCGATGAGGTCGAATGGAACGGAACAAAGCGGAAATTGTGGTGCTTGTCGGTGAGATCATTGGCAAGCGCCCGTACCGCCTTCACACCGCCGCCTGAGAGCAGCGCCTGCACCATGGCGCCGATGGCCAGCGTGGCATCGTCCGAAAGTGGATGATTGTGGGTGATGTGACACTGCCCGATAGTCCAGCGGGCAAAATCGTCGGGCGCGCCCAGACTGGCCAACGCCACCGGCAAGGTCCGCATGCAGGCGCCGTTGCCCGCATCACCATCGGCATAATCCTTGGTCATCGTGCCTTCGTGCAAATAACGGCTGATACCGCGCCGACAGGTGTTGCCGATATCGACTGGCCGCGTCTGGAACCATTCCGCAAAGGCCTCGCACACTGTTTTCAGATCGAAGCCTTGCGCGCTGAGAAACGCGCGGCCTAATGCCAGCGACATGGCGGTGTCGTCCGTCACCTGCCCCGGCTTCAGCTTCAGCCAGCCGCCGCCGATGATCTTGTTGTGCACGCCATATTTGGCGGCGATTTCACGCTGCGTCATGAACTCGACGGTGGCGCCCAGCGCATCGCCCACCGCGAGGCCCATATAGGCGCCCAGCGCGCGATCCAGCAGGATTTTGTCATCGAGCATCATCAATAATAGAGGGCTTTGGCCTCGTAATCGCCGCCGATCACCACATATTCTCCCTCACCTTTGAGGGCATGCTTCGGTAACAGTTCGTTGAAGAAGAGAATTTTGACAGTCGGCACTTCCACTTCCAAAATGATATCGCCGAAACTTTCCGCCATCTCGCGTTCGCTGGTGAAGGAGAGCAGGCTGTTTAGCCGCACCACCACATGCCGCTTGTCAGGGCGGCTTAGGACCTGCTGCTCTTCGAAACGGTTGGTGCCGCGATACAGTGTGATGTGTTTCTTTCCAACGGAATGAAAACGCCCCAGCGCCCATTGGCAGAATTCGTAAAGCAGATCGAGCTGGCCTTGGATGGCATTGGAGTGAAAGCGGCTCGACATTTTTTCTTCGATATACGTGATCCAGGCCGGTCCCGAGAAGCGCGTAATGCCGTCTTTATGATAGGTGGGAAAGAGCCCGAAACGGCTTTCCACCCAACCTTTCAACACCGCGCCTTCCGGTGAATTGGCCTCATAGCCCCAGCCGCGTAAAAGACGCAGATAGCTGGAAGCACGAAAGCGCGCGGGGCCGCGGCCATCGCGGTCCTGATCGTCGAGGTCGAACATCGTCGCCATGTAGGCTTCAAACATGCCCGCCGCGGTCAGCGGGTCTTCGGCCTCGGCCAGCATCTTGAACAGTGAGCGATTGCTGTCGCGCACGCTGGCGATATGCAGCGGCACCGGAAAGGCATTGAATGCTGTCGAGCAGATTAGCCCGGTCGGCACCCCCACCAGATTGGTACTGTGGCCGCGATGGGGCTCCATGGCGCTCAACCTGCGGCGCGGGTGGCAGCGGCACGCGACATGGCCACGATTTCGGGCAGCACGGTGAGTAGCTGGTCGATGTCGTCCGGCGTCGTCTCGCGCGATAGCGAAAAACGCAGCGCCCCCATTGCAGCCGCATAAGGCACGCGCATCGCCTTTAAGACATGACTGGGCTCGATATTACCCGAGGCACAAGCCGATCCGGCGGACGCCGCGATGCCGGCCTGATTCAGCCGGAACAACACCTCTTCGCTGTCGGCACCCTCAAAAGCCAGCGCCGCGGTGCCCGGCACGCGATGGGCAGCATCGCCGAGCACGAAACAGCCGTCGATGGTGGCGAGGATGGAGCGCTCCAACCGGTCGCGCAAACCCGCTATCCGCACCGGATCATTTGCCATCCGCGCATGGGCGAGTTCCGCGGCCCTGCCGAGGCCGATAATACCGGGCACATTTTCGGTGCCCGCCCGCCGTGAGCGTTCTTGCCGTCCACCCCTGAGCAAGGCCCGGAACTTGGTGCTTTTGCGCACATACAGCGCGCCAATGCCTTTGGGTCCGTGAAACTTATGGGCTGAGAGCGATAGCATATCGACCTTGGTGGTTTTCAGATCGATGGCGATTTTGCCCGCTGCCTGTACGGCATCGCTATGAAACAGTGCGCCTACCGCGTGCGCCATCTCGGCAAGCTCCGGCACCGGAAAAATTGTCCCCGTCTCGTTATTCGCCCACATGATCGAGACCAGCGCCGTTTTGCGGCTGAGCGCGCGGCGATAGCCGTTCATATCGAGCCGCCCGCTGCCATCGACACCGATGCGGTGCACCACCATGCCGTGATGCTTTTCCTGATCCGCCACCACGGCCAATATCGCCGGATGCTCGACCGCTGAGACGATCACCTCACCCCGTTCCTCGCGCCGCAAGGCTTGCAGCAGCGCCGCATTGTTGGCTTCGGTTGCACTCGCGGTAAAAACGATTTCCGCCTCGTGCTCGGCGCCGAGTAAGGCCTGCACTTGCCGCCGCGCATAACCCACTGCCGCCCCCGCGGCATGGCCGAAATCGTGTGCGGAAGAGGGATTGCCGAAGCTCTGGCTGAAGAACGGCAACATCGTAGCAACGACTTCCGGATCGGTCCGCGTGGTGGCGTTGTTATCGAGATAGGCCCAGTGCATGGCAGGCTCCGGCAAAAACCGTCCCTCCGAGGCCAGCAACTTTGGTGCCAGTCGGTTTAAGCGGAAATCCCATCTTCCGCACTGTCGCAAAGCCGACAAAACCCCGACAATCCGCCTACACGGCCCTTTCGCTGTCGCGTCTGAGATGAGCCAGAAGCGACTCCCCCGTCTCTTCGCTGAAACAATGGTCGAAATCGCAGCATTCGCCGCAGCTGGGCGCGGTGCATAGCGTGTATTCTCCCTCGCGGCAGATAGTGCGAAAGAAGAATTTCTTCCACTTCATATCGCTGCGATTACGCCTAGCCAAAGGGGTAAAATGCTCTGCCATCAGCGCGCTCAACTCGCCGCGATGACGCAAGCCCAGATCCTGCCAGAGATGATTGGGGTGCTGCGCCCGCCGCGCCACCATCCCGGCGAGCAAAATTTCATAGGCCGATCCCGTCGATACATGCCCGGTCAGAAGAACGAGGAGTGAAGCTTCGTCAGCACCTCGCACCAAAGGCCCCGATGCCGCGAGCTTTGCCTTGGCAAGGGGGAAGAAGGCCGTCAGAACCTCCGGCATACCCGTATAGCCGGCGTTTTCCGCAACTGCGCCGCCTTCTGCCAGCGACAATGCCAGGATCGAGGCCAACACATGCTTGTCAAAAGAAGCCTCATCCTCTCCCATCAGCCAAGCATAGGTCTCATCAGCAGTCATGGCTAAAACTTCTTGAGCGCAATGCCTTGCTTGCGCAAGGCATAACCGATCTGGCGTGGCGTCACCCCCAGAATGCGCGCGGCCTTGGCCTGGACCCAACCGGATCGTTCCATGGCATCGACGAGCTTATCTTTGTCAAGATCGATGTCTGCTCCCTGAGGTTCAGGCGCCGCTGCGGCATGATGGGGAGTGACGCTGACAATCCCGTGTTGTGTTCCAAGACCACCTGGAGACCGCGGCGGCTCGGCACGTGCCCCTTTCCATAACATCGCGGATAGACAGCCATCGTTTTGGCAGGGAAAATCTGCATCGCCAAGATTTTTGGACCGCGCCAATGTGGCGGTATGGCGAATGCAGTTTTCCAACTCGCGCACATTGCCCGGGAAGTAGCAGGATTGCAGCATGGCGACCGCGGCCCCATTGAGCGCCAGGTGCGTGCCGTGCTCCTGATTGAAGCGGGTGAGAAACTCTTGTGCCAAAGGTGCGATGTCTTCGCGGCGGTCGCGCAAGGCGGGCAGGAAAATCGGCACCACCGCAAGGCGGAAATAAAGATCGGCACGGAAAGCACCTTTGGCCACTTCGGCTTCCAAATCGCGATTGGTAGCACAGACGAGGCGCACATCGACCTTGATCGTGCGGCTGCCGCCGACACGTTCGAACTCGCCTTCCTGCAGCACGCGCAAAAGCTTGGCCTGAAAAGAGCCGGAAATCTCGCCGATCTCATCGAGAAATAAAGTGCCGCCATGGGCCAGCTCGAAACGGCCTTTGCGCAGATTCACGGCGCCCGTGAAGGCGCCTTTTTCATGCCCGAAAAGTTCGGATTCCAGCACGCTTTCAGGCAAGGCGGCGCAGTTCAGTTTGATGAAAGGCCCTGCCTTGCGCGGCGACAGCTGGTGCACCGCATTGGCGATCATCTCCTTGCCGGTGCCGGTTTCGCCGCGCAGCATGATCGCCGAATTGCTTTTGGCGACGCGCTTGACCTTATCCAGCACGGTCTGCAGCGCTTGGCTGTGGCCGATAATGCCCTTGACGGTGACGGCGCCATGCCCCCCCAACGCCTCTTCGCGTTCCTTCGCGAGGCGAGACTGATCGGCGAGCAAGCGTTCGCGATCCTGCGCCACCACCTTGTGCAGGCGCAGCGCCTGTCCCAAGAGATTGGCCACCATGGTGAGGAAACGCACATCGCTATCAAATGGCACCGGCCGCTCGTTCGAGTGCACCCGATCTATCGTCAGCGTGCCGAGCACGGTGTCGCCTTGTTTGATGGGCACACCGATGAAGGTGACGTCTTCACCCGCAAGCTCACCGAAGGTGTCGCGGTCGATATTCGAAAATAAGGCATCGCGGGCCACGTCGGGCACCACCAGCGGCATCCGCGTGACCACGATCTGACCGATGGCGCGCTCCGGCAGGCGGTCGAAAAAGAGGCGTGCATTGGCCTCGGTCCAGCCCGAGCCCACCACCAGTTCCGCTTGGCCCTCGGCCGTTAAAAGCGCGATGAGACCGTGGCGCATATCGAGGAAGCTGGAAAGCAGCGCGAGCACGCCGGATAGCGTCGGCTCCAACCGGTTGGGAGATGCCAGCAACTTCGAGATTTCGTAAATGCCGCCGAGCGCCATCTCGGCCCGATTACGGGCTGTCATCAAGTCCTGCTGGCCTCGATCTATGCCGACCGCATTCATGATCGCTCCTGCACCGATCCCGCGATCTCCCCCTGACCTTTTCTCGTTATAGCCATTTTGCCCGAGACGGCCCCGCTTTTCCTAGAGCTTGGCCCTGTGGCACGGTCTGCAAATCCAATGGGTAAGCATGATTTATTGCCGCGGTGGCAGTCGAGGCGCGCTCATTGCACAGACATTGAGCGAACTGCCGCCTAATTCCCCGGCGTCAGTATTGTTGCCGCGGCGCGCCAAACTCTGGCATGGTGACTTGGCCAGCCAAGGACCGAACCCATGAAGATCAGTGCCCGCAACCAATTCCCAGGCAAAATCGTGGAAGTCGTAAAGGGCCAGACGACGGCGCATGTGCGCATCGATTTGGGCGGCGGCAAGATCATCACTGCTGCCATTACCAACGAAGCTGTCGACGATCTCGGCCTCACGGTTGGTGACGAGGCTCTCGCGGTGGTCAAAGCCTCTGACGTGATGATCGCGAAATAGCGCGGACTATTCTTTGGCAAACCAGCGCGTCAGCCGCAGGATGGCTTCTTCTACTTCCGCCGTCGAGACTGCGAAACTGAAGCGGATAAAATGCCGCCCATCGACGGGATCAAAATCGATGCCGGGCGCCGCAGCAATGCCGGTGTCAAGCAACAAGCGCTTACAAAACGCCATGCTGTCGTCGGTCAGATGGCGAACATCGGCATAGATATAAAATGCCCCATCCGGCGGCGCGATTTTCGCCAGGCCCAGCTTCGGCAGCGCTTCCAGGAGAAGATCGCGATTGCGCCGGTAGACGCGCACATGCGCTTCCATTTCTTCTTCGGCGTCCAACGCGGCCACACCCATATGCTGGCTGAGTGAAGGCGCGGTCAGAAACATATTCGCCGAGAAAGCGCGAACGCGATCCTCTTCACCCTCCGGCACCAGAAGCCAGCCGAGCCGCCACGCCACCATCGAGAAATATTTGGAAAAGCTGCCGATCACATAGCTGCGTGGCTCGAATTCCAGCAAGCTGGCAGCAGGCTCGACATAGGAAAGACCATGATAAATCTCGTCCGAGATCACCGTGATATTCCGGGCCCGGCAGACAGCGGCAATGCGCGCCAACTCATCGCGCGGGATGATGGTGCCGGTGGGATTGGCCGGACTCGCCACAATCACGCCCGCGGGCGCCTCCGCTGTTTCCAAATGCTGCGCCGATAGCTGATAGCGCGTCGCTGGCCCGCAGGCGACCTCGACCGGCTCCAAATGCAATGCCTTCAGCGTGTTGCGATAAGCGACATAGCCCGGCCGCGCCGTCACCACGCGCTCACCGGGTGCAAAATTGGCAGCCAGCGCCGTCACCAGCGCAGGGCTCGCGCCGCAGGTCAGAATAAAACGTGCCGGATCGATATCGACGCCATAGCGGCGCTGATAAAGCTTTGCCAAGGCTTCGGCGAGATACGGGCTATCCCAATAGCCCATCGGATCGCTGTCAAGCACCTGGTGGGCGAGCGCAATGGCTTTGGCGGGCGCGCCCGTGGAGGGCTGGCCGAATTCCATGTGCAGAATCGAGCGCCCCTCAGCCTTCAGCCGATGGGCCAGACGGCTGATTTGCATGGCGTGAAAGGGTTCGATGGGCGAACGCATGACAGAGCTCCGGCGGGGTGAGGCATTTGTCCTAACACCACTGTGATGCGACGAACAGACATAGCCCTCAAGAACAGGCGGCTATTCACTGGCGCCGTCTTCGGCAGAGGTGGCAAGGGCGGCGCGCCCCTTGCCCACGAGGTGCCATACCGCCAGCACCGGTTCCAATACCGCCATACCGATCAGGATGCCGTAGAGCCGGTCGAAGGCTGGTGCGATGGCAGCGTCAGCATAGCTGTCTGGTACCAGCGTCACCAAAATGGCCAGCGTGAACTGCGTGCCTATATAGGCCAGATTGTGGCTGCCATTTTCGATATGGCGCCCAATGATCACACCGATCGCCGTACCAAGAAGAAGAAGCGTTGCGCTATGGTGGGCGGCAAAAAGCACCGCTCCCGCCAGCCCTGCCCCAGCCAGGCAACCTGCGACGCGCAGTGCCAGCTTGCGGCTGACGGGAGCAAAACCGCTCGTTCCCAGGCTCGACACCGGTACCAGCATCACAGCAACAATGGAGATGGCGCTCTGGCCGAGTTGCGGTGCACCCCACCAGACGCCGAGCCAGGGCAAAATGGCCAACGCGGCGGCCCCTTGGGCGGCGTGACGCAAAGCATGGGGATGCCATCCGACCGCTTTGGCTTGGGCCATGCGCTTGCCGGGCCAGCGCCGCCGCGCCGTAAGATTGGACAGCGCGCTGACGAAGACACAAGCAAAGGTTCCGGCCGCCACTTCCAGCATGCGCGTCGCAGCAAACACAGCAATGCTGTGCCGGGGCGCCTCCAGCTTGTCCATCAGGATCATACCGAAGGTGAGCGCCACAAAAAGCCAGGCATAAGACCGTCGCCCGGTCAGCGCATAATAGAGGGATATACCGCCAACCAGCGCTATGGCGAGCGAGGATAGCAGCACCGAATGCACCACGGTTGGAATAATCAGCACCGCCAGCCCGACCCCAACACCGGTGCCCAGGATACGCAGCGAGCCCCGCAACAGGCTGTCGCGCACATGGCCGCGCATCACCATGTAGCCGGCAAAGGCCGCCCAGGAGATATTTTCCGCCCCTATGCCATGAGCTAGCGCAATGGCAAGGAGCACCGAACAGACACATTCGGCTTCATCGACCACCCGCGCCCCTTCGAGCGGCGGGAACACTGCGGTCAGGCGGCGGATGTAAGAGAGAACGGGCATGGCATCTGGCGTGAGATTTCGGCGCCCTGTTAGCACAGCCGCACCAAAGATACTGCCACCCCTTTCTCGCCTGCGGCTAACGCAACAGACGCGAGATTGCCTGGATAGGCTTCATGCCTTGACCGAAGCGGAGGATGGCACTGCGGTTGGCTTCCAGCTCGCAATAAGGAAGATAGCGAACCTTCAAATCCGCGACCCTGCTAAAGGCAGGGCGGCTCAATTGCTCTCGCACCTGCTGCTCGCGATCATCCGGCGCAACGAGGAACAATCCTTCAAGGGCTTGGCAATCGCCCCCAATCGCCAAATCGAGCAGGCGCACAATGCCGGAATAGATCGATGTTGTGTGCTCCACTTCATATGCCGCAATGAAGTGCCCAGCCATCCTGTCGAGCCAAATAACATCGATCAATTTTACCGCACTGGACAAGCCGGTTGGAAGTGCCCGCAAACAGCCGTCACCGAGCTTGCCATTGTTGTAGGCCCTATTCTGATCGTTTGCGGCAATCCAGACATCATACCCAAGGGCAATTCCGAGATCGCGCAACCAGCCCTGTATTTCCGTATGCGTATGATCCTGATCCGTTCTTCTGGCACGAAGCGCGGTCGCCGCGGCGCTCTCGGCCTGCGTCCGCTCTAAGTTGGCACGCCATGTGGCGATCACTGCGGGTTCATCACCGAGTGGGGGCGCGGCATAGCGCCCGCTGCCCACGTCAAAGAGAAAGCCGCCAATCGCCCCCAAATCGTTGGACAGCAATTGGCGGTGGGTGTGATTCAAAGCAAGGATACCCTGCCGCATTGCCAGAAATTCCTGCCAGCGCCCGAGCTTCACCTTGCTGCCCGTGATCGCATTATAGCCGTTGACGATGGCGGTGTTGAAGGGCGGTACCAAGGTTGGGTGCAGAAAGTACAGGAGATTTGCGACGGCAGGTCCCAATCCCTTGATCGCCTTTGCGTCTATATGGCGGATCGCCTCGATGATCTGCTGCTCACCGTCGCAGCAAAGACAGGTATCCAGCAAAATGCCAAAGGCGCGCTGATTTTCTACATTCTCATAAATATCCGGGATTCTGAGCTTGGGCTTCCAAAGAAACGGATGGTCGGCGCCCTTAAAAATCTGCCGCTGTTCCGCAATCGAACTGACGACGGTTTCGAGCGCGGAGCCACGGTAGGCGTTTCCAAACGTCCCCGCCGCAATCAAAGCCACAACCTGTTGGATACCGCGGCGGATGGAACGGAAATTCTTAATCCGCTCTTCCCATAGAAACCAACTTTGGTAGCTGCCGCCTTCGTCGCCGCGCCAATGCTCAATCAATGCGCCAAGAGAATCCGTCATCGCCGTTGTCGCCGGTAAGCCGCCGCGCTTCATAGCAGATTCTCTGGCGCGCACTTGCCTGGGGGGCGTTGCCCAACCTGGCGCATCACACCATGTGTCGGGGAAGATGCCTGCGACCTATCGTCTGACTATCCGTGCTAGCGATCTCCACAATTTTGCGCGCGATGTCTTCGGGCGACAGCACAAAATTCACGCAGCCGCTTTCGATCGCACTCTCCGGCATATCGGGTATGGCGGCGGTTTCCAGTTTTTGCGCAATGACGATGCCGCCGACATCGCGAATGCCGCGCAGCGCGGCGGCGCCGTCGCCATCATAACCGGAGACAATGACGGCCACGACCCGGCCGTCCCAATTCTGGGCGAGCGAGCGTAGAAACACCGTAATCACATCGGGCCAGCCTCTGGGCTTAGAGATCGGCGCCAAGCGGAACGCGCCATCTTCAACGTGCAAGTCGCGCTGCGCGGGAATGATGAAGACGTGGTTGGGTTCAATCTGCAGCTTCTCGGTTATCAGTTCGACCGGCATCGTGGTGCATGCCGGTAGAATATCGGCCAAATGGGTGGCAACCGTCCGCAAGTGATTGACGATGACGATCGCCACACCCATATCCGGCGGCAGATGCCGCAGCAGCCTTTGATAGGCGTCCAGACCACCGGCCGAGCCACCCACACAAACCACCGGAAAGCCCCGGGCTGCACGGTCCTTCTTGTCTGTCAAATCACCACCTACGTTTCACCGCGCCGAACCACAGCCGCTATAGAGCGCTATCCGGCACGCTGTATTCGACCGCCGGGAGACATTACCCGCTCAGAGCGTGTCGATGCAGCTCCGGAAACTACCCACACCACCCTTTGGTGTACTCGCATGCAACAGATGGGTAGTTTCCGGCCCTACCACACAACCATGACGATAGATTATCGTATGGTTAACGCATCTAGCAGAACAGGTTCGTTATGCATACGGTTCTCGCAACCATCGGCGACATCTTCTCCGCTCTAACGCGGTTTTGCATGGCACTGTCCGAGCAGTTCTTTGCCGTGGCCAGTCATCGTTTGGGTATGTTTGGCTTGGCGACCATCGTCGTGACCTCATTGTTGCTGGCCTTGGCCTGCTCGACCTGGGCACTCGTCGAGCGCTGGCGGCGCTCCAACTACCGCAGCCGTGTGCAGGCGGTGTTGCGCCGGGCTCAGTTCGCACGCCACTTCCGGGATTCGATCCTGGACTCCCTTCCCGAGATGATCGTCGTGTTGCGCTCCAGAGCCCGCAATCCTCTGAGCTTCGGCGGCGGCAGCGCACTGTTGCAGGAGTGCCTAAAGGGCCTCGACGCCACCCCTTTGGCTGTTGCCATCAATGATCTGTTGCAGCATGGCTCTGGCTTCTCCCTATCGGTCCGCACGTCTCATCTACAGCAAATTTTCGTGCGCGGCCTACGCGTCGCCGGTGGCAACGCGCTTTTCTTGCGCGCGCAAGACCGTCTCAGCGGTCACGTGCTGCTGCGTAAGCCATCTCCCATGACTGCTGCTGTGCTATCCGCTGCCGCTCCCACAGCTCCCCCTTGCGACCCGGCAGATGCAGAAGTGGCCGGTGACACCCACGAGACCGCTGCGCAGTGCCATGGCGAAGTCATCATCGGACCCGATGGCCGCCTCAAGCACTACAACAGTGCTTTTGCGCGACTATGGTCCTTACGAGATGACACGCTCTGCGGCGAGCCGCTTTGGGCCGATATTGCAGCCCACTGCGTCGCCAGGGACGGCTACGACGCCATCTGGGATATCGTCTCCTACGCCGCCACCGTCCCCGAGCCGGAACGGTTGAACGACTGGAGTAGCTCGCTACATGGCAACGGCAAAAAAGTATCTTTGGCGGTCTCACGGCTAGACGATGGCACGACACGGGTGATTTTCGTCGATAACATTCCGCTGCCGCCATCATCCCTCACAGCCACCCCAAAATCCGACACGTTGGCCGCGTGATGTACGGCGGCCTCCAATCGCTGCAATCCCTGTGGCAGGCGCGGCCATTACCGGTGAAACACGTGCTGATCGTGAACGGCCATCCCGATCCCGGACCAGCACGGTTCTGCTCCGCCTTATGCGCGGCCTATACCGAAGGAGCGCAGGCGAGCGGCCACAAAACACGCCGCCTCGATATGGGTGCCGTCCGTTTTCCGGGCGCTGTGAGCGAGCATCAATCCTGGCTGCAAAATGATGGCGCCAAAGTATTGGAGCGCCTATGGCTGGCCGACCGGCTGTTCATTGCCTTTCCGATGTGGCTCGGCGGCGCGCCGCCTGTCCTCAAACTCATCCTTGAGGAATTTGCCCGCTGGCAGGACGCCGAGGCCGTCGCGCTTGGGGTTCCGCTGGAAGAAAAAGACGCCCATATCGTCATGACCGCTGGCTTTCCAAGCTTCGTTTACAGTACCAACCGCGGCATTCCGGTTGGTGCTTGGGCGAGTTCCTTCTCGGGCCTGCATACAACGAAGGTGGTCGTGATCGGCAATATGGATCTGATATCCGCCGAAGACCGTAGCCACTGGCTCGGCGAAGTCCGTCGTCTCGGTTCCTCACGGTTGTAAGCTGCGGCAGGCGGCAAGAGTCCTGCCTCAAGTCCCGCAAAATGTCTGTTCCACGACTTGCTCGGGCTGTGGCGCATCGGCGTAATGCGCAAATCCGGGTTGCGCCTCAAAGGGGTGACTAAGGACGGCCGTGAGGATCTCGAACGGTTTGAAATCGCGGTTCAGGGCTGCGGCGATCACCTCTTCGACACGATGATTGCGGGGGATGAAAATGGGATTGGCCGCCCGCATAGCTGCTGCCGTGGTCTCGACATCGCGGTCCTCCTCGGCAAGCCGCAGCCGCCAGCGCAAAGACCATTCGTCAAATGCCGCCGGATCGGCAAACAACGTCCGCACCGAGCGCAGTTCCTCAATGTCATCACTCAGCCCGCGGAAAGTCAGGGTAAAGTCGGCGCCATTCGCCGCCATGCGCGCCAAAAGATCCTGTGCCAAAGCGCGGTCGCCCTCTCGCCTCTGGCAAAGGCCGAGTTTGGCATTCAGGCCCTCTTCGTAAGCGGCCTCAAAGGCAACGGTAAAACCGCCGAGCGCGTCTTGGGCGATGGTCACGGCGTCCTGCGTGCCAGTGGCCAACAGCGGCAACAACGTCTCGGCAAAGCGCGCCAGATTCCATTGGGCCATGCGCGGCTGCATGCCATAGGCGTAGCGGCCCTGCCGATCGATGGCGCTAAAAGCCTTGGCCGGATCATAGCGATCCAGAAACGCGCAAGGCCCGTAATCAATCGTCTCGCCTGAAATCGCCATATTGTCCGTGTTCATGACGCCGTGGATGAAGCCCACCAGCAGCCAGCGCGCAATCAGAGTCGCTTGGCGCACGGCGACGCCTTCGAGCAGCGCCCGATAGGGGTTAGTGGTCTCAGCCGCGCCCGGATAGTGCCGCGCCAGGACATAATCGGCGAGCCTCCGCACCGCCTCCTCGTCACCGCGCGACGCAAAATATTGAAACGTCCCGATGCGGATATGGCTGGCTGCGACGCGGGTTAGTATCGCACCGGGTAAAAGCGTTTCCCGCACAACCGCTTCGCCTGTCGCCACAACCGCGAGCGCGCGCGTGCTGGGAATACCCAAGGCGGTCATCGCCTCGCTTACAATATATTCGCGCAAGACCGGGCCCAACGCCGCGCGTCCGTCGCCGCTGCGCGAAAAGGGCGTGCGGCCCGCTCCCTTCAGCTGAATATCACGGCGAGCACCAAAGCAATCGATGACTTCGCCGAGCAGAACCGCGCGGCCATCGCCCAGCCGCGGAACAAATTGCCCGAACTGGTGGCCCGCATAGGCCATTGCAATGGGTTCACTGCCGCTTGGCAGCACGTTGCCCGAAAAATAGTCGGCGCCGCGCGAGAACAGCGTCTGCGGATCAAGCCCCAGATCATGCGCCAGCGCTTCGTTCAGTTTGATCAGCGTGGGGTCCGAGACGGGGGTCGGCGCTTGGCACGCAAAGAAGCGCGGCGGCAACCGTGCATAGCTGTTGTCAAAGCCAAAGGGCTGCTCCGTCAACGGCATTCGCACCAACATTGCGCTTGGCCAATAGCGGCATTCACCGCGAACCTGTCCCACATGACTTTAAGGGTAAAGGACGGCGAAGCCAGCGGCTAGAGCCAAAACGTGCCTCGCCGCTTGGCCTAATAACCCTATCCATTTTACGGCATTCCGAGGAAGGTGAAAACCGGCATGCGCCGCACGGGACCCGTTTCGGGGACCCACGCCACACGCTGCGATTATCGTATTTTTGCGGCCCAAAGATCGATTTCTTGTTCGGCCTCTTCCCTGCCACGGCCGTAGCGCGACTGCAGCAGACCCAGCAGCGTCGTGCGCTTACCCGCAATGGATTCAATATCGTCGTTCGTCAACTTGCCCCAAGTCGTCATGAGCTTGCCTTTTTGCTCTTTCCAACTGCCTTCGATTTGGTCCCAATTCATGCCAATCTCCCTTGAAAAATCTGAAAGCAGCTACTCACGGGGTGCCGTGGTGACCCGTGCGAACGCGGACGAAGGCTGGAATACTGGCCTTGCTATAGAGCGCGGCAGCCACGCCCGCAAATGCGCCGGCCATGAGCGCGCAGGCAATTGCGCCGACCAACAGCGTTCCAAAAAGACCGACGCGGGGGATTTCTGCCGAGAATGGTATCGCGATAAAAACGGCGCCGAGAATAATGCCGAAATTTGCGCCTAAAATAACGCCACACCGTCCCCAATCCTTGACGCACGCAATGGCGCCGTAGAGGGGAGCAATAATGGTATCCGGCTCGTCGCGAAAAGTGGGGGCCACATTCACAGTGCACATCCTGAACAATTCTCACTCAGGCGGGGAACCGGCGCCGCCGCGCAGAAGCAAAGCTCTTACGTAGATACATAGGGCCTGCGCGCGGCGCCCAGCAGCGTCGGATTATACTCAAGCGCTTGCGCTGTTGTTGCGTTTGGGTTGCAGCGCACCTGTTTAGCTTGGCGTCCACGCATGCGCTTTCGGCTACAATTGAGTAGATTCCGAAACTGTTCCGCGTCGGAATTGTTGTCTAATATATTGATATTGGCCCAAGCCAATATTCTGGCGACCGATATGCAAGCTTCGTCCGAGCAAGCAGGTCGATCACGCCGAAAAGAGCCGCCGTACCCCAGCCCCCCTCGGGTACGGCGGCTCGCATTTCCCAGGCGCAAGAATTGCGGAACAGCATCCCGAGAAGAAACCGCTAGGCTGTGAACTGATGACAGAAAATCTCCATTCTGGAAAATAGTCCCGTTGCATTTGTTTTCAGATACAACAAATTTGAAACCAGTGCTTTCGTGCCCGGAACATTTGGATTCGACGGCCCACGGCAGGCTCGCCCATGACCGATTTGGCGACCAAACACTCGGACGCACAGACCTTCGTGATGCCACGCCCGCGCGTGGTGGAGGACAGCCTCTACCTCATCGCCAACTTAAGAAGAACGGATTGTGACGATCTTTCTGGGTGGCTCCGCCACTCGCCTGTGCGGAGACTTCTGGGCAATCTCTCCGACGCCATCGGCACGCTGCTGCAGGGCCGCGACTCCAAGCAGGCATCGTCGCCGCACGCCGCAGTGCCGACCGCCTCCCCCACTGAGTGACGGCGCCGTCGCGCGGGCCCGTAAGTCCTATTAAAACGGTGACAGACGGCGCTATAATCGTGTCTTATCCGCCTGCGATCACATACGATATTTCCACAGAGAGCATGATGGCCCTGGTCAAAACCACGAAGATTGCCGCAGGCAAGAAGGCTGCGGCGGTGCCGCCCACAATAGCTCCTTTGGCGGCCAAGCCGCCCCTGCGAAACCGTCCGGCACCCGGCAAGGCCGGCATTACCGAGCGAGTCGCCGCAGCCGCCGAAGAGCTGGCCAGCGGGATCACCCAGTCCTCTGCCGCCGCAGAAGAATTACGTCGGTCGATGGAACAAATCGCCAGTGGCGCAGAAGAAGCTGCAGGCGCGTCGCAAGAACAACTAGAGGCCATTAAACGTATTATCGCCAATCTGGCAGGCGCGCGGGAACGGGCGGGTGACACCCGGCGGCAAACCGAAGCTGTCCAGCTGGTGTTGGCCGAAACAGCGCTTCTCATTACGAATTCTGTCCGCGCTATCGAGCGCAACGCTGACCGCCAGGCGGGCTCGGTCGCGGTGATCGCCGAGCTGGAGCGGCGGGCGACGGAAATTACCAACATTACCAAGATTGTGAGTGGCATTTCAGACCAGACCAACCTTCTCGCCTTAAACGCTGCCATCGAAGCGGCGCGCGCCGGTGACCACGGCCGGGGCTTTGCCGTTGTTGCCGAAGAGGTGCGCGCTCTGGCCGAAACCTCGGAGAAAAGTGCGCTGACCATTGAACGCCATACCGGGGCCATTCAAGACGAAGTGCACGATATTGCGCTCGCAGTGAAGGATGCCGCGGACGAAGCCCTACAAGCATCCCGCAGTGGTGTGGCGCTGGCGAAGGAACTGGAGTCCCGGCGCGACGATATGATGGCGATCGCCACAGGCAGTGAAGCCATTTTGGATACCGCCAGTCAGGCCGAGCGTGCCGCGACCGAAGCGCAACGTGGTGCCGAACTGATAGCCAGCGCCGCAGAGGAGCAATCTGCTGCGGCGACCGAGGCACAAACGGCGATTCAGCAGCAAGCGCAAGCGCTGGAGCAGTCCCAGACGGCTGCGCAGGCCCTTGCCGTGCAGACCGAAAAGCTTCGCGCCAGCAAGGCAAGCTCATCGGCCACCGAGGAGATCAGCGCCAGCGCGGAAGAACTCTCTGCCACGATCCAGGAAATTTCAGGCGCAGCAGGCCAAATCATGGCTGCGATCAGCCAGATCAACAAGGGCTCGCAGCAGCAGGCGGCGGCAACCCAGCAAACCTCGGCTGCCATAGGACAGATCGAAAGGAGCGCCGGTGTTGCCAAGGACAATGCCCGCCAGGCCGCCGAAATGACAACCGAACTGGAAAAGGCGTTGCGCCTCGGCAGGCAGTCGGTCGGCCAACTGGTCAACGGCGTCAGTGCATCGCTCACTGCCACCAAATCCCACATTGAGGCCATCATCCGGCTTGAAACGATCGGCCGTAATATCGAAAAGATTGTGGATACGATTGCCTTGGTGGCCGTTCAAACCACTATGCTGGCCGTCAGCGGCTCGGTCGAAGCCGCACGTGCCGGTGAGGCCGGTCGCGGCTTTGCTTTGGTCTCCGGTGATATTCGCAGTTTGGCCCGTGATACCTCGGCCAATGTCGATCGGATCAAGGACACGGTGCGCGGCATCCTGGATCAAATTACGGTTTTGCGCCGTGACCTTGAGCAAGTGATCGTCTCCAACGAAATGGAGGTACAAAACAACGCCGCCGTTTCCACCGCGCTGGAACGTCTCGAAAGCGATATCGCCGGTCTCGCAATTGCCAACACGGACATCATGCGAGGTGCGGAAGCGATCCTTGCTGCGGTCGAGGAGACGGCCACCGGCGCACGGCAAATTGCGGCCGCAGCCGAAGAGGCCAATTCGGCCTCCGCACAAGCCTCAACCGCCTCCGCGCAGCAGGCGCGAACGGCAGAGGATTTGGCCGCGTCTATCGAAGAGATCGCGGCGCTGTCGCTGGAGCTCAAATAGGCCATGGCTGAAGCGGCCATCAAGGATGTTCAAACCGGTCCGACGCGTCATTTCCTGACCTTCCGGCTCGACGACAGGCTCTATGCTCTTTCGGCAGACGACGTGGCGGAAGTGATCCGTATTCCCACCGTCGCGCGCCTGCCGCAATCGCCGAAAGCTTTGATGGGCTTGGCCAACCTTCGCGGGGCCATCCTGCCTGTCGCGAGCGGCCGCAGCCTGCTCGGTCAAAAAGAGGTCAGTCATTCCGAAACTGGTCGGGCGATTGTGATGCAGGGCATCAGCCCTGTCGCTCTGGCTGTGGATTCGGTGTCGGAGCTGGTCGCGTTCGCCGACGCTCACATCGAAACCCGCAAGGCGGAGCTTGCAGCCCTTCCCGGAGAGATCCTGGCAGGTGCCTTCCAGTTGGCGAAGGATGGTCTCGTTATCAAACTGCTCGATATCAAGGCGCTCCTCAGCACAGCCTTTGTCGCAAGCGAGCGTCCGCCACGGCTCCATAAGCAGGGCGCCGTGGCACCACTTACTGAGGACGCAGCGCCGTCGGCCGAGACCAAGCTGGTCGCCTTCGCCGTTGCAGGCCAGGACTATGCGCTTCCGCTCGCCATCGTCGAGGAGATTGTGGCAGCGCCGGCTCTGCTGGCCAGCCTTCCCCATGCAGAAGCTCTGGTGCTGGGCATCACCAGCTTGCGGGACCGGCTGCTTCCACTCTTGTCGCTGCGCGGCCTCTTAGGATTCGGGGTCAATCCGGAACCGCAAAAAGAGAAGGTCGTGGTTGCAACCGTCCAGGGCAGCCTTGTCGGCCTCGTGGTCGACGAAATGCGCGCCATATTTTCCGCGGACCAGAATCGCATCGATCCGCTTCCGGACGTTTTGGCGGCCCGCAGTGGCGGTGAAAGCCGCGTATCCGCCATCTATCGCGGGGGCAGCGAGCGAGGGCTGGTGTCCATTCTCGCCGCCGATCAGATCTTTGGAGATGACGTCATGCAGCGGTTGACCGCGGTCCGCAGCGGGCAGAACGTCGAACGCGACATCTCTGCGAAATCCGAGACGCGGCAATATTTGGTGTTCCGGCTGGGCGAGGAAGAGTTTGGATTGCCGATTTCGGGGGTCGAGGAAGTGGCGCGCATTCCTGATCAGATCGCCCGCATGCCCAACACGCCCAAATTCCTCGAAGGCGTTGTCAATCTGCGCGGCGAGGTCATACCCGTTGTCGACCAGCGCAAGCGGTTCGATATGCCTGCCTCACCCAACCTCCTCTCCCGGCGGCTCATCATCGCCCGTAGCGAACGGCATATCGCAGGGCTGATCGTGGACAGCGTTTCCGAAGTTCTACGGGTGGAGGTCGATGACATCGATGCCGCGCCCGATTTGACGGGTGAAGCAACCAAGCTGGTCACTGGCGTGGTCAATTTGGAAAGCCAGAAGCGCATTGTGCTGCTTCTGGATCCTGGGGAACTTCTCACCCGTGCGGAACGCGGCTTGCTCGACAATTTCAGCAACAAGCAGCCGCCAGCAAAACGGTCCCGGGCGTGATCAAGATTCTGGTGGTCGATGATTCCGCCCTCATGCGCAAGCTTTTGGGGCAGATCTTCGCGCGGGAGGCTGATTTCGAGGTTCAATTCGCGCCCAATGGCTTAGAGGCTTTGGATAAGCTCCCGGTATTCAAGCCTGATGTCATAACATTAGATATTCATATGCCGCGCATGGACGGCTTGGCCTGTCTGGACCGTATCATGCTCGAGCGGCCCTGCCCGGTGGTCATGGTCTCTTCGCTTACAGCCGCCGACGCGGACGCCACACTCGAAGCGTTTCGCCTCGGCGCGGTCGATTTCATTGCCAAGCCCGCGGGGGCAGCCTCGCTCTACATGGACGAACTGGCGCCAGAACTTGTCGGCAAGGTGCGCGCCGCGGCCGGTGCCCGTTTGCGCTCGAGCCTGCGCTTGAGGGATCGCGTTCGCCATCGCATTGCGGGGGCTCCCCGCATTACCAGAGCGCACAGCGAACCCGCCGCGGCGGCAGCGACAGGGGAAGGTCTGGTTCTGGTCGGGACCTCGACAGGAGGGCCTCCCGCGCTGGAAGCCCTTCTGACCAATTTGCCGCAGGGCTTTCCTTGGCCCGTTCTGATCGCCCAGCACATGCCTGCCAGTTTTACCGGCCCCTTGGCGCGGCGGCTGGACAAAATATCGGCCTTAAGCATCATGGAAGTCACCGAACCCATCCTTTTAAAGCCAGGCTGCGCCTATATCGGCCAGGGCGGCGCAGATCTCGTGGTCAGCCGCCGGGCAGCCGGGCTTGTAGGGGCACCAGCCACCTCGCTGGCGGGTTACTTGTGGCACCCAAGCACCGACCGCCTGGTGCGTTCAGCCTTGGACTTGCTGCCCGCCAGCCAATTGATTGGCATTCTGTTGACCGGCATGGGCAATGATGGCGCCGAAGCCATGACCCTGCTTCACCAACAGGGCGGCAAAACCATTGCCGAAGCCGAAGAAACCGCTGTTGTGTGGGGCATGCCTGGAGAATTGGTGCAAAAGGGTGGCGCTGACTTTATTGTTGGCCTGCCAGGGATCGCAGACCGCCTTCAGACGTTGACCCCCGCATGCCGCTGATCCGACAAGATTCTGTTCCATTGAAAGCCCCCGGCGGCGCCATGGGTGCCGAGGGCCTGAAATCTGCCAGCGGCGACACGCGCTGGGCGGCGGCCCGGCAATTGGCCAAGGACCCGTCCGGGGTCACCGAATTGGCAAGTGCTTTGGCAGTGGAATCCGACCCGCGAGTGCGAGAGGCTCTCTTCACCAGTCTTGCCCATATCCAGACTCCCGAAGCTGTTGCCGCAATCCTGTCGCACCTGCGCTCTCCTGATGCGGCAGTCAGAGCGGGCGCGCTGGATGTGCTGAATACCATGCCAGAGGCCGTCGCGGGCCAGTTGCCGGGCTTGCTGGCGGACCCGGACCCGGACGTTCGTCTTCTGGTTTGCGATATTGTCCGAAGACTGCCGAGCGCCGTGGCAAGCCGCTATCTCTGCGCCTTACTGGAGCGGGAGGCCTTACCCAATGTCTGCGCCGCGGCGGTGGAAGCCCTCTCCGAGGTGGGCGACGAGTCGGCCCTGCCCTATCTGGCGCGCTGCGCCGAGCGCTTCGCCACGGAACCTTTTTTGGTCTTTTCCATCCAGATCGTTTCCCACCGCATTGCCGGGGACGGCCGCACCCGCGGCTCGCAATCAGCGTGAGCGACCCCATTCCGGCGACGGAGGACGAATTTCGCCGCCTCTGTGAATTTCTCTATCGCCGTACCGGCATGATCTTCACCGAGGTGAAACGCTACTATGTCGAACGGCGCATGTTTGAGCGCATGCTGGCGACCGGTGCAGGCTCCTTCGCCAGCTACTTCGCGCGGCTGCGCAGTGATGTGAATGGGGAAATCGAGCAATTCATCAACACGCTGACCGTCAACGAAACCTATTTCTATCGCGAAGATCACCAGCTGCAATGCATGACGTCCGATCTCTTGCGGGAGCGCCTGAGGGTGAAACGTGCGGGGGAACCAATCCGCATTTGGTCCGTGCCCTGTTCAACCGGCGAGGAGCCTTATTCCATTGCCATCTGGCTGCTGGAAAATTGGCCCGAAGTCGACCAGCACAATATCGAAATTGTCGGCTCTGACATTGATACGCGGGTGATGGAAGCGGCGCAGGAAGGCTATTTTGGCAAACGCTCCTTAATGCGGCTATCGCCGGCGCTGATCGCCAAATATTTCGTAGATCTCGGTGACGAGCGTTGGCGGATACTGGACGAGCTTCGCCAATCCGTCCGCTTTACTCCGGCCAATCTGGTGGAACCCGGGGGCACTGGCTTGCACGGCCAATTCGATATTGTCTTCTGCCGTAATGTGCTGATCTACTTCGACGAAGCCTCGCGCCGTACGGCGGCCGAGAACTTGTTTGAAAACCTCTCATCAGGGGGATTTTTGTGCCTCGGTCATAGTGAATCGATGAGCCGCATTTCCCCTTTGTTCGACGTCTGCCGTTATAGTGACGCCATCGTGTACCAACGACCGCTGGGTGCGACGCATGTCTGAAAAACCACGGGTTCTGATTATCGACGATGCCGGTCTTACCCGTGCCTATTATCGCGACATTCTGGAGCGCGCAGGATACCAAGTCGAAGAGGCCTTGAACGGTGTCGAAGCGATGGAGAAGCTTCTGCAAAGCGAGGTCGATTTCATGATTGTCGACGTGAACATGCCGCAAATGGACGGCATTTCGTTTTTAAAGACTCTGCGGCGCCAAGCGCTACCGCTTGGTTCCACGCCAGCTGTTGTCGCCAGCACCGAAGCCGAAGGCCACGATATCGCCGCCGCCCGGGCAGCTGGTGCCAACCACTACCTCGTCAAGCCGCTGCGTGAGGATGTTCTTTTGCAATACGCTGCGCTTCTGTCAGGGCGCCCCGCATGAATGAATTTGTTGAGCAATTCTTGCTGGAGTCGCGCGAACTGGTCGAGCAAGCGACAGCCGACCTTTTGGCGATCGAGGAAAATCCTGGTGACATCGATCGCCTCGATAGTGCATTCCGCGGCTTTCACACCCTGAAAGGATCTGCCGGGATCGTCGATTTCGCAGCCATGGCCAAAGCGGCCCATGTTGCCGAAGACGTGCTGGCGAAGGTGCGCTCTGGCAAGACGATCATTTCGCGAGAGCTGATCAGCCATTGCTTAAGCTGTCTCGATCTCATTCTGCAATGGCTGGATGCTATGCAGATCGATGGTGAGATTCCGGACAAGGCCGAGGTTGAGGCCGAGGAGATGATCGCGCGCTTCAATGCGGGCTCAACGCCCGTTACCCCCCCCATGGTCTCGCACGATGGGACTGCTACAGGCGGGAGCGGATCTTTTTCGGCCGCGGCGATCTCATTGCTTCAGTCCCAAATCGCGCTGTTGCAAGAAAAGGGTGCCGAGAACTTTGTGGGCCGGCTGGTCTCTGCCGGGCGGGTGGCGGTCAACCTTTTGCGTAGCAGTGGCCAGATGGCCGAGATAACCGATATTGAACGCACTGCGGGCGCAGCGGCAGCCGCAGAGGACAGCGCCCCTCTCATCCTGGCACTGAACAAATTGTTGCCTGCCGCGGCTTTGCCGGAGTCCATCATCACAACGGATGCGGCGGCCCGTGTCCTGCGTGTCGACGTGGAGCGCATCGATGCCTTGGTAAAACTGACCGGCGAACTCACCATTGCCAAGAATGCCGTTGGCTACGCCGCCCGGCTGGCACAAGCCAATAGCGACCCCCAAGCATTGGCGGCACTCCTGAAAAATCAACATGCGATTCTAGGCCGGCATATTGAAGAACTTCAGCGCGCGGTCCTGACCATTCGCGTCTTGCCCATGCGCCAAGTCTTCAATCGCTTTCCCAAGCTGGTGCGCGAGATCGGCGAGCAGCTCGGCAAACCCGCCAAGCTGGTTACAGAGGGCGATGATACCGAAGCCGACAAGGTTGTCGTGGAGAGCTTATTCGAACCCCTCCTACATGTTATCCGCAATGCTCTGGATCACGGTGTGGAAATGGCGAAGGAACGAGTGGCCGGCGCCAAGCCCCCCGTCGCGACCATTTCATTGCGCGCCTCCCGCAGTGATGACGTCGTTTTGGTCGAGGTTCAGGATGATGGCCGCGGCATCGACATTCAGAAAGTGCGAACGCTCGCTGTAGCGCGCGGGGTGGCTGAACCCGAGACTATTGCTCAGATGACGGATGATGAGGTGGCCGATTTGGTCTTTGCACCCGGCTTCTCCACTGCTGCCACCGTGACCGGCTTGTCAGGACGCGGTGTTGGCATGAATGTCGTGCGCAGCAGCGTGGAGCGGCTGGGTGGTTCCGCGCGTATCTCAAGCAAACCGGGTCTAGGCATGACGGTAACATTGCGCCTGCCCTTCAGTGTAATGATGACCCCCGTCATGACGGTTGAAGCCGCAGGGCAGGTTTTCGGCCTCCCCCTCGATCAGGTCGTGGAAACCGCGCTATTGCCACGCGAGCAGATTTCGTCCATTGGCCAGGGTCAGGCCTTCGTTCTGCGTGATCGGACCATTCCGCTGGTCAATCTGGCCGCCTCTTTGGGCCGTGCATGGGACGGTCAAGCTCCCCAAGACGTCAAGATTGTGGTTATTTCTATCGCCGGACAGTTGAGCGGTCTTGAGGTCGACGGCTTCGGCGACCGGCTTGATGTCATGCTGAAACCCATGGATGGAATTCTGCACGGCATGCCGGGTGTCTCCGGTACCAGCCTGTTGGGTGACGGCAGCGTTCTTGTTGTTCTCGATTTGCCGGATTTGCTGCAATGACAGAAGGCTCCCCCGGACTGGCGGCTTACGCGGCGCTGCTTTACAGTGGCTTTGTCATGGCCGGAGCCCCTTTGCCGGGGCAAAAACTGAAAGTAGGTGTGGGTAAATGACGTACAAGATCCTGGTTGTCGATGACAGCAAGCTGGCTCGCATGGCCGTTGCCAAGGCTTTCAACAACGTGCGTCCGGAGTGGACCCGCATCGAGGCCTCAAGCGCCGAAGAAGCCTTACGCTTGGCCAAAGAATCGCACTTCGACCTTGCGTTGCTGGACTTCAACATGCCTGAGCGTGACGGTTTACACCTGGCCGCCGATCTCAAAGCAGCCCAGCCCGAGATCGTGTTGGCGGTGATTTCTGCAAATCATCAGAAAGAAATCGTGGATCGCTCGCAGGCCGTGGGCGCGACATTTCTGACCAAGCCTCTCACCGAACTGACGCTGCGCGATTTCCTCGAGAACGCTGAACTTAAACTGAAGGCGCACAAGACCTAATGGAAACGCCCCTTCCCTTGAATGCGTTGGAGTTGGACGCCCTGACCGAATTGGTCAATATCGGCGTCAGCGGTGCGGCCACGGGGCTGCGCGAGATGGTTGGCCAGGAAATTATCCTGTCGGTGCCCAAGGTTGAACTTCTGGCACGCGAAAGCGCAGTGGCCATACTGCGCCAAAGCGAGGCCGCCAGACTCGTCGCCGTGCATCAGGTGTTCGAAGGTGACATTACGGGCCGCGCGATGCTGATTTTTCCCGAGGCCAAGAGCCTGGAAATTGTGCGCGCGGTGGCGGGTAGCGAGCTGTCGCTCGAGGATATCATGGACCTCGAGCATGAGGCACTGGCGGAGACCGGCAACATCATTCTGAACGGCTGTCTGGCGACGATCGCCAATATGCTGGAACGCAGTCTGAAAATGTCCCTGCCGGAAATCTTGCGCGGCGATGCAGCACAATTTTTCAATCTACCCCCGCCGCCGGAATCCGGCGATCTGGTGTTGTTCGTCTATATCAATTTTGCCGTTCAGAACCGCGACGTCAAAGGCTATATCGCGATGCTGATGGATATGCCGTCGCTGGCTGCACTTAAAGTGCTGTTGGTTGAGTTTATCGAAAGAACTGCTGGCGGATTGTCATCGGATGCCGATACCTGATCTGGCCTTGGCCAATAGCGTAATCGAGAGCTTGGATAGCGGCATCGTTATTCTCGATCGGGAAAAGCGCGTCCGGGACTGGAATCGTTGGTTCGCCGCGGCGAGCAAAGTAGCGGCCGACGACGCCACCGGGCGACCGCTCTGGGATGTCTTCCCTCAAGCCAATTCGCCTCGCCTCAAATCGACGATTGAAGCCGCCTTTGCATCTGGCGTCTCCAGTCTTCTGATGCACTCTCTGCACCGCTCGATCTTTCCGCTCAAAACCGCGGCGGGCTTCGACATGGTGCATGACGTCTCGGTGCGCCCGCTTGGCCCGAAAGACGACCGCGTTTGCCTGCTGCAAATCATCGACGTCACCGTTGCCCATCATCGCGAGATGGTGCTGCGTGAACGTTACACCGCGCGTTACGACGCTCTGGTCGAGGCCACGGATAGAATCAAGGCGATGGAAGAGCAGCTGCGGCAGTCTCAGAAAATGGAAGCCGTGGGCCAATTGACGGGCGGCATCGCGCATGATTTCAACAATTTGCTGCAGGGCATCATAGGCTCTCTGGATCGCGTGCAACGCCGCATCGTGGAGGGACGAATCAGCGATGTCGACCGCTTTCTGAAGGGTGCCCTGACATCGGCGAACAGAGCGGCCGCCCTGACCCACCGTTTGCTTGCTTTCTCCCGGCGCCAACCGGTGGATCCCAAACCGGTCAATGTCAACGATCTCATCGGCAGCGTTGAAGAATTGTTACGGCGATCGATGGGCGAAACTGTCGCTTTGAAGACCGACCTTGCGTCCGACCTTAAAATCGTCCGCTGCGATACCAACCAATTGGAAAATGCTCTCCTCAATCTCGTCATCAATGCCCGTGACGCGATGCCTGATGGCGGCGAAGTGATGATCACAACAGCCAATAAGATTCTCAGCGAAAAAGATGGCCTGAAATACGATCTGCCGCTGGGCCGCTACGTCTCCATTCAGGTTCGCGATACGGGTGTCGGCATGCCGCCTGACGTCAAATCCCGCGCCTTCGACCCATTTTTCACCACCAAACCGATTGGCCAAGGCACGGGTTTGGGCCTGTCCATGATCTATGGGTTTGTCCGTCAATCGGACGGTTCGGTGCGAATCGACAGCGAAATCGACCAAGGCACGACGATCGAAATCTGCTTGCCGCAATATGAGGGCGGGGCCGCGGTTGCCCCAGAAGATGGCAGCGCGACCGCAGGCTTTGCGACCGATCACGGCGAGATCATTCTGGTGGTGGAAGACGAGGCGGTGGTGCGCCTACTCGTGGTCGAAACACTGCAAGACTTGGGCTATCGGGCACTGGAAGCCGCAGAAGGACAGGCGGCGCTGCGTATCCTGCAGTCCAATCAACGCATCGATCTGCTTGTTACAGACATCGGGCTGCCGGGATTGAATGGCCGGCAACTCGCCGACGCTGGGCGGACCACACGCCCGGACCTGAAGGTTCTATTTATGACCGGCTATGCCGAAAACGCAGCCAGCAACAACTTTCTGGTCTCCGGTATGCAGATCATTGCCAAGCCCTTCGTTATGGACGCCTTGGCCAAGCGCGTCCGCCAAATGCTGGACCCAAGTGCCTCTTAGGCTTTCGATTGATCCTCCCGGGGCACCAAAGGCAGCGTAGCGGAGCATCGCGCCGATGGATCAACTGCGGTATTCCGTAAGCTTTCGGGACTTTCGCCAGGCGGGGACTGGGGCTTTATAATCGCTCGATGGCATAGGTACGAACTACGATTTCCGTTTGCATCATCTCAGTTTCCAACCTCTCGCGAAATGCCTGCCACCAGCGGCGGTCGAGGGTTTTCGCCATGACTTCGACCACAATCACATCATCAAGTTTTTCTCGCTCGGCATTCACCCAGGTTCCCTTGGCAGGTGACCGCGAAAAGGCTGTGACACCACCGAACGCTCCCACCAGTGTCGCGTTGATGGTTTGAAACAGGCTTTCCGCATAAGCCTGCCCGGCGTTATCTCGTACCGGCAGGAGTACCTGAATCAGATGCATATTGGGCCTCGCGGGTCTCGGAGCGTGGGCGCGGCGGCGCCCGTAGGGCGCCGTTATACCAAGAAAAGCCGCAAGCCCGCTGAGGAGAAAAAGTTGGGGAAGCCGCATGCTTCCCCAAATGGCTTATTTCATTTTGGCTAGGCTTTGTGCCATCGCCAAATGCTGCTTCACGTGGGCGTCGGTCTGTCTTGCGAAGGTGCGGATTTTGGCGTTGTCGCCGCTTTTGGCGTAGCCACGCATTAGGATATTTGCCTCCTTATGGGCCGCCACTTGCTGCGCCACATAGCGGTGATCGAAATCTGCCGCGGTAGCGCCGCGCAGATCGTCCAGCATCATTTGGCGACGGCTATCCACATGCTCTGGCGGGGTGACGGCAATCGCGTTGGCCGACAAAATGCCCTTCAAAGTATCGGTCGTTTTGGTATGGGCGTCGATCATCTCCTGGGCAAAGGCTTTGACTTTTGGGGACTGCGACCGGTCGAGGGCAATCTTTCCGGCCGTGACCTCATACATATCACTGGTGGCTGCGGCGGTGACGAAACCTTGCGTGGTCGTGGTCATTTCCGCCGAAACAGTACCGACGAGGCCAGCGGCTGTGTCTTTAGTCGCGCTCATCGCTTCCGAATTGGTTCCCGCCACGGGGCTCTCGTGGCTAGGCTTATCGGCAGGAGCCGCCCAAGCTGAACCGCACATAATGGCCGCGGCAGCCGTTGTCACAAAAAAGCGCTTCATGAAAAATCTCCCAAATGTTTCCTATCTTCAACGTTCACCGCCCCCAATTGTTTCGGGGCCGTGCGAGCGGCGACAGCATTCGCTGGTTACACCGCTCCGTAGCACAGCCAGGCCGTCGCGAAGGAACTTACGCTCCGCTCTGGCGTTATTCACCTGCTGAAAATCTACAAAAAAACGAAGAGGGTCTCCAATGGCGAAGGTCACTGCCCAAGCGCAAAAGACAAAGCGTGGCTCGCGCACTATTGACCTTGGTAACCCCGGCAATGGCGGCGAGACCCACCAAAACGCTGGGGGCGTCATAGAAACCCTGACGACGCAGCAAGGCACACCGGTCGCAGACGATCAGAATACGCTGCGTCAAGGCGCCCGAGGCCCTGCCCTGCTCGAGGATTTTCATTTCCGGGAAAAGATTTTCCACTTCGACCACGAACGTATTCCAGAACGTGTGGTCCACGCCCGCGGCTATGCTGCGCATGGCTTTTTTGAATGCACACAGGCGCTTTCCGATATCACCCGCGCCGATCTTTTTCAGCGCAAAGGTGAGAGAGTCCCCGCCTTTGTACGCTTTTCAACGGTGGCGGGCAGCAAAGGCTCGCCGGATTTGGCGCGCGACGTCCGCGGTTTCGCCGTCAAGCTTTATACCAAAGAAGGCAATTGGGACATCGTCGGCAATAACATCCCGGTCTTCTTTATTCAGGATGCGATCAAATTTCCGGATCTGATTCATGCCGCCAAACCCGAGCCCGACCGTGACTTCCCGCAAGCCCAGACGGCGCACGACAATTTCTGGGACTTCATCTCCCTGACGCCGGAATCGATGCACATGGTGATGTGGATTATGTCGGACCGGACGATTCCGCGCTCCTTCCGTTTCATGGAGGGCTTTGGCGTCCATACCTTCCGGCTCGTCAATGCGAAGGGAAAATCGACTTTCGTCAAATTCCACTGGAAGCCGGTCCTCGGACTGCAGTCGGTGGCTTGGAACGAAGCCGTGAAAATCAATGGGGCCGACCCGGACTTTCACCGGCGCGACCTATGGAACGCAATCCAATCCGGCAATTTCCCGGAATGGCAGCTTGGCGTGCAGCTGTTCGACGATGCCTTCGCCGCGCGTTTCGACTTCGATGTTCTCGACCCGACCAAAATCATTCCGGAAGAGCTCGTGCCGATCAAAGTCGTCGGGCGCCTGGTGCTGGACCGAATGGTTGACAATTTTTTTGCCGAAACCGAGCAGGTTGCCTTCTGCACGCAGAACATCGTTCCGGGCATCGATTTCTCAAATGACCCGCTGCTGCAAGGACGCAACTTTTCCTATCTCGATACCCAGATCAAACGATTGGGCGGACCCAACTTCACCCATATCCCCATCAATGCTCCCAAATGCCCCTTTGCCCATTTCCAACAGGATGGGCATATGGCGATGCGCAATCCGGTGGGGCGTGCCAATTATGAACCGAACAGCTGGGGCGCCGGTCCGCGCGAAAATCCCGCCAAAGGATTCACGAGCTTTGCCGAGGAGGCAGAGGGGCCCAAGCAACGCCTGCGGTCGGAGACATTTGCCGACCATTATAGCCAAGCCCGTCAGTTCTACGTCAGCCAGACTGGTGTCGAGCAGAGCCATATCGCCAATGCTCTGATCTTCGAATTGAGCAAAGTCGAGCGCACGGATATTCGGAGCCGCATGGTCTCCCATCTGCGCAATATCGATGAGGCACTTGCGGCCGCCGTGGCCGACGGTCTCGGCCTGGAGATGCCCCCTGCTGCCAAACCGGCGCGCAAGCCGATCAGCGATTTGCCGCCTTCGGCTCCGCTCAGCATTGTCAAGAACGGGCCGCAATCGTTCAAGGGCCGCAAGCTGGGCATTCTCTTGACGGATGGCGCCGACGCGACACTCTTTGCCGCCTTGACCGCGGCATGTGACAAGGAGGGCACGCAGTACGAGGTGATCGCGCCCAAGATTGCTGGGGTAACCCTTTCCGATCGCAAGAAGGTTCCGGCGCAACAGAAAATCGACGGCGGCCCCTCTGTGCTTTATGATGCCGTGGCGCTGGTCATTTCCCCAAAGGGCGCCACCTTGCTGGCCACGGATGCGGCCACAAAGGACTTCATCAGCGACGCCTTTGCGCATTGCAAAGTCATTGCCTTCACAGCGGCTGCCGCGGGTCTGCTGCAGGCCGCCGGTATTGCCGATAAGGTTGATGCGGGTTTCGTCCCCCTGAAAGAGGATCGCGACGCCGCCAAGTTCATCAAATCCTGCCGTGCCCTTCGCTACTGGGCACGGGAGAAGGACGCTGGCGTGCACCCCGTGAATGCAAAATGACCTCCGGGTCTAGGGCCAGAACTTCACTGCGGCCCCGCGGTTATCGCGCGGTCTTGGTGGCTGGTTGGCGACACGCATGGCCTCAGTCAGGCCACACATGGCGGCTGGCGCAATCACGAACGCTTGGAAGCCGGAGGGCGAAAGTGCCTACGGGCTTTTTCCATGTCGTTACATATTCGGATAATTCGGACCGCCGCCACCTTCCGGCACCGCCCAAATGATGTTTTGCGTCGGGTCTTTGATATCGCAGCTTTTGCAATGAATGCAGTTCTGCGCATTGATCCCTAAGGTGGGGCCCGCAACGATCTCGTACACACCCGCCGGGCAATATCGCTGCTCGGGCGCATCATAGAGTTTGAGATTGATCGCAATGGGAATCGTGGGATCTTTCAACTTCAGATGGGACGGCTGGTTTTCTTCATGATTGGTATTGGAGACGAACACCGAACTCAATCGATCGAAAGTAAGCTTGCCGTCGGGCTTTGGATAAGCGATGGGGCGGCTCGCGGCAGCAGGCTTTAGCTGTATGTGATCTGGTCTGTGATGCATGGTCCACGGGGCGCGACCGCGCAGCACATAACTGTCGAAAGCGGCATAGGCTAAAGCGGGCCACAAGCCCCACTTGAAAGAAGGCTTAATGTTACGGACGTGATAAAGCTCGCGCCATAACCAGCTTTGTTTCAGCCGGTCAGGATAGCTCGTCGCTTCCGGCACGCCGGCGTCCAAGGCTTCGACGACCGCTTCAGCCGCCAGCATCCCCGATTTCATCGCTGTATGGCTGCCTTTCAGTTTCGGCACGTTGAGGAAGCCCGCCGTGTCTCCCACCAATACGCCGCCCGGAAAAGTCAGCTTCGGAACCGATTGCGCCCCGCCAGCAGAGATTGCCCGTGCTCCATAGGAAACACGCCGCGCGCCTTCCAGCAGGGGCCGGATCAGCGGATGTGTCTTGAAGCGCTGGAACTCCTCAAAGGGCGACAAAAACGGGTTGGCGTAATCAAGACCCACCACGAAACCGACAATCACCTGGTGGTCTTCCAGGTGATAACAGAACGAGCCGCCATAGGTGGCCGTGTCCAGCGGCCAACCGATGGTGTGAACAATTTTCCCAGGCCTGTGTTTGGCAGGATCGACTTCCCACAATTCCTTGAAGCCGATGCCATAGGTCTGCGGATCACACTCCGCACGTAGATTGAAACGCTCGAACAGCATACGGGTCAGGGAGCCGCGGCAACCCTCGGCAATGATCGTTTGATGCGCCACCAACTCCACACCGGGCGCGTAAGTCTCTGTGGGCTTGCCATCCTTGCCGATGCCCATATCGCCAGTGGCCACGCCTTTGACCTGACCATCGCCATCATACAGCACTTCGGCGGCGGCAAAACCGGTGAAGATTTCCACCCCCAATGCCTCGGCTTGAATCGCCAGCCAGCGGCAGAGGTTACCTAAGCTGATAATGTAATTGCCATGATTGTGCATCGGCGGCGGTGTGGGAAGCGGATAGGCCTTTACCTTCGTCAGAAAATAGAAATGGTCGTCCTTCGCCTCTGTGATCAGCGGCGCGCCTCTGGCCTTCCAGTCAGGGACCAACTCATTCAGCGCGCGTGGCTCAAACACGGCTCCAGAAAGAATATGGGCGCCGACCTCAGAGCCTTTTTCCAATATGCAAACCGACAGATCAGGCTTCAACTGCTTAAGGCGAATGGCGGCGGCAAGACCCGAGGGTCCAGCGCCCACCACCACACAGTCAAATGCCATTTGCTCGCGCGTCATCCCTCAACCGCTCCGGAGGAAGACAGAAGCTTGCAAAGTTTCGGCAACTCGACAAACAAATCCCCCACCAGACTGTAATCGGCAATCTGGAAGATGGGCGCCTCCTCATCCTTGTTGATGGCGACGATCACCTTTGATTCCTTCATGCCCGCCAAATGTTGAATGGCGCCGGAAATTCCAACCGCGATATAAAGTTCCGGCGCGACGATCTTGCCGGTCTGACCGACTTGCGCATCATTAGGCGCATAACCGGCATCCACAGCGGCGCGGCTCGCTCCAATCGCCGCCCCCAGCGTATCCGCCAACTGTTCCATTAGCTGGAAATTTTCCTTCGAGCCGAGGCCGCGCCCGCCGGAAACCACCACTCGCGCCGTGGTAAGATCGGGGCGCTCGGAACGGGCGACATCGCGTCCAACAAATCGCGACCGCGCCACCGGGACAGCGGCAGAAACAGGCTCAGTGACCGCCTCTCCGCTCTCCGTTGCTGGCGCGAAAGCGGTTGTCCGCACCGTGATGACTTTGCGCCTATCTTTGCTTTGCACAGTGGCCAACGCATTGCCCGCGTAGATAGGACGAATAAAGGTGTCGGAAGACACAATGGCAACAATGTCGGAAATTTGCGCCACATCAAGCAGGGCTGCGACACGCGGCAAAACATTTTTGCCAAAAGTGTTGGCAGGGGCAAGGATTGCCTCATACCCTTCGGCCAAGCCGACAATCAGCGCCGTCAACGGCTCCGCAAAGCCATATTCATAAGCCGCATTATCCGCCAGCAGCACTTTTTCCACCCCGCCAAGGCGCGCCGCCGCCGCAGCAGCAACTGAGGCTGCACGACCCGCGACCAGTATATGCACCGGTCCAGATGCCAACTGCACGGCCGCGGTGACGGTGCTCAGCGTTGCGGCCGCGAGCCCGGCGTTGTCATGTTCAGCGAGAACGAGGACAGCCATCAGATCACCTTCGCTTCGTGCTTCAGCTTATCGAACAATTGTGCGGCATCGGCGACTTTGACGCCCGCTTTGCGCTGCCGCGGTGCTTCGACCTTCAGCGTGACGAGACGCGGCGAAACGTCGACGCCGAAGTCCGCGGGAGTCAAAATATCAAGCGGCTTTTTCTTAGCTTTCATGATGTTCGGCAGGCTGGCATAGCGCGGCGCGTTAAGGCGCAAATCCGTGGTAATCACCGCGGGCAGTGCCAGACTGACGGTTTCAAGTCCGCCATCGATCTCCCGCGTAACGACGGCGCGCCCATCTTCGAGAACGAGCTTCGAAGCAAAGGTGCCTTGTGGCCAGTCCAGCAACGCCGCGAGCATTTGGCCGGTCTGATTGGCATCATCATCGATGGCCTGCTTGCCGATTATCGCCAGCTCCACCCCTTCGCGCCGCGCCACAGCCGTAAGCAGTTTGGCAACCGCCAGCGGCTCCACAGCGTCTTCAGTCTGAATCAAAATGGCGCGATCGGCTCCCATGGCCAGCGCCGAGCGCAGCGTTTCTTGCGCTTGAGCTGGCCCGATGCTGACGACAATGATCTCGGCAGTAGCGCCAGCCTCTTTCAACCGCACTGCCTCTTCGACGGCAATTTCGTCGAAAGGATTCATCGAGAACTTGACGTTAGCGGTTTCCACGCCAGAACCATCGGCCCTTACGCGAACGCGTACATTGTAATCGATCACCCGTTTAACGGCGACGAGGACTTTCATGATTCCTCCAGTGACAAAAACAAATCCGGCAACAGCGGTTTGGTGGGATCGATGGCATAACGGGCGAAATCGTCGTGGCCTTCTTCGGTCAAAATTTCCTCGTCGGTAAGGAAACGGCCGGTGGTTTGCCGTGCGGGTCGTGTCAAAAGCGCATGGGCGGCATCGGCGACGATCTCTGGCGTACGGCAATTCTGCGGCTGCACGGCGCCACCCAGCATGGCCAAGGCCGCAGTCGCGATTACGCTTTGAGGCCACAGCGCATTGACCGCAATGCCCTCGCCGCGAAATTCCTCAGCCAGTCCCAATACACACAAGCTCATACCGTATTTGCTCATGGTGTAGGCCAGATGCGGCCCCAGCCAATGCGGCTCAAGCGAAATCGGCGGACTCATGACCAAAATATGCGGGTTGCCGGCACGCTTGAGATACGGCAGGCAGGCCTGTGAACACAAAAAAGTGCCGCGCGCGTTCACCCCCATCATCAGATCGAAGCGTTTGGCCGGCGTTTGCAGCGTGCCGGTGAGGCTGATGGCCGAAGCGTTGTTAACCAGAATATCAATGCCGCCGAAACGCGCCACAGCCTCCGCCACCGCAGCGGCAATCTGATTTTCGTCACGAATATCGACGGCGAGTGGCAAGGCCTTACCGCCCACTGCTTCGATATCCTCGGCAGCCGAGTAGATCGTACCCGGCAGTTTAGGATTGGATTGGGCCGTCTTGGCGGCGATCACGATATTGGCCCCATCGGCCGCCGCGCGCAGTGCAATCGCTTTGCCGATGCCACGACTGGCGCCGGTGATGAACAGGGTCTTGCCGCTCAAAGATCGCATCGGCCTATGCTCCCGCCAATACGGATTGCGGCGCCAATTCCAATGCACGGTCGGCATCGCGCCAGGGATGGGCCCAGCTTGGCAGAATGGGGGAACCTCCAGCATGTCCCACAGCGCTAGCCAACACTGCCGGAACCACCAACCCCTCGGCTCCCAAAAAAGCGCCCCGAACGATCGCTTGGCAGGCCAAAACACCACCTGCTTCGATGCGATGTTCGATGTAGAACCATTTTTCGTCCCAGCCGATCAGCCGGCTTTTCAACGCCAACCGTTGGAGCGGCTTCAGCGAACGGCGGTAACGCACCAAGCTACCAGCCAGCACCGCCGACCAGCGATGGCGCCACATCGCCCGCCACATCCCTGTGCGCAGGATAAGATCGACGCGGCCCACATCCATGAGAGCGAGATAGCGGGCATTGTTCATGTGGATGTTATAGTCGAGATCGCCCGGCAGCACGCGAAAGGCAAGAACAGACTCGCCAAACAGCGGCAGGCTGGCGCGGAAGCGCGCAGCGAGCAGAACGCGAATCATGCGTATCCACATCTTTTGCCTCGCTCAGAACGCGGCCTCGGGAAACTCAGTCAACGTCGCCCCGCCCGCCATGATCGACGCAAAGAGTGAGCCGGTTTGTGGCAGCACCTTATCCATGAAATAGGAGGCGGTCGAAAGCTTGGCGCGATAAAAATCGTCTTCGCCGGTTTTCTCTTCCAGCTTGGTCAGCGACACCTCGGCCATACGGGCCCATTGATAGGCAAGTGCCACAAGCCCGAACAGCCGCAGATATTCGCTGGCGGCGGCGCCGGCTTCTTCCGGACGTGACAGACCCACACGGGCAAGCTGACCGGTCGCTTGTTGCAGCCGCACGAAGGCTTTGGTCAAGGGATCGACATAGCGCTCCAAAGCCTTGTCATCGGCATGGGTGGTGATGAAAGCGGCCACCGGATGAAAGAATTGGCGCAAGTAACGCCCCATGTGCGCGCCCAATTTGCGGCCGACCAGATCAAGCGCCTGGATACCATTGGTACCTTCGTAGATTTGCGCGATGCGGGCATCGCGAATGTATTGCTCCATGCCGTGCTCGCGGATGTAACCGTGACCGCCCATCACCTGGATGCCGAGATTGGTCGCCTCAAAGCCAAGATCGGTGAACAGGGCTTTCACAATAGGCGTCATCAGCGCGATGAAATCTTCTGCGTCACGCTTGGCCTTGGGATCGCTCGTGTGATTTTGCACATCCACCGCTTGCGCCACCCAGCCGCCCAGCGCCCGGCAGCCTTCCGCCGTGCTGCGCATGGTGAGCAGCATGCGGCGGATGTCGGGATGCACGATGATCGGATCCGCGGACTTTTCGGGATATTTGGTACCCGATAGGGAGCGGCCCTGCAGGCGCTCGCGAGCATAAGCGACAGCGCCTTGATAGGAGGCCTCCGCCAGACCGAGCCCTTGCAGGCCAACGGCAAGGCGTTCTTCGTTCATCATCGTGAACATGGCCCGCATGCCCTTATGCGGCTCGCCCACCAGCCATCCCGTGGCGTCGTCGAAGTTGATCACGCAAGTGGCGGAGGCCTTGATGCCCATCTTGTGTTCGATGGCGCCACAGGAAACGCCATTGCGGGCGCCAATGCTGCCATCCTCATTGACGAGAAATTTCGGCACCAGGAACAGGCTAATGCCTTTGATACCTTTGGGTGCATCCGGCAGACGCGCCAGCACCAGATGGATGATGTTTTCCGTTAAGTCGTGCTCACCGGCGGAAATGAAAATCTTGGTGCCAGTGAGGCGGTAGCTGCCGTCATCCTGTGGTACCGCTTTGGTGCGCGACAAGCCCAGATCGGTGCCGCACTGCGGTTCGGTCAAACACATGGTGCCAGACCAGATGCCATCGACCAGCTTGGGCAGGTAGCGCTCCTTCAGCGCTGCGCTTCCATGGGTATACAAAGCTTTATAGGCACCATGTGTCAGCCCGGGATAAAGGCCAAAAGACAGGTTGGAGGAGCAGATCATCTCTTCTACCAGCGCATTGGCCGAATGGGATACACCTTGGCCGCCAAAGGCCGGATCGCAGGCGATGCCGGTCCAGCCACCCTCGCGAAACAACCGATAGGCCTCGATGAACCCTTTGGGGGTGCGCACAACGCCGTTTTCCAAGCGGCAGCCTTCTTCGTCGCCGGAGCGGTTGAGCGGCAGCAACACCTCTTCACAGACCTTCGCGGCCTCTTCGATAACAGGATCGATCAGTTCCGGCGTCATGTCTTCAAGACCGGGCAACTGGGCCAGTGCGGCGCCGTTGTGCAACTCGTAAAGGACAAAGCGCATATCGCGCAGGGGAGCCTTATAGGTCGCCATGGTGTTTTGCTCCGTCAGTTCCTGAGAGGCTTGCCGGTTTCTAGCACATGTTCGATGCGCGCCACGGTGTCTGGGCTATGCAGCAGCGCCATAAATCGGCTGCGCTCTAGTTCCAGGACATCATCTTCCCGCAAAGGGCGCGTTACATCGGCGTCGCCGCCCGCCAGTACTTCGGCCAGCGCCGTCGAAACCACGAGATCATGGGGCGTGGCCAAGCCGCGGCGGTGAAAACTCTCAGCCGCCATGCGCATCCCAATGGCCGCGCCTTCGCCGGGTAAAATCCATTCGCCTTCCTGAGGCGGAGCGTAATCGCGGGCGAGTTCCAAAGCGCGCGCCTTAGCGTCGGCTAAGAGCCGATAGCGATTCATGGTGATGCCGTCGCTGGGGCGCAGGAAAAGCAACTCTTTGGCCTCGGCCGCCGATTTGGCGACGGTGGCGGTGGAGATGGTCTCGAACACTTTGACGACGGCCGGCATAGGTCCATTGGGCAAGCGGCCCAGAGTCTTCCAGCGCTGCAGCATCTCCTTGCAACCGCCCCAAGCCGGTACCAAGCCGACACCGCATTCGACCAGACCGATATAGCTTTCGGCATGCGCCTGAACGGCGGCGCAGTGCAGCAAAATTTCGCAGCCGCCCCCCAGTGCCATGCCGGAGGGTGCGCCCACCACTGGGAAGGGCGCATATTTCACCGCCTTATAGGTCACCTGCCCGCCCGCCACCGTCTGCTCCAAGATCGGCCAAGCAGCGATGTTGAGGGCAAACAGCGCCAGCCCGAGATTGGCCCCGGCGGAGAAATTGGTCCCTTCGTTGTAGATCACCAGCGCTTTGTATTCGCGCTCCACCAACTTCAACGCCTTGCCCAGCAAGGTCATGATATCCTGATCGATGGTATTCAGCTTGCTCGTGAACTCGAAACACGCGACGCCATCGCCAATGTCCCACAGGGCAGCCGAACCATTCTTGAGCAACGACGCCCGCGTACGCTTGATGTCTTCCAGCCACAATACACCTTCGGGACGAACAACGTCGCGATAGTTGCCATCGGGGCCCAGCATCTGGCGACACCCATCCTGGACCCGATAAAAGGATTGGCCGTGGGCGACGCGCAATAGCTCCGGCACCGGCAGGCCATCCTGTTCCAGCCGCGCGGTAAACCATTCGGCGCCGAGTTGATCGATCAGCTCGAATGGGCCGAATTTCCAGGCATAGCCGAGCCGCATCGCCTCGTCGACCGAAGCGATGTCATCCACCACTTCGGGCACCAGCATGGCGGCATAGGATAACGTGCGCGCCATTACCCGCCAGGCATAACGGCCCGCCTTGCTATCGGATGACAACAAATCTTTAAATTTCTTCGGTAGTTCCAGCTCGGCTTTGCGCTCAGGCCGGTATTCACCTGTAGTCAACGAGATGGCCTCTTTCACTTTGCCACCGCCATCGCGATTGAGGCGGTAGAAACCACCTTTGCCTTTGCGACCGGTGTAGCCTTGCTCGATCATCTGCGCGATCAGGGGCAGTTCGCGATTGGCGGCGTGAAAAGGATCTTCGGACGGCAGTGCCTGGGACATGCTGGCATTGATGTGCGGCATCAGATCCAGCCCCACCAGATCGAGCAGACCGAAAACGCCCGTTTTGGGAACACCGATGGGTTTGCCCAATATGGCATCGGCCTCTTCCACCGCAAGTCCGGCATCGATCGCTTCGACCACGGCAACTTGCAGCCAATAGACGCCCAGACGATTGGCAATGAAGCCAGGCCGGTCTTTGCAGGTGATGACACTTTTGCCCAAAGAAAAATCGGCGAAGCGGCTGACGGCCGCGATGGCTTCGGGGCGCGTCTGCGGCCCCGCCACCACTTCCAGGAGCCGCATGTAGCGTGGTGGATTGAAGAAATGCGTGATGCAGAAATCGCGGGCAAAGCCATCCCCCATGCCCTCGACCAGCGCCGCGAGCGGAATGGTTGAGGTATTGGAGGAGACCACAGAACTTGGTTTGCGTGCGGCTTGAATGCGGCGGTACAGCGCCTGCTTGATATCGAGCCGCTCGACCACCGCCTCGATGATCCAGTCGCATTCGGCAAGTTTCTCAAGGTCGTCTTCGGTGTTACCGGGGGTAATGAGGCGCGCCGCCGTTTTGCTCATGAACGGCGCCGGCTCAACCTTCAGCATCTTGTCGATGGCGCCCGCCGCGATGGCGTTACGGTCGGTAGCGCCGGGCGGTACAATATCGAGCAACAACACCGGCACACCGGCATTGGCGACATGAGCAGCTATCCCTGCTCCCATAACACCAGCGCCGATGACAGCAACTTTGGCGATATCAGCCATCACAGCGCCTCCAATACCGTCGCGATACCCTGGCCGCCGCCGATGCATTGTGTCGCCAAGGCGTAGCGTCCGCCGCGGCGCTTCAAGAGCGAAGCGGCCTTGCCGGTGATGCGCGCGCCTGTGGCACCCAAGGGATGGCCAATCGCAATCGCTCCACCATCGATATTCACATTGTCGGGATTGAGATCGAGGTCTTGGATGCAAGCCAAGGACTGCGAGGCAAAGGCCTCGTTCAATTCGATCACGTCGAGAGCGCTGGCCTTGATTCCGGCTCTAGCCAAAGCTTTGCGCGAGGCGCCCACGGGACCAATGCCCATGATCTCCGGCGCACAGCCTGCGATAGCGAACGAGACCACACGAGCCAGGGGTTCATACCCGTTGCGCTCGGCATAGTCCGCGGTACAGACCAGCACGACCGAAGCGCCATCGGTGAGCGGCGATGCGGTGCCTGCTGTTACAGTGCCTTCTTGGTTGAAGGCCGGCTTCAACTGAGCGAGCGCTTCCAGTGTGGTGTCGGCGCGGATACAGCCGTCACTGTCGACCACACCTTTGCCGGTGTCGATAGCGATAATCTCGTCTTTAAGAAGACCTTCGGCTTGTGCTTTGGCGGCCTTTTGATGCGAACGCAGGGCGAATTCGTCCTGCTGGGTGCGGGTAATATGCCATTGCCGGGCAACGTTTTCGGCAGTGTCTCCCATGCCGAGATAGGCGCCAGGTAGAGAGCGGGCGAGGCCGGGGTGGGGAAACGGGTTGAATCCAGTCATCGGCACCCGGGTCATACTCTCGACCCCAGCACAGATGAACACCTCGCCCGCTCCCATCTGGATAGCTCCGGCAGCGGCATGAACGGCTTGCATAGACGAGCCGCAAAAACGGTTGATGGTCTGTCCGCCGACGCTTTGCGGCAGACCGGCCAATAGACCAATTAAACGCGCGACATTGAGACCTTGCTCCCCTTCGGGGATGGCGCAGCCGAGGATCAGATCCTCGACGTCCTCTGGCTTAATCTTGGTGCGAGCCACGAGGTGGCGGACGAGTTGCGCTGCCATTTCATCCGGCCGCACACCGGCCAATGCCCCTTTTTTGGATGGCGTGAAGGGTGTGCGCGCGTATCCCGCGATGACCACGGTCTTCATGGCAATCTCTCCAGGCTTGTGGTTGTGAACGGCAAGCCCAGAGAGAAAGAAAGCCGCGGCTGCGGTGTGTTTCTTTCTGTCAGGCCGCTTCGACCGTGACGCCCTTTTTCTGCAGCGCCTCGACGGTGAGCTTCTCGATGTCTTTCAATTCGCGTAAAGTCTCGTCCAAGGCACGCTTCTGTTCGGCGAGCTGGCGCGCTCTCTGGCGCACCTTGTTCAAAAGCAGCTGTAACTGGCTGGACTTGGTGATATCGACCACATAAAGATCCAGGAATTCCTTGATTTCCTTGATGCTGAATCCCAGGCGCTTGCCGCGCAGTATCAGAATCATGCGAGCCCGTTCGCGATGCGTGTAGACGCGCGTGGTTCCGGCCCGCTGCGGCAAGATCAGACCCTGATCCTCGTAAAACCGGATCGTTCGCGCCGTCACATCCAGCTCGCGCGCCAGTTCGGTTACCGAGTAAATCTTGTCCATGGGCGAAATCTTTCCTTGCGGCCAACGATTTGCGTATAGGGAACATTTCTTCCCTAATCGTCAACTTCAGGCCGTGCAAATTGGAAAAAATCATCCAGATCTCCAAAGAGTGGCTTAGGCGCTGCGTCCGCTACGCGCGGCTTGTTCCTCGGCCACCAATTCCTTCTTGCTGAGTTTTCCCACCATCGTTCGCGGCAATTCCCGGCGCAGTTCGATGGCCTTCGGCATTTCGATGCGCGACAGATGCTGTCCAAGGAAGTCTTTCAACTCTGTCACCGTGGTATGCTGACCGTCGCGCAAGCGGACAAAGGCCTTAGGGGCTTGGCCGCGATAGGAATCGGGGACCCCGATCACCACCACTTCGGCCACCGCCGGATGCTGATAGAGCGCCTCCTCCACCACACGCGGATAGACATTGTAGCCGCCGCACAGGATCACGTCCTTGAGGCGATCGACGAGAAAGAGATAACCGTCTTCGTCGAGATAGCCGATGTCGCCGGTGCGCAACGCATCCTCTTCCATGACAGCGGCAGTCTCCTGGGGCTTGCGCCAATAGCCTGCCATCACCTGCGGCCCACGCACGTAGATTTCACCCTTTTCCCCGGCGGCCAATACCTGCGAGGGATCAAGCGGGGAGCGCACTTCGACGACAGTACCGGCCACGGGCAAACCCACCGAACCGGCCTTCCCCCCGCTATCGAGTGGATTGCAGGTCGCGACCGGCGAGGTCTCCGACAAGCCGTAGCCCTCGACCAAGCGGCAGCCGGTGAGCGCTTCGAAGCGGCTTCGCACTTCCAGCGGCAAAGGCGCCCCACCCGAGATGCAAACACGGATGGATGACAAATCCTCATGGCCTTTCTCTGCAGCACCGATGAGGGCCGTATAAATGGTCGGCACGCCGGGAAACATCGTCGGCCGCTTTTTGGTGATATATTTCATCACCTGATCCAACTCGAAGCGCGGCAGCAAAATCAGTTCGGCGCCAAAAGCGATGCCCAAATTCATCCCCACCGTCATGGCAAAGACGTGGAACAGCGGCAGCACCAGCATCATCCGTTCTTGCCCAAGATGGATTTCTGGCACCAGGCGATAAAGCTGATCGACGTTAGCCGAAAGATTGGCATGGGTGAGCATGGCGCCTTTGGGCACACCGGTGGTACCGCCGGTGTATTGCAGCACCGCGACGTCTCGCACGGGGTCGATGGCGACGGCGTGCACAGCGCCATCATTGGCAATCAGTTTTTCAAAGGTGACATGGCGCAGGTCGTCGGGGATTTGCGCCACTTCCGAACGCTTGAAAACCGAGAACAGCACGCTTTTGACCGCTGTTAAGATACCGCTCATGGCGCAGACCACGATCCGCTCCAGGCAAGTGCTTGCCAAGGCGGCGGCCACTTTGGGATAAATCTGGCGGATATCGAGGGTCACCATAATGGTGGTGCCGGAATCCTCAATCTGATGGCGCATCTCACGCTCGACATACAGAGGATTAAAATTGACGACGATGCCGCCCAGCCGCAACACGGCGAAATAGCAAATCACGTAATAAGGCGTGTTGGGCAGACAAAGACCGACCCTCGTCCCCTTGCGCACTCCGAGTTGCTGGAAACCGCAAGCGGCCTGCGCCACCAACCGCCCCAGCTCCGCATAGCTGGTGTGCCGCCCGAGAAAATCCATGGCCGGCCGGCCGGGATAAGCCGCCACCGCTTCGTCCAAAATGGACGTGACCGCGGTACAGGCAATACCCGAACTCCGTGCGACTGCTTTCAGCATGGGTCCTACCGTTATAGCGTTTGGCCGATGTGATCAGCATTGCCGGGCCTCGTTGGATCCGGCGACCTACCCTGACGTGCAGTGTATTTTCACTGCTTGTTCCTATTAGAGCACTTATAATTCGCAAACGTCAACTGCCTAACGTATACGTCACAGCATATTTCTGGACGATCTAAGCTCGGAAGCGCACGCCCATTTGCATCACAGTGGCGATGACGGCAGCCCGTGGCGGCCGCTATAACGGCGGTCTTCGCGCAAAGTTCCGGTCGCGGCGGATCGCCATGGCGCGGAAACGATACAAAATCAGCTCGGTATAGCCGTTGGGCTGCTTGAAGGCTTCAAAGATCAGCGCCGTCGCAGCTTGAAAGGCGATGTTGTCCTCCCAATCCTCAGCCATCGCGCGATAGTTGCGGTCGGCCGCATTCTGCGCATCGACGATCCTTGCCATCTCCCGCAGCGTGGTCGTCACTTGGTCACGACGGCAGACACCGTAGCGCAGCCAGTTGGCAACGTGTTGGCTGGAAATACGCAAAGTGGCGCGATCTTCCATCAAGCCGACATTGTTGATGTCGGGCACTTTCGAACAACCGATACCCTGATCGATCCAACGCACGACATAGCCGAGAATGCCCTGCAGGTTATTTTCGAGTTCGCGCTGGATTTCCCATTCCGTTGGCCTGGTACCCGCGATCACAGGGATTTCGAGCAGCGCCTCCACCGGCGGGCACGGTCGCTCCAGCATCGCCGTTTGGTACGCGGCAACATTGGCCTCGTGATAATGCAGCGCATGAATGACCGCCGCCGTTGGCGAGGGCACCCAGGCCGTGTTGGCGCCAGACTGCGCATGGCCGATCTTCTCTTTGTAGAGTTCCGCCATTTTGTCGGGCTTGGCCCACATGCCCTTGCCGATTTGGGCTCGGCCTTTAAAGCCGCATTGCAAACCGATAGCGACGTTGCGCTCTTCATAAGCCTTGATCCAGCGCGTATTCTTCATTTCGTTCTTGGGCCGCATCGGACCGGCTTCAAAGGAGGTGTGGATTTCATCGCCGGTGCGGTCGAGAAAACCCGTATTGATGAAAGCGATGCGGTGACTGGCCGCACGGATAGAGGCTTTGAGATTGATCGAGGTCCGCCGCTCCTCATCCATCAGACCGAGCTTGATGGTGTGGCGGGCGAGCCCCAGCGCATCCTCTACCTGATCGAAAACCCTATCGGCGAACGCCACTTCCTCAGGACCATGCAGCTTCGGCTTGACGATATAAATCGAGCCATAGCGCGAATTGGCGTTCTTATCCGCCAACGCTTCGAGCCCGTGCATACCGATGGCGGTAGTGACGATGGCATCGACAATGCCTTCCGGCGCCGGGTTACCGTCGTCCAGAAGAATCGCATCCGTCAGTGGCATGAGTCCGACATTGCGCACCAGCATCAACGCCGTACCGCGCAGCATGAGCGAGGTGCCGTCCTTTGCCGTATAGAAGCGGGCCTCATTGAGGCGGCGAGTCACGAGTTCACCGGATTTCTTGAACTGAGCAGAAAGCTCGCCCGTCATCAGACCCAGCCAATTGCGGTAGGCGCCGACCTTTTCCTCAATGCCGACGGTGGCGACGGAATCCTCCAGATCCATGATCGAGGTTGTGGCCGCTTCCAAGAGAATGTCCGAGATCCCCGCCGGATCTGTGGCGGCAACAGGATGGCCATGATCGAATACGATCTCGATATGCAGACCATGCTGGACCAATAGGATAGCAGTGGGGGCCTTTTCCAATCCCCGGAACCCCGCAAATTGCGAAGAGTCACGAAGCGCCGCGGTCCGAGCGCCGGTAAGGCTGACGGTGAGTTCGCCATCCGTCACCCGGAATGCAACCGCGTCGCGATAGGAACCGGAAGCGAGCGGCACGGTTTTGTCCAGAAAATCGCGGGCGAAGGCAATCACCCGCGCGCCGCGAATAGGCTCATAGCCGCGGTGCTGCGTTGGTTCGAGCAGCATATCGGTGCCGTACACCGCATCGTAGAGGCTGCCCCAGCGCGCATTGGCGGCGTTGAGGGCGTAGCGGGCGTTGCTCAGCGGCACGACAAGCTGAGGCCCGGCAAGCGTGGACATTTCTGGGTCTAGAGGTCCGGTCGCGATGGTAAAATCTGGCGGCTCGGGCTGCAAATAGCCGATCTCGGTCAGAAATTTCTTGTAGGCATCGGCGCCAAACGGCTCGAAGGCATGATCGCGGTGCCAGCCATCGATTTGCGCCTGCAACTGGTCGCGGCGGGCCAGCAAAGCACGGTTCTCCGGGGCCAATTTGTGCAGGAGGTCGTCGAACGCGGCCCAGAATTTCAGTTCCGGCACACCCGTTCCCGGTAAAACTTCATCGGTAATGAAGTCATGCAGCGCTTTGGCCACCTGCAGCCGGCGCCGCTTGACCCGTTGCGGGCCTTTGAGCCGGAATTCGCTCGCCAAAGTTCTCATCGGTTCCATGATCATTTCCATTCGATCACCGCTTGTCAGCAAATTGCGCTGTCTCGGTTGATTGTGCCATCGCCGTGGTGCTCGACATGCCGCCGCTAAGCGCTGTCGCCACCGCGTCGAAATAGCCGGTTCCCACTTCGCGTTGGTGACGTGTGGCGGTGTAGCCCTGGGGCTCCGCCGCGAACTCGGCCTGCTGCAAATCCGAATAAGCCGCCATCCCACGCCGGTCATAATCATGCGCCAAGCGGAATGTCGCCAAATTCAGACTGTGAAAGCCGGCCAGAGTCACGAACTGGAACTTGTAGCCCATATCACCCAACTGCTCCTGGAAGCTGGCAATCGTCCTCTCGTCCAGTTTAGCGCGCCAGTTAAACGACGGCGAACAATTATAAGCGAGCAGCTTGCCGGGAAATTGGCGATGGATTTCCTCAGCAAATTCGCGCGCTTCGCCAATGTCCGGGTGCGAGGTTTCCCACCATAAGAGATCGGCATAAGGCGCATAGGCCAAGCCACGCTGAATACAATGGGCAAGACCGGTGTTTTCTTTCAGGCTGAAGAAGCCCTCCGCCGTGCGCCCGCCGCTCAGGAAAGCGTGATCGCGCGGATCGATATCGCTGGTGATCAACTGGGCCGATTCTGCATCTGTGCGGGCGATCAACAAGGTTTCGACACCCAAGACATCAGCCGCAAGCCGGGCGGCATTCAACGTGCGAATGAAGGTCTGGGTCGGCACCAGAACCTTGCCACCGAGATGGCCGCATTTCTTCTCCGACGCCAGTTGATCTTCAAAATGCACCGCAGCCGCCCCGGCCTCGATCATCGACTTCATGAGTTCAAAGGCATTGAGGGGCCCGCCAAATCCGGCTTCGGCGTCGGCGATGATGGGCAGAAACCAATCGCAATCGTTGCGGCCTTCCATGTGGTCGATCTGGTCGGCGCGCTGCAGCGTGCGATTGAGGCGCCGAACCACTTCCGGCACGCTCGACGAAGGATAGAGACTCTGATCGGGATACATTTCCCCGGCGTTGTTGGCATCGGCGGCGACCTGCCAGCCGGAAACATAAATGGATTCCAGCCCGGCTTTGGCCATCTGCATGGCTTGATTGCCGGTCGAGGCGCCCAAAGTGCGCAGAAACGATTTGGCATGCAGCGCTTGCCAGAGCCGCGCGGCGCCGTGTTCGGCAAGGGTCTGCGCCACCCGCACCGATCCCCGCAGCTTTTCGACATCAGCGGGTGCATAATTGCGGCGGATGCCGTCAAACCGGCCGAAGCGCGAAGCCGTTGAATTCATCGTTTTCTCCCTTGCGTAATTTGATGCGGTTTAGTATTGGACATTTTACAGGAAGCGCAATAACACATTGAAATTTAAAGGAAAATTTGTAAATCTGAGTACTGAAGAGAGTTGTAAAGTTGTAAAGCTATAAACAAAAAGGGCAGGAGATCATGCATACACGCTTGGGAGCAAAGCTGCGTCGCCTGCGCGCCGAGCACAAACTCACGCAGGCTCAGATGGCCCAGCGGCTGGAAATCAGCCCAACATATCTCAATCTGCTCGAACACAATCAGCGCCCCATAACGGCCTCGGTGCTGTTGAAGTTAGCCCAGCGCTTTGCCATCGATGTCTCGTCGTTCAATCTGGATGATGAGACGCGACTTTTGTCTGACGTCATGGAAGCTTTGTCGGATCCGTTGTTCGACGTGCACGGTATCAAGGCCGCCGAGGTCAAAGAGATGGTAGCGACCTCGCCTTCCATCGCTGGCGCGCTTCTGACCCTTTATCAAGCGGCCCGGGGTGGGGGTTCCAACGAAGCACACGAAACGCCGTCCACGGATACAGACGCCACACCGGGCGAACTCAGTTATCTGCCGGGCGGAATGCCGTCGGAAGAAGTTTCCGATTTTCTACAAGCCAACAATAATTACTTCGACACGCTCGAACGTGCCGCCGAAACGCTGTGGAAGGAGCACGACCTTTCCCTGGAAAATCTATACCAGGGTCTCGTGCGGGTGCTAGGGCAACGCTTCAGTGTCGATGTCGCCGTTCTTCCCGCCGAGACCATGGCGGACACGCTGCGCGAATATCGCCCGCTGGAGCGGCAGCTACGCATCTCGGAGATGCTGCCCCTGTCGAGCCGGGTTTTTCAACTGGCCTGCCAGATCGCGTTGTTGGGTTGGGAAGAAGAGCTGGCGGCGCTCACAGCGCGCGGCAAATTCACAACGCATGAAGCCGACCTTCTGACACGGACGGCTCTGGCCAACTATTTTGCCGCTGCGGTGATGATGCCGTATGCGCGATTCCATGATGCCGCGCGCGATGCCCAGCATGATCTTGACGTGCTGCAGCATCGCTTTGGCGCCAGCTTTGAACAAGTCTGTCACCGGCTAACCACCCTGCGCCGTCCCGGTATAGAGGGTGTGCCGTTCCATCTCATCCGGGTCGATGTCGCGGGAAATATCTCCAAGCGCTTCGGCGGCTCGGGCATCCAGATCGCCCGCTTCGGTGCCGCCTGCCCGCGCTGGAATGTCTACGATGCCTTTGCCACGCCGGGCATGCTGCGCGTGCAGGTGAGCCAAATGCCGGACGGCTCATCGTTTTTCTGCGTTGCCAAAACCATCAATCCGATCGGCCGGCAAGCACGCGCGCGTCCCATCGGCGCCCGGCTGCACCGCCTCGCCATCGGTCTTGGTTGTCCGCTCTCCTATGCCAAGGAGATGATCTATGCCGATGGTCTGGCGCTCGACGATCCCAAAATCGTGACGCCCATCGGTATCAGCTGCCGCATCTGCGAACGCGCCAATTGTCCCGAACGCGCCATGCCTTCGCGCAACTACAAGCTGGTGGTGGATGAAAACCGCCGCGGCTTGTCCGCTTATTGTTACCCCTGACGACCTGTTGAGACTGGAGCAAGAGTCATGACCAATGATTGCCCCTTCACCGATGACGAAGCCCTCGCCTTTCATGCCCTGCCCAAGCCCGGTAAGATCTCGATTGTCGCTACCAAACCGATGGCCAGCCAGCGCGATTTGAGTCTGGCCTATTCGCCAGGTGTGGCCGTACCGGTGCTCGCCATCGCCGCCAATCCCGATACCGTCTTCGACTATACCGCCAAAGGCAATCTGGTGGCGGTTATCTCCAATGGCACAGCGATTTTAGGCCTCGGCGATCTCGGCGCCTTGGCCGCCAAGCCGGTGATGGAAGGCAAGGCGGTGCTGTTCAAGCGCTTTGCCGATGTGGATTCCATCGACCTGGAAGTCGACACCGCCGATGTCGATGCTTTTATCGCCAGCGTCCGCTATCTCGGCCCCAGCTTCGGCGGCATCAATCTGGAAGACGTCAAGGCGCCCGACTGCTTCGTCATCGAAGAACGCCTGAAAGAGGTGATGGACATCCCGGTCTTTCACGATGATCAACATGGCACCGCCATCATCTGCGCTGCGGGTATCATCAATGCGTTGCAGCTGACGGACCGCGACATTTCCGAGATCAAGGTGGTGGTGAACGGCGCCGGGGCTGCTGGGATCGCGTGTCTAGAACTCTTGAAGACTATGGGCCTGCCGAACGCCAATGCTATCTTGTGCGACTCCAAAGGCGTCATCTATCGCGGGCGAACCAGCGGCATGAATCAGTGGAAGAGCGCCCATGCAGTGGAGACTTGGGCTCGCACCCTGGAAGAGGCGATCAAAGACTGCGATGTCTTCCTCGGCCTTTCGGTGAAGGGTGCCGTGACACCGCAGATGGCGCGGACGATGGCCAAGGCGCCAATCATCTTCGCCATGGCCAATCCCGACCCCGAGATCACGCCAGAGGAGGTCAAAGCCGTCCGCTCCGACGCCATCGTGGCCACCGGCCGCAGCGATTATCCCAACCAAGTTAACAATGTTCTCGGCTTTCCTTACATCTTCCGCGGGGCGCTGGACGTGCGGGCGCGCGAGATCAATTTACCGATGAAGATTGCCGCCGTTGAGGCGCTTGCCGCATTGGCCCGCGAGGATGTGCCCGACGAAGTTGCCACGGCCTATGGCGGTGCCCGCCCAAGCTATGGCGCCGACTACATCATTCCCTCGCCTTTCGATCCCCGGCTGATCAGCCGCGTCTCGGCCGCAGTGGCAGAGGCCGCCATTAAGACAGGCGTAGCGCGCCGCACGATCGCGGATATGGACGCCTATCGCGCCGAGCTATCGGCGCGGCTGGACCCGTCCGCCAATCTTTTCTTTCGTCTCACCGCTATGGTGCGGGCTAAACCCAAGCGCGTGGTGTTTGCCGAAGGCGAAGAGTCCTGTGTGGTGCGGGCTGCAGCGGCATTCCAACAAGCCGGCCTCGGCAAAGCGGTTTTGGTGGGACGGCGCGACGTCGTCAAAGCGACCATTGCCGCGGCGGGGCTCAGTGGCGTCGAACTCGAGATCCGCGTGCCGCATTCGGCGGCGGAAGCCGCGCCCTATATCGAGGCTTTGTACGCGCGGCTGCAACGGCGCGGCATGCTGTATCGCGATTGCGTGCGTATGGTAACCAATGACCGCAACATCTATGCCGCAAGCTTGCTCGCGGCGGGTGAAGCCGATGCCATGGTGACGGGCGTCACCCGCTCTTACAACGCTGCCTTGGCCGATGTGCGCCAGGTGATGGATTCACCCGCCGGACAACGCCCCATGGGTGTGCTGCTGATGTTTGCCAAGAACCGCGTCATCTTCGCTGCCGATACATCCGTGCACGAATTGCCGTCGTCGGAACAGCTTGCGGACATCGCCTGCCAAGCGGCACGCGTGGCTCGCGGTTTCGGCTACACCCCGCGCGTGGCGCTGCTGGCGTCTTCGACCTTCGGCTATCCCAGAAACGAGCGCTCCGAACGCATCGTGGAAGCGGTCCATATTCTCGACCGCCGCCAAGTAGACTTTGAGTATGATGGCGAAATGGCTGTCGATGTGGCACTGGACCGCGACAAGCTGGGGCTTTATCCCTTCTGCCGCCTGACCGACACCGCCAATGTGCTGATCATGCCCGCCGTGCATTCGGCGCAGATCGCCACCAAGCTGGTGCAGCAAGTGGCCGGGACCTCTATGCTGGGGCCATTCCTGGTTGGCTTGGAAAAACCGGTGCAGATCGTCTCGCTGGGCGCCAACATGACCGAAATCTACAACGCCGCTCTGGTCGCCTCGCTCGGATCATGATGGAAAACGGCGGGTGTCATCGCCGCGATTTTTTCGGCGATGATGCGCGCCTGCTCGCGTAACTCCGGCACGGCGGTGGTTTCAAACAAGCTTCCAAAAAGGGGCGTGCCAATGGCGAAGATGCCTCCGCCAAGGTCAATGCCCTCCAATCCCAAATGATTGGGCGCGGCTTTGACGAGACCGCGCGTGAGCAATCGCGCAAGAAACGCATCGGAACCAAGTTCATAATCGGGTCCGGCGCAATTCAGGATCAGGGCAGGATGGATCGTTTCGCGCCGCGTGGTGCCGCGGCGGCGCAGCCGCAGGCGTGGGCCGAAGAAGCCTGCCGATAGCGAAATCACTTTTCCCGCGATTACGTCCAAACGCCCGCTCGCGCGCAAATCCGTGATCTTATCGGCGATCTCGGGCGCCATACGGTGGCGATGAATGCTCCATAGCGTGTGATAGCGCAGAAGCCGCCTCTGCTCGCCCAGTGGCAGTCTGCGCCAGAGAGATTGGGTAAGAGGCCTGAGCGCCTCGAAAACACGCCGCCACCCGGTTCCGGCCGCGCGGGTCTCAAGCTTCAACCAGTGGAAGAATGCCAACGCCGTTGGCGGCAAGGCGTTGGGGTCTACCGTCCACGACCAAGCAGGGGTGTTTCCCACCGCTTGCGGCGCCGGAAGCAGACCATGGCGCGACAGGGCAACAATCCGTCCCCGAAAGCCGAAGGATTGGAGACTGAGAACAGCATCGACCGCTGTCAGCCCGCTGCCGAGGACCACGACCGTGCGTTTGCCGGAGAGCGTCTTGAGCTTATGGGCTGTCGAATCGTCTCGCAGAGACGCCCAAGGATTGCCCGCGAAAGCCTTCGAAGACCGCATCGCTGCTGACATCTTTGGCGCCTGTGGTGGACGGTTTCCGGTCGCGAGCACCAGTGCATTGTAATCGAAATGCTGCCGCTTGCCTGCGAACTCCACCGCAAGCACAACCAAGGATGCTTGACTGCGCCTGGCGTCCACGACTTTGCCATGCCGCAGATTGACATCGAGATGGCGTTCGACAGCGCGTCTGAGCGCACTGGCGAGAATGTCCTTTATATAGCAGCCGTAGAGCGCACGGGGCAGAAAAGCCCCCGCGGTTGTTTCGGCGCGCAGACCAAATTGAGCCGCAACATCCAGTCCCTGCGGCGTAGAAAGCCATTGAAGAAAGTGGTCTGGCGCAAAAGCCCCCATCCGCCCGGCAGCAACATTCAGCAGATGGCAGGGGTCTGATGTTCCATACGCCAGACCCGGACCAAAATCACCGCTCGCTTCGAAGACATCGATAGCCGAGCCCGTCGCCACGCGCTCTACCAAATTGGCCAGCACCACCGTGCCGCCGAACCCGCCGCCAACAATTGCAACTCTGGTCACCAGGCCCAGCTCCGACTTGTGCACCATACGCGACCATTCTGCGGCAGGCTTTGGCAGTCGCCAATAACAAACACGGACAGATGCCCAGGACAGCACACGTTATTCGCCCACGTGGTCCATGGTCTGCGAGGGCGGCCTGCGGTCAACGCGCTCGATCACCCGGGCCGGCAGTCCTACCGCACTGCTGTCAGCTGGTATCGATTGCAGCACGACCGAACCCGCTCCAACGCGGGAACGCTCGCCGATGTCGACATCACCGAGCACGGTCGCACCCACCGACAACAACACATTTTGCTGCACATGAGGGTGATGATGCCCATCCCCCGCCTCCGCGCCGCCGAGCGTCACGCCATGCAGCATCGAGACGCCATCCTCAATAATCGCATTCTCGCCAATCACGACGCCGCTGGCATGATCGATCATCACGCCCTCGCCAATCCTGGCGCCGGGGTGGATGTCCGCGGTAAACCGGCGCGAAATGCGGCTCTGCAGCAACAGCGCCATGCTGCGGCGACCCTTGCGCCAGAACCAATGGGCCGTACGATACGCCTCCAGCGCGTGATAGCCTTTATAAAATAAAAACGCCTCCAGATGCGAGCGGCAGGCAGGGTTGCGCTCCACAATCGCCGCCAGATCCGCTCTGGCGGCCTTGAGGATTTGGGGATCGCCCCGAAAACTTTCGGTGATCAGATCGCGGGCCTGCATGGCATTTAAGAAACGGCCATCGATTTTCTTTGCCAAATAATAACTCAGTGCATCGCCGAAGCCGGTATGGTTCAAGATCGTCGTCGAGACGAGACTGGCCAAGGCCGGCTCGCTGGCAGCCCAACGTTCGGCCTGCCCCCGCAATGCCAGCCAAACCGCATCCGTTTTCTCCATGCCAACCTTCAAAATGTGACGCCTCTACTCGATATAGTCTATCTGTTTGATATTATATAACAGGAACATACCCGAGGCAATCGCGGCTGACGACCCTCCTTTGCGCCTCGGGCGGTCCCTCTACCGGTGCCAAGGAACAATTCAAGCGCCACTGCGTTGCTTTGCGGATGTCTAAATGAACGCGGAACCATGGGAAAATTGGCCATGGTCCCTTGTGTTGTTGGGTCTGCTATCGCGGCCCCAACACGCTCCGTCAGCTTGTGCCACGTGCCACACAGATTCCTCTGCCTGCCATGCGATGCCCGGCCTTTCTTGCCCGGTTGCATATTCCCGATTGGAGTTGTGTAGACCGGGCCCGAAACTTACGTATGATGACGAACAACTGGGACCCTGCCGATTTTTCATAAATCGGCCCTCCAGAACGGCATTTCCGCCACCGCTCCCAAACGGAGAAGAGCAATGCCTGTTGCCGACAACCGCGCCCACCAACGCTACCCGGTTCTTGATCGCAACCAGATAGAGACCGCGCGGCACTTTGCCAGCGGACCGGCAACAGACTTTCGTCCAGGGGAAACGATTTTTGCGATCGGCGCGGCCGATGCTCCAGCATGGCTTGTGCTCGACGGCACGATAGAAGTCTTTCGGCGTGACGGCCTGAGCAGTCAGGCGCCGGTCGTGACCCATCATGCCGGCCAGTTCAGCGGCGAAGTGAACCAGCTTGCGGGGCGTCCTTCGCTCGCCGGAGGGCACGCGGGCCCGCAAGGCTGCACAGCATTGCCGTTCGATGCCCCCCATTTGCGGGCCTTGATGATTGGGTCCGCCGATGTCGGCGAAGTGGTAATGCGCGCCCTCATCCTGCGCCGGGTTAGCCTGATCGCGGAGGGCGGAGCAGGCACGATTCTGATCGGCGTGCCGGGCAGCCCCGATATTATCAGATTGCAGGGCTTCCTCACCCGCAGCGGCTATCCCAATCTCGTGCTGGATGTCGATGCCGAGGGCGATGGGCGCGCGCTGGTCGAGCGCACCGGTGTGCTGCCCGAGCAATTGCCTCTCGTGGTCTGTCCAAGCGGGCCCATCCTTAGACGCCCGAGCGAGGCCGAACTTGCAGCCTGCCTTGGCATCATGCCGACACTCGATGCGGCGAAGGTCTACGACGTCGCCGTGGTGGGCGCTGGCCCATCCGGTTTGGCAACCGCTGTTTACGCGGCCTCCGAAGGCTTGTCGGTGATCGTGCTTGATGCCCAGGCGATGGGCGGTCAGGCGGGCGCCTCGGCGCGGATCGAGAATTACCTGGGTTTTCCCACCGGTATTTCGGGTCAAGCCCTCACCGGCCGCGCCTTCAATCAGGCCCTTAAATTCGGCGCTGAAATTGCCATTCCTGTCCGCGTCGAAAGACTGCACTGTGAGGATGAGAAGCTGGCATTGGAACTGGCGGGCGGCCATCAGCTACGGGCGCGATCTGTCGTCCTCGCCTCGGGTGCGCGCTATCGCAGGCCAGACCTCAGCAATCTCGCGGAATTCGAGGGCGCAGGCATATCCTATTGGGCTTCCCCGATCGAAGCTCGGTTGTGCGCGGGCGAAGAAATCGCGCTGGTCGGCGGCGGCAATTCGGCGGGACAAGCGGTGGTATTCCTTGCCCCGCAGGTCAAGCGTCTTCATCTCGTCGTCCGGCGCGATCTTGCAGAGACCATGTCGCGCTATCTGATCGATCGCATCGCTGCCCTCTCCAATGTCGAACTGCATGTCGGCAGCGAGATTGCAGGCCTAGAGGGCACGCGCGTCACCGGCCTGACGGGCGTGACCTTCCAGCACAAGGAGAGTGGCGCCTTGATCCACCACGCGGTGCGTCACCTGTTTCTTTTCATCGGCGCCGATCCCAACGCCAGCTGGGCTAGCGGTTGCGTCGACACCGATGCACGCGGGTTCGTCATCACCGGCGCAGGGGCCTTGCCGCTCGAGACCAGCATTCGCGGCGTTTTCGCGATTGGCGACGTGCGGGCCGGCTCGACCAAGCGCGTTGCAGCCGCGGTTGGCGAAGGCGCCGCGGTGGTAGCTCAGATTCACACCATGCTGGCCGAACGGGCCAAGGCGGAGGCTGCATGACGACCTGTTCTCACAGTAGCACCATCCAACCGGTGCAGCCGAGCGCTCAGGGGTGCGAGGAGTGTCTGAAAATCGGCAGCGCTTGGGTTCACTTACGCATCTGCCGTAGTTGCGGCCATGTCGGCTGCTGCGACCAGTCCCCCCATCGCCATGCCACCGCGCATTTCCACGCCACCCATCATCCCATTATCGAAGGGTACGATCCTCCGGAAGGCTGGGGCTGGTGCTATGTCCACAAAGAAGAAATTGATCTTCCCGATCAGACGCCACAATGGGGCCCAATCCCGCGCTACGTTTGAGGCGCTGAGACCTTTTACGGCGCGCTGCGAAATTCGGATGCGTCCGCCAGCACGATAAGAAAATCCTCCGCCGCGTCGGTCCACTGCCATGCGGGCGTCCATCCGCCTGCCTGAAGCAGCAGCCGGGCCTGATTGGGCGTGTATTTGTGGCTGTTCTCGGTATGGATGGTCTCGCCCCGCCGCATGAAGAAGTCGCGGCCCGCAACAGTGAAAGCCGTGTCCTCGAGCGCTTCCAGATGCATTTCGATCCGGCTCCAAATATCGTTCCAGCGCGCCATATGCCGGAAGCGCTTGCGCGGAATATCGCCATCAAGCTCGCGATTGATGCGATCGATGAGATTGAGATTAAACCGGGCCGTGATACCCTGGCTGTCGTCATAGGCAGCGATCAGGCGGCCGATATCCTTGACGCGATCAATCCCGATCAAGAGTTGCGATCCGTCCCCCAGCGTATCTCGCATCGAGCGGAGCAGATCGACCGCGGTGGGTGGCACCATGTTGCCAATCGTTGAGCCGGGGAAGAAGCCGAGCATGCCCAGATGGCGTACCGACGCTGGCAGCTCGACCGCGCGCATGAAATTGGCCTCAACCGGAATAATCGGAAGCTCGGGAAATTTGGCTGCCAGCTCCTGGCACGACTGACGGAGGAATTCCCCCGAAATATCGAGCGGCAAGTAAGCGGCAGGGTTTATTTCTCGGAGCAATAAGGGGGTCTTGACCGAACTGCCGGAGCCAAACTCCACCACGGCGCGATGTGGCCCCACGAGCCGGGCAATCTCTGCGCCATAGGCCTCGAGCAGTCTTGTCTCCACCCGCGTTGGATAATATTCGGGCAGCCGCGTGATGTCCTCGAACAGCTCCGATCCCGTCAAATCATAAAACCACCGTGCCGGGATTGCCTTTTGCCGCTCCGCGAGACCACGCAGCACATCCGTCCGAAAGGACAGATCCACACCGTCCTTGTCGTGTTCGACCAGTTTGAGTTCTGCGTGCACACCCATATCAGAGATCCTTTGCGAGGCGCAGGCCGGTGAACTGCCAACGCTGATGGGGATAAAAGAAGTTGCGATAGGATGCGCGCACGTGGCCGCGCGGCGTGGCGCAGCTCCCCCCCTTGAGCACGAACTGGCCGCTCATAAATTTGCCATTGTATTCGCCCACCGCGCCCGGTGCCGTGCGAAAACCGGGATAGGGACGATAGGCAGAGCCCGTCCATTCCCAGATATTGCCGAAGAGAGAAGAAAGACCCTCGTTACGTGGGACAGAACGCGGTTGGACCGGCCCTGCCCGATCGAGCTGGATCCCGCCCATGGGATCATGATCGCGTGCCACCGCCTCCCATTCTTGTTCGGTGGGCAACCGCTTACCTGCCCAGGTGGCGAAGGCGTCGGCTTCATAAAGGCTGATATGCGTCACCGGCGCCGCAGGATCGATCGGTCTCCAGCCCGACAGCGCAAACTGCTCCCAGCCGCGATCGTGGCGCCGCCAGTAGAGCGGCGTGGTGATGTTTTCCCGTTGCACCCAGGCCCAACCGTCGGAGAGCCAGAGCGTGGCGGTGGCATAACCATGATCGCTGATGAAATCGAACCATTCGCTATTGGTCACGGGGCGGCTCGCCAAGGCATAGGGCGACAGAAAGTGCTGGTGCGAAGGCTGCTCACAATCGAAGGAGAAGCTATCGCCGGAATATCCGATCTCAGCCAGCCCGGCGGGGCCTTCGTGCCATGTCAGCTCGGGACCGTGCGGATTATCGTGAGTACTGGGCTCGTCCGGCCAGACAGCGGGCCCCAGAGGGTTCTGAAAGAAGAGATGCTTGATGTCTGTGAGCAGCAGCTCCTGATGCTGTTGCTCATGATTAAGTCCGAGCGCCAGCAAATCGGGGCAGCGCTCTTCGATCAGCGGCATCGCTGCCAGCATCGCTTCGTCCACCCGGCGGCGATAATCGATCACCTCGCGAAGCCCGGGCCGAGTGATCAGACCACGCTGCGGGCGGGCATGACGAGCGCCTTCGGCTTCATAATAGCTGTTGAAAAGATAGGCCCAGCCCTCGTCATAGGGCCGATGTCCCGGCACGTGATCGCGCAGGATGAAGGTCTCGAAGAACCATGTCGTATGGGCAAGATGCCATTTTGCGGGCGAGGCATCGGGCATCGACTGGACCGTCGCATCGCCATCCGACAGCGGCACTACCAGATCAAGGCTGAGCGCGCGCACAGCCAGATACTGCTCGCGCAAAACGTCCACATCTACTTCCCTAACGGAAGGAATGGCACGGCTCGTCGGGGTCATCATCGCAAGCCCTCTATTTCTGCCGCCGCTCACCCACCAGATTACGCGCGAGAGCGGATTTGGTTACTTATTGGGTTTCACCATTTTGGTCGCAAGCCACTCTGCGGCCTGCTCAACAGTTCGTTTGTCTGCATCGCGGTCCACCATTCCGTTCGCCTGGCGCATGGTTTCGATAGAGATTGCTCCGATGAGCGGTTGCAGCGCCGCGACCAGCTTATCATCCTGTGCTACGCGGGCTGTCAGCAGCATGACGGCATCATAATGCGGTAGCGCGCCGCGCGGGTCACCGAGAGTGACGAGATCCATTGCTGAAATCCGGCCATCGGAAGAAAAGGCAGTGATCACATCCGCTGACCCATCGCCCAGCGCGCGATACATGAAGGTGGGGCTATAGGCTCGCGCCTGCCGGAAAGCGGGATGATAGTGCCGCTCCACCGCTTCCCACTCCGGCCGGCTCAGAAATTCCAGATCGGTTGCCAGCCGCAGTTTGGACGATGCCTGCGCCAAACTGTCGAGATCGCTGATGCCGAGCTTTTGCGCGCGCGACCGCCGCATAGCGAAAGTATAGGCGTTCTCAAAACCTAGACCGCCCAGCAGCCGAACCTTGTCGCGCCGCGCCAGTTCATGTGCGAGCGTCACCAGCATCGCTTTGGCGGACGGCGTATCGCTGCGACGCAGGACATCAGCCCAAAGCGTACCGGAATAGTCGACATAAACGTCGATATCGCCCGCGGCGAGGGCGCGATAAGCAATGGCGGAACCCAGATTGTCGCGCCGCTCCGTGCGATAACCAGCGGCCCGTAATCGCGTTTCCAGGAGGTCGGCCAGGATATATTGCTCAGAAAAGTTTTTTGCCCCGACGACGATGACGCGCGCCGTGCCTTTGCTCTGGGTGGCATTGGGGATGGGCAGGAATGTTGCAGCAGTGGCCACCAGAAGAAGCGCCACCCCTGCCCCAAGCCGCCAGCGTGACCGCGCGGCAAGCCCACCCTCGATCAAGGCCAGCATGAAATCGGCGAGCAAGGCCAAACCCGCAGCGGCAACGCAGCCGACCAGTACCCGTCGCCAATCCTCGGTCTGCAGACCGGAGAAGATGAGATCACCCAAACTTGGCTGACCGATGGTGGTGGCGAGCGTCGCTGTGCCGATGGTCCAAACCGCCGCGGTTCGGATGCCGGCAAGAATGACCGGCGCGCCAAGCGGTAATTCGACCAGCCACAGACGTTGCCTGCCGGTCATACCCAGACCATTAGCGGCTTCGATAAGCGCCGGATCGATGCCGCGAATGGCGGCGACGCTGTTGCGGACGATCGGTAGCAGCGCATACAATCCCAGCGCTAGCAGCGCTGGCAAGAAGCCAAGTGCAGGAATCGGCAAGCTTGTCGCGCGCGCCGCAATCAGCAGCAATGGATAGAACAAAGCCAGCAAAGCGAGGCCAGGAATGGTCTGCAGCAGACTGATGAGGCCAAGCAGCGGCGCACCTACCCGCCGGTTGCGCGCTGCCATGATCGCCGTCGGCAACCCGATCACAAGCGCCGCGACGACCGCAGAGCCGCTCAGGAACAGATGCGCCTGAACCAGACGCAACAGATCCGGCAGGGCAACGCCGAGTTCGGTCATCCGGCAGACCTTGACAGCGCTTCGAGCCGGTCGGCTTGATCGCGCACGCAATCAAGCATCGCGCGGACACTCTCGTCCCCACGATACTGCAGCAGCGCGCGCGGCGGCAGATCGGCGAGGATGCGCCCCCCGCCTAGCACGATAACACGGTCGGCAAGCAACAGTGCCTCACTCATATCGTGGGTGACGAGCAGGCTGGTCAGCCCCATCCGGTCATGAAGGGCGCGATAAGCACCACCCAGCGCGTTGCGTGTCACTGGATCGAGCGCGCCGAAAGGCTCATCCATCAGCATAATCGAGGGACCCGCCGCGAGCGCCCGGGCAAAACCGATGCGCTGAGCCTGCCCCCCCGACAGTTGCGCCGGATATCGATCGGCCAGATCGCGCGGCAGAGAGACCAATTCCAGCAATTCGGCGATGCGCTCAGGGGGCGCCACTGTGCCCTGCAGCCGGAGAACCAGCCCGATATTTTCCGCAACACTCATGTGCGGAAACAGGCCGATGCCCTGGAAGACATAGCCGATGCGGCGGCGCAGGCTCGCCAGCGGCAGCGCGGTGATGGCAGCGCCATCGATGGTGATCGCGCCGCTATCGATTTCGATCAGCCGGTTGATTGTCTTGAGCAGCGTCGTCTTGCCCGCACCGGACTTACCCACCAGGGCGACGAAACACCCCTGCTCGATTGACAGCGTAATATCCTCGATGACCCCGCGGCCGCCATAGTACTTCGAGACCTGTGCAAAATGGATCATGGGTTCACCGCAAATGCGCCATCGATGCGGCCTCGGTGCGCGCGGCAGATCGGCGGGAAAGGCTCGATCCGCCGTTCACGATTACGTCGGCTCCACGACGGCAGCGCTCTGCCGGACGGGCAATTTCCAATTCGGCCGGATAAAATGGCAAGTGTAACCGCTCGGATAATGTTCGAGATAATCCTGATGCTCAGGCTCAGCCTGCCAAAATTCACCCACCGGAGAGATCTCCGTCACAACTTTTCCCGGCCATAGGCCGGACGCATCGACATCGGCAATCGTGTCTTCCGCGATCCGCTTCTGCTCCGCATTGATGTAGAAGATGGCCGAACGATAACTCGTTCCGATATCATTGCCCTGGCGATTGCGCGTGCTGGGATCATGAATCTGGAAGAAAAACTCCAGCAGCGTGCGATAGCTTATCTTTGATGGATCAAAAACAATCTCGATGGCTTCGGCATGCGTGCCGTGATGGCGGTAAGTCGCCTTCGGCACGTCACCGCCAGTATAACCGACACGCGTGGACAGCACCCCATTTGGGCGGCGAATAAGATCCTGGACACCCCAAAAGCAGCCTCCGGCAAGGACGGCGCGTTCTGTGCTCATCATATCTCCTCCACCTGGTCCAAATAGGCTTCATAGCCCTGCGCCGCCATCGCATCGCGTGGAACGAAGCGAAGCGCCGCGGAGTTGATACAGTAGCGCAAGCCGCCACGGTCCGGCGGTCCATCTGGAAAGACATGCCCAAGGTGGCTGTCGCCATGCATCGAGCGCACCTCGACGCGCGCCATTCCGTGGGAGCTATCGTGCAATTCGTTGATAAGGGCAGGCGCGATGGGTTTGGTGAAACTCGGCCAGCCGCATCCCGATTCATATTTATCGGATGAGGCAAATAGCGGTTCGCCCGACACGATATCGACATAGATACCCGGCTTTTTGTTATCCAGGTATGCGCCAGAGCCCGGGCGTTCTGTACCGCTTTGTTGAGTCACCCGGTACTGTTCGGGAGTGAGCTTCGCAACCGCTTCGGCCGTTTTCCGGTAATTTTGCATTTTCTCGCTCCGCGTCTGACATCGAACCCTAAATGGGGTCGATCCTTCCACGTAACAAGCCCTTTGGAGAGGCTGTCGCCGAGCGTTTTCGATTCAACTACTTTCCTTAGCGGTAACCGCAGGCGCCTTCGCGGCTTTGTTCCAGCCGTGGAACGGCGAGAAGTCGCCTTTATTCCATGCTTCGCGAAGCCCCGGCGTACTCAGATCCCAGTCGGGACGAACCTCACTTGTGACCGCGCGCAGATCCTGCCAGAGGTCGGCAATCGAGGGGCGGCCCCAGAACCAATAGCCGTTATAGATGCGGTGAATAACGAGGCCGGGTTTGAGCACCAAGGTATGGGGAATCATCGGATCGTGCTCGGGGTCGGTGTATTCCTGAATGTCTAGGTCCTTCTGCACCGTTCGCTCGGGGTCGGACAGAAAGGTCCACTGCGCACCGACGGAGGCCCGGAACTCCTGTAGCGTATGATGATCGTCGGTGGAGATCGTCGCTATCTGAGCATAGCCCACAGCGATCTTCGGATAGAACGATGCCAACTCCAGGTGTTGCTGGTGTTCCTTCGGACAAAAATTCCCGCGCGCCAGGGTGAGGATGAGCGGATCATCACCTTGTAGTTCGCTGAGCTTGCGCGGCGCGCTCGCGTGGTCAGGGAGCTGATAGTCGGGAAAGGTGCTTCCCGGGATAATGTTGGAACGCATTGGTGGCCTCCTTCGATCAAGATGGAGATGGCACGGCAGGGCGCTTTGTTCCGCCGCCCCGCAAAGTTCCCTAGCGACGTGGCAGTCTTAGAACCACATCGTACATCAAGAGAAGTGGATGACGAGGGTCTAATACCATCGGATCGAAGACACCGAACCGCCCCCTTGGGTGATTTTCGGCCAATTCCCCGCATCACTCAGGACTATTAACATTTTGACCGGATCAGAACAACAATTGCAATGTGATGGTGGTGTGGCTAGGGCCAGACCTGCACCCTTACAGCATACTCACGGCCCCGCACGTCGTTCCGTATTCACAGCGGAGCCCAACGCTTGGCGCACGCGAGAGACAATTGGTACACATTCGACTTCCGCCGGGGTGACAAACAGGCCGAAGAGCAGCGCGTAACGTCCTGCCGAAGAACTGCTCGTCACAAACGCTATTGGTATCGAAAGCAACGGGCCTGCAAGCACGGGAATAAACCACCAGATGCTGGTGGGCATCGCAATTGCGAGCGCACAGCCAGCTATCGCGGCAACCAAGGTATGGACACGAAATGCGCGCGCCACCGCGGCCAAGCTGGTGCGAATTTCATTACGAACCTGCACCCCCCACCCCCCCACTTCCCCAAGGGCGATCTTCACGACGTAGGCCGTTTGGGACAACATCATGATCGGCGCCAGAAGGACAGAGAACAGGCTCTCCGACAAAACACTCAACGTCAGCCCCCATACGCCGCCATGAGATCGCCGGCCTTCGGGACTGCGCAACAAAAGCGCGAGTGCAAACAGCTTTGGCAAAAAGAGCAACACGAGCATCGCTGAGATCAATAGGGCGATATCTGTCGATTGGGAGACTTGCCAAGCCAAAATGGGATGACGATCGAGGTACGTGACCGGTTCAACATGGTTTTGACGAAAGATGACTGCAGCAGATACCACCAGCATCGCGAGCCAGAGCGGAGAGCATAAGTAGGACATCACGCCGGTGGCAAAATGACCTCTGCTTTCAAAGCGGAACCCCTGCGCGGCCAGCAGTTGGACATGCTGGAGATTGCCCTGACACCAGCGGCGGTCGCGGGCCTGATAGTCGACCAATGTCGGCGGCGGCTCCTCGAAACTGCCGTCCAGATCTGTTACAAGATGGACGTTCCATCCCGCCTTACGCAAAAGTGCAGCCTCGACGAAATCATGACTCATGATCTCGCCGCCCAACGGCGCCGGGCCAGGCAGCTTCGGCAATCCGCAATGCCGCATGAAAGGCCGAATGCGGATTATGGCGTTATGCCCCCAATAGTTTCCATCGGGCCCGTGCAGCAATGACAAACCCGCCGCGTTGATTGGCCCATAGACACTGGAAGCAAATTGCTGAATACGGGCGAACAATGTGTCCCGTCCTGCCAATCGCGGCACGGCTTGAATCAAGGCGGCATGCAGGTTGACATCCATCAGCGCGACAAGGCGGACGAGTGTCTCACCTGTCATCAGGCTGTCTGCATCAAGTACGATCATGTAGTCGTAATGCGCACCCCAATTTCGACAAAATTCTGCGATGTTGCCGCTTTTGCGCCCGCCATTCTCGCGCCGATAGCGGTAGTAAACTTCGCAACCAGCTCCTTCGCTCAGCGCGCGGCAACCTTCGGCTTCCCCGGTCAAATGGTCGCGCGAATTGCTGTCGCTCAAAACAAAGATATCAAACTTGTCGGACGCACCTCTTTGATGGACGGAGTCGCGTACCGCATCGATTCCGGCAAACAAGCGGAGCGGCTCCTCATTGCGCACAGGAAAAAGCAGCGCCGTACGCGAATGCGAAAACGTGGGCGATACCGTGCGATCCTGCGGCCGCTTCAGGCTGGCATCCACGAGGCCGCGCCATTGGGCATAAGCACCAAATGCCGCCAACCAGAAGGAGGCGCTTATCCACCAAGCCAGGACCGCGACAAGCGCGAGATAAAGATATTCCAACGGTGTGATGCCATCGACCCGCAATATCTCCCATAAACGCAAAGAAATGACGGCTGCAGTGGCTAGCACCAAACACCGATATATCCACCGCAGGCTTTTCATAGCGGCCGCTATGCCCTATGCAAAGGATCGGTCGATCTTGCGCTTAAGCGCATAGCCTGCATAACACCGCGCCACAGCGACCGTGCAAACAGCGCTGGCGTCCAAACAACAATTTCCTGCACAGGCATCGACGACGGTGTACTGGAAGGCACGCGTTCAACTATTGTCGGCTCTGCCACTGCAATTATTCCTTCAGCAATATGATGCGGCCTCTTTGCCATAACTTGGCGAACCCGAGAACCGCCCACTGCGGCTGCAACCCGATTTACCACAGATTTGTCACACCCAATCCCAACCATCGATTGCCTCCCACGCACTCTTTTCCGCCGCCCTCGCTTTTATGGTAAACGCCTCTGATGGCTATTATGGGCTCGCATTTTGATCTTTTGGTGGGAGACTTGATTTGCTCGAGGAATCCGCGATTCTCCGCCCCGAATGATTTTCACGGAACGTACAATTGAGTGTCGCAGCCATATCACGCCGCTTGTTTCTTGCCGGATCGATGTCATCCGGTGTCGCCTTTGCGGCGGGACCGAACACCCCGCCCGCAAGCGGACTCTTGTTTGGCCCGCCTCGCCCCTTTGGCTTCGACCAGCTTCGCGCCCGCGCCAGTGCGATGGCCCATTCGGGTTTCCATACACCGGTACGGCCAGCTTGGGATACGGTGCAAACGATCAATTTCGATGTGGCACAGCACATCCGCTATCGTGAGGAAAATGCGTTATGGGGAGGGGGACCAGGTACCTTTCCGATTCGGTTCTTCTCTCTAAGTGAGACCGTACCTCTCCCCGTTGCAATGAATGTTATAGAGGGCCGGAATGCGCGCCGAATTGTCTATCGCCCTCGCTACTTCGACTGGGGCGATACGGGGCTAGGCAATAAACTGCCCGCCGACATGGGATTTTCCGGGTTTCGCGTGCTGAACGGGCGGTCCACTGAGAGGGACTGGCTGGCGTTCCAGGGGGCGAGCTATTTTCGCGCCTCTGGCAGCGACGATCAATATGGTGTGTCTGCCCGCGGCATCGCGGTGGATACGGGGCTTTCAACCCGCGAGGAGTTTCCCAATTTTACCGAATTCTGGGTCGCGGAAAGCCCTGGGCAGGACGGCCCTGTAACCATCTACGCGCTGCTCGATGGACCAAGTGTCACAGGCGCTTATAAGATCGAGGCACGGCGCGATAAAGGCGTGGTGATGAATATCCACGCAGAACTCTTCGCGCGCGCCGACATCGCGCGGCTCGGCTTGGCGCCACTCACCAGCATGTATTGGTATAGCGAGAGCAACAGGCTCCAAGGCGCGGATTGGCGTCCACAAATCCACGATAGCGACGGGCTGGCGCTATGGACCGGCAAAGGCGAGAGAATTTGGCGCCCGCTCGTCAATCCCTCATCCGTTCGGGTCAATTCATTCTTTGACGTCAACCCAAAAGGCTTCGGCCTGATGCAACGCAACCGGTCCTTTGACGGCTACCAGGACGATGGAGCGTTCTACAACAAAAGGCCGAGCATCTGGGTTGAGCCGCGCGGCGATTGGGGCGAAGGCGCGGTGCAATTGGTCGAGATACCGACGGACGACGAAACCCACGACAACATCGTTGCTTATTGGGTGCCTAAGGCAGGCGTTAAGGCAGGCGCGACCATGGCACTCAATTATAGACTCCATTGGCAAGATCCCGAACCGTTTGCACCCGCCGTTGCCGCCGTCGTCGCAACACGCACAGGACGCGGCGGCGTGGCCGGCGGCCAGCTGCCGCCTGACACCCATAAATTCGTGATTGATTTCGAGGGCGGGGCGTTGTCATCCATGCCGCCGCGCTACGACATAACACCTGTGGTCACGCTTTCCCGCGGCGGCAGCGCTAACAGTCACGTCATCAAGATTGTAGGCACAAATCGCTGGCGGGCGGCTTTCGATGTGCATGTTACAGGCAAAGAGCCTGTCGACATCCGTTGCTATCTACGCCTCGGTAACAACACGTTGAGCGAAACGTGGCTCTATCAATATTTCCCGCCGGCGTGAGGGTGCGGCGGCAAAAAAGGCTGGATACCGCCATGGCAATCTGCCTTTCGACATCAGCGTGGGCGGAGTGGCTGCATCGTGCTATCTCTTGCCATGAGTCGTACCGGCCACACGCGATGCGTAGGGTTGTCGACACAGGAAAAGGCACTTTCGCCAAGAAGCCACGATAGGGCGCGATCCGGATTGTGTGGTGTATGAAGCCGATAGGGCGAAGACTCGCAATACTCAGCATTTTTCTTACCCTACCGTTGGGCGGGTGCTCTACCGCACAGAGGGTTGAAGATTGGCTGCACGGGCCCGGTAAGCAGGCCGCCATACCTGCCCCCACTCCGCCCCAACCGTCCCTTACAACCTTTCCTGTGACCGCCCCAATGCCACCGAAGCCGAAGCATCAAGAGCGCGAACCGAAGGAGATAGAGAGGATTGCCGCAATCGACCCCAACAAGCTCATCGGCTTAGATCCGGCCGGCGTCTCAAAACTGCTTGGGCCGCCGAGTACCGTCGCCAAAGGAGATCCTTCGCTTGTGTGGACCTATATCGCGGCGGGATGCGCGTTTCGTATCTTTTTTTATCCAGATATCAAAACCGCATCCTTTCATGCTCTCAAATATGGCGGCTTTGACGGCAAAGGCGGCCAGATCGCCCTGTCGCAGAGCTGCATCCGTAACATTTTAATGGCGCGTGCCAATGGATAAGGCCGATACATCGCCCACACGCGGCCACATCATCGTGGTCGACGACGACGAACTCTTTCGCGAATCTGTCAGCACCAATCTGATCGAGGCCGGGTTTACCACTGCAGGCTTTGCGGACGGCATTTCTGCCATTCGCCATATTGCGACCGGACCGAATGCCGACGTTATCTTGCTGGACTGGAAGATGCCGGGCATGACGGGCATCGAAGTCTTGCAGCGCTTGCGGAACGATGCGGTTGCTATTCCCGTGATTTTTTTGACCGTTCTGAGCGACCAAATTTATGAAGAAGCAGGTCTCTTGGGCGGTGCGGTAGATTTCATCGAGAAGTCGCGCAGCTTTTCCATATTGCTGCGGCGCATCGAGCTAATCGTCACGGCCCATAAAGTGCGCGAGGCGCGCCCGGCTCCCGACAACCAGAATATCATGCAAATTGGCCGCCTGACATTGCGATACGATTCGAGGCGGGCAACGTGGGATCAAGCCAATGTCGGGCTGACCTTGACCGAATTCAATATCGTCGCCCTCCTAACGGAGAGTTTGCATCGCGACGTCAGCTACCGCGAGATCTACGACATCGTCCATGGTGAAGGCTTTATGGCGGGGGATGGTGAGATCGGTTATCGCACCAATGTCCGCGCTTTCATCAAGCGTATCCGTCAAAAATTCCGGGAGGTTGATCCGCAATTTTCTCAAGTCGAAAACTACCCCAGCTTCGGTTACAGGTGGCGGAATGGAACCGGCGAATAGGCCAACCTTGGCATGGCGCCTTTTTTATTCCTTCACACTGAAGCTGCTTATTCTCGCTCTTATACTTTTGTCCCTTCCTCTCGTTCTTTACTGGCAATTTCAAACCGCGGAGCGCGCACAATCTGTATTGTTGCACAACACCGCTGACCAGACCGGGCGGGTCATCGCTGCCATGCTGCGCCCCCACTTCGTCAATTTCAAAAATGAACCCCCATCGGGCTTACAGGAGGCACTGACGGGTGCTTCCACAGAGAACGCCAAGGTCAAGGTTCTGCTGCGCCTGGCCGGGGCCAAAGCCGACGATTTCATTTTTATCGCTTCGGCGCCGCCGCTATCAGCGGATTATCTCAAACAGGAAACGCGCGAGCTAGTCCTGGCTGGTATAAACCGTCGCTTAGCCCCGACCTGCGATGGCACAACCGACTTCGATGTGCATTACGTCAACCCAGCGGGAATGGAGGAAGTACTGACCTCTATGACGCCTGTCCATATCGACGGCAATTGCTGGATCGTCGTTACGGCGCAAAACGCCGCCGATCTTGCACCGGCACCGTTCCATCTGTCCTTTTGGACAGTCCCGATCACACAGGCGGCGGCTTGCATCTATATCCTCAGTACGGCGTTGATTGTTTGGTTGTTCGGTCATATCTGGCTCAACCTGTCACGATTCCGCGCCGCGGCACGCACAATTCGCATGCGCGGATCTGATGCTGTGTCCTTTCGCCAGCTCAACACCATTCCAGAGCTAACCGGTGTTGCGGACGATTTCGACTCCCTCGTTGGGGCATTGACGGCCTCTCAGGACTTTATCATCCGCGCCGCCGAAGAAAATGCCCATGCCTTAAAGGCGCCCCTCGCTGTTATCGCTCAATCCATCGAACCCTTGAAACGCTTGGCAACGCCGTCCAACCCACACGCACAACGCAGTCTGCAGTTGATCGAGCGCTCAATCGCGCGGCTGGACTCCCTCGTCTCCGCCGCGCGCGATATGGAACAAGCCAATGCCGATGTTGTTTATCCGATATTGCGCCCTATGGATCTAACCGGATTTTTGTTGCGGATGCTGAAGGACTACGATGCTGCTTTGGCCACGCAAGGAAAATCGCTGACACTGGACCTTGCTGCTGACATCGCCTCTCTCGCCAATGAAGATCTGCTGGAGCCTGTCATCGAAAACATTCTTGAAAATGCCGCAAGTTACACCGCCGAAGGCGGCACCATCGCGGTGGTTCTCGATCGAGATGGCAAGTTTGCGTCAATCAGAGTCCGCGATCACGGCCCTGGCGTCGTCGCTGACAGCCTTGCTCATATCTTTGAGCGCTATGCGTCCTTTCGTGATGCGCAGGAAATCAACAACGGTCTGAGCGTCATCGGCGAAGTTCATCAAGGGCTTGGTTTATGGATCGTCAAGCGCAACGTCGAAGGCATGGGTGGCGCAGTATCAGCGCAAAACCTCAATGACGGCGGCTTCGAAATTCGCGTGCGCCTGAAACTAAGCCCCTAAGACCCGGCTCTGCGAGCCAGATCTCCCCGGCTAGACCAGACAACTGCAACCCATCATGAATGCCAAAGTCCCAATTTTATTGAGTTTTGTGTTCGCCAGACGCTGGGCGCTATGGCCGTGATTATCCCTCCTGGGCATGACAGATAGCATTTCTTGGACATAACATTCTACAGATTCCAATCCGTTAATTTCACTATATTGACTATCGATTTAGTAGTATATATCTTGATACTGCTCGCGAATGATCTTCCCGGGCGTTTCCTCCCTCGAACTTGGCGGGTTGGTTGCGTCAAAGCAGCCAATCCCGCTTCTTTGCACCGTTTTGGCGCAAGGGGATTGCGAAGAGCATCCAGCGCAACGCTGTTATGAAAGCGCGCGGGCGAAATCCGGTGTAGCGGCCACAAGCGATGCCGTATAGGGATGGTGAGGGGCCGCTAATACGTCCACTGTAGCACCCGTTTCAACAATCCGGCCGGACTGCAGCACAATCAAGCGATCCGTGATCGATCGCACCAGTGATAGATCGTGGGTGACGAAGACGTAGGAAATTCCCAAATCCCGCGACAGTGCATTCAACAATTCCAATATCTGAACGCGCGCCGAGATATCTAAAGCCGACACCGCCTCATCGAGCGCAATGAGGCTCGGCTCTATAATCAAAGCCCGCGCAATCGCGATGCGCTGGCGCTGGCCACCCGAAAACTCGTGCGGAAAACGATGGGCAACCGAACCACTGAGGCCAACACGTTCGAGCACGGTTTCGGCCCTCTTACGGCGTTCGCTGCGGCTCAGTCTCTCGCCAAGCAAATGCAGGGGCTCTGTGACGATCCGTTCAACGCTAAAGCGGGGATCAAAGCTTCCGGCCGGGTCCTGGAACACGGCCTGAATTTTGCGCCGCAAGGCGCGATTCTCTTTTCCACGCGCGCCAAACAGAGAGGCGCCCGCGATACGAACGTCGCCGCCGTTGGGTTTATCGAGTCCTAGGATCGCGCGCAGCAAGGTTGACTTGCCGCTCCCGGACTCCCCAACAATGCCGAGACTTTCTCCCTGCTTCAGCGAAAAGCTGACATCATGCAGCGCCGTAAATTGTGTTGCGGCAACCCCACCATAACGGCGCTCGAGATTCGATACTTCCAGTATGGATTCGGCTCTTGGGCGGGAGGTGCGGACCGGCAACCGCGAGAGTGCCGCGACCATGTCTTGAGTCACGCTATGGCGTGGTGTTCGCAGCACGTCGCGGGCCAGCCCTTCCTCTATAATTTTGCCCTCATGCATGATGGCAACACGGTCAGCGGTTTCCGCCACCACCGCCAAATCATGCGTGATGAGAACAACGCCGATCTTGTCTTCCTGCGCCAGGGTGCGAAATAGCTTCAGAAGCTGCGCTTGTGTCGTGACATCAAGGGCTGTGGTGGGTTCGTCAGCGATCAGAAGCTTTGGAGCACAACTGACGGCCATGGCGATTGCTACGCGCTGGCGCTGTCCGCCCGACAATTCATGGGGATAGCGATCTGGCGTGATACCTGCCTCCATGAGACCGACACGATCAAGCAGACGTATAACTTCCTCGCGAACATCCGCCCGCCCCAATTTTTTGTGAATCCTTAAAGGCTCCGCGATCTGCTCACCGATGGTCATCACCGGGTTGAGCGCCGTCATCGGCTCCTGAAAGACCAATCCAATATCGCGCCCACAGATGTCGCGGAGAGCTTTTTCCGTCTGAGAGAAAAGCTCAATACCGTCCAGAACAATGGAACCATTGATCTCAGCCGCACGGGGCAGTAACCGCGCAATTGCCAAAGCCGTTGTTGATTTTCCCGAACCGGATTGCCCGGCGAGCGCAAGAATTTCGCCAGCGCGGACATCGAATGATAGCCCGTGCAGAATGGGCTTGCCAGCGATCGACACGGCCAGATCTTCGATCCGGAGAAGGGCAATGCTCATCGTCTCTGCCTCCTCGAGTCAAAGGCGGCATGAAGCCCCTCCCCCAGCAGATTGAAGCCGAGCACGGCAAGGAGGATGGCAAGTCCAGGAAAGATAGCGAGGTGGGGCGCCAAACCGATCAGCGTCTGCGCCTCGTTGAGCAAACGGCCCCAGCTTTGATCGGGCGGCTGCACCCCCAGCCCTATATAAGATAGCCCCGCCTCGGCGATGATACCCATCGAGAACTGCACGGCAGCTTGCGCGATGATGGTTGGAGCCGCATTGTGCAGGATGTGTTCCAGCGCGATGGACAACCTGCCTTTGCCCGCGACGCGCGCCGCGGCAACATAAGCGAGCTGCCATTGCACGAGGCCGGCGCCACGCGTGACTTTGGCGAAAACGGGAATGTTAAAGATACCGATGGCGACGATAACATTGACGGCACCGGGACCAGAAACCGCCATAATCAGGATCGCGGTGAGAACGGCGGGAAAGGCAAAGATCGCATCGCTAAAGCGCATCACGATCTGGTCAATCACACCATGGCGCGCCGCGGCGAGCAGCCCCAAGGGTACGCCTACGCCCAGGCCCAACGCCACCGCGGCAAAGGCGACGCCCAGCGACGTTCGAGCCCCCAGCATGATAAGCGAAAGGCCATCGCGGCCGAGCTGATCGGTGCCAAAGGGATGCGCCCAAGACGGTGGTTGTAGCTTTTCCGCAATATTTACGAGGGTGACGTCGCAAGGCAGCCAAATGTAGGAGATCAGGCCCGCCAAGACCAGGACAGCCACCAGTACGGCACCTGGCACTATATAGGCCAGTGGTATACGCCATTCTCTCCAGAGATCGGTCATCGCGCGCGGGCTCCGCGTAAGCGCGGATCAACCAAGGCGTAGGTCACGTCCACAACGAAGGAGACAAGGATGACGACCGTCACGAGGACAACCACCACGCCCTGGACCACGATCAAATCGCGCTGCTCGACGGCTTGCGACAAAAGTCGTCCTAAACCCGGCAACGAAAACACATTCTCGATAATGATGGCGCCCGCGAGCAGAAAGGAGAACTGCAGCCCGAGCACGGTGACGACCGGAATGATGGCGTTGGGTAGCGCATGGCGCCACAAGATCTTCGCTGGAGACAGCCCCTTAGAGCGCGCAGTGCGGATGTAATCCGCGCGCAAGACGTCCTGCAGGGCCCGGCTCAGCACACGTGCCAGAATCGCCGCTTGCGGAATGGCGAGCGCCAATGCCGGTAGTGTGAGACTGCGCAAAGCCGGAACAAAACCATTGTCCCAGCCGGCAAACCCGCCTGCCGAAAACCAGCGCAAACTCATCGAAAACAGCAGCACAAAAAGAATGGCGAGCCAGAAGTCCGGCAAGGCAATGGCAATTTGGGTCAGTGTTGAGGCGACGGTGCCACGGATTCTGCCTTGCCATGCCGCGGTGATTAGCCCAACCGGAACGGCGACTATGACCGCGATGACCACCGCATAGAGCGCCAGCGGCAGCGATAGCGCGAGACGCTCTTCGATGAGCCGTGCCACAGGGACGCTATAGGTATAGGAGAGACCGAAATCACCCCGTACCAAACCGCCAAGCCAGTGGAGGTAACGGCTCAAAAGTGGCACATCGAGGCCAAGCTGGTGGCGTAACACGTCCAAGGTTTCGGGCGTGGCGTTGAGGCCAGCCATGAAACTGGCCGGGTCACCGGGAAGCAAGGCGATGACGAAGAAGACGGCACTGGCGGACAGAAAGAGCGTAAGCAAGAGATAAACTGCCCGGCTCACGACATAGCCCGCGCCGATACGCCAGATCGCGTAAGCGAGGAAAATTACGACAAGAAAAAACGCAAGGCTTCGCCCCCCAATATTGCCGCGGTGGGCTTGCGCCGGTCCCGCGACCTCCCCTTTCGCTATCGGGGTATCGAGAAAATACGCCCCGGACACATCGTTGGAGGGAATAGCGCCCGACACTTGGAAGCCCGACAGCCGGGCGTCGCTGACGGTGAGACGAGGCAATTCGAAGAGAAAGCCGTTCACCGCGTCATCGGCAATTTGGCGTTGGATGGCCTGCAAAAGAGCAATATGCCGCGAAGCCTCGGTGGTCGCGCGCAGATCGGCCAACAGGGCCTTAAACGCCGGGCTATCATAGCCGAAGTAGTAGCCATCGCGCCCATAGATATCGTAATCCATCGGTTCGATATGATTGATTACGGTCAGATCATAATCGTGCGCCTGGAAGACTTGCGCCAGCCATTGCGCCCATTCGATGTTTTCGATTTTCAGTTTAATGCCGATCAACGCCAATTGCGCTGCGAGTATCTCGCCGGAACGTCGCGCATAGGCTGGTGGCGGCAGTTTCAACGTGGCGCTGAAGCCCTTGGGGTACCCCGCTTCAGCGAGCAGAGATTTGGCCTTCGCAATATCGAACTTGTAGCGGTCTGTCAGATCGACATAGCCTTCGTCTTGCGGTGCATAATGGCTGCCGATGGGCGTGCCAAAGCCGTAGAAGGCGCCATTGATCACCGCCTTGCGGTCAATCGCGTGAGAAATCGCGCGGCGCACCAAGAGATTGGTGAACGAAGACCGCTTGTTGTTAATGGCCAGAATGACCTGGCCTTCGGTCGTGCCGACAGAGACATGCAGGCGTGGATCTTTCGCCATCTGCGCGATGCTTTCGGGCGCGGGGAAATCGGGAAAGACATCAACATCGCCCGATTTCACGGCGGCCAAAGCAGCAGTGGAATCGGCAATGAAGCGAAAGATGGCGCGCGGTATGTGCGCCGGCGGTCCCCAATAATCCGGATTGCGCGCTAGACTTATGGTCTCGCCGCGCTTCCATGCCTCAAACCGGTAAGGCCCCGTCCCGATGGGATGGCTTTTGTTGCCCGCTACAGATGACGGCTCAACGACAGCGAAGGCGGGCAAAGAGAGCGAAAATAGCAGGTTGCTATCGGGTGCCCGCAACGTGACAAGCAGGGTCGATGCGTCAACCACAACGACCTTGCTCACAGAGGCCAGCAACGGCTTTTGCGGATTGACGGACAGCGGCGACAACGCCCGGTCCAGCGTGAATTTGACGTCGCTTGCGGTCAGCGTGTGACCATTGTGAAACCGCACGCGCGGCTGCAAGTGAAAGATGTACTCTTTTCCATCGCCCGATATGGTCCAGGATGCGGCGAGCCAGGGACGCACGGAACCGTTACGATTGGCTCGCGTCAGATTTTCGAAGACATTGGCATACACGACTTCGCCAATGGCGGAGTCGGCGCTTTCGGCGGGATCCAAAATCGGCGGCTCAAGCTGTAAGCCGACCGTTATGGTGTCTTTGGCCACCGCCTGACTTGCTCCCAATATGAGAACAAGGCAGGCCAGCGCCAATCGCGGAAAAATACGGAACAAGGACACAAGATAACTTTCTTACGGTCTTAGTGCAGACCGTCCAGAAATTTCCCAACGTCTTGCGCCGAGGCTTTTGGAATTTCGATCTGCGGCAGATGGCCGACATGGGGATAAACCACAAGATGAGCCCCAGGAATAGTTGCGGCAAATTTCTTGCCGACCGAAAGATCGAGAACGGGGTCGATCTCACCCCATAGGACTAGGGTCGGAACGGTAATCTTGGCGATTGCGGCGCCGGACGATCCTTTACCCAGCACGAATGTCCCGAGCAGAATATCGCGATGCCCCGGCGCCCGCTGCAAATCCGCCCAGCGGTTTACGATCAGCGGCGTGATGACAGCAGGATTTCCCACCTCTCCTTTGAGCGAGGAGACGATGAGCGGCTTGTTGTCGATCGTCTTCAAGATGTCGCGCGCGAATTCGTATTGCAACAGCTGGAATATAAAGGGCGGCTTCTGGGCAGGCTTATCACTCGGCAAACCGGCGGCATCGACCAGAATGAGACCCCTCAGCTTATCGGGATGACGCACAGCCACTTCCCAGGCTACCGCACCGCCGAGCGAGTTGCCCGCCACAACAAACTTCGGCAGCGCCAATTTGGTCGCCAACGCAGCAATCAGGTCGGCATCGGCCGCGACGTCGATCTGGGTCCCCACCGGTGCCTGGGTCAAACCATGACCGGGCAAATCCACCCGGATTATGCGATAGCGGTTCTTCAATGCGCCCGCCCAACCGTCCCAGGTCCACAGGTTGTCGCCATAACCATGGACCAGCACGAGCACCTGCCCTTTGCCTTCATCCTTGTAATGCAGACGGATACCGCCAGGCAGCTCTGCGAAGCGGGAGGCGCTGCCCACGTATCGCGTCTCCAGCTCCGCTTGAGGCAGGTCGGGGGCACGCAGCCAAAGCCAGCCCCCAATCCCCACCCCGATTAGCAAAAGTACGAGCGTCACGACCACTCGAATAATCCACCGCATCGCTCGCATCCCCACCAATAAGAGTTAGTAATTCACGCTCAAGCGAACACCCACCGTAGCGGGCTGACCAGGAGCTGCGATATTGATGCCGCCCAGGAAGAAGTTCCGCTCAAGATCGTATTTCTGATCAAAGATATTGCGGCCGAACAGCGCCAGCTCCCAGGGACCATTGTCCGGTGTCAACGACAAATTGGCATTGAATAACCAATAAGCCGGGATGTTGAACGTGGGACCGAGCAAAAGCGGCTTGCGGCCATCATGGAAGGCATAATCCAATTCCGGCTCAAGCGAATAGCCACCCAGAGGAATGCGGTAGGAGACCGTTCCCTGATAGCTGCCAATGGGAAAACCAATCTTGGCGCCTTTGCGGTTCACATAAACGGCTGCGTTTGCCGCCGTGCTTGCAGCGATGTCGAGATCGCTATTGAAGTTGTCAAATTCGCCGTCCTTCACGCCGACCGACTGGCTGATGAAGAGGTTATCCACCGGACGCCACTGCAGTTCGAGTTCGCCACCATAGAGATGCGAGTTGCGGGCGTTCACGATCGCGCCAATAGCGCCATATGCCGTTGTCCAAATGGCCGACTGCACCTGTTGATTGTGGTAATCGTAATAGAACGCAGAACCATTGAGCTGGAGGCTACCGTCATAAAAGGTCGACTTAAAGCCGGCCTCGTAGGACCACAGCGTTTCTGGTTTAAAGGCCTGAGAGGCGCTGGCGCTCGGTACATTATAGGATGTAAAGCCGCCCGACTTTACGCCTTCTGAGATGCTGGCGTAAAACAGCGTGGCATCGGTCGGTTTGTATTCCAATTCGACTTTGCCGGTCAGCGGGGTCGAGTCGAGCGATTTGTCGGCTGGCGCGCTGAAATCGGCCGGCGGCGCGCCGGGCGCCGTGACACCCGCGGTCACAAAACCCTTCTGCTTGCGCACCTCGCCTTCGCCGCGAAGCCCAGCGACGAGCTTGAGCTTATCGGTAAAATGATACTCAGCCTGCGCAAAGCCCGCAATCGCGTTGACGTACTGCTTGTAGCTGGTCTTGGTGTCGAAGCCCAAGGATTGCCAAAAATCCGAATAGAAGCCTTCGCTCAATGTTTCGTTTGAGTAATAAACACCGGCCTGCCAAGTGAGAGGCCCGTCGCTTTTCGAAGCCAGGCGCACTTCCTGTGAAAAGACATTCGAGCCGGTGTCGAAATAGGTTCCCGCATAGGCATAGGACGATGCATCCCAGTCATTATATTCGCGGCGGCGCAGATGCTCGTAGGCTGTGATGCTGGTCAGTTCCGCAGCACCGAAATCAACCGTGGTGTGCAGGCTGACACCATCGTTGATTGAATTGCGGAACGGCTTGGCATCGGCTGCAATCCCCGTCAGGCCGGTAAATGCAGCCGAACCGCCCCATCCCGTCGCGCTGCGCTTGGTATCGGCAGGCACTGGTGTGAGCGCCGGGTTGTAAGCGAGCGGGGTGAACAGATAAAGCCCCGCACCGTCGGATTTGTCATAACCCCAATGGCCTTCGAGCAAAAATGTTACATTGCTCGCGGGCGCCCATTCGAGCTGACCGCGCAGCGCGCTAGCGTCCTTGTCACCCAGACTTTCGCCCGTGGTCCGGTTCTTCTGCCAGGCCCCGCCTTGATCGGTCGTGCCGGACAAGCGGAACAAAAGCCCGTCGGCTACGGGACCAGAGACATAGGCTTCGCTGCGAAACTCTCCGTGGTCGGAGTATTCCAGGCGCGCACCGGCACTGAAGACATCGGTTGGGCGATTGGTGACGAAATTGATCGCGCCGCCCGTCGTATTGCGTCCGTAGAGTGTGCCTTGGGGACCGCGCAGAACTTCCACCCGCGACAGATCGAAGAACAGCCCCTGCGTGGAGGCCGGTACGGGGAACGCGACGTCATCAATATAGACGCCGACTGTGGAGCTGTTGTTGGAGCCATAATCGTCGAAACCAACGCCGCGCAGACGGAACTCCGGCTGGCCGCTGCCGAAAGCGGGCACGGCTTCGAAGCTAGGCACCGCATATTGAAGCTGATTGACGGTGTTGATACCGCGATCCGACAAATCCTTATCCGAAAGAACTGTCAGGGCGATACCGACATTCTGCGCCGTCTCTTCACGATGCTCCGCGGTGACGGTAACGGTCTCGACCTTTCCCGTTTTTGTGTCACTAAGATCGCCCTCCGCTGCACCGGCCGCACCAAAAACCGCCAAAACAACAACAGATGCACTTAGCAAAAACGCGCTTCTCATTATGACCCCCTCGGCCTCTAATTCACACGGCGTAAAATGTATTATAGAGTTACTCTATCGGCTCACTAGTCTTTTCGCAAGATATTGTTGGAACAGCATTGACGCGTTGTGCAATAGTTGCAACGGCATTAGCTGGTTGTAGAATTTTCCAGTAGCGAGGTTGAGATGACAGCGCCGGGGCCCCAAAACCGCATCACCGATGTTGCAGGACTGAAGGTCGGCAATGCCCAAGACGCGGAGCTTCGCTCTGGCGTGACGGTGCTCATCGGCGACGGGCCTTTTCGCGCCATAGTCGATATCAGGGGTGCTTCGCCAGGAACGCGCGATACCAATGGTCTCAGTCTCGGCAATGTTGGATACCCGGTTGACGCCATCGTCCTTGCGGGCGGCTCTCTTTATGGGCTTGATGCGGTATCCGGAGTGCTTAGCCACCTGCGCGCGCATAGCCGCGGTTACGCCTATGAAAAGGATATAGCGCCAATACCCATAGTCCCGGGTGCTATCTTGTTCGATCTCACCAATGGCGGAAACAAGGATTGGGGTGACGATAACCCCTATATTAAGCTTGGACGTCAGGCTGCAGAAACAGCGGCTGCCGATTTTGCACTGGGAAATGCCGGGGCCGGGTTTGGCGCACGCGCTGGACAATATAAGGGTGGGCTCGGAAGCGTTTCCACCCGCCTCCAAAATGGCATTGTTGTCGGCGCCCTGGCGGCGGTCAATTCGGTAGGCTCGCCGGTTATTCCCGGGACAGATGCTTTCTGGGCCTTCCCGCTGGAACAGAACGGTGAATTCGGTGGTCATCATCCCCGCGATATTCGTCCCATCAGTCTCGACTTGCCCGCCGATGTGAAGGAAGGCCCCAGCGCCGGAACAAACACGACGCTGGCGATTGTCGCAACCAATGCCCCCGTATCGCGCGTGGCCCTTCAGCAAATCGCCATTATGGCCAGCGATGGCTTTGCGCGTGCCTTGCGTCCATCGCATTCGCCCTTTGACGGCGACCTGGTGTTTGCCATTTCGACTGCAACGGAGCTGCCGGAACAGAACGATCCTGTACAAAACCAATTGCTCGGGCATCTGGCGGCCGATTGCGTGGCGCGGGCCATTAGCCGGGGCGTCTATGAAGCCGAGACGCTTGGGCCTGTGAAAAGCTACCGCGCCACGTTTGGCCTGACTTAACCCCGGCTGCTCGCGAAAGCCTGCTCCAGGTCCCAGATCAGATCGTCCGCATCCTCCGTTCCAATGGAAAGCCGGAGAAGCTCGGGCGTTATTCCGACTTGCTTCTGCTGCTCCGCATTAAGCTGGGCATGGGTGACGGTCGCCGGATGCACAATGAGGGATTTCGAATCCCCAACATTGGCGAGGAAGGAGAACAGCTTAACCGCTTCGACAAAACGCGCAGCCCGTTCCTCGCCGCCCTTAATGCCAAAAGTGAAAATCGCCCCAGATCCCTTGGGGAAAAGGCGTTTGCCAAGATCGTAATAGGGACTGTCCTTGAGGCCGGCATAATTTACCCAAGCAACATCATCGTGGGCTGCCAGAAATTCCGCAATGTGCTGCGCCGTCTTCACCTGCCGCTCCATCCGAAACGATAAGGTTTCCAGCCCGACGAGCAACAAGAAGGCGTTGAAGGGGCTAAGGCACGCCCCCATATCGCGCAAATACTGCAGCCGTGCCTTCATAACAAAGGCGAAATTGCCGATGCCCGGATAATTGCCCCAGCGATCCCAATGCACCATACCGTTATAGCACGGATCAGGCGTGGTGAAGTCCGGAAACTTTCCGTTCGCCCAATTGAAATTGCCGCCGTCGACGATCAAGCCGCCGATGGAATTGCCGTGGCCGCCAATATACTTCGTTGCTGAATGCACGACGACAGCGGCGCCATGGTCAAATGGCCGGAACAAGTAAGGGGTGGCGAAAGTGTTATCGACGATGAGCGGAATGCCATGCGCCTCGGCAATGCGTGCAATCGCCTCCACATCCACCAAATTGCCACTCGGATTGCCGATGGTCTCGACCCAGATCGCGCGTGTACGCTCGGTGAGCGCGGCTTTAAAAGCATCAGAGTTGTCGGGATCAACAAAGACGGTCTTGATTCCGTGCTTGGGTAGCGTGTGAGCAAGCAGGCTGAACGTGCCGCCATACAGGGTGCGGGCCGCAACGATTTCATCGCCTGCCCGCGCGACATTCAGGATCGCATAGGTGGCGGCGGCCGAGCCTGATGCCAAAGACAGCGCGGCGCTCCCACCTTCTAGCGCGGCAATGCGCACTTCAAGAACTTCGTTGGTGGGGTTTCCGGTCCGGCTATATTCGTAGCCGAACTCGTCAATCGTGTTGATCGCCTTGGCCGATGCAAAGTCCTTAAAAACAAAGGACGTAGACTGATAAATGGGAACGGCGCGCGCGCGATGCGCCGTATCGAGGACCTGCCCAGCATGAAGCTGCTGGGTGTCAAAACCAAATTCTCTCTCGCTCATCATCTCACGCGAAATAGGTTTCGGGATCGACGTGGTAGCCGTCGAGCGAATCATCCAGGGGAATCCGAAGTGCGCTATTGAACAGGTTATTGACGATCATAAGGGTTCCGAACACCGTTAGTTCGACAATTTGCGGCGCCGTGAAATAGGCCGCCAACTTATCATAGAGGGCATCGTTGATTTTGTTTGCGTCCCGGGCCAGCTGACGGCCAAAGGCGACGACGGTTTCGTCACGGTCATCAAGCTTCAAATTGTCGGGATCTTCGCCCCACTGAACGATTTCCCGCTTCATGAAGGAAGCGCAAAGCTCACATTTGTTTTCGCGTGAGATCGCATCACAAAATAAAACAGCAAGCCGCTCTCCCAGATAGGGTTTTACTTGGGCAAAGAGTTTGTACCATTCCAATACCGCCTGCAGGGCAACAGGAGAATGGAGCAGGGTTGCCTTCATATTGGAGATTTCGTGATGTTTCGCGACCTCATCGTAAGCGGCATTCTGTTCCGGCGTGGCCGTTTCTTTGGTGACGAAAGGAATGCGGGGCATCGTTTTATCCTTCAGTGGATTCGGGAGCAGCAAAATGGTCAAAGGACTGCGACAGCGTGCTGATGACGATATCAAGGATTTGATCGAGTTCGGCGTCGGTTGTCGTTAAAGGCGGTGCGAGGCAGATCACATCACTCAACACACGCGTGCAGAGCCCCCGTTTCAAGAGTTCCACCCTGAGCCGACCGGCAACATTCCATTTCCCGGGAAATGTGGCTTTGGTATTGCGATCTGACACAAATTCGATCCCGGCAAGCAACCCTTGGCCGCGGACTTCACCAATATAAGGATGATCATAAAGCTCTTCACGCAAAATGCGCAGGAAGCGCTCGCCCCGTTTGGCGGTACGTTCCACCAAGCCTTCCTTCCTAAGCACGCCCAGCGTCGCGATGGCAACGGCACACGCAACCGGATGGCCGGAATAGGTGTAGCCATGCCACCAGCGCTGCGCGGACTCAGCATTATCCAGCACGTCTTTGATCTTCGCGTTGACGCCAATGCCGCCCAGCGGAATGTATCCGCTGGTGATGCCCTTGGCGAATTGCACGATATCGGGCTCAACGCCCCAATGCTCCAGGCCGAACCACTTTCCAGTGCGTCCAAAGCCCGTGATCACGTCATCGGAGATGAAGAGCACGCCGTACTGGTCACAGATTTCGCGAATACGCGGAAAGTAGTCAGGCTGCGGCACAATGATTCCACCACCGCCGCCTTGGATGGGCTCAGCAATAAATGCCGCAACCGTCTCCGGCCCCTCGCGCAAGATTGCGTCTTCGAGCAAGTCCGCCGCGGCGACGCCCGCGGTTTTGTGGGGATGGGGGTTCTGGAAGCGGTAGGGATAAGGCGATTCAATATGTAGAAATCCAGGTAGGCGCGGTCCGAAACCGTGGGAAAATTCGTCCACTCCCGTCGCGCTCGCCGAGCCCACCGTGGAGCCATGGTAGGAAAGTTTGCGTGCGATGATTTTCGTTTTTTCCGGCTTCCCGAGAGCGCGCCAGTAGTATCGCGCCGTGCGGATAGAAGTGTCCGTGGCCTCCCCGCCGCCCGAGGTAAAATAGAACGCCTGGATGGAGGGGTAGATGACCTCCGACAACAGCTCTGAAAGCTCGATCAAGGGGCGATGGGTCGAACCGGCGTAAGCGGTCGCGAAAGCCAGGGTCTCCAGTTGACGTGTCGCGGCATCGATGAGTTCACGCCGCCCATGCCCGAGGCTGACATTCCACATACCGCTCAAACCGTCGAGGTAACGCTCCCCCGTAACGGTGATGAGATGAGCACCCTCGCCTTTCGCCCAAATGACGGGCTGTTTATGGTCCGAGGGATGATGCTGAGGATGCAGCAGGTGCTGTTGGTCAAAAGCGACGAGCTGCTCAAGCGTGGCTGCAATTCCTGCACTGTTTGCGAATGCCATGAATATATCCCGGGTCAGGGGGAGCCCTCCCGCGCACATCCTGGCGCAAAGCGGGGTCCCGCGTGCAATTTGGCAGCGCGCGCTGCCGCTCACCTGCTGCGGCGACGGCCCTAAGCCATCGCCCCGATACTGGGATCGGCCGCCCCGGCGATCGCCGTTAAGTACAGCGCGAAGCCGGGAAACCCGGTCACGGCTGTCCAGCAGGATACCCGTTTTTCCAACATGATCTCGATCACCATTGGTCATCTCAAGAGTGGCACAGTGACCCGGCTCGTCAAGCACAATTGCCGCTGTCACATTTTACTCGATAAAGGCGATAGAGATTGTATGTTATAGCGTAACCTTGCTAAGTAGCAACCCAGCGGGCCGTGACGCGGCAACGCGGTCTTCACTTTTGCCCCCGAGAGGCCACTTCATGAGCCTGCCGCAATATCAAACTGCACATTCGACGCTCGACTTGATCGGCGATACCCCCCTTGTTGAGATCAACCACATCGACACGGGGCGCTGCCGCCTGTTTGCCAAGCTCGAGAGCCAAAACCCAGGCGGCTCGATCAAAGACCGGATTGCGCTTTCCATGATCGAAGCAGCAGAGCGCTCCCACAAGCTCAAGCCCGGCGGCACTATCGTTGAAGCGACGGCTGGTAACACCGGCATCGGTTTGGCACAGGTCGGGGTGATGAAGGGTTACCGCATCATCCTCGTTGTGCCTGATAAGATGGCGCGCGAAAAAGTTGAGCATCTACGAGCGCTGGGCGCTCAAGTTATTATCACGCGCTCCGACGTCGCCAAAGGCCACCCGGACTACTATCAAGACCGCGCCCGGGAATTGGCGGCCGAGACTCGCAATTCTTTTTATATCGACCAATTTTCCAATCCCGCGAACCCTTTGGCGCACGAGCGCACAACAGGGCCGGAAATCTGGGAACAAATGAACCACGATATTGATGCTGTCGTGGTTGGCGTCGGCTCCGGCGGCACATTGTCGGGGCTCGGCCGCTTCTTCCGCCGCGTCTCCCCCAAAACCAAGATGATCCTGGCCGATCCCGAGGGCTCCATATTGGCCCCCTTCATCAATACCGGCACGATGATCGAAGCTGGCGCTTGGGTGGTGGAAGGCATTGGCGAAGATTTCATTCCGCCCAATGCCGATCTATCCCTGGTATCGGAGGCCTATTCCATTTCAGACCGGGATAGCATTGAAGCCGCCCGCCAGTTGCTGGCGCGAGAGGGAATACTCGCCGGTTCATCCTCCGGAACATTGCTCGCTGCTGCCCTCAAATATTGCCGGGCGCAAACCGAGGAGAAGCGCGTCGTCACCCTGGTCTGCGACAACGGCAACAAATATCTCTCTAAGCTCTACAACAATTATTGGGCTTTCGAGCAAGGTATCCAACAGCGCACTTTGAAGGGTGACCTTCGCGATGTCATCTCCAGCCGATTCGATGGCGGCAATGCTGTGACCGTCAGCCCGGATGACACGCTGCTGACGGCCTATAACCGCATGCGCGGCGCCGACGTCTCCCAATTGCCCGTGATGGCCGGGGGTCGGCTGGTCGGCATCCTCGACGAGAGCGATATTCTGGCTGCCGTCGAAGGCGGCGAACCCGGCCCCAAGGACCGCTTCGACCGTCCGGTTAAGAGCTACATGACCAAAGGGCTGCAATTGGTGCAGATCAATGACCCGCTGGACGCCCTCCTGCCGATTTTCGCGCGCGACCGTGTGGCGCTCATCTGTGATCGCGACATCTTCGTCGGCATCATTACGCGCATCGACCTCATCAACTATTTGAGACTGCATGTATGACCCACCCCCTCTCCAATAGCCTTGCTTTCGGAACACGCGCCATCCATGCCGGACAAAGCCCGGACCCAACCACCGGCGCCGTAATCATGCCGATTTACGCAACCTCCACTTATGCCCAGGAAAGCCCGGGCGTGAATAAGGGTTACGATTATTCGCGCAGCCAAAATCCGACCCGGATGGCCTTTGAACGCTGTGTTGCTGATCTGGAGGGTGGCATTCAAGGGTATGCCTTCGCCTCCGGCCTCGCTGCCATTGGCACCGTTTTGGAGTTGCTGTCAGCGGGCGATCACATCATCGCCTCGCACGACATCTATGGTGGCTCCTACCGGCTGTTCGAGAAGGTCCGTAAGCGCTCCGCCGGGCTGGAGTTCAGCTTTGTCGATCTTACGGATTTGGAAGCTGTGAAAGCGGCGATACAGCCGAACACGCGGATGATCTGGGTGGAAACACCGACCAATCCGGTACTGCAAATCGTGGACTTAAGAGCGATCGGCACCCTTGCCAAAGCATATGGCCTCATCGCGGTGGCCGACAACACCTTCGCCAGCCCTTATATCCAGCGTCCGCTGGAGCATGGCTTTGACGTTGTTGTCCACTCGACGACAAAATACATCAATGGCCATTCCGATATCATCGGCGGCATCGCCGTTGCGGGCGATAATCGGTCCCTGGCGGATCAGCTTGCCTTTCTGCACAACGCCATTGGCAGCATTGCCGGTCCCTTTGACAGCTTCCTGGCGCATCGCGGCGTCAAGACGCTGGCGTTACGGATGGAACGGCACTGCTACAATGCGCTGGAGATAGCACGCTTTCTGGAAAACCATCACGCCATCAAGAAGATGATTTATCCAGGGCTCGCAAGCCACCCACAGCATGCGCTTGCCAAAGACCAGATGCGGGGCTTCGGCGGCATCATTACCGCGGAACTGAATGGTGATTTGGCGAGCGCCAAGCGCTTCCTTGAAGGTTGTCAGATATTCACCCTGGCCGAGAGCCTCGGCGCAGTCGAAAGCTTGATTGAGCATCCAGCCATCATGACCCATGCCACCATCCCTGCCGATCAGCGACAGCGCCTCGGCATCTCGGACTCGCTGGTCCGCCTCTCCGTTGGCATCGAGGACGTCGACGACCTGATCACAGACCTCGGTCAAGCACTGGCAGCGAGCTGAAATGAAATTTAGACAGCCCCTGCGGAGCACAATCCAAGTGTCACCGTATCGACAGTGCCGTTTGCGCACGAATTATGCTCGCCATCACGCGAAGTCGGCTTTGGGGAACGAATTGAAGCCACACCCAAGCGCGCTGATAGGTGACAATATCGTATATTGTCAGCGACTTAAGTGTTGGTGCCAGAACAGGACTCGCAAATTCTGTCCAACCGACTGATTTTACAAGACCTTTTTTCTGCATTCTCCGCGGACCAACGAAAAGCCAACAAATCTTTTTGTTCTCACAACACGAGTCCTCGGACCAACAATGGCGAACAAACGCGAACAAAATAATTTTTATAGCCATATATTTCTTCCGTTTGCATCCAGATTGGTCTGCAAATGCTCGTCAAAATTGTTTACTATGATAAATTCGACGGTGTGGATGCGTGGTATCTGGGCGTTCTTTGTGCGGACGTCGACATCGGCACCGGCAGACTCTCTCAATCGCTCAAGAGTCGCGCGAGCGCGTCGGGCTGCTCTGCGAATTTCTTCGTATTGGATTTCTGCAGACGCTGCAGGTTTTGAAGCTTCCAGCGGAAGCCGGGCAGTTTCTCCAGGTGCGCGATACCTAACAGCAGCCAGTTAGGCTTATTGGCAACGGGAGAGAGCAGGAATTGGCGTTCATTCGTGTCCAGACCTTGCTGTAGTTCGCGCAGCATGCGTTCACGCGCTGCCAACAAACCTTCCAGCGCTACGGGCTCGGTGGTCATGCCAATGAAGTTCTGCTCGTATTCCGGACGGATGTCTTGCAGGGTTGGAAACAACACCTCATGCACTGGCCGGTTGTGGCTGGCCAAATATACGACGAAAGTGCGCCGGATACCGGGTGTGATTCCTTCGTGGGCGAAGAGCTGCATCACATCGAATAGATCACGGGGATGTTGCCGATCCAAAGCTGCAACCAGCTTGCCGCCATACATGTCCTTTAGCGAGACGACTGGGATTTCGAGATCCGCCAGCAATGTTTCGCTTGCCCTGGGCGCCAATGGCTCCATGCGCACCGGCTGGACAGTGCCGCGCATGACGAAGTTGACCTTGACGTCGCCGCGACGCACCAGCAGCTTCGTTTCACCAGCGTCGGCCGCGCCGAGCGCATGAGTTTGAAAGCCTCATTTGTTGAGACGCTCGGCACTGCCGAATCGCATCATTGATACGCCCGAGCGCTTGGTCGCATGATAGATTGTAATCGGTAAAAACAAGATCGAGATCGGCCGACAACCGTGGCATATCGCGAACGAACAGATTGATCGCGGTGCCGCCCTTGAGCGCGAAGGTATCGTCCACAAAGATGAGCGGCGCCACTTGTGTCAGAAGACGCGCGGTGTCGAGGTAAGCTTTGTTCATGGCTTCAGCACCAGCAGACCATCCGAGGATCGGGATACCCACGGTCGGTCGCTACCGGTAGGAAGTTTGGCCGGATCGAGCTTGGCCGCCCATGGCATGGAGTTCTCACGGCCAAGCTGGAGACACAGCCTTACAGTCTTGACGTTCGTGCATTGCTGCAGCAACGCGCGCAGCACGTCGACCCGAAAATTGTATGTGCTCTCCGTGAGTTGCCGTGCCTCCTTGAGAGGTTGGCGCACGCCAACCTCGCTCAACACCTCCAGCAAGGCGCGCTCTGGCGCGGATACTTGGGGGGCGCCGCCGCGTTTCTCAAAAGAACCTACGTAAAGTAGTGCACCTGGGGTTTCGTTGAATAGGCGCTTGCGGTGATACTCGGCTGGAAAGCGTTCGGTAAACCAAGTAGGCAATTTTGCCGCCGCCCAGCCGGAGAGGTGCAGAACAGGCTTCTGAGAAACGTAATGGCGAACGCCATACCAATCGAGGGCGGTTTTGCCGCCGACATGCAGCTCCTCAAATCTGCGTTGCAGCAAGCAGCAGACTGGAATGCAATGCGAGTGGTCGTTCGGCTTGCAGTAGACACCTCGCGCTAACCAGTTGAGCCAACCAGCACGGACGTAGTGGACAGCAAGATCAGCTGATATCCCCAAGGCAGCCAAGTCCTCAGACCAGCGGCGCACCGGGTATCAGGCGGGTGTGGAAGGAATTTAGCTTAGTTCTATGGGTCGTAGCCATGCTACGGCTATAATCATATTTCGAAGATGTCACCAAGCTTTGGTTATGGCATTTATCGTAGTGTAATTACGATAATTTACACCTTTCCAAATAAACTCTTCGAGAAATTGCGCTATTTCCTGGTGACCGCGGTTGCGGCTTCGGTCAGCAAATTCGCAATGCCCGCGGAGATGGAGCACGCGGCATGAAGCGCCGTTTCGGCCGCGCGCTCTATCTGACCACAAAGTCCTACCCACATTCCACGTCGAGCAATTTCAGAAGTGACGGAATGTGCACCAAGCGGCGGCGGCCAATTGTGATTGTGTCGAGATGCCCCCTGCCGATGAGTTCGTAGAGCTTGGTTCGTCCCAAACCAACCGCATCACAGGCTTCTGCAATCGTGCAGGTCGGTCGTTGGCCAAAGGGTATCCGCTTGTTTGCTGTCCCAGGACGATTTTGGTTTTTGGGCCCCTCGCTAACGACGGCAGGTGACGGCGCAGAGACACCGGTTGGGGCGTGCTTATTTCTCAAATGTTCTGGAACCTGGTTCTTCATCATCTGGTCTCCTGACCGGGAATGCTCGAACGGCGAGCCATTATGCTGTCGTGCTGCGCTGCTGTTGAAACTATGGCCCCTTGCCCCACCCCCGTCGTGCTTCCTTGCCCGGCTTGAATGTCTAGATTACCAACATGGCGTCCTCACTAGCTCGCCGTTGATGGCTCTCGCCGTTTCGGCCCGGTCCGTGCTGACGCCGCAGCAGCCGGTCCGTCCTTCGCCGGTTCCGCTTCTTTTCTGGCTTTCGCAAATCCGCGGTCGCCGTCGAGGAATTGTTCGAGCATGAAGGGGATCTGATCGCCCACCTTTTCGTCCTCGCTATAGGCGGCGCGGTACGCCTCGACATAGGAATGCAGCTTCTTGTCGAGCGCGGCGCTGACCGTGATGGCGATCTTGACGGGCTTGCGGTCCGGCAATTTTCCGAGTTTTATTTCAGGCATCAATTTTCTCCATTAGCCGCGGTACGGACGCAGCACCAAGTCCTTGTGAACGATGACGCGCAGCGGCCAACCGGGCCTTACTTTGATCGTCGGTTGAATATTGAGATTCTTCTGCGTGAGCTGCTGCCCCGCCTGATTGACGCTGTCCTGTGTCGATTGACGGATGGCCGTGACGAGATCGCTTTGTTGCGTACCGCCGAGCGATAACTGAGTTCCAATACCCAGCAGCGTTGAGATTCCCACGCCCTTCAGCAGCGCCCAGGTGTGATAATCGACATCGTCTTTGAGGCCCGCATAGCCTTGCGCGTCGGTTGCCGGCAGATTGTCGATCTGCATGGAGGAGCCGTCCGGCATGATGATGCGCTGCCAGACGACCAAGGCCCGGCTCTGACCGAAGGCGACGACGCTGTCATAGGTGCCGATTAGCTTTGAGCCCTGCGGAATAAGCAGCATGCGGCCCGTCACGGTGTCGTAGACGTTCTGGGTCACTTGAGCGACGACCAAACCCGGCAGATCGGACTGGAGCCCAGTAATCAGGCTTGCCGAGATCAACGTGCCCGCCATCACTTCAAAGGGCGACACCGGATCTTGGATAGCATGCGGATTGTAGATGGCGCGGCCGTCTTGCTGATTGACAAAATCAAGCTTGCGTCCTTGGGCGTTCTGGTCTCGCGCAGGATCGAGCGCCAGCTTATCGGGCGAAGCCCCTGCCCCGTCACCTGGTCCGGCTTGGCTGGCTCCCAATCCTGCCATCACGCCATGGGCACCAGCGTTGCTGGCAACCTGGAAAAACACACCGCCTTCCTGTGCCTGGCGCGAGAGCTCTGCCACATGCATTTGATCGGCGCGTGCGGCTTCCTGCGGACTGCCGCCATCGGGTGGCGATACACCGAGCCTATTCTGCGCGCGCAACATCGGAGGGCCAAGATCGCCCGGCAACGGTGGCCCAAGCACAGGCGGCTTGACCTTATCATAGGTCGCAGGAAGCGATGCGAGGCCGTCGGCGGGTGGCTTGTGATCGACATTGTAGAGTTCTGCTCCATTGGTGGTGACGTGAAGCGCTGGCGCGCTCAAAGCGAGCCAAGCCGCCACGGACACCGCGACGCAGACAATCGCGGCAACGCCGATCACAACGTGCCGCTTGAACCGTGTGACGCCGCGCGGCTTTGCCCGAAGTACCAAGCTCTCGGGATCGACTTTAGGCAGGTTTCTTCGTATCGCAGAGTCACTCATGGTCGTTCCTCACCAAATTCTGGGTGCGTTGGCGGAGGTTTCCGCAGTGCGAGATTCTGGGATACGTTTGATCCGCACCACTTCTTGATGATCCTGGCCAAGACGCAGTTCGGCGCCTTCGAACAGCTGGTCGACGATGTAGTAGTTCCCGCGAACGCGATAATTGACGAGATTGCTGGCGCCATCAGCGCCTTTCACGAACAAGGGAGGAGCTTCCCCCTGCGCCATGGCGGCGGGAAATTCGATATAGACATGCGTGCCGTCGTCGAAGGCACGAAGAGGCTTCCAGGACGGCTTGCCGCCGCTGATCGCATAGCGAAAATGCAAGTCCTCGGGCGAGAAGCCTGACGATACAGACGCGTTCCGCCCCGGCGACGTTCCATCGGATTTTGGCGACACCAAACCGTCCTGCGGATAGGTCCAGGATATCGCTGCCATATAGGTGCGTTCTGTGCTTTCGAGTTCTAGGTGGTAGCTGCGCCGGTCTGTGGTGATGACGAGATTGGTGTGAAGGCCTGCGGCAAAGGGTTTGACGAGGATATGAACCTGCCTGCCCGCTCCCGATCCGCTGGTCGTGTCACCGACGATCCAGCGTGTGGTGTCGCCCGCGGAAATCGCAGTCAGGTTCTCGCCGGGTTGCAGCGCGATATCACTGACTTCCTGCGGCGCCGCGTAGAGGCGATAAAGCACCCCTTCGGCATAGGGGTAGGCCTGGATGGCATTGATATAGCCGTCAGAAGTTGGCTCCTGCAACGCGGCACGGTTCGCCATGTCCACCCGCACCCGCGGGTGCAATTTGGCGTGGCGGACGGGCTTGGATGGTGGCAGCAACTGTCCTTGTAGAGGTGGCGCGGGTGGTACGACCTTTACCGGCGGCGCTGGCGCCGCCGCCACCAGTGCTTGAGCCTCGGCTGGCGCCGGGCGCAGGAATGACGGAAGCCAACTCATGTCGGCGCAGCCGGACAGCACCAGCGAACAAAGAGGCACGGCGATAACAAGACGGATAATGCGATTCATTTTGATCCCTTTCATGGGGTATCCAGCTCACGCGACCAGTTGAGGCCATTGACGTAGAGCCCCAGAGGATTCTTGCGCAGGACTTCTGCTGTCGTCGGCTGCTGGGTTATGACCGAGGCGATTGCGGTCCAGCGCTCGGTCTTGGCGAGCGCGTTGTGTTCGTAAGTTTGCTCGACCCATTTGACCTGGAACGATGTGTCTGAGGCACGCACGACACTTGTGACCTGCACCGAAACCGTGCGTTCACCCACCGCCTTGAAGGGGTCATTGGCCTGCGCAAATTGATTGAGGAAGATGGCACCATGGTCTGTGGCGTAGTCGTAGGCCTCAAGCCAGTTCTTGCGCACGATGACGGGATCGCTCGAGAGCCCCCGCACATCGGTAATAAAGCGGGCGAGATACCAGGCAAACTGGGCGTCGGTCGGCTTATAGGCTTGGCCCGCAGGGCCCACGGCTTGGACCTCGCCGAGCTTGTCGACTTGGACAACATAGGGCGTGACGCGGCTTTGCATCGATTGCCAGATAAGCCCGCCCGCCAGTGCTATGGAGAGGCCCAGAGAGCCGAAGGACATCAAGCGCCAATTCTTCGCCTGCACCCGCGCCGAACCGATGCGCTCGTCCCAGAGCTGTCCGGCGCGCTGGTAGGGCGTGGCCGGTTCGGGAGTATCCCCGTAACGTTGTAGTGTTCGTTTAAACAGCATCTATCTCTCCTGCTGGTCGAGGTCTGGGTTGGCGGAGGCGCCGGGGCGGTCACCTTCCTTGATGGCTTGCGCTGTCGCGTGGGCATGGGCACGCATGCGTTGCTCGCTGCGCAATTTTTTGGCCCAAGCTGGAGGGCCGCCGTTGGAACTTGGTGCCGCCCCACTCTCGGATTGAGAAGGCGATGCAGCGGGCCCGCCCGCGGTTTTGCCGCCGGTGGCACGGAACGCACCCTCACGCCCGGCTTGCGCACTTTCTCGAAAGCTAGATGCCATTCGCCCCGCTGCGCTGCGCGCCGCATTGCCGGCAACGCCCGCGCCAGCGCGCGCCACACCGGCAAGACCTGCACCGACGCCTGCCGCGCCGGTCGCACCGGATGCGGCTTGGCCCATTTGATAGGCTGACGCGGCCCCGGCGCCCAAGGCGGTTCCGGCGCGCATCGCGCCAAGCCCGGCTCCACCAGCCAGGCGCGCGGCACCTGCGGCGCCGCCCGCAGCAAGGGCGCCTGCACCAACCAGCGCGCCGACGGTTCCTAACGCGGCGCCCGCGCCCAATTGCGGTGCGCCAGAGACAAGACCAGTGGCAATACCGGGCCCGAATATGCTGAGGCCGAACAGCGAAAGCGACGCCAGAACCAGCGCCATAGCGTCTGCGAGGCTTGGATCATGACCCTGCAGGGCCGATATGAAGGTGGCGAAGAAGGTCGTGCCGATCCCGACGATGACGGCGAGCACCATCACCTTGATGCCCGATGCGATCACATTGCCGAGCACCCGTTCGGCCAGGAACGCGGTCTTGCCCCAGAGCGCGAACGGGACCAGCACAAAACCAGCCAACGTCGTCAGCTTGAACTCGATGATCGTGATGAAGAGCTGCACCGCCATCACGAAGAAGGAGAGGATCACCACCGCCCAGGCAAAGACCAGCACCAGGATGGTTACGGCATTGTCGAAGAAGGTGGTGAAGCCGATCAGCTTGCCAGCCTGCTGTAATAGGGGATAGGCGGCCTGATAGCCGGTGGAGGCGAGCTTGCCGGGCCTGAGCAGATCTGCGGCGGTCAGGTTGTTGGCCGTCGCGTGCAGGCCAAGGGTCGAGAAGGAATTGTACACCGCCATCGACAGCGTCGAAAAGTTGTTCAGGATCAACGCAAAGGCGCCGACGTAGAGGACTTTCTTGATGAGACGGGCGAGCACATTGCCGTCGCCTTCCATCGCCCAGAAGAGGCCCGCCAGCGTGATATCAATGCCGACCAAGATGGTTGTCAGCGCGCCAACGTCGCCCGACAACAATCCAAATCCGCTGTCGATGTAGCGGATGAAGACCTGCATGAAGTTGTCGATGACGTTGAGATTATCCAAGTGCCCGGTCCCAATGTTGTTATTGCGGCGTGTAGGCCTGTCCCGTACCGAGGAAGTTCGAGAAGGCGGCTTGGCTTTGGGACTGCGCCTCTGCGCTACGGCCCTGCTCCAGTGAGCTGGCGCGGTACTGCGCCGCCATCAGGTTTTGAATCTGAAGCTCCTGCTTGATGGAGAGCGCCAGAAGCTGGTTGGTCGCTTGGGCAACTTGCAGACTGCCGACGGCGCCTTGGCTCGCTGTCACCAGCGTTGTCAGCGTGGTGGTGTCGGATTGAACGTTTTGCGCGACTTGCGACTGGACTGTCAGCGTCTGGCGAAACGCCGCCATCGCATCCTGCCAGCGCTTGAGCGCATCGGCCCCAAGTGTGCCGCTCGTTGTTGATGCGGTGTAGTTTTGCGGATAGGTCTGAGCGAAGGCGGCTTGCGAGGCAGAAACGTTGAAGGAGATGCCTTGGGCCTTACTCATCAAGGTGCTGATTTGCGTCAGGTCGGTAACGATGGAGCTGAGCGAAGACACATTGAGGGATTTGAGGTTCGTCGCCATGTTTGTCAGCATGGTGGCTTCGTTCTGCAGCGACTGGATCTGGTTATTGATCTGCTGTAACGCGCGGGCCGCTTCGAGCACGTTCTGGGCGTAGTTCGCCCCATCAAACACGGCCCATTGGGCGGTTGCCGGGGCGGCCATTCCTCCCAAAGCGAGTGTGGTTGCGAAGAGCAATGCTGTGAATTTCTTGCGGGTCATTGGGCAGCCTCCAACTGTGTGTCGTGGAATTGATCGAGAAGGCCCGCGCCCCAATCGAGATCGCGTGCTCTGAGAAACTTGACGGCGAAGCTGTCACCGCCCTGCCCCGCCAAAGCGAGATCAACGAGGTTCTGATCGGCGGGCGAAGAGGCGCCGCAGAAGGCCAGCGCGATGGGTCCAAGAGCGAGCTCGAAGAGCCGATTGCCGCGGCGCGATTGCAGATAATATTGCCGCTTGGGAACGGCTCTGGAAATCAGTTCGATTTGCCTGTCGTTCAAGCCGAACTGTTCATAGGCCTCACGCCCCTGCGGCTCGATCGCGCGGTCGTTGGGCAGGAAGATGCGCTGCGGACAGCTCTCGATGATGGCGGGCGCAATCGACGAATTGGAGATGTCCGCCAGCGATTGCGTGGCGAAGACCACGGAGACATTTTTCTTGCGCAGCACCTTCAGCCATTCGCGGATGCGCGCAGCAAAGAGCGGGTTGTCCAGATAAACCCAGGCTTCGTCCAGAATGAGGAGCGTTGGCCGTCCGGTGAACCGTGCCTCCAGCCGATGAAAGAGGTATGTCAACACCGGCAGAACAACGCTCGCCTCGTGCATCAAGCCTTCAGCTTCGAAACACTGCACGTCGGCCAGAGCGAGCCGGTCTTCGGCCGCGTCCAGCAACTGCCCGAATGGGCCTTCTAAGGTGTAGGACAGAAGCGCCGATTTGAGCGCATTGGATTGCAGCAGCACCGACAAACCCGTCAGCGTGCGTTCGGACAGCGGCGCCGTTGCCAGGCTCGTCAGCGCCAGCCACAGCGTCTCTTTGACTTCCGGGGTGACGGTTACCTTCTCATGATCGAGCAGCGTGGCGATCCACTCCGCCGCCCAGCTGCGCTCGCCCGCATCGTCGATACCACGCAAAGGCTGAAAAGCCAGCGTGCCGCTAGAGCCTAATTCGTGATGTGCGCCGTTCATGGCCAGGATCGCCGCGCGCGCGGAATTGCCCTTGTCGAACATGTAGACTTGCGAATCCGGATAACGGCGAAACTGAAGTGCCATGAGCGCGAGCAACACAGACTTTCCGGCACCCGTCGGCCCGACAATCAGCATGTGCCCGACATCGCCGACATGGGTGGAAAGCCGGAATGGCGTCGAACCCGAGGTTTCGGCATAGAGAAGCGGCGCACCACCCAAATGCTCGTTGCGTATTGGCCCCGCCCAGACCGAGGAGAGCGGCATGAGGTGGGCGAGATTGAGCGTATGCACCAGGGGCTGGCGCACATTGGCGTAGAGATGGCCGGGCAGACTGCCAAGCCAAGCCTCCACCGCGTTCAGGCTTTCGCGAATGGTCGTGAACCCGAGGCCGTTGATGACGCGTTCGACGGCGCGAACCTTTTCCTCCACGGCAGCTTTGTTCTGGTCGAACACCGTCACGGTGGCCGTAAGATAACCGAAGGAGACATGGTCGGCGCCCAGGGCTTGCAGCGCCAGATCGGCATCGACCACCTTGTTGTCGGCGTCGGAATCCAGCAGCTGGACCGGTTCGTTATACATGACCTCGCGCAAGAGCTGGGTGACCGACTTGCGCTTGGAGAACCATTGGCGCCTGAGCTTGGTGAGCGTCTTGGTCGCTTCGGTCTTGTCGAGCGTGATAAAGCGCGTGACCCAGCGATAGGGAAAGTCGAGATGGTTGAGGGCATCAAGGATTCCTGGCCGCGTCGCGTTGGGAAAACCCAGGATCGTCAGGGTTCGAAGATGCGTGCCGCCAAGCATGGGCTCAAGCCCACCGCTTAAGCTTTCGTCGGCCAAGATGGCATCCAGGTAGAGGGGCGTTTCCGGAACGCCCACATCATGGCGCTTGGTCGAGACGGTTCGATGCAGATAGGTCAGCGTCTCGGCGTCATCAAGGCTGCGGATTTCCGGCATAAGCTGGCCAAGAAGATCGAGCGCACGGTTGGTCTCGGCGAGGAAACCATCCAGTTCGCGGTGCCAGTCACGACCCACCTCGCAGTCGTCGCTTTCGATCAGAGCCCGCTCGGCGCGGGCGACATGGTCGACCGGCGCCATATAGATAAGTGTCAGATAATAGGCGCTCTCATAGTGTTCGCACCGCCTTGTGCTCGCCTGCCCTGACACATCGAATGACGTTCCTTCCTCGAAGGCCGCACGGCGCTCCCAGTCGACTAACCAGGACGCTGGCTCGGGGAAGTGACTCTCAGGATAGTCCGGCGCGACGAAGCGCTCGGCCTCAAAGAACAAGGCCCAGCCGGAACCGAAACGCCGGAGCACATTGTTGACACGCGCGCAGGCTGCAACGAGTTCGGCTTCCGTGGCGCTCTCAAGGTCTGGTCCGCGGAACCGGAACGTCCGCTGAAAGCTCGCATCCTTGTTCAGGATCACGCCGGGCGCGACAAGTGCCGCCCAGGGCAGATGATCGGCCAACCGGTCGGTTTTGTGGCGATATTCGGCGAGGTTCAGCATGACAGATGTGTCCTTTGGCGAATGTGGCGGCGCAGCACGTCCACGAAATCCGGATCGCGCTTGGCGGCGAAGACGGCGATGGAATGACCGATCAGCCAAAGAAGAAGCCCCGCGATCCAGAGGCGCAGGCCCAGGCCCAAGGCGGCCGCGACAGTGCCATTAATGATCGCGATGGCGCGTGGGGCGCCCGCCAGCAGGATCGGCTCGGTCAAGGCACGGTGCAGCGGCACCTCGAAACCATCAATGCTCATTGCACCAGCGCCCCGCCCGCAAAGGAGAAGAACGACAGGAAAAAGCTCGACGCGGCGAAGGCAATGGAGAGGCCAAAGACGATCTGGATGAGCTTGCGAAAGCCACCGGCACTCTCACCGAAAGCAAGGGTCAGCCCGGTCATGATGATGACCATGACGGCGACGATCTTGGCGACGGGGCCTTGCACGGAATCGAGGATTTGCTGCAGCGGCTGTTCCCACGGCATGTTTGTCCCCGCCGCATAGGCGCTGGAAACCAGCAGCGATTGAAGGCCAACCGCCAGAGCAAGGGGACGGACGAGACATTTGTAACCAGGCATAGTGTTCTCCTGTCGCATCAAAGTGTTCTCCTGTCGGATCAAAGGACGTGAAGTTTTTGGACGGTTGAGGGAACGAGTTCGTAGTCGCCGTCGGCAGCTAACCCGCGCACCTCCGCGATGGTCTCGATGCGGCGCGATACTCCGCGCCCGGCAATAAAGACCACCAGATCGATCGCTTCGGCGATCAGCCGGCGCGGCACGGTGACGACGGTTTCCTGCACCAATTGTTCGAGGCGGTAGAGGGCGGATGACGCGGAATTGGCGTGAACCGTGGCGATGCCGCCGGGGTGACCCGTGTTCCAGGCTTTCAGCATGTCGAGGGCTTCAGGGCCGCGCACTTCGCCCACGATGATACGGTCCGGCCTCAAACGCAGCGTCGAGCGAACCAGGTCCGCGAGCGAGACGCTACCCGCACGGGTGCGCAGCGCCACACAATCGGGCGCCGCGCATTGCAGCTCGCGCGTGTCTTCCAGGATGATAACCCGCTCGTCTCGCGTCGCGATCTCGGCGAGGAGCGCGTTCGCCAGGGTGGTCTTGCCGGAACTGGTGGCTCCGGCGACAAGGATGTTTTTGTGCTCGCTGACAGCATGGCGCAGCGCCTCGGCCTGCGGCGCCGAGACGATGCGATCGTTCACGTAATCGCCCAGCGTGTAGATGCGCGTCGCCGGTTTGCGAATGGTAAAGCAAGGCGCCACCGAAACGGGTGGTAGCAAGCCCTCGAAGCGCTCCCCGGCTGCATTGTCTTCGCGCGGCGGCAGTTCGGCGCTGATAATGGGGCTGTCGGCATGGGCCTCCAGATGCACATGGGAGGCGACCAGCCGGATGATCCGTTCCACGTCTGCCGCCGCAAGCCGCTTGCCGGTGTCGATGCGCCCCTCGCCAAGCCGGTCCAGGCGCAGTGCGCCGTCGGGATTGACCATGACTTCTATGACCAAGGGATCGCCCAGCGCGGCGGCGATATCCGGCCCCATAGCCGTGCGCAGCATGGCGCGGCGCCGTTCACGGCTTTCGGCATGTCCACTCATTCGGCGGCCTCCACATTGGTGGTCGGCGCGCGCGTCACGCCGTCCGGCATGATCTTGGCGACCACTTCGGCGGCGGTGCGCTTGCCAGCAGCCAAACGGCGGCCCACCTGATCGATGAAGGCCTGAAACCGCTCCTGTGCGGCCGCTCGTGCTGCCGGCAGATCGACTTCGGGGACCGGCGCGGTGACCATGAACTGATAGCGGATAAAGAGCGCCAGGCTCTCCATCACCACTTGCTGGTCGCGCTCGATGCGGCCGAGCTGACTTCCAAACCGGTCGAGCCGCACTTTGAGAAGGTCATCGAGTTCGCGCGCGGCTCGGCGGCCGAGATAGGATTTGAGCGCGTCGGAAACGATTGCGGATTTGGAGGAGCCGGGCTTTGCCGCCAACGCGTCCAAGCGTTCCGTCAGTTCCTCATCGAGATAGACATGGTGGCGCGGTTTCATCGGGGTTCCTCAAAATGCCGGGAGAAGGTCATCGTCGCGTCATCGTCGCCGTGATGATGATCGCCTTCGTTCATCGCATGGGCGCGGGTGATGCTTGCGGCAGCCCGCAAGCGATCAATCGTTTGGCTCTGGCTAGAGACGTCATCTTCCAAATCGTCCAGTCCAAGATCGGTGACATGATCGGGCGGAGTCTTGCGCTCCAACTCGGTGTCGGGCAGGCGTGGGTGGCGTTGCGGGCCAAGACCGCCCTCGTCCTCCGAAGTGCCGAGTTCGCCGTCGATGCTAGAGGCCAGCTCGCCATGCTCGCCGCGCACCTGCCCGCCCCAATCGTTGGGCCGCGGTTTGGGGCAATCGCGGAAGGCGCCCTCGCCAAGCGCTGGAACAGCCGATACGCGCTTCATGAAGTTGCCGTCTTCGTAGTAGCGCAGCTTCTTGGCGCGGATAGGCGCCAGACCGGAAACCAGCACCAGTTCGTCCGCTGGCGGCAGTTGCATGACTTCGCCGGGCGTCAATAGCGGACGGGCGGTTTCCTGTTTTGAAACCATGACGTGGCTGAGCCATGGCGCGAGGCGGTGTCCGGCATAGTTGCGCTGGGCGCGAAGTTCCGTTGCCGTGCCTAGTGCGTCCGAAATGCGTTTGGCGGTGCGTTCGTCGTTCGAGGCGAAGGCGATGCGCACATGGCAGTTGTCGAGGATGGAGTTGTTCTCGCCATAGGCTTTGGTGATCTGATTGAGGGATTGGGCGATCAGATAGGCGCGGATGCCGTAACCGGCCATGAAGGCGAGTGCCGTCTCGAAGAAATCGAGCCGTCCAAGCGCGGGAAACTCATCGAGCATCAAGAGCAGCTTGTGCTTGCGGCTTTTGCTCGGATCGCCCTCCAGGCGCTCCGTCAGGCAGCGGCCAATCTGGTTCAGTATCAGCCGCACCAAGGGCTTGGTTCGAGAAATGTCCGATGGCGGGATCACCAAATAGAGCGAGACCGGGCGCGCGGCATCGACCAGATCAGCGATGCGCCAATCGCAAGCGGATGTTGTCGCCGCCACCGTTGGATCGCGATAAAGACCCAGAAACGACATTGCGGTGGAGAGCACACCGGAGCGTTCGTTCTCGGATTTGTTAAGAACTTCGCGCGCGGCCGACGCGACCACCGGATGCACGACAGGCGTTTGCGGTGTGCCCAGATGATTGGTTGCCATCATGGCCCGCAGCGTTTGTTCGAACGAACGCTGCGGATCGGAGAGGAAGCTTGCGACCCGCGCCAAGGTCTTTTGTTCTTCGGCATAAAGTACATGCAATATGACGCCGACCAGGAGCGAGTGACTGGTCTTTTCCCAATGGCTGCGCCGTTCCAGCGCGCCTTCCGGATCGACTAGGATGTCGGCGATGTTCTGAACGTCGCGAACTTCGTCCGGGCCTTTGCGCACTTCGAGCAAGGGGTTGTAACGGGCGCTGCGCGGATCGGTCGGATTGAACAGCAGGCAATAAGAAAAGCGGCTGCGCCAACCCGCCGTGAGTTGCCAGTTCTCGCCCTTGATATCGTGGATGACGGCACTTTCAGTCCAGGAAAGTAACGTCGGAACAACCAATCCGACGCCCTTGCCGGAGCGCGTGGGCGCAAACGCCATAACATGTTCTGGCCCGTCGTGCCGCAGATATCGCTGTGCAAGCTGGCCTAAGAATACGCCCGCCGGCCGAAACAACCCTGCGTCTTCCATCTCTCGGATGTTCGCCCAGCGCGATGAGCCGTAGGTCGTGACGTTCTTACTCTGGCGTGCGCGCCACAGAGAGCCGATGATGGCAACTGTACAGCCTGCAAATCCGCTGCCGGCTGCAATTGCGCCAGCTTTATTGAACAAGTCCGGTGCATAAGCGTCATAGGCATACCACCAAATAAACAGGCACCAGGGGTGATAGATCGGTGTTGAGAAAAGCTCGAACCAGGGAAGTCCGAGCCTTGGTTGATAGCCAAGGTGCCAAGCCGCCCATTCCGTCGCAAACCACATGCCGCCAATCGCGACAGCGAACACCACAATGATCTGACCGATAAGAAATTTGGTTGGCGTCACGACAATCTCCTGTGCGAATCAGGAGTGGCGTATCCGCCGAACAATGGAAATCGCCTTTATTTACGCTCTCGCCGCCATCTGTACGCACACCTACAAATCAGACGACGAATATCGGCGACAAACGCATGATCGACAGGAAACACACGCGATGAACTTAGCCAAATAGCTACCGATAGAGTACCAGGAGGAGGCGTCGTCCGATCAGGGTGAGGAGTGACGCCCTCCTCACGTCAGAAAAGCCGCAAAACCATTGCTTCCAGCGGAGCATGCTGTTGACAACGGGTCGCTGGACAGAATGCTAGACTGGGCTTCTCCCGACCTATTCCTGCGATGACTCGTTCGTCGCGGCAATGAGGTCTAACATGCGTTTTCGCATAACCGGGTTCTTGATCGCGAGAAAAGCTAGGTTCAGTTGTAGTCCTTCGCGACTTTGCATGAAGTTTTCGGCGCGTTTAAGGTCGGTCGTGGAGAGGCTTGCTGTTTCACTTGGCTCACCATTGAGTCCATCGTAAAACTCAATCAGGTCTGTTCCGAGAACTCGCGCGAGGATGAACAGGCGACCGGCGCTGATACAGTTGACGCCTTGCTCATATTTCTGCACCTGCTGGAATCTGATCCCAAGCGCCTTCGCGACTTCCTACTGGGCGAGTCCCGCGAACATTAGACGCCGTCGTATTTGCACGCCGACGTGGGTATCTATGTCCTTAGCCTCGATGTTGGCTGAGCTACTGCCGGTTCGGTTGACACGCGCTTAAGCTAATCCTGCCTTCGCCTCGAAGTCCATCGGGCTCATATAACCGATTGTCGAATGCCTCCGTTCCGGATTGTAGAAGCACTCGATGTAATCGAACACAGCTGCTCTGGCCTCGTCGCGCGTGCGATACGTTTTGCGCGCTGTGCGCTCGGTCTTCAGGGAGGAGAAGAAGCTCTCCGTCGCCGCATTGTCCCAGCAATTGCCGGACCGGCTCATCGAACAGGTGATACCCTAATCCGCCATCAGCCGCTGGAACTGCTCGCTGGTGTTACGCGCCTCAACCGTTTAGCGCGCTCGACCCACAATCTGCTGAACGCTTTCGCTGCTATCAACGACCAGAAAGCTGGATTCCGTTCTCCGGGCGACACTTGGGCGAACACCGTGATCACGCACGGCCACCTGATGCTTACCGTGCTTGGCGGTCTTGCCGACGAGCCCGAGCTGATCCGCGCCCGCACCGGCGAAGGTCGCGCCCGCGTTGTAGCGCGTGGCGTGAAGATGGGGCGGAAACCAACACTCTCAGCACCAGCAGTGCGAAACGAGCCGGCGGCGTGAAAAGAGTGAGCCGATGCGGGAGATCGCCCGCAGCTACAATGTCAGCCATTCGACGATTTCGAGGTTGACGGTCTGGGGCGCCCCTGTGTGCGTCGTCTTTGTGAGCCGTTCTGAACGGCAGCCCTACCCCCGACACCGGACCTTCCCGCGACCGAGGGAAGGGTTAACTTGCACCGATTTTGTTGTTGGCCGGGTGATCGCTGGTTAATTCTTGTTCCCTAGTCTGTGAAATCGCGCCTAATATTGACCACACCCACAAAGTCGAGCAGCGCACTGATTTTGGAACGAACGATGGAGACTCACCGCGTCGAGTTTCGTCTAATTGGACGCGATCTTGCAGGAAGTACAGCACGAGAGCCCAGGGTCTATGGTCAATACCGCATTCTGCGTTCCAAGATCGGGCCACGTTTATCGGCGGGTAGCGGCCCAATAGAGATAGGCATCCCTGCAAGTGAAGGCTCGTTCACCCCAGGCGCTGCCCGTTTGTACGGGGAAAGTTCACCAGCAACGTAAAAATCATCGGACGCCGTTAGCGTAAGATCGCCGGACGGACTCCATGTCGCCGTGATCGTACCCCCCACATTTCCCGTGACCGCCCCCTTAATTGGCCCATTGTACCTGTCCTTGAGTACGGCGACATCGCTGCTGTCGAAGTGAAGCGTCACCGAAAAGCCCTTCACGCGAAGCGCGCGTGTCATGACGAAGAGTTGCCCCCCCATCAACGCCTTGCGAATCGGATTCGCTGGCTGCAGCGCATGAATAGCCGCTGTGTACCGATCTGCGCGAAGTGTGTCCCATGCCATCGCAGAGGCTGTAACCGAGACGCTCTTTGCCTTCTTCAGGTCCATCGCGATCGCGCCGGTAACGGGCAATGTTGTACTCTCTGGGCTTACGACGGCTTGATATCCGAACGTTGTCGAGCCGATTGCCTTACAGCCCGGGCTTGCACCAGCCGCGACGAAGTTCTTTTGCTTGATGTCTTTAAGGTCGAACACAACGTGCGGAACTCGATCAGCACCTTGCTGCCAGAGCGAACCCGGACCAGAAAACGTCGATGGGCCGAATACGTAGACGGTTGGCGCGCTAAGATCCCCGACCGCGCAATTCTTGGCCACATCATTCCAGGAGGTCTTGGCATCTTGCTCATTGCACCCTGCCAGGATGGTGCAAAGCGTAAGCATGCAGACTGTCTTCTTCATGTGCTCTTCCTTCGCCGGATGAGGCGCCACCGCAGGAGCCATTGCGCTCAAAGCGACTACCCAACAGCGCCGCTAATCGTGCCGCTGTTGTTAACCGTCACGCTGTTGCCATTCTTGCGAACGGCATAGCCACCAACGCCAATATATTGGCCATAAGGGTTCCCATTCGTCCCGCTCGACGCATAGAAGCCTTCGTTGCTCGCTCCGTTTCCGCCCGCCCCAGCCGCCAATGTCGTACCGGCTGTGCCGTCGCTGCCCGAAATTTCGGTGGAACCGCCAGGTCCCGCGGCGCCGTTGGGCTGACCGCCGCCTCCGCCACCGCCGCCCAGCGTGATATTGCCGACATAGTCATATCCCGCGGCACCACCGGCTCCGCCCGCGCCACCGCCTTGAAGCACTCCACCACTGTTGACATTGATCGTCATCGCTAACCGGCAATAGATCGCGTCGCCGCCATTGCCAGCCGCGTAGCCGCCAAACACCTCTCCACCGCTGCCGCCTCCGCCACCGCCGCCACGCACCGTGCCACCATTATCGATGGTGAGAGTCAGGTTTAGCGCGTATCCGCTCGGCCATGTGCCGGTATCAATCGCGATACTTCCAGGACTTCCGGCACCATTGACCACCGAGGTACCGCCGGGTGCCGTGATCGTTATGCCATTTGCGACTTCAAAGATGATCGTGGCATTGCGCGCACCGTCGTAGCCGTGGCGCTGGGCCAGTGTGTAGAGGTTGACGGGAGCCTGCCCGGTTATCGGAATGGTCGCGGTAAAAGTCGGCGATGACGGACCAGCTTGTACCAACTGCGTACGATTACCAGCATCGTCATAGGTATATATAACCGACGAGCCATCGGCATAATAGACGCCGATCAACCGGCCTTGCCCGTCATATTGATAGTGGTCGGTACCCGCGAGAGCTTTGCCGCAGTGCAATATTGCGGCACCCGAAAGCAAACTGGCCGTGGTCTGCACAATTACGGCGCGGCGCGAAATCGTCATCACCCCTCCCAACACAATTTAACAATAAGTTGTTTTGGGACTCTTTCATCTCGGAGAACTCTATTTATAGAAAAAACGCTGCTAGCGATACAAAATATTTTCAGAATCGCCTTTTGACCACTCCAGATTTCTGACAAAGTTGCCTTCGCTGGTCAGCATGAGGCGGGGCACAATGTCTATACCTGCGCGGCATTCGGCATATTCTTATTTCAATAATACGTCGGCGGTATTCAAACATCGCGCATCCCGTTATTCGCTGCGACTGCTTCTGATTTTTCTCGCTCTTTTGACTGCGATACCCGCGGCTTATGCCGCCGGCCCGGACCTGCCTCCGCCCTCGCCGTACAGCGCCGTCGACGCCAACAATGTTGATCTCACAACGGCAACGGTTCACGTCACGGGCGCGGCGATATCGATCGGCCAGCAAAGTGACGGTGGGCTATCGACATCGTTTTACACCACAGACCTCAGTAATTGGCGCAATTCTCTGCAAAGTACGATCAGCACGGACAACGGCACGCTCTATACCGTTACTGTTCTTGGTTCGTCGGTCCGGTTCACAAAATCGGGTAGCACGTTCTCACCAACGGATGGCCAAGGCGGATCGCTCGTCTATGACGGCAGTTCTGTCTACACCTATACGAGTCGCGACGGATTGGTTGCGGTGTACAACACATTTTCCTCCTATTTCACTGGCGCCACGATCTCGACCATCACCTACCCGAATGGCGTAAAACTAACCTTCAACGGGGCGACGGTAACGAACAACCTCGGTTACATGTTGAAGTTCAATAACGCTTGCAGTTATTTCGAACCCTGCAACCCGGCGAACGAAACGGCCACAGCCATCAACAATGCGGTCGATTACTGCAATCCTGCTGCATCAAGCTGTACTGGGTTGACGCAAAGTTGGCCCACCGTCACCCATGGCTATGGCTCATTGATCGATGCTGCAGGTCAGTACACATATTTGATCACAGATGGCTATTACGCATGGGGATACTCCCGCTCCACCACCCCTTACACAATCGAGCGCAAGGTTTGGTACGACTACAGCTCCTACGGCTACATCGAAGATGCGAGGAACGCGACGACTGGTACCACCAACTATTCTTTGACCGACAGCGGCGACACGCGGACGGTAATCGCGACCGACGGGCTCGGCCACGTGCGCGTCGTCACCTCGAAGGTTTCCACAGGCCAAGTTCTGACTGACACGGTCGATCCCAGTGGCCTCAATCTTACGACGACGCTCACTTACGACTCGTCAAACCGATTGACCCGAATCACTCATCCGGAAGGCAACTATACGAACTACACCTACGATACCCGCGGAAACGTCACTGAAAAACGCGACGTCGCGAAATCTGGTTTCGGGCTTTCGGATATCGTGACGACCGCGACCTATCCTTCCACTTGCGATGCAAGCAATTTCAGGATTTGCAACAAGCCGACCTCGGTCACTAATCCGCTCGGGAACGAGACCGACTTTACCTACGACGCAAATCACGGCGGCGTTCTTACCATCACCGGGCCGGCTGTCGGTGGAGTGCGTCCACAGACCCGCTATACCTATACGTCGCTATATGCCTGGTACAAGAACAGTAGCGGCAGCATCGTCCAGGCCGCAACGCCGGTCTATAAGCTCACCCAGATTTCGCAGTGCACGACCTCCTCATCCTGCACGAACGCCGCCGAGGAAGTCCGCACCACTATTGCCTATACGGCGGGAGGCTCCAGTCAGGCGACGAACTTGCAGCCTGTTTCGACGACAGTCGCTGCTGGGGACGGCTCACTTTCCGCGACCACCGCCACAGCATATGACATCGTCGGCAACGCCTCGACAGTTGATGGGCCACTCTCCGGAAGCAGCGATACGACGAAATATAAATACGACGCGGACCGTAGAGTGGTCGGTGTCATCCAACCCGACCCGGATGGGGCGGGTTCGCTAAAAAATCCGGCAACGCGAACGACCTATGATTACGAGGGCCGTGTCAGCCGCGTCGAGCAGGGTTATGTCAATAGCCAGTCGGATCCGGACTGGAGTGGGTTCACCTCCGTGGCATCGACGACCACGGCCTACGACACGACGACCGGGTTTAAGATCAGCGACACCGCTGCGATTGGTGGGGCCACGCAATCGATCATCCAGTACGGCTATGACGATGCTGGGCGACTGAGCTGCACCGCCACGCGCGTTGATTCGTCGACCTTCGGCGCGCTGCCCGATGCATGCACCCAGACGCCCGAGGGCTGGTACGGCCCGGATCGGATCAGCAAGAACAACTACGACAACGCGAACCGTATCACGAGCGTGCAGACGGCTTATGGCAGCAGCTCGCAGAAGACCGTCGTCACCAACTCATATAGCGCCAACAGCATGCTGAGCTATATCGAGGACGCCAACGGGAACCGCAGCACCTACACCTATGACGGCTTTGACCGCATCTCCAAGCTCAACTTCCCGAACACGACGACCGGTTCGCACTCGTCGAACGCCAGCGACTATGAGCAATACGGTTACGACGCGAACGGCAACATCACGAGTCTGCGCCTTCGCAGCGGTGACACCATCGGGTATACCTATGATGTGCTCAATCGTCTTACCGAGAAGGACATCCCCGGCGGTACCTCAAACGACGTTTATATGGGCTACGATCTGCTGGGCCGGCTGCTTTATTCGCACTATGTCAGCAGCGGTGGATCGGGCGTCGATTACAGTTATGACGCGCTCGGCCGGCACACGACGGAAACGTCTTATGGCCGGACCTTGTCTTTCCAATACGACCTCGCGGGTAACCGCACGCGGCTGACCTATCCCGACAGCAACTACATCCAATACACGTATGACCTAGTCAACAGGATGAACTTGGTGCAGCTGAACGGCTCGACCACACTCGTCCAGTACACCTACGACAATGCAGGCCACACGACAGCGATTAGCCGCAACAATTCGGCAAGCACGTCTTTCTCCTACAACAGCACGTCGCCGAACTGGAGTCTCACCCACGACATGTCGGGCACCAGTCAGGACGTAACGCTCGGCTATAACTACGAGCCGTCGGGCCAGCTCGATACGCGCACGGTCTCCAACAGCTCCTATGGCTACAGCGCCTCCGCGGCGTCGCGCAGCTACACGCCGGACGGCCTCAACCGCTATGCGAGCGTCGGCGGAACAAGCTACTCCTACGACACGCGTGGCAACCTGACCTCGGACGGCTCGCGCAGCTTCAACTATGACACGGACAACCACTTAACGGGCGTTTCGGGTTCGGCGTCGATGACGCTCGGTTACGATCCGCTCGGCCGCTTGCAGCAGACGGTGGCGTCGGGCAATACCACCCAGTTCCTTTATGACGGCAACGCGCTTGTCGCGGAATATGACGGCTCCGGCAATCTGCTGCGCCGTTATGTGCATGGTCAGGATACCGATGAGCCGCTCGTATGGTATGAAGGCTCCAGCTTCTCCACGCCCAACTACCTGCATGCCGATGCGAGTGGCTCAATCATCGCGACTTCGAATGCCTCCGCCGTGGCAACGATCTACACCTACTCGCCATCCGGTGAGCCGGGCGGCGGCAGCTGGACCGGCTCGCGCTTCCGCTTCACCGGCCAGATTGTTCTGTCCGATGTCGCGCTCTATTACTTCAAGGCCCGCATCTACGACCCCGTTCTCGGCCGCTTCCTGCAGACCGACCCCGTCGGCTACAGTGCTGGCCTCAACATGTATGCCTACGCTGGGAACGATCCAGTCAACGCCAGCGATCCGAGTGGATTGGATGCTTTCTCGTGGCCGGACTGCCTTACCGATCCGCAAGGCTGCGAGTCCACCACCGTAACTGGGCAGCGCGGCAATTCCGATTACTGCGCAAACGGCGGTTGCCATGCGACCTACAAGATGGATATTAGTGGATCGCGCGATTACACCCCCTTGGCTTTCCCAGACAATAGCGGGAAAACTAGAAATGGCACAAATAACGAAGAGGCACGCAACTGCACTGGCAGAGCAAGAATCCTTGGCGGAAATCCGCGGACCATAGGAAGAACTGGTGGTTTTGGAGTGCCGGTTGAACGTGGGTCTGCCGCAATAATTCCCGGTCAGTTCGGAACGAGAGCGGAAGTCAATCAAAACCGATCGAATATCACCGCGACGAGCAATGGGCAGCCACTATTCAATGGTGCAACTGACGTTGTTGGTGGGAGAACCCCAACTCCGGGTGTACCTGTTCGGGATGCACTGCAGCAACTTAACCCAGGCGAACTCATTATCGAACTCCCAGGGGGCCAGGACCAGGGCCATCAGGACGTCAATGTCGATGTGCCAGATAACATGAGTTGCCCTGTTGGAACCCACGGTTAAAGGAGGAATGCAGATGTGGCGCATGGTGGCAGCTTTTTTTGTGTTTATTCTAGTGGTCGAACCGTTTGCTCAGGCGCGTCCAAGTTGGCCTCATGTTGTTCCAGTACACGAGCGGTTTCACGTCTCCGATGCTTCGTCGACCATTGGTGGAATCGATTTAGACTTATCGGCCCAAGATGGGAGCAAGGCATACACGCTATCTTGTCATCCAGGCGGCTATGACTCTCCGGATGATTATTCCGGCCTAATGCAATGCTATTTTCGGTCACTCCGTACACGGGATAGCGTGAGTACTTTGTTTACGGAGACAGAACGGCAGCAAACCGATTGGGAGAACCGTGGGAGATTCTTGCCTCACCACATTCTTCCAGGTTGTTCAGAGTATCCCGAGTGGGGCAGCATCAGGCACTTCTATTTAAGAGGAATGAAGGTGACCCTTTCCGTAAAAAACGTTAGGATTGGGCGAAAGGGCGAGGAGTTGTCACCTCAGTCATATGATTTTTTCATTGATGTCGTCCCTGATCCTGCCGCGTTGAGATCGATCGCAGCCAAAGTACAAGTCGTCGAGCCACATTGGTTTTACTATGGGAAATCCTGCAACTGAATCGTTTTGGGTCGCCATGGGTGACCCAAATGGAGGAAACGGACAGTGCCCTTCACCCGCCGCCGTAGCGCTTTACCGTCTTGGCGGAAAAATTTCGACTGTTGGCGGTAAAGCCATTACGTACGGTGCGGCAACTATTATTGTGACATCTCCGGCTTATTTAACGCCAGCGACTGCCCCCATCGGAGCTGCAGGCTCTACTGCAGGTGGACTATCAGTGGCAGCAGGAGAATATTTGTCAACTATGGGTACAGGTCTTCAGATTGGCTCTGCTATGTGGGTTGGTGGTCAAACAGGTAATTGGCGACCATTGTTCGCAACGACTGCTCCAGTCTTGTCGGGCCTGGTGGCTCCACTAAAACCGCTGATTGGTCCTACGCTTGAGGATAATCTGCAGGACTATATCGAGGGTCAAGGCGCAGGCATCAATGCGTGCGGAAATAACTAAGCGTGTAACAAACAAGGATTGAGATCGAAAATGGACGGCTTTAGGCCATCTAGGCGTGTTTCTTTCTTCGGGATACTAGCAATCGTAGCAGGGGTGATTGCAGCGTCTTATCGCAATTTTGCGGGCGACAATGTGCTAGCGCTTGTTCTTGGGCTAATAGCGATCGGGCTTGGCTTGATCACATTAAGTCTATTTTATATTGAACAAGGACGGTATCAGAAAAAATCAAAAACTTCCGAACCGTGCAAAACAGGCGCAAGGCGCGGACGTGTCATTGCTTTTATTGGGGCCGCTTTTGTTCTCGGGTCTTTTGTATGGTTAGGGGCGGTAATAGCGTTATTAGGTGCTTCTGCAGACCATATGCTTCTTTTCAAAATCTGGGTTGTCGTATTCCTAATTGGGTGTTTTTTTCTGTTTTTCTCGACCGTCATGAAGTGGGCTGCGCTGCTTGGCTTGACCCGTTCAAATCGAGAGAATCGCGATTGACCCAAATAAAATTGATTGGAGCAAGGTCGGTCAGTGTTTGCTCCAAAGCGGCAAAAAGAACGGAGCATCGCTTGATTTTGACGCAGCAGGTATTGGGCTCCTGGTATTTACGCCAGAGGGCGAAATAAGTGCCGGATACACGCTAGGCTCGCTTGCGGTTGCGGGAGGAGCCACATTAAACGCCGCTGCCCACGGAGATATTCCTGGGGTAGGAATTGGCGTCGCCGGCTATCACGTCTCCGCATTTGATCCGACGCTGAGAAGCTCGGGCCTCGGCGCGGTGGCAAGGCGTCTTGGGTGGGGTGCCGTCGCGATTTCTACGGCGTACGATCTGAAAGCTGCCGCCAGCGATTACAACAGCTGCATGAGCCACTGATGAGCGCGATGACTTTCAACGAAAGAGCCAACGGGCTGAAGAATAGAACGGTGCTTTTGGCGATGCTGCCTGCTGCGTGTTCCTATGTCGCGTTTTCCTACAACGGTGATGACGGTAGAGCGGTGGCAGCGGCGGCATCTCTATATGTGATAATCACGGCATTTCAGTTCTTCTGGGACTTGAGAAAGCGATTTTGGTTCTGGATCACGATGTTAATTATTAGCGGGATGCACGCTGCGTTGGTCGCCGCGATGCCGTGGGGTAATGGGCCCTATCCGATTCCGCTCCTGGTTCTTCTTTTTCCCGCTGTGGTGCTGGATTTCTCAGCAATCTATCTGCTGATTAGGGCGGGCGAGACCGCTATGCCGCAGAGTACTGACTGAAGTGTGTTGACCCAAATAGGTTCGTCATCTTCAAAGGTACACCGCCGGGCGCCAGCAAGTGCTCCGCATATGGAGGAGCCATGAGGTTCTTAGCCCCTCCCGGGTTTAATCCTTCATCAATTACAGCCGCGGGCCGTGCAGGTGGGTGGAGCTTCTCAGCTATGAACGCAGCGGTGGGCCACTACGGGAGCTTTGATTTCCAGTGATCGAGGGGGGCAGGAGGCACAACCATCTACACGCAGTACCAAACCGTCTCAAATGTCGCTGTCGGCGCGTACCTCTATGGAACGGGTATTCCAGAGATACTCTCCAACGCCATAGAAGATGCTTTCGCGGCTTCCCGGTCGTCTAACCCTGGCGACGCCAATCAGATCGGCGGCCAAGAAGTCGGCTGGAGTGCGGCTTCTGGTGACACGACGATTTCATGCAGCGGGGCGGACCATTGAAAAAAGCAATAACCCTCGCGTTGATCGTCGTTAATCTTCTGGCGATATTTTTCTATATCAAAAACGCATCCCTGGCCTGGGCCATTCCAGAGGAGGCTGGACTAAGTCCTGCAATGGCGGGGCCTTCGATGGTATGGGGGCTGGGAGCACTTCCGATACTTCTAGCCTTCGTTGTGGTGGATGGAGTCTGGTGGTCTGTGGTGCTAGCCCGACGACTAGAGAAGTGGCCCGTAATTTGTTCGTCCGTTTGTTGGATAATCGCTGTCGTTGTTGATTTCCTGCATCACTAAAGTGGGGGTGTCACCAGAAGTCCCAAATAGAGCAGCGGGACAGTGCAACACGACTGACCTGAGCCCCGAAGCTCATCCAAACGAGTGGAGAGTCCGTTCTTCATTTGAGCCCAACAGGCTCGGTGGTGCAACGGGACGGGGCGCGGAGCCCCGAGGCAGCTCAAGCGACCCGTCCCGTTGCATCCCGGGAGCGCTGAGTTTTGCGAATGTCGTGGGCGGCACATTGCCGAGGGCGCTGTGGGGCCTGACGGTATTGTAATCGGTCCTCCAGCTTGCCAGAGCAACACGAGCGTCAGCGAGCGACGCGAAGATGGTGTCGTTGAGCAGCTCGTCGCGGAGCTTACCGTTGAAGCTCTCGATGAAGGCATTCTGGGTCGGCTTGCCCGGCGCGATGTAGTGCCACGCGATCTTCATCTGCTGCGACCAGGCCAGGATCGCCATGCTGGTCAGTTCGGTGCCGTTGTCCGAGACGCACATCGCCGGGCATCCCCGCACCGCAATCACCTTGTCGAGTTCACGGGTGACACGCAGGCCGGAGATCGACGTATCGGCCTCCAGCGCCAGACATTCGCGGGTGAAGTCGTCCACCAGCGTCATGATCCGAAACCGGCGGCCATCGCTCAGTTGATCGCTGACGAAATCCATCGACCAGCGCTGGTTCGGCCCTTGCGGGATCGCCATCGGAGCCCTTGTTCCCAGCGCTCTTTTACGCCCACCGCGCCGGCGGACTTGGAGGCGTTCTTCGCGGTAGAGCCGCCGCAGCTTCTTGTGGTTCACGCACGTACCCTCCCGACGCAGCAAAATCTGAAGGCGGCGATAGCCGAACCGGCGGCGCTCGCTGGCAAGCTCACGCAGGCGTGCGCGCAATGCTGCGTCGTCGGAGCGGATGCTGCGGTAGCGCATCGAGGTCCGGTCGGACTCAATCGTCCGGCACGCCCGCCGCTGGCTCACCTCGTAAGACGCACAGAGATGAGCCACGGCCTGCCGCCTCGCAGCGGGCGTCACCATTTTTTTGAATTGAGGTCTTTCAACATGGCGACATCGAGCATGGTCTCGGCCAGCAGCTTCTTCAGCTTGCGGTTCTCGTCCTCCAAAGCCTTCAGCTTCCTGGCATCCGAGACGTCCATGCCGCCGTACTTGGCCTTCCACTTGAAGAAGGTGGCCTGGCTGACCCCGTGTTTGCGGCACAGGTCCGCCGTCTTCACCCCCGCTTCCTGCTCCCTCAAAACCCCGATGATCTGCTCTTCCGTAAACCGCGAACGCTTCATCGTCCGTACCCCTTCCAAGGTGCCGGACTCTACCAAGTTTTGGAGGAAGTTCAGGGGCTCAGGTCACGACCAATGTGAATGGCTCGCAACCTATTCCCAGGCCGGAGCACAGTTCGGCGTCAATATGGGTTGGACGCTGCTGCTGACGTTTCCGCTGATGTGCGCCATCCAGCAGATCAGCGCGCAGATAGGAC
>JAATGP010000053.1 GCA_015654635.1 Alphaproteobacteria bacterium | reverse complement strand
GCGGTGGGTGTATTCCCAATAATCGGTGAGGCTCTCACCCTTGATGGCGAAGACGGGGATACCGGCCGCGGCAATGGCGGCAGCAGCATGGTCCTGGGTCGAATAGATATTGCAAGAGGCCCAGCGGATGTCGGCGCCGAGCGCCTTCAGGGTTTCGATCAGCGCGGCGGTCTGGATCGTCATGTGCAGCGAACCGGCGATGCGGGCGCCCTTCAAGGGCTGGCTCGGGCCGTATTCTTCGCGCGTCGCCATCAGGCCGGGCATCTCGGTCTCGGCGATGTTGAGTTCCTTGCGGCCCCATTCGGCGAGGGCGATGTCTTTAACGACGTAGTCGGTGGCGGCCATAACGGGGTCCTTTGCGGGCAGAAGGGTAGCGGGGTGAAGGGTAGGAACACAAAAAATCCAGCCCGCCCTATACCAGCGCCGCAGATGCCCTTCAAGGAGCATATAAAGAAATCTGCATATGTATATGTCTGGGAGGGGTACCGCTCACGATCTGAGTCGGTACTTCCGCAGACGTCGGTTGATTTGCAGGGATTCGCTAACCCTCTTTGCGCTCGCCAATCCTCTAAAGCTCAGACCGGTTCTCAATCTTCTGCGGCAAAGCGAAGGCGGATGCGGCGGGAAGGTGGCCATTTGGGTCGATCAAAGAAGTATAATTGCCGCATGCTTCATGAAGGGTTGTCAAAAGCGCGCGCTGGCCTGCCTGAAATCATCGCTTTTAGAAGCATCATTGAACGATTGTGAGGGCGAGGGCAGTCCATCGGGTAATTCTGAGCCCATGGCAGCGATCCATAAGCTGGCGGTTATAAATCCATAAGGTCATTGGGATGGCACTTAGGCGTTTATGCGCATAGTCCAAGCAAATCGGATCACCCATCTTACGGAGTGATCGCAATGCCGGAACGCACGCATGATGTGCCGCACGCCCGAGATATCTTCGACAAAAAAGTGTCCGCCGCGCATCAAATTGACGCTGCAAAGGCGCTTTCCTTTGGCATCAATAGGCGTACATTCGTTATGGAATTAGACTAACTCCAATGTGCGGCGGCGAGTTCGTCGCAGATTACGTTAGATCAGGATAGGAGAGTTCACGTGGATCGCGTTGTTACTGTCATCGAAGACAAGGACGTCAAGTTCGTCGGACCGGAATTCGCGGGTACCGCGTGGAAGCGTGGGATCAACGTCCGGGACTTCATTCAGAACAATGTGACGCCCTACCTCGGCGACGAGAGCTTCTTGGCTGCCCCGACGAAAGAGACCCTGGCGCTGTGGGAAGAGGTTTTACGGCTGATGAAGGAAGAGCGCGCCAAGAAGGGCACGCTCGATATGGACACGGCGATCATCTCCAACATCACCTCGCACGCTCCGGGCTACATCAATAAGGACCTCGAGCAGATCGTCGGTCTGCAGACCGATAAGCCCTTGAAGCGCGCCCTGATGCCCTTCGGCGGCATCAAGATCGCCGAGAAGGCTTGCGAGGCTTACGGCTACAAAGTCTCTCCGGAAGTCCACAACATCTTCACGCATTATCGTAAGACGCATAATGAAGGCGTCTTCGATGGCTATAACGACAACATCCGCAAGGCCCGTTCAGCCCATATCTTGACCGGTTTGCCGGATGGCTATGGCCGTGGCCGTATCATCGGCGACTATCGCCGGGTTGCCCTCTACGGCATCGATGCGTTGATCGCCGACCGCAAGGAACAGGTCTCGACGCTCGACCACACCATCAACGAAGAGACCATCCGTCTGCGTGAAGAGCTGGCCGAGCAGACCCGCGCCCTCGCGGAGTTGAAGCAGATGGCGGCTTCTTATGGCTGTGATATCTCCAAGCCCTCCACCACTGCCAAGGAAGCAGTGCAGGCGGTCTATTTCGGCTATCTCGCCGCGGTGAAGGAACAGAACGGCGCCGCCATGTCGCTGGGCCGCACCTCCACCTTCCTCGACATCTACATCGAACGTGACCTCAAGACCGGAATCCTGACGGAAGCCGAAGCTCAGGAACTGATCGACCATCTGGTCATGAAGCTGCGTATGGTCCGCTTCGCGCGTACCCCCGAATACAACGATCTGTTCTCCGGCGACCCGCTTTGGGTAACCGAGTCCCTCGGTGGCATGGGTGTTGATGGCCGCACGCTGGTGACCAAAAGCTCCTTCCGCTTCTTGCACACCCTGACCAATCTCGGCCCGGCACCCGAGCCGAATCTGACCGTGCTGTGGAGCGAGCGCCTGCCGGAAGGCTTCAAGAAGTATTGCGCCCATATGTCGATCACGACTTCGTCGATCCAGTACGAGAACGACGATCTGATGCGCACCTATTGGGGTGACGATTATGGCATCGCCTGCTGCGTTTCTGCCATGCGGATCGGCAAGCAGATGCAGTTCTTCGGCGCCCGCGCCAACCTCGCCAAGACGCTGCTTTACGCGATCAACGGCGGCCGCGACGAAGTTAGCGGCAAGCAGATTGGCCCGGCCTTCACGCCGATCACATCCGAAGTGTTGGATTATAAGGAAGTCATGCCGCGCTTCGACGCCATGATGGAATATCTGGCCGGCGTCTATATGGATGCGCTGAACGTCATCCATTACATGCACGACAAGTATTGCTACGAGCGCATCGAGATGGCGCTGCACGATCGCGATATTCTGCGCACGATGGCTTGCGGCATCGCCGGCCTGTCGATCGCAGCGGACTCGCTGTCGGCCATCAAATTCGCCAAGGTGCATGTGAAGCGTGACGAACGTGGTTTGGCCACCGGCTTCGACATCGAAGGCGAGTTCCCCTGCTACGGCAACAACGATGACCGCGTTGACTCCATCGCCGTCGATCTGGTCGAGCGCTTCATGAAGAAGCTGAAGAACCTCAAGACCTACCGCGGGGCAGTGCCTACCCAGTCGGTCCTGACCATCACTTCAAACGTGGTCTATGGCAAAAAGACGGGCTCGACCCCGGATGGCCGTATGGCTGGTGAGCCGTTTGCTCCGGGTGCAAACCCGATGCATGGCCGCGACAAAAAGGGCGCGCTGGCGTCGCTCTCCTCGGTTGCGAAATTGCCCTACGAATATTCACAGGATGGCATCTCGAACACCTTCTCCATCGTTCCGGGTGCTCTGGGCAAGACGGACCACGGCCGCAAAGACAATCTGACCGGTCTGATCGATGGTTACTTCGAATCTGGCGGCCATCACCTCAACGTCAACGTATTCGACCGCGAGACCCTGCTCGATGCGATGGAACATCCGGAGCTTTACCCGCAGCTGACCATCCGCGTGTCGGGTTATGCGGTGAACTTCATCAAATTGACGCGGGAGCAGCAGCTGGACGTTGTCAACCGGACGTTCCATAAGACCGTCTAACGCAACGTCATTGTAAGGTGTCCGCCGTGCATAGCATGGGTGTCAATGTTGAGGGTTATGTCCATTCCGTGGAAACGGGTGGAGCGGTCGATGGTCCCGGCCTGCGTTTTGTGGTGTTCCTGTCGGGATGCCACCTGCGCTGCCTCTACTGCCATAACCCCGACACCTGGCACCTCAAGGACGGTAAGAAAACGGGCGTAGCGCATCTTCTCAATGAGATCATGCTCTACGCTCACTATCTGAAGCGTACGGGTGGTGGGGTCACGGCGACCGGCGGCGAGCCGCTGGCGCAGCCGGAATTCGTCACTGCGCTGTTCCAGGGCTGCAAGGCCATGGGGTTGCACACCGCGCTCGACACCAATGGCTATCTAGGGGAGAGCGCCACCCCGGCGCTGCTCGACGCCACCGATCTGGTGATGCTCGACATCAAGGCCTTCAATCCTGAGGTCTATAAGAAGCTTACTGGCTCCGACCTCGAACCCACGCTGCGTTTTGCCGAGCGGCTGTCCGAAATGGGCAAGCCGACTTGGCTGCGTTACGTGCTGGTGCCGGGCTGGACCGATGATCTTGCCTCTATCTCCGATCTGGCAGCCTACGCGGCCAAGTTGAAGATGGCAAAGGTCGAGGTCCTGCCGTTCCACAAAATGGGCGAGCCGAAATGGGAAGCCATGGGCCTGCCTTATGCGCTCAAAGACACTCAGCCGCCGTCCGCCGAGCTGGTTAGTCATGTGAAGGAGATTTTCGTCTCCCACGGGCTCGAGACGGTCTGACGATCGTTTTCTTCGACAGTTTTCCACCATGGCCGGGAGCAATCCTGGCCATGATTGTTTTGGGGCGCGCGGAGGCTTGTAACGGCATTCGAGGCGGGCGGCGGCCTACCGGGCAAGCGGCGGCACGGCGCTTTCCCGTTCGATCAAATGGTGGGGGATGACAATGTTCTGCGCTTCGACTTCCCGGGCCGAGCGGCTGTCGCGCACATGCTGGGCGATGAGATCAATCGCGGCCTTGGCAATATCCGAAATCGGCTGGCGGATGGTGGTGAGCGTGGGCCAGAGCGCGCCTGCCGTGGTATCGTCGAAGCCAACGACGGAGAGATCGCGGGGCACATCAAGACCTCTGCGATGGGCGAGCGACATGACGCCGGAGGCCATGTCGTCATTGCTGGCAAAAATGGCCGTCGGCGGGGTGTCGGTCGACAACATTTCTTCGGCCGCCTCCATACCCGAGCGGTAGCTGTAGAAGCCGTGGGCAATGAGCGGCGATTTCATCAGGGCGCCCGCGTCGCGGATGGCCGTCTCAAAACCGGCGAGGCGCAATTTGCTGGAGCTGTGAGCAGGGTGGCCGGTAACAAAGCCGATACGCCGATGGCCGAGACGGATGAGGTACTGTGTCATCTCATAGGCGGCCTTAACGTCGTCGATGCCAACGCAGGTGATTTCGCCGGTGAAGGAGCCGGGGGCCATGCCGACCAGCGAAATGCCTTTGCCCTTCAGCTCCGCGATCAGATCCGAGCGTTCGCTCATCGGCGCAGGCAACAGAATGCCGTTGATGCCGCCTTTGACGAGATTGCGCACCGCGGCGGTGGCGGCTTGTGCGTCACCGATTTCACATTTGTCTAAAACAAGCTGGGCACCGTTGCGGCCGCTGCCTTCCAGCGCGCCCATCAACAGCTCGGTGAAATAGGCCACCGAAGGGTTGTTGTAGAGCAGCCCGATGCGGATCTCCTTGGCGCCTGCCAAGCTGCGCGCCGCCTTGTTGGGCCGGAACTGCAACTCATGCATGGCCTTCTGCACCGCCGCGCGTGTGGCTTCACGTACGTTGGCTTCGCCATTGACGACGCGCGACACGGTCATGGGCGATACCCCGACACGCTTGGCGACGTCGTAAATCGTGGCCGCGGCGGAGCGCTTACTCCCCGCGCCACGCGTCGATCTCACCGCCATGATTCCCCCATTACCTCCGTTTTGCTACTTTGGCGCTTCACTTACCCTTTGCGCAATCAAATTGCCGTCCCACTGCGGCGTTTTTACCGCGGAACGGTTTGCAGGCGGAGCGTCTCGTGCCAGCATGGATAACGCGAATCTGGGGGTCGGGCCATGCGGATAATAACCATTGCACTCATCAGCATTGCCATATTGGCGTCGGCGGCCCTGGGGGCGGCGGCGCTGAACACGGCGCCTGACCACGCCCCGCCTCCGCCGGAAAAAACCGCCCATTTTGAGAGCGAGGAGGTTCATTCGAGCGGCTCGCTCCGGAGCGGGCTTCTGGCTATGCCCTATGACGCCGTGGCCGGTACGCTGATCGTCCACCCCAAGGGGTGGGACGACACTGCGGCCGCCGCCAAAGACAAGAATAATGCGGATGCCGAAGCCTCGATGTTTTACACCGTCTATTTCCGCAAAGGCGCCAATCCCGGCAGCCGGCCCATCACCTTTCTCTACAATGGCGGTCCCGGTTCGGCGACGGTTTGGCTGCATATGGGCGCCTTCGGCCCCAAGCGGGTGGTCACAACCGACGACAGCCACACCCCGGCGGCGCCTTATAAGCTGGTGGACAATGCCTACTCGCTCCTGGACACCTCGGATTTGGTCTTTATCGACGCGCCCGGTGCCGGCTTCAGCCGGATGGCCGGTAAGGATAAGGAGAAGGCCTTTTGGGGTGTCGATCAAGACGCCTATGCCTTTACCCAGTTCATCAAGAAGTTCCTTTCCAAATACGGCCGCTGGAATTCGCCCAAATACCTCTTCGGCGAGAGCTACGGCACAACGCGTTCGGCGGTGCTGGTCAACGAGCTTGCCAATGAGGAGAGCATCGATTTCAACGGTGTGATTCTACTGTCGCAAATTCTCAATTTCGATCTCAGCCCAGATGGGCCGGAGTTCAATCCGGGGATCGATTTGCCGTATGCGGTGACGTTGCCGACCTATGCCGCCACGGCGTGGTATCACAACCGCTTGCCGGGCAAGAAACCGGCCGATCTTGTCACTTTCGTGCGCGAGGTCGAGCATTTCGCGATGAGCGATTACCTACGGGCGCTGACCGTCGGCGGCAGCCTGTCGCCAAAGGAGCGGCTCGCCATCGCAAACAAGCTGCATGGCTATACGGGATTGCCGGTGGCCTACTTGCTCAAGGCCGACCTGCGCATTTCCGGTGGGGTGTTCGACAAGGCGTTGCAGGATGGCGCCGATCTCACCACCGGCCGCATCGATACCCGCTTTTCGGGACCGAGTATCGATCCTTTGAGCAAGGCCGCCGATTACGATCCCTTCTTCCCGGCGATCGGTTCGGCCTACGTGTCCGCCTTCAACGACTATGTGCGCAATCAGCTCAAATACGGCGATGGCAAATCCTTTCGGGTGTTTGCCGATATCGGCGACAATTGGGACTTCAAGCATAAACCGCCAGGCTCCGGCAGTGCGCTGCAATCGTCAACCAACGTGATGCCCGATATGGCGATGGCGCTGAAGACCAATCCCCAGCTGAGGGTGCTGCTCAATGGCGGCTATTTCGATCTCGCGACGCCCTATTACGAGGGCTGGTACGAGATGCATCATCTGCCAATCCCGGCGGATCTGCAGAGCCATATCGAATACGAGTATTATCCGTCCGGCCACATGGTCTACGCCCATGAGGATTCCCTGAAAGCCCTGCACGACCGCGTCGCCGATTTCATCAAGCGCACGAGCAATGTGAAGTAGACGCGAACAAGCTGTAGCCAAGTGTGAATGGCGTGATTTGGGGGAGGGGGCTTATGGTGCCCCTTCTTTCATCAATCTCCCCTGGGCTCGTTGTGATCGAACTTTTCCCAAATCAATTCGCAACGTGTCCCGCACTTGCCGAAGTGCCGATTTTCACAGGTTTTATCCGTGCCGTGCTGGAAGGTCTTGTGCCGGGGCGCGTGTGGGTGGATCGCCTGGAGTCGCCGCGCGCCGCCCATGTGCTGCATGGCTATGGCATGTCGCTGGTCTGGGGCCCTGGTGTCAATCAGGTATTTTCCGTGCTTGGCGCGCATCTGCGCGCGGGCACCTATCGCGGCAGGGATGAATGGCTGCAGATCGATCCCCGTTGGGACCATCTCGATTGGGATAAGGCGCTTGGCGAAGCAGCCCAGCGCTTCACGCGTGTCAATTTCGGATTTGACGAAGCGCTGTTTCGCGCCCGCCACAACGGCCCGCTATTGCCGCAGGGCTGGCAGATCGAAACGATGGAGGAGGGCGGTTACGCCTTGCACGATATCGCCGTCACGCCGTCCGCCTTCTGGCAAGACTTTGCTGCCTTTACCACGCATGGGGCTGGTGTCTGCGCGGTGAAGGAGGGCGAAATCGGCGCGCTCGCCTTTGCCGCGACGCGTTTCGCCGACTGGCTGGAAATCGGTATCGAAACGCGGCAGGCCTACCGCGGCCAGGGTCTAGCGCGCGCAGTTGCCGTAGCAATGATCGAGAAATGCCTGGCGCAGGGTCTCACGCCCGTTTGGGCCTGCCGCAAAGAAAATACCGGCTCGCTGAGGCTGGCGCAAAGCCTAGGCTTCGTGATTACGAAGGAACTGCCGTTCTATCGGTTGGCGCGCGTCCTATCTTCCAGGTTTGTTGCTCGCGATCCCTTCCCTCGTGGGGGTAGGTGAGTGCCTAATCTTCCCCGAACTTGGCTTCGATAAGCGCCAGGATGGCGGTGATGGCTTCGTGCGAATCTTCGCCGGCGGCGGAGAGTTCGATTTCGGTGCCGATGGGGGCGGCGAGCAGCATCAGCCCCATGATCGAGCGGGCATCAACGCATTGCCCGTCCTTGGAGACAGTGACATGCGATTTGAAGCGCGAGGCCGCTTCCACCAGCTTGGCGGAGGCGCGCGCATGCAATCCGCGCTTGTTGACGATCTTGGCTGTGGCCCGGTTGCAGGATGGATTCATCGGGGCGCTTTCAGCTTGGCGTGCCAAAGAGGTCGGCAGAACCGGCGCGCATATATTTGCGGCCCGCATCGATGGCATCTTGCACCGCAATTTCGAGCGGCTGGCGGGTACGCGTATCGCAAAGCTTGATCAGGCTCGGCAGATTGACACCGGCCAGGACCTCAACTTTGCCCTTCTCGAGCAGTGTGAGGGCGAGGTTGCACGGTGTGCCACCGAACATGTCGGTGGCGATTACCACGCCGTCGCCGAGATCGACCGATTTGACCGCGGCGGCGATTTCGCGCTGGCGCCGTTCGATGTCGTCTTCGGGGCCGATGCAAACGGCGCGCAGATGGCTTTGCGGACCGACCATATGCTCCATGGCGGAGATGAATTCATGGGCAAGGCGGCCATGTGTAACGAGTACAATACCGATCATGATCCTGTCCGTTTGATGGTCGAACGATATGCGACCATCCTAAGGCGTTGAAGTGTTAAATTGGGTTGCTGTTCTCGCGAAACAAGCCCTGCGCGAAGGCCGCGGCCGCCACAAGCAGCTTTTCCGGTGCCGAGGCCTCGAAGGCGTTCAGGTTTATAACGGGTGGAAAACCCTTAGGCTTTAGCGCCAAGGCCGCAGGTGGACGCCAAAATTCGATGTCTGGCAAGCGTTTTGGTGGCTTTCCCAAGCGTACCACCAGTCCGACAGGCGCTTTTTCGGCAAAGGGCAGGGCGATGATGCCAACGCCGCGCACTTCAAACAGCCCGGCGATGGCGGCTGGCGACTTGGCCCACAACCGGCCTCGCGCCACAAAAAGATCGCTGCGGTCGTCGGCCACAAGCTCGGCCCCCAAGGCCATCAGCCGCAAAGCAAGGTCGGATTTTCCAGCCCCGCTGCGTCCAAGAAGCAAAACAGCCACGGCTTTGGGGGCGCCGAACGCTCCGCCCGCCCGGCCCAGGCGGATGGCGGTCGCGTGGATGTTGACTGTTAATGTTGCCATGTGGCGGCCAGCGGCAGTTCGACCACAAAGCGCGCCCCGCCACTGGCGCGATTTTCTGCCCAGATGCGTCCGCCGGTGCCTTCGGTGATCTGGCGCGCGATGGAAAGGCCAAGGCCGGAATTTTTGCCGAAATCGTGTTCCTGCGGCCGTTCCGTATAGAAGCGGTTGAAAATAGTCTCGAGATTGTCTGGCGGAATGCCGGGGCCGGTATCATCGACCGTGACCACGACAAGGCCGGGATCGGTTCGCGCCGTGATGGTGACGACGCCAGCCTGCAGACTGAAGGATACTGCATTGTCCACCAGATTGCGGAACACTTGGCCCAGACGTTCGTCGCGGCCCATTACGGCGGTATCGGGCGGCAAATCGATCTTCAGAACAATGGTCACGCCACGGGGCAATTCCATCATCTGGTAGATCTCGACGATGGTTTCCAGCAGCCTTGCGATATCGACCGGCGTCGCCGTTTCGCGGCTGAGTTCGGCATCGAGGCGCGAGGCATCGGAAATGTCCGTGATCAGACGATCCACGCGCTTGACGTCGGCGCGCACAATATTGAGCAGGCGCACACGGGAGTCTTCGTCCTTGGCGCGGGTGAACATATCGACGGCGCTGCGCAGCGAGGTCAGCGGGTTCTTAATCTCGTGGGCCACGTCGGCAGCGAAACTTTCGATAGCATCGATGCGGTCATAGAGGGCCCGTGTCATGGCATTCATGGCTTTGGCCAAATCGCCGATTTCGTCGCCGCGATCGCTCATGTCGGGAATGGTTTCACGCCCGGAACGGCCCTGGCGCACGCGGTCGGCGGCCTCCGCCAGATGGCGCATCGGTTCGGCGATGTTCCAGGAAAGATAGAGCGACGCGCCAATCATGAGCAGCGTGGCGAGCGCGAACACCTCGATCAGCTTGGTGCGTTCCAGGCGCAGAATGTTGTCGATATCGCCGCCTTCGGTGGAGACAAAGAGCACGCCATAGATGGCTTTGAAGCGCTGCACTGGGGCGGCTGTGGAGAGTACCAGCTTGTTGTGCTCGTCGATACGTTTGCTGGTGGCGGTGATGCCGAGCAGGGCGGTAGTCACCTCGACATAAACCTTGCCGTCCTGACCGCCTTCGAAATAGGGCTCATAATGGGCATTGGGGCGCACGCCCATGATGGAATCATAAACGCCGGTAGCCCATTGCTTGAAGCGGCTCCAGCGGTCGATCGGCGCCAGCTCCACCGTCTGCACCACATTGCGGGCAAGCAGGTAGCGGGTGTCGACGATGAGCTGCCCTTCGGTGTCATAAAGGCGGGCCCGCAGCCGCGTCGGTCCCAAGAGATCGCGCAAAAGTTCCGAAGCGCTCTGGAAATTGATGGCTCGGCTTTCGGTGACGGTGGCATATTCGGCCAGCGTCGCCGCCACCACGCGGGTTTCTTCTTCGACACCGGTGAGCCGCTCGTCCACGAGACCCACGCGCGAAGTCTGCACCCAGGTCACGCCTGCGATGAGCACCGCAAAGACGATGGTGTTGAGCAGGATGATGCGCCACCGCAGAACCGAGTGACGCTTTTCCTTGGCGTTGAAAAATTTCATCCGGTTTGGTGCGCCAGCTTCGCGCGGACCCTAAACTTCGCGATAGCGGTAGCCCACTCCATAAAGCGTCTCGATGGCTTCGAAGCTGTCATCCACCTGCTTGAACTTCTTGCGCAGGCGCTTGATGTGGCTGTCGATGGTACGGTCGTCGACATAGACCTGATCGTCATAGGCCGCGTCCATCAGGCTGTCGCGACTTTTCACAGAACCGGGGCGCTGGGCGAGGCACTGCAGGATGAGAAATTCGGTGACGGTAAGGCGGACGGGGCGGCCCTCCCAGGTACATTCGTGGCGCTGCGGATCGAGCGCCAGCTTGCCGCGGATGAGCGCTTCCTTCTTCATTTCGGGCGTTCCGGCGGGTGTCGCTTTGTGGGCCTCGGCCCGGCGCAGCACGGCCTTGACGCGCTCCAGGAGCAGGCGCTGCGAGAAGGGCTTGCGGATATAGTCATCGGCGCCCGCATTCAGGCCCATCAGCTCGTCGATTTCCTCGTCCTTGGAGGTGAGGAAGATCACCGGCAGGTTTTCCTGGCTCTGACGCAAGCGGCGCAGCAGCTCCAGCCCATCCATGCGCGGCATCTTGATGTCGAGAATGGCTAGGTCCGGCGGGGTGCCGCTGAGTGCCGTCAGCGCCGAGGCGCCGTCGGAAAATGTGCGGACCTGATACCCTTCCTGCTCCAACAGCATTTGGACGGAGGCGAGGATGTTCTTGTCGTCGTCAACCAGTGCGATGTTCGCCATGAATCTCAGCCTGAAATCTTCGCCCCGGATGGGGCCCCCGCCACTATAGTGCGCATCGCGCGAAAGCAAAATGTGGGAGATTCTATGGCCGCCGCTTTCCCGCGATTTTCCTCAGCTACCGCAACTATGTGCGCTTTCGCCTCGCCCGCTGGGGGGCAGCCAACGGCGCCGCCGGGTCCAAACCAGCGCCAGCCGCGAATCGACTTTGTTTTAGCGGGCGCTTGGCGGCGGGGATTGGCCGGGCCTGGCTGGCGGTTTGGTGGCGCGGGAGCGGCGAATCTTCCAGCCATAAAGCTCGGAAATGAGCACGGCGAACATGATCCAGCCGATTGAGGGCGCTGGGCTGAAATTTTCCGGCACCAGGGCCAGCGGCGCGCCGGTGTTGAAACCCACGATGAGGGCGGCCAGGAGCACGCCGAACAGGCTCTCGCCCACGATCATGCCAGAGGCCACCAAGACGCCGAGGCGTTTGGCGTGCTCGGGGTCGCGTGTGCGCGAGGCCCAAAAGCGGTCATAGAGGTGGCCGAGGACGGCGCCCAAGACGACAGGCAGGGTGACTTCCATCGGCAGATAGATGCCCATGCCCACGCACAAAGGCGGCAGGCGCAGCCAGTTGCAGGCGTGCAGGATCTCGTCGAGCAGGATCACGGCAATGCCGATTGCGGCACCGATGCCGATCATTTTCCAGTCCATATGGTGCTCGATCACGCCCTGGGCGAGGGCGGCGATCAGATTGGCTTGCGGGGCACCCAATGGCGTCCCGTGGGCTGTGGCAAGGTGCACCGCGCCGGCGAAGCCATCGGCTTGGTTGAGCAGGTTCAGTACCGGGGGAATGACAAGCGACCCGGCCCCGACACCGATGATAAGGGCCCATTGCTGGGCGCGTGGCGTGGCGCCGACCAGTTGGCCGGTCTTCAGGTCCTGCAAATTGTTATTGGAGATGGTGCCGATGGCAAAGACGACCGCCGTCGTGAACAGCGCAAAGGCCACCAGCGCGCCGCGAGCCTCGGCTGCGGGCTGGACGACGGCAAGGAGCAACGTGGCGCAGACCAGAATGGCGAGGATGCCGACGCCCGAGAGTGGGCTGTTGGAAGCCCCGATCAGCCCGGCCATATAACCGGTGATCGCCGCCACGATAAGGCCGCCGAAAAAGATGAAGGGCAGGGCGGTAAAGATCAGCGCGCGCGTCTGCCCGGCGAGCGCTGTCGGAGCAAGAAATTCGTTGAGCAGCCAGCCGATCACGATAAGGCAGGCAATGCACAGCACCGTGATCCAGAAGGGCGACAGGTCCAGGTCGCGGGTATCGTTCGCGTCCTTGGCGGCGCGTGACGCTGCCATAGTCGAGACGACGCCGCGCACCACGGGCCCTGCCAATTTCGTCAGTGTCCAGAGTGCCGCAACCGCAATGCAGCCTGCTCCGATGAAACGGACTTGGTGCAGCCAAACCGAGGTCGCAACATCGGCGGCGGAGGCTCCGTTCGACGGCGTGATTGCCGTCAGAATGGGGACAGCGCCCGCCCAGGCGATGAGAACGCCGGCGAGCATGGCGACGCCCACGGACAGGCCTACCAGATAACCCGCGCCGAGCAGGGCCATCGAAAACGATATATGGTAACTGCTAACGCCGCGGCCGAGATGAAAGAAGCCAACGGCCTCGCCGGCGGCAATGCGCGTAGCGGTCAGGATCGACAGCACCACGGATCCGGTCGCGCCATAGAGCACGGCCATAAGACCTTCTTTGGTTTCCGGCGTGGCTTCGCCGCGCGCCGCGGTTCCCACTTCGAGCACTTCGGCCGCTGCCACACCTTCGGGATAGGGCAGATCCGAATTGGTCACCATCGCCCGGCGCAAGGGGATCGTGAACAGCACGCCCAGCACACCGCCACCAGCGCAGATCCAGAACGAGGTCCAGAAGGGAAAGCCGGTCCACCAACCGATAATCACCAACCCCGGCAGGACGAAGATAATACCCGACAGGGTTCCGGCGGCGGACGCCACGGTCTGCACGATATTGTTTTCGAGTATCGATGAGTTCTTGAAAGCGGCCAGCACCGCCATAGAAATCACCGCCGCGGGAATGGACGTCGCGAAGGTGAGGCCGACCTTAAGGCCGATATAAACGTTCGCCGCAGTGAAGACGACCGTGATCAGAATACCGAGAATTACCCCGCGTAGGGTCAGCTCCGCCACGCGTCCGCCCACTCCACTCACGACTCGAACCCCGCCTACCAAAGGAAACCGGGAGAGTGCGCAAGTGCGGAAGATTTGGAAAGGCCTTTTCACTCATGTGCTTATCATGCGGCAGTCCGTCTTTTAATCACGCCAAAAAGAAGTGCTTTACAAAATAAAGTACTTTTGTTAGACAGTGAATGCCATAAAGGAGGGAAAGCTATGCATGCAAACAACGAAGCGACAGAGCCAGTCAAGATTGCCTTGCCGGTCGCAAGTTTATTGCTTTGGGTCGTCAAGGTAGCCCTTTTGTGGGTGGCTCTGGTGGCTGGGGCGATGATCGCTGGGAGGCTGGTACCGATCCATATGCCACCGGCGATCTCCGACGGGCCTGTTACAGTTATGCAAGCATTCGCGATTGTGAACGGGGTAATCGCCGTGGCACTCGGCTTGGTTGCCGGTACCTCCCGGGTTCGCGGCTGGCACATGGTGTCACTGATCTTTGTCGCCTATTTCGTCATTGGCTCGGCGATGATGCAGATCGAGACGTGGTGGTTCAACGACAGCCTGAAGCTGCCGCTGAATGCCATCGGCAGCATGGTTGTTGACGCCGCCATAGTCGGCCTGCTCGTTGGCAGCGCGGCGGCGCTTCTGTTCCGGTCCACGCCCGAGGCGGTGCAGCCGGTGCCGGCCAATCTGGCGCTCAGGCTCGCAGCCATGGCCGGGATTTATGTCGTGCTCTATTACGGCGCCGGAATGTTTATCGCGTGGCAGAGCGCAGCCGTGCGGGCCTATTACGAGAACGGCATCCATATCCAATTTGTGCCGACGGTGTGCTTCCAGATCTTCCGCGGCACGTTATGGGCGCTGATTGCTCTCTTCGTCGTGACACGCCTCAAAGGCTCGCTTGTCAGCCGGGCATTGGTCATGGCGGTGCTGTTCTTCAGCTTGACGGCGGTGCAGCTACTCTATCCAACGCCGTTCTTCCCCTGGGCCGTGCGCGCGGCGCATTTGGCGGAAGTCGGGATCTCGGAATTTGTCTACGGCATCGTGAGCACGCTGGTGCTGCTGGGCGGGGCCGCCAAACACCCGCTCTCCGCACCGAGCCGCTGGCGCCTGATCGCCGGGCAGGCGTAAACCTCTACCCATCCCTTGGAGACTCGACATGGTCGACGACAACACCCTGCGTGAAGACATCTCATTCTTGCGCCAGATGGCCGAAAGTGGCCGCAAAGGTCCGATCTTGGGCGGCGCCGCCCAAGCCGCGGCGGGCCTTGTCTACAGTACTGCTTGCCTTGTGCAATGGGCCGTGATCGCAGGTGTGATTCCGGCTGCTGATATCGGCCGCACCTCCAATCTTATCTGGGTAGTCGCGTCCGCTTTGTTCATGGTAGTGACGGCAATATTCTATAGCCGTACGCGCCGTAAGGTCGTTACATATGGCAGCGCCAATACGATGTCCTTCGGCATGGCCTGGGCAGCTTGCGGCTGCGGCATCATCGTGGCAATCGCAGACCTTGGATTTGTCGCCTACAAGCTGCACCAACCTACCATCATCTTTGCCATAGCGCCTATCGCTTTTGCCTTTTACGGCGCGGCTTGGTGTGTGGCCGGTGCCGCCACCAAGCGGCGCTGGATGTATGTCGCCTCACTGGTTGCCTTCGCCGCTAGCATCACGCTCGCCATCATGCCGGCTCGCGTCGACATTCTTATTGTAATTGCTGCGACACTGTTTCTAACCCTGGCCTTGCCGGGTTTGAAGCTGATGACCGACGAATTCCGTTGAGGAATTGACGATGAACAACACCGAAATCATTCGTGACGAAATTAGCCACTTGCGCAAACTTGCCGAAAGCGGCCGTAAAGGTCCGATCCTGGGCGGCATATTCCTGGCAGCGGCCGGGGTGGTATTCGGGCTCGCCTGCTTCGTCAGTTGGGCGGGGCATGCGGGTCTGTTTTCCTTCGGCGCATCGCGGGAGCTTTATCTGTGGCTCGGTGCTTTCGCCGTGTTCGCAGCAGTGGGCCTAGTGATCTTCCTGCGCATGCGGTCACAGGCTCCTCAGTCCGCTACGGCGACGACGGCCCTGTTTGGGACGATCTGGGCGGCGTGCGGCGCGGGCATCATGATGGTCTTCGTCTCCACCTTTATCGTCGCCTATATGGTCCACTCTTTCGTGGTGCTCAACACTTATATTCCAGCGATCTTCGCTTTTTACGGTACGGCCTGGTTTGCCAGCGGTGGATTGGCCAAGCGCGGCTGGATGTATGTGGCAGGCGGGGTGTCCTTTGTTTTCGCCTTGATCTTGGCCCTGCTCGCTGGCACCGCGACGCAGATTGGGGTGATGGGGCTTGCTTTGTTACTGCTCTTGACGCTGCCTGGCCTTCGGCTCGTCGCCGATGAAGCGCGGCGTCAGCCCAAGGGCCAGCAATGAGCGGCGAGTTCGACATCAACCAGATCGACGACGTAATCCACGGGCGCTTGCGGCTGGGGGTGATGGCGTTTCTGTCCGGCAGCGCCGCCGCCGATTTCAACGTGCTGAAAGCCAAGCTCTCGGCTTCCGATGGCAATCTTTCGGTGCAGCTGCGCAAGCTCGAAGAGGCGGAATATGTGGCGATCGAGAAGACCTATGCCGGCCGCAAACCGCTGACCCGGGTATCGCTCACGGATAAGGGGCGTGCCGCCTTCATCGCCTATCTCGATGCCATCGAAAAACTCCTGCCGGCAAAGCCCCCCGCCAAATGAAAAAGGCCTCCCGCAGGGGGAGGCCAGTTAGTTACGCATCCTGGGATTTACAGTCTGGCAAACCAAATGGGGAGGAGGTTTGCTCCTCCCCGTATTCTTAGAACTCTTCCCAGTCGCCTGCAGCGGCTTCTGCGGCCGGAGCAGGGCCGGCATTGACGGCGACCTTCTCGCGCTTGGTACGCGGGGGAGGTGCATTGCGCTCAGGCCGTTTGCGCTCCGGGACAGTGCGCTCGGCCTTGGCGTATTCCGATTTTCCGGCTCTGCCGTCTTCCGGCTTGATCACTTGACCATCGACGCCATTGACCTTGAAGCGGGCGAGCAAGCCGGCCAGATTCTCGGTCTCTTGCGCCAGCGAATGGCTGGAGGCCGTGGATTCTTCGACCATGGCCGCGTTGCCCTGGGTAACGCCGTCAAGTTCGGCCACCGCGGTGTTGACCTGGGCCAGGCTATTGGACTCTTCCTGGGCCGAGGCGGTGATTTCGTTCACCACCGTATTGATTTCGCCGACCTGGGCGACAATGCGCTCCAGCGCCTTGCCGGCTTCAACCACAAGGCCGACGCCTTGGTTGATCTTGGTGGTCGACATGCCGATCAGCGACTTGATCTGCTTGGCAGCATCGGCGGAGCGATGCGATAGGGCTCGCACTTCGCTGGCCACGACGGCAAAGCCCTTGCCCGCATCGCCTGCTCGTGCCGCTTCGATCCCGGCGTTGAGGGCAAGGAGGTTGGTTTGGAAAGCGATTTCGTCGATGACGCCGACAATCTGACCGATCTGCGCTGCCGACTTCTCGATTTCGTGCATGGCACCAACCGCGTCGGTGACGACAGCACCGGTCCGCGTGGCGTCGTTCTTGGCCGTGGCGACCGCATCGCGGGCATTGAGCGCGCCTTCAGCCGTCTTTTTCACGGTCGCTGTGATGTTGTCGATAGTGGCGGCGGTCTCTTCCAGGGTGGCTGCCTGATGCTCGGTGCGGCGCGACATATCGTCGGACGCCTTGCTGATCTCGTTCGAGCCGCTCTGGACGTTGAACATGACCTGCCAGATGACGCGCAGCGTATCTTCCAACGTGTGCATGGCGGCGTTGTAGTCGTTGCGCACTTTGGAATAATCGCCGTCGAACTCGGCCTTGATACGGAAGGTCAGATCGCCGCCCGCCAAGTGATTGAGCGCATCGGCAAGCGAGGTCACCACCGTATCGACCGCTTTGCGGGTCTGTTCTTGTTCCACGCGGGCTTTCGCCAGATGGGCTTCGTTGGCGCGGAACACTTCAAGCGAACGCACGATGGCGCCCAATTCGTCGCCGCGCTGCATCGAGTCGAGATCGACATTGGTGTTGCCGCTCGCCAGCGTTTCGGTGGCATCGGCGATCTTCTTGACATCCCGGCGCAGCATCATCGCGCTGAGGAGGGCAAGCGCGCCGACCAGAATCAGGGTGATGATCGCGGCAGTGGTGATCGACTCTTGCGTGGCGGTGGCCCGCGCTTCACTGGCGGTGGCCTGCACATTGGTGCTGTCCTGGGTCAGCTTGACGAGCTGATCAAGGGTTTCACCCATCTGCTGATAGCTTTTCTCGAAGGGGTCGACAAAGCTGACCGCCGCGGAGAAATCGGCGGTCATCATGCCGCCAACGAGGTCTACAGCGCTCTTGGTCTCGTCGAGTTGCTTTTCCAACTTGACGACCAGCGGCTTCTGCGTGACCGACATTTTCGGTTCGAGCGTCTTGAGGCTCGCCTGGATCGCGCCGAGGCTGGCGATCAAATCCTTGGTCTGCGCATCAAGCTTGCCCGCATCGATCTTGCCCGCGGCATGCGTGAGCAGGATATAGAGCTGGCCGTGCGCGATCTGGATCTTCTGAGAGATGTTCTTCATCTCCAGACTCTTCACCATCTCGACTTCAACGACATTGCGCAGTGCTGCTGCCGAGTCTCTTTGCGCGTTGATCGAAACCATAGCGACACCTGCCAACGCCACCAACGCAACCGTGGGTGCGAAGGCAATTTTGACGAGAAGTGGCATATCCGCCAGCCGAAATCCCATTACTGCCATTCCTTTTTTCCGTTTCCCCGAAGGGACATCCCCATATTTTCGCCAGTGTGCGCATGAGAAGTTCACCACAGGATTAACGCGGCCTCGCTTCGATGTCGCGCGTGCGGGGTGCAGGACGGTGCGGCGGAAAGGATTTGTTAAGCCTGTCACATTTGCCGTACGCTGATTGTTGGGCATGGCGACAATATTTTAATCAGTGGCGATTAGCCTCACCGAAATCCGGCTCGAGACCGGTCACATAAATAGGGTGGGAAAACTATGAGCAAGATGAGGTTTGGTATTTTGCTGGCGGGCGCGGCCATGGTCGCCGCCCTGGCGATGCCGGCGCAGGCGGGAAACTTGGCGGACCAATTCGCCAGCTGCGCGGCGAAATTTTCGATTAACAAGGCGGCAAGCGTGATGCTGGAATGCACCGCCGCAGACGGCAAGCTTTCCGATTGCAAGGTGGTGGACGCCGGCGCCATTCCCGGTGCTGATAAGGCGGCGATCTGCGTTGCCGATGCCCTGCCGGTCGGCTCGCGGACCGGCTCGATCAAGGTTCCGATCAAGTTCGATCCGAGCAAATAGGCCGTCAGCCGTCTTGCACAAAGACAAAGCGCCCCTTTTGGGGGCGCTCCGCTGCATTATTTGTCTGAAGCTCCTGTCAGATCCACTGGACTTTCAGGACCTCGTAAGACCGTGCGCCACCGGGGGCGGCCACTTCCACGGTATCGCCGACGCTTTTGCCGATGATGGCACGCGCGATCGGCGAGGAAATGGAAATGCGCCCGTTCTTGGGCTGGGCCTCGAAGTCGCCCACGATCTGGTATTTGCGCTCCTCGTTGGTGTCGACATCCACCAGCGTCACCGTCGCGCCGAATTTGACGGTCGCGCCGGAGAGCTTCGACACATCGATCACATCGGCGCGGCCGATCTGGTCTTCCAGCTCGATCACACGGCCTTCAATGAAGGATTGCCGCTCCTTGGCGGCATGATATTCGGCGTTTTCTGATAGATCGCCATGGGCACGCGCTTCTGCGATCATGGCGATCACCGCGTGTCGCTCGACATTCTTCAGAAGATTGATCTCCTCTTCCAGGGCTTTATAGCCCGAGGCGGTCATCGGAATGCGTTCCATTGCGTTACAAATCCTATTACCGGCAAAGCCTTCCCCTCCCGCTCCTGCAGGCCGAAAGGCGGCAGTGGAAAGGGGCCCGCTCTCACCATATGGCCACGATTGTCCCGGCCAAAAAAGGGGACGACAAGTCTAGGGCGGGCGGCCAGGGACTGCAAGTGCAGGTCCCCCCGGATAGGCCATGCCCTCCCATTAACCCCTTGTTAATCTGTAAGAAAATCTTCGGATTGGGATTTTTCTTGCAGGGGGCGGACGTCCAGCGTGCCGGCCCGCAGTGCCGCGATGGCTTGGGTGGCGGCGGCGGCACCTGCCAGGGTGGTATAATAGGGCACCTTCATCACCAGCGCGGTGCGGCGGATCGACAGCGAGTCGGAGATAGCCCGCGCCCCTTCGGTGGTGTTGAAGACGAGTTGGACTTCGCCGTTCTTGATCGCGTCCACCACATGCGGGCGGCCTTCGCGCACCTTGTTGACGATTTTGACCTCGAGTCCAGCTGCTGCGATCACTTTTGCGGTACCGCGGGTGGCGATGATCTTGAAGCCCATGCTGATCAGGCTGCTGGCGGTTTCCACGACCTCATGTTTGTCGGCCTCGCGCAGCGAGATGAAGACGGTGCCCGTTTGCGGCAGCTTGGCCCCGGCGCCGATCTGGCTTTTGGCAAAAGCGCGGCCGAAATTGGAATCGCGGCCCATGACTTCGCCGGTCGATTTCATTTCCGGGCCGAGCAGGGTGTCGACGCCGGGGAAGCGCGCGAAGGGCAGCACCGCTTCTTTGACGCAAATGCGGGTGGTCTTGGTGCGCGAATGCGGGATTTCGGCCAGCGTCTCGCCCGCCATGACGCGCGCGGCAATCGCCGCGATGGGCAGGTTGATGGCCTTGGCGACGAAGGGCACGGTGCGGCTGGCGCGCGGATTGACCTCCAGCACATAGATATCGCCGTTCTGCACCGCATATTGCACATTCATCAGGCCGCGAACCTTCAGGGCCCGCGCCATGGCAACGGTCTGGCGTTCGATTTCCTTGACCACATCGCGGCCAAGCGAATGGGGCGGGATGGCGCAAGCGCTATCGCCCGAATGGACTCCGGCTTCCTCGATATGCTCCATGATCCCAGCGATGAAGACTTCGCCTTCGCTGTCGCAGATCGCATCCACATCCACTTCGGTGGCGCGATTAAGAAAGCTGTCGATCAAAACCGGGTTGTCGCCGGAAATACGGAACAGTTCGCCGGATTGCACCGCGGCTTTGACTTGTTCGTCGCTGGTGACGATGACCATGCCGCGGCCGCCCAGCACGTAGGAAGGACGCAGGATGACGGGATAGCCCAGCTCCTGTGCCGCCGCGATGGTCTCTTCCGCGGTCATAGCGGTGGCGTTGCGCGGCTGTTTCAGATCGAGTTCTTGCAGTAGCACCTGAAAGCGTTTGCGGTCTTCGGCCAGATCAATCGCATCGGCGGAAGTGCCCAGGATTGGCACACCTTCTTCGACCAGCCGGTTGGCCAGCTTGAGCGGGGTTTGACCGCCGAACTGGACGATAACGCCCGCCAGCGTGCCCTTGCTGCGTTCGGTCTCGATGATCTCCAATACGTCTTCCGCCGTCAGCGGCTCGAAATAGAGCCGGTCCGAGGTGTCGTAATCGGTGGAGACCGTCTCCGGATTGCAGTTGACCATGATGGTTTCATAGCCCTGTTCGGAGAGCGAGAAGGCGGCATGGCAGCAGCAATAGTCGAACTCGATACCTTGGCCGATGCGATTGGGTCCGCCGCCCAGAATGATAACCTTCTTGGCATCGGTGGGGCGGCTTTCGCATTCGGGCGTCAGGCCGGTCTCATAGCTCGAATACATGTAAGGCGTATTGGCGGCGAACTCGGCAGCGCAAGTGTCGATACGCTTGAAGACAGGACGAACGCCCGCGTCGCGGCGCCGCTTCTGCACCTCTTTGGCGCTGAGGCCGGTCAAGGTGGCCAGCCGCTTGTCGGAAAATCCCATCGCCTTCAGATGGCGCAAGCCCGCCGCATCGCTCGGCAAGCCATTGGCACGCACTTCGGCTTCCACATCGATGATCTCTTTGATCTCGCCGAGGAACCAGGGATCGTACTTGGTGATGGCGTGGATTTCATCTAGCGACACGCCTTGGCGCATGGCTTGGGCGGCGAGCAGGATGCGGTCGGGGGTGGCGCGCGCCAAAGCTTCGGCGATGCCGGAAGGATCGGAGGGCAGCTCCATTTCATCGAGACCCGTCAGCCCAGTCTCCAGCGAGCGCAGCGCCTTCTGGAAGGATTCGGCGAAAGTCCGCCCAATGGCCATGGCTTCGCCAACCGACTTCATCGCCGTGGTCAGATTGGGTTCGGCGCCGGGGAATTTCTCGAACGCAAAGCGCGGAATCTTGGTCACCACGTAATCGATGCTGGGCTCGAAGCTCGCCGGGGTGACTTCGGTGATGTCGTTCTGCAGTTCGTCCAGCGTGTAGCCGACCGCCAGTTTCGCGGCGACTTTGGCAATCGGAAAGCCCGTGGCCTTTGACGCCAAAGCAGATGAGCGCGAAACGCGCGGATTCATCTCGATTACCACCATGCGCCCGTCGGCCGGGTTGACGGCAAATTGCACATTGGAGCCGCCGGTCTCGACGCCGATCTCGCGCAGCACGGCGATGGAGGCCGAGCGCATGCGCTGGAATTCCTTGTCGG
>JAATGP010000080.1 GCA_015654635.1 Alphaproteobacteria bacterium | reverse complement strand
CGCGGCACCAAGCCTGTGATTCCCAACAAATCGAACCGCAAGCAGCCATTCAGCTTCGACAGGAAATCCTATAAGCAGCGCCACCGCATCGAGAATGCATTCTGCCGTCTCAAAGACTTCCGGCGTATCGCAACTCGCTATAACAGGCTCGCCAGGAACTACCACGCTTCCGTATGCCTCGTGGCCGCCATCGTCTGGTGGATTTAATGAGTCTCGGCCCTAGAAGCGCTTGCTTAAAAATGCCGATCCTTTCAGACCGAAGCGACGATACAAATCGACCGCCTTGGTAATGCCGATACGCGGTCCTGTATGAAGTTCGGCAATCTGGCCGCCGCCCTTCAACGAAAATGGTCTCGCAAAAAGCGATGCTCCGTTCAAGGTACCGGTAATAGCCAGCGCCTGACAAAGCCGGCCTGGACCGGAACATAGCCGCTCCACATCCGTCATACCGCGCCTCTGTTGCATGGCCCCGACCCCATGCTCAGGGATAATGGCACGGATGAGAACAGCGCTTGCCATCTCGCAGACGAAGTTCAGACACCAATGAATGCCATAGGAGCGATAGATGTAGGCATGTCCGGGCGGCCCGAACATGACCGCATTGCGCGCCGTCCGTCGCATGGGATAGCTGTGAGAGGCTGGATCATCTCCGTCATAGCTCTCCGTTTCCACAATCGTGCCCCCGATCTTATCGACCAGTAGCACTGTTCCAATAAGTTCGCGCGCGACGATATCGCTGGGCCGGTTGAAGAAGGCGGGCGGCAGGCGCAACAGGGCTGCGTTCTGTTCGGCAGCGGGCACACCAAGCGCCGCTGTTGGCCGCTGTCGCGCTGATGCACTAGGGGTCTGTGGCATGACGGCAGACCCCTTTCACCAAGGTTTGTTTAAGGCGAAGCGCAACATTTTTTCCATTCAGGACTTACGCTTCCATGACGGAGCCATATGGCTCTTACCAGACCCTACACGGAGGCTTTATGGCAAAGTATAGCAAAACCGCGGGCAATGACGTGAAGCGGGCGGTGAAGAAGTCAGAAAAGGGGACCCTGAAGAGCGGTAAAGGCGGCAAGGTGACAAGTCGAAAGCAAGCAATCGCCATTGGCTTATCGGAGGCGCGAAAAAAAGGGAAGAAAGTTCCCAAAAAAGCGACGGCCAAGAAGGCTAAGAAAAAGAGTTGATGCCGGGGTTGCCGGGCGGAGGATGGAGCCAGTTCCACATATGGCAGGAAAAATCCGCATAGGCATTTCCGGCTGGCGCTATGCACCTTGGCGGGGCAAGTTTTATCCCAAGGGACTGCGGCAGGCCGATGAACTTGCCTTTGCCGGTGACAAGTTCAACAGTATCGAGATCAACGGCACTTTCTATTCCTTACAGCGGCCGGAATATTTTGACCGTTGGCATGATGCGACGCCAGACGGCTTTATCTTTGCCGTAAAGGGCCCCCGTCTTATCACCCATGTGAAGAGGCTCAAGGACGCCCAGACACCACTGGCCAATTTCTTTGCTTCCGGTCTCTTGGCACTCAAGGATAAGTTGGGGCCCATTTTGTGGCAGTTACCGCCCAGTTTTACCTTCAATCCGGAACGCTTAGCGGCATTTTTCGATCAACTGCCACGCACCACGCATCAAGCCGCGCAGTTGGCACAACACCACGACCCGTATCTGAACGGTCGCGCTTATCTCGAAGCGGATGCCGAGCGTCCTCTCCGCCATGCGATGGAAATTCGGCACAACTCCTTTTGCGATCCCACTTATGTAAAACTCTTGCGCAAGCACAAAATCGGTTTGGTCGTTGCCGATACCGTGGAGTGGCCGCGGTTGATGGATGTCACCGCCGATTTTGTCTATGTCCGCCTCCACGGTTCAGAGAAGCTCTATGCCAGCGGCTATGGGCCAAAGGCCCTCGCACAATGGGCTGCGCGTCTCAACGCCCGGGCGCACGGCCAGGAAGCGCAAGGCAAGCATGTTGGCCCGTTCGCACCCAAACGTAACCGTGACGTCTATGTCTATTTCGACAATGACATTAAGGTGCGGGCGCCTTTTGATGCCTTGACCTTGATGGAGCTTATGGGAATGTCGCGGATGAGTGCGAATTCGATGCTACTTTAATCTGCGGTATCACGCCCTTTTCGCTCTGGCCTGTTGTGCGTCGTTCTAGCCATGAGACGAGGGCCAAACACAGATCTGCTTCGACAGCCGCCTCAGAAGCGGGACCGTCAGCTCCGCAACGCAGGCGAAATGACCCTCGGAAAATCCGTGATACCGCATGCAGTTGCGCTGCTTTTACGTGTGACCAGACAACGTGAACGCGCGCGCGGACCGTAAGATCTCATGTGCTATCGTCTGCAGCGGGGCGACACGATCAACACAACCGCGCGCGATCGCTTCTTTCGGCATGCCGAAGACAATGGACGTCGCCTCATCCTGTGCGACGGTGTAGGCGCCGGCCTGTTTCATTTCCTGCAGGCCCCGCGCGCCATCATCGCCCATACCTGTCATCAGCACGCCGACGGCGTTCGAGCCTGCCGATATGGCGGCCGAACGGAATAGTACATCCACTGAAGGGCGGTGACGCGAAACCAGGGGGCCCTGCCTGACCTCGGTGTAATAGCGCGCTCCCGATCGCATCAGAAGCGTGTGGCGATTGCCGGGCGCGATCAAGACACGGCCCTGCAATACGGCATCGCCATCTTCGGCTTCTTTTACTTCGACCGCGCATAATTCATTGAGGCGCTTGGCAAACGATGTCGTGAATTTTTCCGGCATATGCTGAACGATAACAATGCCCGGGGCGTCGGCGGGCAAGGCCTGTAATACCTCACGCAAGGACTCTGTACCGCCCGTTGAAGCGCCTATGCACACGACCATGGCTGATGTCTTGGCCAAGGCATGGCAGCGGGGTGGTGGCAGCATGGCATCGGCCGTCAACTTCTTTTCCGGCTCATGGCTCAGGGGCGCCGGCCTTTTCGTGCGCACACCGAGCCGGGCCCGGGCGGCAGCCTTTACTGTGTCGCAAATCTGGATTCTAGAATCTGCGAGATATTCGGCGATGCCGGCGGTCGGCTTAAGGATGATATCGACGGCACCCGCCTCCAGCGCCTGTAGCAATGTCTGCGATCCGGAGTCGAGTAGGGATGAGCACATCACTACCGGAATGGGATGCTGCACCATAAGTTTCCGCAGGAAGGTTAACCCGTCCATGCGCGGCATCTCGATATCCAAGGTGATGACATCAGGCACCATGGTCGTCAGCTTGCGCGCTGCCGCAAAGGGATCTGCGGCCGTGGCGATGACCACCATCTCTCTGTCGTTCTCCAGAATGTCCGTCAACCCCTGCCGCATGGAGGCGGAGTCGTCGATAATCATCACTTTGATTTTCTCAGAGTGCTTGAGCATGCTTTACCGGCGCACGAAAATAGTGCTGGCGACTTGCTCGAACGGTAGGCTGCTACCCGCCAACGTCTCTGAGTGGCCCAGAAAAAAATGTCCACCGGGCTTCAGATGGGCAGACAGCTGTCGCAACACCGCTTTCTGCGTTGCGCGATCAAAATAAATCAACACATTGCGTAAGAAAATGATGTCGTAGTCGCGTTCGAAGGGATAGCTGTCCGCGATAAGGTTTACGCGCTGAAACTGAACCTTAGCACGCAACTTTGGTACAATGCGGAATTCCTGGCGTGACGGATCTTTAGCGATCATGATGTAGCGGCGGCGGAACTCTTCCGGGATCGGTTCCATCATGTTGAAAGGATAGCGCGCCGCAACGCCCTTGGCTCGTACTTCGCTACAGATGTCCGTTGCCAAGATCGTGAAGTCGAAACCGCCCTGGGCGGCAAAGAAATCATCGGCGACCATCGCCAGCGTATAGGCCTCGGCGCCAGTAGAGCTGGCTGCGCTCCACATCTTCAGTGAACGTTGCCCCCTGGCAAGAACCTGCGGAAAGAATACGTCACGCAAGTAATCGAAATGTTTTGGTTCGCGGAAGAAGTCGGTTTTATTGGTGGTAACGGCGTCAATGAAATGCGCCAATTCCTGCTGCAATGGATCGCTTTCCAGCAACAGACGACAGTATGTGTTAGGGTCTGGTATGTCGAGGGCCCGCATCCGCCGGCGCATGCGCCCTTCTACCAGCGTCTTTTTCTTGGCGGTGATGTGGATACCGCAGGCTTGCCGGATGACATCGCATATCCGGACGAAATTCCGCTCACTGAGCGGTGCGAAGCCGTTCTGAGCTGGCGTCAATTCCGCCGCATCGGAAGCGGTCAACAAAGAGTTCCACATCACAGCACCAAACCTTACGCTGCCCTATCTGAGTTCGATGATAACAACGCCGCTTCCGTCGCCGTGAGCAATTTCGGCAGGTTAAAGATGACGACAAAGCTACCGGCACTGCGCACGACGCCTGCGATATAGTCTGAACGCCACGGCACGCCGACATCTGGCGCCGCATTGATCTCGCTTTCCGGAAAACTTACGACTTCCAGAACTTTATCGGCGACCAGGCCAAGCGGCAGCAAGCGATCCCCCAGTGGCACATCGATGACCATGATCCGGGTGGTCAACCCAGGCTCCACAGGCGGCAAGCCAAGTTTGCGCCTGAGATCGATCACTGGAACACCCTGGCCGCGGACATCGATCAAACCGACGAGGTAATCCGGTCCCTCTGGGACGCGGAAACTGGCGCGGTAGTCCAAAATCTCACGAACCACTGCGACCGGTACGGCAAACACCTCCGCTCCCAGACACAGAGTGACGTATTGGTTCTCATCGGCCATCGGAGGCGTACTCCTTAAAGCCATCATCGTCGGCGTCGCGATGAGTCAGCGACATATCGAGAGCGAAGCCTTTGGCGCGCGCCTGTTGTTCGGCCACGGAAGCGCCGGGACGCCCGTTGGGTTTACCGGGCCGCTTGACGGCGGTCTTGACCGGGCTGGCCGAAACTGGCTTTTTGATGGGGGCATAGGCTGGCTTCACCTGTCCGTATCCGCCCGCGTTAGCGTCAGTACGAAAATAAGCGATCGAGGTCTGCAGTTCTTCGGATTGCGAGGCGAGTTCCTCGCTAGTCGCCGACATTTCTTCCGAGGCGGCGGCGTTCTGCTGCGTTACCTTGTCGAGCTGCTGGATGGCTTCATTGATTTGAGAGGCGCCGATGTCCTGCTCGCGGCAGGCGGCGGAAATTTCCGACACCAGTTCGGCGGTCTTGTGAATGTCTGGCACCAGTTTGCCCAGCATTTCGCCAGCGGTACGGGCCGATTTCACCGTTTCGCTCGACAGTGCGCTAATTTCGGTGGCCGCCGTCTGGCTGCGTTCGGCGAGCTTGCGCACCTCTGAGGCCACCACCGCGAAGCCCTTGCCATGTTCTCCGGCGCGTGCTGCTTCCACCGCCGCATTCAGCGCCAACAGGTCAGTCTGGCGCGCAATTTCCTGCACGATGTTGATTTTATCGGCGATGGTCTGCATAGCGGAAACCGCCTTGCTGACGGCCTCGCCAGAGGCTTCGGCATCCTTGGCCGATTGTTTGGAAATTTTCTCGGTTTGCGCGGCATTGTCGGCGTTTTGTTTGATATTTGCCGCCATCTCTTCCATCGAAGCCGAAGCTTCTTCGGCAGAAGACGCTTGTTCGGTGGCGCCTTGGCTCATCTGCTCCGAAGTCGCTGACAGTTCCTGACTGCCCGCGGAGACGTTGTTGGCGGCTGCAATGGCATCGCCCACCACACCGCGCAGACGGTCGACCATACTTTCCAGCGCTCTGCCGAGCTTGTCCTTGTCCGAGAGCGGCTTGGGCCGCACCGTAAGGTCGCCACCGGCAATCTGATCGGCCATCGCTGCGGTGTTGCGCAAATTGGTGGTCATGATGTTGACGGAATCGACCACATCTTTGATCTCGTCATCGGTCTTGATCTCGATGTGCTGGTCAAGATCGCCGATCGCGACGGCCTGCGCCAACAAGCCGATCTTCTTGAGACCGCGAGAGATCGAGATCATCACCCAAGCAGCCGATGCGGCGGCGAGCAGGAGTGCCAATGCGGCGACACCGAGCAATACCGCCCGGGTCGACTGATAAGATCGCTCCGCATCATCATCGGCCTGCTTCACCGTCGCGTTCGTTTGTTCGACCAGTTCGTCGGCATGCCCGAGATTTTCGTTGTTGAGGCGGGCCATTTCCCCCATCGACAATACTTTGGCTTCGTCGTCCTTGTTCACAAGGGCGAGTTCACGCATCTTGGCGTCGAGCGGCTTGAATTGATCCCAGTTATCCCGGATGGTTTTATAGGTGAGCTTGCCCTTTTCGTCGGCGATCTTCTCACCGTGATCGAAATCACCCTCAATTTCGCTACGGAGTTTGGCGATCCTGTCGTCGATGACGCGAAGTTTGGCGTTATCAGTCTCAAGAATGAGGTTTTTTTCTTCCCTGGCCAGGTCGAGGAGATCGATTTTTACTTCCTTGGCCGTGGTCTGGCGTTCCATCGGCCCAGCGATAAGCGCGGACAGGGTATCGTTGAGTTCTCCAAGGCTGCTGACGCCCAAATACGACGCGGCCAACAGCATGACGGTGATAAGCCCGAAGGCCAACCCCAGCTTCAGTTTGATGGTGAAGCGCATAGCCTCTCCTTAAATAGAATGTAGGAATCTCTGTTGGTTCGCGAATTCCGTTTGCGTCAGGCGTACTCTTTGAAACCATCATCGCCTTCGTCGCGAGCGCCATTTGACATGTCGAGGGCAAAGCCTTTGGCGCGCGCCTGCTGCTCGGCGACGCTCTTGCCAGACTTCGGCGTGATCGGTTTGGACGCGATTTTGCCGGGATTAAGCGGCCGGGCAGGGGCGGCGGCGCGCCTTTGCGGCGTTCGCGATGCGGAAATCTTGCTCCGTGCCGTACTGTCGTCTGTACGGAAATAGGCAATCGAGGTCTGCAGCTCCTCGGACTGCGAGGCGAGTTCCTCGCTGGTTGCAGACATCTCTTCCGATGCCGAAGCATTTTGCTGCGTTACCTTATCGAGCTGCTGGATAGCTTCGTTGATTTGAGCGGCACCGATGTCCTGTTCACGGCAAGCGGCGGAAATTTCTGCCACCAGCTCAGCCGTCCGGCGGATGTCTGGCACCAGCTTACCGAGCATTTCGCCGGCAGTCTGAGCGGCCTTCACCGTATCGCTCGACAGCGAGCTGATTTCCGTTGCCGCCGTTTGGCTACGCTCTGCGAGCTTACGCACTTCTGAGGCCACGACCGCGAAACCCTTGCCGTGTTCGCCGGCACGGGCCGCTTCCACCGCTGCATTCAGCGCCAACAGATCGGTCTGGCGGGCGATTTCCTGAACGATGACGATTTTCTCGGCAATGATGCGCATGGCATCGACGGCCTTCATGACCGCCGAACCGGAACTTTCCGCGTCCCTGGCCGACTGCTTGGAGATTTTCTCGGTCTGCGCGGCATTATCGGCGTTCTGTTTGATGTTCGCTGCCATCTCTTCCATCGAAGCGGAGGCCTCTTCCGCAGATGAGGCCTGTTCGGCGGCGCCCTGGCTCACCTGCTCGGCAGCGGACGACAATTCCTGACTGCCTGCGGAGACATTCCCCGCGGCCGAAATCGCGTCGCCAACCACGTCTCGCAGGCGCTCTACCATCAGATTGACCTTTTCGATAACGTCCTTGATCTCGTCGTTGGTCCGCACTTCGACGGTACGCGTCAGGTCGCCGCCCGCCACAGCTTCTGTGGCGATGGTGATCCTGCGTAAACCGGCGCTGATGGAGATCATGATCCATGCGGCAGAGCCAACAGCGATAAGGAGTGCGGCGATCATCACACTGATTAGTATGGTGTGGGTTGATTGATAGGATTGCTCCGCTTCATCCGAAGCCTGCTTCATGGCGGTGGTGGTCAGCCCGACCAGTTCATCCGCGTGGGCCAGGTTTTCGTTGTTGAGCACCGCCATTTCGCCCAAGGTCAGTGCTTTGGCTTGGTCGTCTTTATTCGCAAGGGCGAACTCGCGCATTTTGGTATCGAGTTGTTTGAACCGTTCCCAATTGTCACGGATGGACTTGTAGATGACTGCGCCCTTTTCACTGGCGATCTTCTCGCCGTGATCGAAATCGCCTTCGATCTCGGTGCGCAGTTTTGCGATTCTCTCGTCAATCTCCCGAAGCTTGGTTTCGTCGGATTCCAGGATCAGATTTTTTTCTTCCCGGGCAATATCGAGAAGATCGATTTTCACCTCTTTGGCGGTACTCAGACGGTCGACGGGTCCTGTGATCAGGCCATCCATCGTGGCGTCCAAACTCGACAGGCTGCTAATGCCCAAATACGAGGCGGCCAACAGAAGGACGGTGATAAGGCCAAAGGCCAAGCCCAGTTTCAGCTTGATGGTAAAACGCATTGTTCCCTCCCGAGAGGAATCGCCGTCAATGTTGGGTGAATTGTTGGGCTATTGATCGATCGGTCTCGAAGCTGGTTGCGAAAATCCGTTCTAGATCGGGCACAATGATGAAGTCGCCGGCCCGCTTGGCGATGCAACGGATAAAGTCTGGGCGCCAGCGCATGCCAACGCGTGGTGGATTCTCCGTCGAAGCCAGTTCCAATAGTGTGACCTCGTGCACCTTGTCCGCCTTAAGGCCAACCAAGGTCGGTTCACCATCCAGAACGATCTCGATCACGATGACGCGGCTATGGAGTGTCTTGCCCGCCGCGGCAAAGCCGAACTCGTGGTGCAAATCCGCCAATGGTATGACGCGGCCGCGGAAATTGGCGAGGCCGCTGACCATTTCTGGGGCCGTGGGCACATTGGTTTCGGGCATGTGGTCGATGATTTCGCGAACCATCACCGCCTCGATGGCAAAAGTCTCGCCTTGCATATCGAAGGTCAGAACCTGCAAATGGCCCGTTGCATCGTGTTCGAGGGATTGTTCCAAGCTCATGGCCATCAACCTGCAGCGCGAAGCTGCCCCTCCTGTTTTTGGCCTTCCGCGACCAGGTGCATGACGTCCAATATAAGTGCCACAGAGCCGTCGCCCAGGATCGTCGCACCGGAAAACATTTCGACGTTGGTATGAAAACGCGACAGCGGTTTGATGACCGTCTGGTGGTGGCCGAGTATCTGATCGACCGCGAGGCCGACGCGCTCCGCACCGGTGGATACGACAACGATTTTCTGGTGTGGATCGGGTGGGTTCTCGATGGCGAAGAGTTCACGCAGGCGGAGAAGCGGCACCAGGCAATCGCGCAACGTCACGAAGCAACGGCCGGTGGAACGCATATCCAGCTCGGGAGACAGCTCAATGCACTCTTCGACGCAGGAAAGTGGAATGACATAGCGCCCATCGCCAACGCGAACCAAAAGGCCTTCAATAATCGCCAGTGTCAGCGGAATGCGAAGATCGACCAAAGAACCCGCGCCTGGGGTCGACGACAGTTCGAGCGTGCCGCGCAAGCCTTCGATCGTGCGCTTCACCACATCCATGCCAACACCGCGGCCGGAAAGGTTCGAAATCTTCGCCGCTGTCGAGAAGCCCGGCTTCGTGATCAGTTGGTAGATATCGTGATCGCTGAGCTGTGCGCCCGGCGTGATCATCCTCAGTTCCTCGGCTTTGGCACGCACCCGCGCCCTGTCGATACCGCGGCCATCATCGCCGACCGTGATGATGACCTCGGCGCCGACCTGCCGGGCCGATAATGTGATGCGCCCTGTTTGGGCTTTGCCCGCTGCCAAACGGTCGGCGGCACTTTCCAGGCCGTGATCGGCGGCATTGCGGATAAGATGGATCAAAGGATCGGCCAAGCGCTCGATCACAGTCTTGTCGAGTTCGGTGGTCTCGCCTTCTGCGGCAAATTCGATCTGCTTGCCGGTCTCGAGAGCGAGATCGTGGATAAGGCGGCGGAAGCGGCCGAACAATTGGCTGATCGGCACCATGCGCACAAACATCATGGAGTCGCGCAACACCGAAGCCAGCCGTTCGATCTCCTCGACGACGGAGCGCAGATTGCTATCGGCGCTGGCAGCGGAAGCCTGCTTGAGCCGCGATTGGGCAATCATCAATTCGCCGACCTGATCGAGCAATTCGTCAAGTCGGCTGGCAGGGACCCGAACGGTCTGCGCCGCCATCGTGGTGCGGGTCTCGAATTTCTCCGGCTCGGCTGGACTATCGGACTGTGGTGGCGCGGTGGAGAGGGTGTCGCCGCGGTCGGTCACGTCCTCGATCTCAAGCACCATGTCGCTGATAACGAACAGAAACACGTCTTCGATGGCTGATTTCGGCTCGCTCGACGCCAACAGGACATCCCAGGCCAAATGGCATTCCGTTGGCGTGAGCTGCGCCAGATCCGGGATTTTGCTTGTGACCGCCACAATTTCAGCCTCGCCGAGGTTGCGCAGGTCGTCGAGCAATGCCAACGGTCGTGTGCCATTGATCAAGCAATCGGTCGGCAGCGAAAAGAAGATGCGCCAGGTTTTGGACGAGGGGGGATGGGTGTTAGTGGAGCCTTCGTCGTCCATCGCCTGACGCAAGTTGGTCAAAAGAATTTCACCGCCCTCAGCGGTCGCATCGGGGCGCTGTGCCAGCGCACGCATATGATCCAGCGCGGCGAGAACCGCTTCGATTAATCGCGGTGTTGCAGCTGCCTCACGCTTGCGCACCCGGTCAAAAGCACTTTCGCAGTGGTGTGTGAACGAAGCCAAAGCGTCAAAGCCAAACATCGCGCCAGAGCCCTTCAGAGTATGCAGCGCGCGAAACACCCGGGCGATAACTTCGCCGTCGTCCGGGCGCCTCTCAAGATCGAGCAAGCCTTCTTCGATGCGCTCAAGGAGTTCCTGGGATTCGGCACGAAATACGTCGAGCGGGTCGGTAATACTCATCGTGCAAGCACCTTCTGGACGACGCGCACAAGTGAGCCCGCGTCGAAGGGTTTGGTCAGCCAACCGGTGGCGCCGGCGGCCTTGGCCTGCTGCTTTGCAGTGTCGGAGCTCTCGGTGGTCAGAAACAAGATCGGCACGCCGGTATAGGATGGCTTCTTGCGCAACTCGCGGATCATGGTGAGCCCATCCATGTTGGGCATGTTAAGGTCGGTGATAATCAGGTCGTAGCGCGCGTTGGCGGCATGCTGCAGACCATCGATACCATCGGTTGCGCCTGTGACCTCATAGCCTGCACCCGTCAGGGCAATCTTTATGGTTTGACGGATGGAGGCGGAGTCGTCGACGGTCAAGATGGCGGTCATGGGGTGATCGCCACTGCCTGTAGCCAGAACATGCGGTCGAGGTCAGTGCTCAAAAAGCCCCCGCGCTCGAGATCACATTGTATATCGGGCCGGGCGGGCTGCTTCAGCACCAGAGTCTTCCTCGACGCCACGGCATAGCGGCGCGCCGATTCAATCAGCTGCAGGAGTGCGATGTCGGTATCTTCAGCCCACGCCAAATCGAGGACGACGATTTTGTCTGTTTGAAGCGCCGTCAAGATGCGTTCGTGGATACCGAGAATGTTCTGAATGCCGGCCGAACCGGCAATCTCAATCACGGTACCATCTGCTTGATTGGACATTTCACCCCCCGAAGGCGCGTAAGAAAACACGATACGTGAACGACCAAATATTGGGGGGCAGGTTACAAGCAAGGAATCAAGCGCGGCTTACGCGACAGAAAACTGTGGTTATCGCAAAAGCTTTTTTTTTGCCGCATGGGTTGGACAGATTGTCACGAACAATGGAGTTACCTACGGCCTTGCGAACGGGCACGCCGGGAAGACAACGGGCATGCGAATTCCGTGTGCAACGACAAGATGTGTTCGGGCGCTTCCTTAAACTGTCACATTCAAATCGGGGTACGCGGATTTCGCCTGCTACCACGCATTTTTCGGAATATCCGTCCGATGGATCGCTGGCAGTCACGTGACAGGCGAGGTAACTGCGACATCGCTTGTGTTGCCAAATCTTCGCCCCGGCGTGGCGGAAGACGAACAGACCGGTCAATGTGATACGCGCAATTTGAATGATTCATTTTGCCCATACTAGTAATTCGGGATTTGTTGCTAATATGACCAATGCATCGCGTAAGACGATGACTGTAAGCCGCGCACAACATCGATGGATTAATGACCGCCACATCCCCCAAACAGCCAACCGAGGTAGATCACCAGATTGGACTGCGGCTTCGTAAATGGCGGCTCGCCCAAGATGTCGAGGCGCGCGTTCTGGCCCAGAAATTGGGCGTGACCTATCAGCAGTTGCAGAAATACGAAAAGGGGCAGACCCGCATTTCGGCCTCGCGATTGTATGAAATCGCCCAGACCTTAGGTGTGCCCATACAGTGGTTTTTCCGCGAGGAGACACCACAAGACAGCATTTAAAACCCGCTGGATTGTAGGTCTCGCGTTGACGCAGAGAACACGGAGATCAATGGAGAGCGATAGTCAAGTTCCGCCGTGCGGGGGCGGGCTGGAGTCTTCTCGTGAAGTCTCGGCGTCGCTGGCATTTGGACCGTGCCCGACCCACTGGCTCTTTTGTCAGTTTGCGGATCGGTGGACTCTTCCTGTGCTCAGTACCCTGCAACTTTCAGCTATGCGCTTTAACGAGGTGCAAGTGTCCCTGCATCCGATCTCTCGCCGTATGCTCAGTCGCAGTTTGCAGAAGCTGGTGCGGATTGGCTTGGTGACACGGACCGTCGTTCCCTCCGCCCCACGCCAAGTGCACTACGAAGTGTCCGCGTTGGGGCGCTCGCTCGCCCAGCCGCTAGGTCTCTTGATCCAGTGGTCGCAGCACAATATCGAAGCCGTCCGGCAGGCCAGGGCTCTCAGCACCGATGACAATATGCAATCGAACACCGCCGTGACTGCACGCTAAGTCCTGTCCTGCGACGCCTGCACGGCGTCGTGGGCCGCCTGTAAGGCCGAAGCGTTATCAACCATCCAAAGATGCAGATGGGATATTTGTTCCAGCAATGATCGGCTTAGCGGTGTGAGCATGTAGGTATTCTGCTGCTGCGCACCATCGGTTTTGTTGCGCGCAATGAAGCCATTGCTCTCTAATTTATTGAGCGTCAGGATAAGCATCCGTTCGGATAGCGTCGGCAGCGTCCTGCGAAATTGCGAGAAGCGTAAGGGCCCGCGATGTAACGCGCCCAATATAGGGAGCGTCCACTTGTCGCCGAAATGCTGAAAAAGCCATTGGGCCGGGCAATGATTGCTATGCGCGGACGCTCTTTCGGGGCACCCTTCACACGGGAATTTGTCCGGTTCTACACAGGCGCAAGGCATTTGCTACCCACGGCAAAAAACATGAAATCAGAGGTATTCTTTGTACCACATTCCAAACAGAGCCGCGGGGTATGAAGGTGAGCGCGGAAATCTGCCGCCAGTACGAAGGAGCGACGACGTACGTCGCTGCGAAAACGGCGAAGGTCAATGGAAGGGCGTTTTCGCGGTTACCAAATCCCTTTGGCAGCAGTCCATGGTTGCTCCCCCAAGCCCGCGAGGATAGCGTTGCCCGTGCTGGAGGGCGGCTACTGTGCGGCCCAGTGTAAATCCGGCGGATCACACAATTCTTAGAGACGTTTTGCGCGCAGAAGCAAAAGCATATTCTGGGCAGCGTCCCGGGCATGGTCGCTGATCTCGGCTTGCGATGGTTGATGAAGCTCGAAGAGAACCTCGTCAAAAATACGCGCCTTTAGCAGGCCCGCAAACACCTGCGCTGCGCCGCGCTTGTCGCACACGATCCAACCTTCGCGTGCTGCCCAGAGATCGAGGTAGCCGATAAACTTTGCGTCCCGGGAACCGGTTGTTGCATCTTGGTAGCGCCGCCCGAGTTCCGGAAAGCGGTGCGCATCGCGCGTGACAACGCGATAAAGCGCCACCTGATCCGGCGACAGCGCATGGAAGAGGTATTCTTCCCCTGCCTGCGGAAACGCTTCGATCGGCGGAACGCCGTACCAACTCGGTGATGGCTCCGCCTCTTTGGCAATATCTGTGCCCGGCATCTTGCCACAAGCAACCTGCATCACGGCGCTGAACAGATCGTCCTTGCTCTCGAAATGCCGGTAGAGGGTCTTGATCGACACCCCGGCGGCAGCGGCGATGTGGTTGACGGAAGCCTCTGCATATCCCGCGTCTAGAAAAGCCTTCAGAGCAGCCTCCACAATGACTGCGCGTTTGCGGTCCATCAGAGCCGCCTTGGGATTATCTGCCGACCAAGTCTTCGCCATCACGTATCCGGATCTCTTGACAAAACATTAGACAGTGATCACTGTCGTTAGTATGACAGCGAGTACTGTCGCATGTAACCAATACAGGTGCTGCTGCGATCCTGCAAGGGCATGGGGAGTTTGTGGCGCATGGAGAAAATTATGGCTCATCCGCTTGCTCGCCCGCTCCACCTGCCTTGCGGCGCAATCCTGAACAATCGCCTTGCCAAGTCGGCGATGAGCGAAGGTCTGGCCGATGTTCGCAATCATGCTACGTCCCGGCTCGAGGTTCTTTACCGGCGCTGGGCCGAGTCGGGCGCGGGCCTGCTGCTGACGGGTAATATCCAGGTGGATCGCTGGCACTTGGAGCGACCGAACAACATCGTGATCGATGACGAAAGCGGCCAGACGCAACTCGCGCGGCTGGCTGCCGTCGGCAAATCGGGCGGCGCCCATTTCTGGGCGCAAATCAGCCACACCGGGCGGCAGGTCAGCAGCCATATCAATGCTGCGCCATTGTCACCGTCCGATGTCGAGATTGATATCATTCGGGAGGCTGGATTCAGCTTTGCCAAACCCAAGCCGATGGGTGAGGACGAGATCCGCCATGCCATCGCACAATTTGCTTTTGCCGCGAAGGAGGTGAAACGCGCCGGCTTCATGGGGCTGTCGCTACATGCAGCCCATGGGTATCTCATCTCGCAGTTTCTCAGCCCACTGACGAACAGGCGAAGCGATACCTGGGGTGGCTCGCTCGAAAATCGTGCCCGTTTCCTCTTTGAGGTGATTGCCGCCGTCCGCGACGCGGTAGGATCGCAATTTCCCATCGGTATCAAGCTCAATACCTCCGATTTTTTGAGAGGCGGTTTTACCAACGCGGAGTGCGTGGAACTGGTAAAGCGGCTGAACAATACGGGTCTTGATTTGCTGGAGCTATCGGGCGGCACGCTGGAGCAGCCCAAGGTCGTCGGCGTTACCCTCAAAGAGGAGGGCGAAGACGGTCATTACGTCTCCCGCTCGGCGCGTGAGGCTTATTTTGTGGCACTTGCTGGCGCCGTGCGAGATGTGGCGCGTATGCCGGTAATGGTAACGGGCGGCTTTCGCAGTGTCGCCGGTATGACCGATGCGCTGGGGCGGGACCTCGACGTCGTCGGCCTCGGCCGGCCGCTGATCGCCGATCCGCAAGCCCCGCACCGTGTGCTCGCCGGAGAAATCGACAGCTTACTATCGCCGGAGGCGTCACTCAGCATTTTTCACGTCCTGGCGTGGAACAACATGCAGATCGAGCGACTCGCCGACGGTCTTGCACCCGACCTTGCGCTGCGCGGCGAGGGCGCCCTGGCCGCATTCGCAGAAATCGAAAGCAAAAATATGACGGCGCTTTTGGACTATCGCGGGCGTCGTACGGCGTGACGCTTTTGTCCGCATCAAAATCACGGAGAAATAGCATGAAAGTATTCATCACCGGCGCGACGGGTTATATTGGTGGCTCCATCGCCGAAATGCTTGTGGCGGCTGGTCATTCCGTCACGGGCCTTGTTCGGGCGGACGAAAAGGCTCTCCTGCTGAAAGCGCGTGGCATAGCGCCCATCCTCGGTACGATGGATGACAACGCTATTCTGACGGAGTCGGCGCAGGCGGCTGATGCCGTCATCCATACGGCAAGTGCTGATCACCCTGCCTCGGTCGTGGCGCTCGTCACGGCGCTCGAACGCAGTGGTAAGACCCTCATTCACACCACGGGCTCGGCCATCGTCGCCGATCACGCCGACGGCGAATATGCCACCAAAACACCTCTGACAGAGGACAGCTATTTCGAACCTGTCCCATTCCGGCGGGCCCGCGTCGACATGAACCGCTATATCCGCCAGGCCGCGATGGAAAAGGGCGTGCGTAGCATCGTTATATGCCCGACGATGGTTTACGGCACAGGGCGCGGTCTGCAGGCGGACAGTGATCAAATCCCGAAGCTGACGGCTCTTTCCCGGCAGATTGGTGCCGGGGTCTATTTCGGCAAGGGCCTCAGTTATTACTCGAATGTCCATATCGACGATCTGGTCGACCTTTATCTGTTGGCGATGGAGAAGGCCCCCGGCGGCTCATTCTTCTTTGCCGAGAATGGTCACAGTTCTTTCAAGGATCTGGCTGGGCTTATCAGCAACCATCTTGGCTTCGGCGGCAAGACCGTCAGTTTGCCCGTGGAACAGGTCATCCAACAATACGGTGAGTATGCCCGTCTCGGCGCGGCCTCGAACAGCTATGTCAAAGCCGTCAATGCTCGCCGGCTTGGTTGGTCACCGAAAGCACCGTCGTTAGCGGATTGGATCAAGTCACTGCCATGCGTCTGATCCGAAAAGTGCCCTCACCATTGGCCAACCGGTCTGAAAAATTGTCCGGCGTGGGCTCGCTGATACCAGCGGCCAAAGCAGTGCAACTGTCCTGCACATCGGGTGGGATCGCGACGGCTTTGAAGAAACAAGGAAGCGTCACGATCTTCAGTCCGGGGGGGCAGCGGAGAAGCGGTTTGGTCTGTCAGCCACAATCTCTTGATCGGTGAAGAGCTTTGTTAGCGCTTCCTTTTTGGGAGCGTATGCGGATAAATCGGCCTCTTACCCGCTTTGGGCGCGGCTGATAAGCAGTGGCAACGGCCGCATCCAAATTGCCGCAAGGCCGCGACAAAACCAGCCAAACAGTACTGTCAAGGGTTGAGGCCGTCGAGGAGGTGCTTAAAATCCCCGTCCCGGAAAAAGAGCCAAATTATGCGTGGACATCTGCCGCCTTTCTTCGCCAATGCTGCCGGCCTCCTGCCGCTGCAGCCGCTGGAGGTTATGGCGCGCCATTTGATGACCAATGCTATGGCGGCACGCCCCTCCTTTGCCGCGCGCCTTGGGGAATATTGCGGGCGCACCTTCGCCGTCGATCCGGTGGACTGTCCCTTTGTGTTTGTGCTTATGCCGCAAGACGGCGGCACGCATCTGTCGGTGGTGCGCGAGGCGGAGCACTTCGATGCCCGTATCGCGGCGCCGCTGGTTGTGCTCTTGGGGATGGTCGACGGAACCTATGATGGTGACGCGCTGTTCTTCTCGCGCGATCTTTCCATCGAAGGCGATACCGAGGCGGTTCTGGCCTTGCGCAACGCTATCGAGAACGCCGATCTTGACCTTTCGACCGTGTTGGGTTTCCCGCAAGGTATACAGGGACCGGTCAACCGGGCCGCGCGCCAGGTGTTTATGCGCGTGCGGCGGCTCTTGGATGCGCCGGAAGACAGCGGGCCCAACGGAGTCGCCAATGGGGTGGGCCTGTCATGACCACACCGCTTGAACTTGTCTGTCCCGCCGGAACGCCTGCTGGGCTTAGAACCGCCGTCGATGCCGGTGCCCATTCGGTCTATTGCGGTTTTCGCGATGAGACCAATGCCCGCAATTTTCCCGGCCTAAACTTCGACCGCGCCGAAATGCGCGAGGCCGCCGCCTATGCCCATGCCCATGACGCCAAGATTGCCATCGCCCTCAACACTTTCATGCGCGCCGGCGCCACCGATCTGTGGAAGCGCGGTGTCGATGACGCGGTGGCCGCGGGCGCTGATGCCTTGATCATGGCCGATGTTGGCTTGGTCGATTATGCCCGTAAAGCCCATCCCAAGCAGCGCCTGCATTTGTCGGTGCAGGCTGCGGCGGCGACGCCGGAAGCCATCGCATTTTATCGCGACCACTTCGGCATCGCCCGCGTGGTGCTGCCGCGCGTTTTGACGGTGGAGGAGGTCTCGCGCCTTACCGCTCATGCCGCCCCTTGTGAGACTGAGGTTTTCGTCTTTGGCGGGCTTTGTGTAATGGCCGAGGGCCGCTGCATGTTGTCTTCCTATGCTACCGGCAAATCGCCGAACATGACCGGCGTCTGCTCGCCGCCGAGCCATGTCACCTATCGCGAAGATCGCGACGCCTTGGTGGCTTGTGTGGGCGGCTTTACTATTGAGCGCTTCGAGCGTGGTGAGCCGGCCGGCTATCCCACCCTGTGCAAAGGCCGTTTCCTGGCCGATGGGGCGATGTCCCACCTCTTCGAGGATCCCGTCAGCCTCAACGCCGTGGCGCTGCTGCCGCGTCTGGCCGAGATTGGGGTCACCGCCTTTAAGATCGAAGGACGCCAGCGTGGGCGGGCCTATATCTCCAGCGTGGTGCGCGCTTTCCGCAAAGCGATTGACGCCATGGCGGCAGGCAAGAAATTCGATATCGATGAATTGCGCGGTCTTACCGAAGGTCAGCGCGATACCGTCGGCGCTTACAAGAAGACGTGGAGATGATGGCAATGACGCAACGCCTCTCTCTGACGCTGGGCTCGGTGCTATTCAATTGGCCGGTCAAGCAATGGGTGGATTTCTATGCCCGCATCGCCGATGAGGCGCCGGTGGATCGCGTCTGTCTCGGCGAAGTGGTCTGCTCCAAACGCAAGCCCTTCGTCGACGATGTTACCTTGGAAGTGGTTGACCGGCTGGAACGCGGTGGCAAGGAGGTTGTCTATTCGACCCTGGCGCTGCCCACCGGAAAACGCGAGATTCGCGATATTGGCGACATGATCCAGGCCGGTTATCAGATCGAGGCCAACGACATCGCTACGGTGCATTTACTCAACGGCAAGGCCCACAGCGTCGGGCCCTTCATCAACATCTACAACGAAGATACGCTGGCGCTGCATTTGAAGCTCGGCGCCACACGCATCTGCCTGCCGCCCGAACTGCCGCTTGAGTCCATTCGCACCATGGCGCAGGGCAATGCGGCGGTAGAGGTCTTTGCTTTCGGCCGCCCGCCACTGGCCTTATCGGCGCGCTGCTATTCCGCACGCGCCAAGGGCACGGCCAAGGATGCCTGCCAATTCGTCTGCGATAGGGATCGCGATGGCATGAATGTGGAGACGCTGGATGGTGTCCCGTTCTTAGCCGTTAACGGCACCCAGACCCTCGGCTTCGTCGTCACCGCCGTGGTCCGTCATGTCGAGGCCTTGCGCGATGCCGGCGTGGTATCGCTGCGTCTGTCGCCGCAGACCTGCGATATGGTCCGCGTCGCCCGCATTTTCCGCGATCTCGCGGATGGCAGCACCACCCCGCAAGAAGCCAGCGAGAGCCTCTCGGTGCTGCATCTTCCGGGGCCACTGTCAGACGGCTTCCTTCGTGGTGTGCCGGGCTGCTCGGTCACAGAAGTCGATTAGCGCTTAGAGGCTTCGATCGAAGCCGATGTCGTTCTAATGCCCGCTGGCGTTGCGCACGGCGAAATGCGTGCTCACCTGACTGCCATCGGAAAAGTGCAAAGTCACGGGCAGCTTGGCGCCGGCCGTCAGTGCAGCCGTCGGATTCGTGCACATCAAGTGATAACCGCCGGGCGCGAATGTCACGCTGCCGCCTGCCGGCACCTCCACTTGGTCCACCTCCATCATCTGCATCATGCCGCCCATGTTGTGGGTCATATGAAGCATCAGCATGCCGCAGCCGGTGGATTGCGCACCTGTGAGGGCGACCGGGGTGCGGCCATTGTTGTTGAGGGTGAAATAGCCAGCGGCCGGTAGCTTGCCGGGCAGGGCACGGAACCAGGAATTGGTGACGGAAACCGGCGCTGCCTCAGCCGCTACGGCCAGCACTGCCATTGTCAGTACGCAAAAGAGAGAAGATCGCGTCATACCCGCCCCAGAACATCTTCGAGAAGCGAGCTAAGCGGGCGAGACCTTCGCGGTCAAGATGGCCGGGAAACGCAATGCAGGCGGAGGGCGAAAAGGTGCGCCTGCCGGCTATGGGGAACCGGCAGGCGCGATCGGCTCAGAACTCGTCTGGCGGGGGTGCACTGCGAACGAGTATCCGCGGCCAAAACAACTCGTCTTTCAGGCGCAGGAAGTAATCGGTGATCGACTCCCGGGCATGATCTTTAGGGGATCCGAAGCTGAAGCAGGGGGGTACTGCAGCCGTTGGAAAGATCATGCTGAGGGTATGCCCGATCATACGTTATCTCCCGCCCTGGACTGACGTTCAAAACGGCTGGCTAGACTCAAAAGATGGTCGCTTCCGATTTCCGACTCTGCGGCAGCGACACGCAGATCGTTGGCGACCGCGGCCAGCCTTTGGCGGATGGCATCTGATTTGAGCTGCGCTTCGCAAAGCAGAGACAGGGATACGACCCGCTCCGTTGACTGCCGCTCTGTGTATTTGTTGCCCATCTGTCCGTACCGCCCACAATCGTTTGTGTCCCCACCATGCAACTCTTTTGGAATGCCTGTAAGTTGGGACTTTCCCTGATGTCGCAGGTATTGATGCGGACGTTCCCCATGGTTTCTGTATGCAGGCAGGCGTAAAGCTGTGGCGAGAAGCAACGCTGCGCGCTATGGCGCGCGATTCAAATGCGCATCCGCGTCAGGAGTGAGCATGCCGCGTTTGTTCGATCCACGATACCAGTTGCTCTTCCGGTACTGGCTTGTGCAGCAGGGTGACGCCAATGCGCGTCGCGCGTGGTTCGAGGGAAGGATCGCTGCGGCCGGTCATCATCAAAGCGGGCGTCATGTCACCCAGGGCGCGCAGATGCTCGAGAAGATCAAGCCCCGTCATGCCGGGCATGTGCTGGTCGACCAGAAGGCAATGGGGTTTTGCGGTTGAGTCGCGCAGAAAATGCTCGGCTGACGCATGCTCACGAACCTCGTAGCCATACGATTCCAGTAAGGCGCGTGTGGAATCCCGCACCGCGTCATCGTCGTCAATAATGTTGACCATTGTCGCCACGCACAGTCCCAAAAGGCACAATACCTCGGTGGTTTATGTAGCCTGCTGGGAACCCTGGCGAAATACGGGGTAGTGCCTAAGCCTATGGTTATGACGGGCCTTGGGAGGGGATCGATAGCGCTTTGCGGACCAGATCGGCCAAATTGCCGGCATTCATCTTTTCCATCACGCGGGCGCGATGAATTTCCACTGTCCTGGGGGAGATGGACAATTCGTGTGCAATCACCTTATTGGCCTTGCCGGCCACGATCAGGTCAAGAACCTGGCGCTCCCGCTCGGTCAACAAAGCCACGTGGGCGGCCGCATTGCGGGTTTCCTTTGCCTGATCCCCAGCGGACGTGGCGCGGTCCAGAGCCCGGCGAACGCTACCGAGCAGGACCGGCTCATCGAACGGCTTCTCCAGAAAATCCACCGCCCCGGCCTTCATGGCTCCCACGGCAATAGGGATATCGGCATGGCCAGTCATAACAATGAGTTGCAAAGGCGAATGGCGGGCGACCAACTCCTTTTGCAGGGCAATGCCGTCCATTTCGGGCATTTGCACGTCAACGATCAGGCAGCCCACCGAATTAGAGGCGTCGCTCGCCAGGAACAAGGTGGCCGATTCGAAGGCCTTGGCGCTATAGCCGGAAGCTTGGAGCAGCATCGAAAGCGAGTCACGAATGTCAGCGTCGTCATCGACGACAAAAACAGATTCGGCCATATGGTTATTCCGTTATGGGGCTGCGGTCGGTAACGTGATTTCGAATACCGAACCACCGCCTTTATTGGGCGAAACAGTAAGTGTACCCCCGTGAGACTCGATGAGGGAGCGACTGATCGCAAGCCCTATTCCCATTCCACCCGGCTTGGTAGTAACAAATGGCTGAAACAGCTGAGAGGCAACGTATTCCGAGATACCGGCACCGGTATCAGCAACCCGAACAACCACCCCGCCGCCTTCACCGTGTACGGTCGTAAGCGTTAGTTTGCCTTGCTCCCCACCAGGGATGGCCTCGGCGCCATTACGCAAGAGATTTACCAGTACCTGCTGGATTTGGATCCGGTCGACCATGACGGGCGGCAAGTTTTCGGCAAGCCGCACCTCGAGAAGGACGTCGCTCGCCTTGACTCCAATCAAACCCAGGGTGATGGCGTCTTCGGCCACCGCATTGATGTCTTCCAGGGCCTTTGTGCTATCGCGCTTTTCCACAAAATTGCGCAGACCCTGCACGATCTTGCCCGCCCTTACCGCCTGATCGCCGGCTTTGGTGATGGCATCAATCACCTTCTGCGGATCTCCGTTCAGGGAGATTAAGCGCTTGGCAACATTGGTATAATTCAGCACTGCGGTGAGCGGTTGATTGAGTTCGTGGGCGATGGCGGCAGAGATATGGCCCATTTCGCTGAGGCGAGCGACGTGGTGAAGCTCATTGGAGAGCGTGTGCAGCCGCGCTTCGCTTTGCTTTTGCTCGGTGATGTCGCGCACGGTTTTGGAGGCGCCGATCACCCGCCCGCCGTCGTTGCAGATGGGCGAGATCGTCACCGAGACATCGATGGGTGTGCCATCTTTCTTGAGGCGCACGGTCTCATAATGCTCAACCTTGATACCGCGGTTTATTTTCTCGAGGATTTCGTCTTCCTCACCGATGCGATCGGCCGGAAATAGCTGTTTGATCGATGTGCCGATCATCTCCGCAGCGCTGAAGCCAAAAAGATTTTCGGCGGCGCGGTTCCAACTTGTAATTTTGCCATCCAGGGTCTTGCTGATGATGGCGTCGTTGGACGAATCGACGATGGCCGCCAGAAAAGCGCGCTCTTCCGCATGCATGGCGCGTTCGTGCTGCATCTCGCTGAGGTCCTGGATGACGCCATAGAACATCCGCTTGCCCTGGTGGATGCTTTCGCCCACCGACAAGTAGATGGGAAAGACCGTTCCGTCTTTGCGCTGGGCGCTAATCTCGCGTCCGGTGCCCCTCGTTGTCGCTTGGTCGGGACTCTGGAAGGCGCTGGGATAGGCTTTGTATTGCTCGTAATGGGGCGAAGCGAGCAAAACAAACAGCCCGTGCCCCAGAACCTCCTCGCGATGGTACTGGAACATCGCTTCGCAGGCGTCGTTAAAGCCCCGAATAAGCCCCTGATCGTCGAGGGCCACCACGCCGTTGATGGAGGTAGCCACAACCGTCTCGAAAAGCGAGACGTCCCACGATGCGGAAGTGAGTCGAGCTGGCTGGCTGATCATCCGTTTTGAAACTTGATTGCATTATGATATTAGCGCAAGGCGGGGCTGCCGCCAACTCGTGCGTGTACTAAAATTACCAAGATTGATACTATGTTTTTCGGTGCAATTGGCGGCGTTTGTTTCGAGTATCGCTGTGGAGCATCTCCTAGCGTAGCGCTTTGTCATGCAGTGTGGCGCCGGCTGGCGTCGCGGCATGTTGTCCCTTCGATGCAAAATCGCTGCACTTTGTCTTAGAACAATGAGAGTCTTCCGCCGTGGCTTTGACGAACGTCAATCACCGCGCCAAGGGGGACACTGCAAAACTGATTCGCGGGGCATCGTTAGGCCGTGCCTGTCAAGTCGGCATTGGTGATCCTCGTCATCGTTATCGCGACTGCTGGGTGTTTGGCAGCCGTGGGAAACAGAGTTAGGCCAGAAAGCGCACTACTGGAAACGCGGCCATGAAGCGTGCAATTTTGTGGAAGGACATCGTCGCAGTCTTAGCGATGAAACTTGTTCTGTTGCTGTGCCTGTATTTTGCGTTTTTCAGCCCTTCCCATCGCATCGTCGCCAACACGGCGACGGTGAATGATCGCCTGTTCGGCACCGACCATCGTTAGGATGACACCATGGATATCGTCGACCTTTCCCGGCTGCAATTTGCGGTAACAGCCCTTTATCACTTCCTCTTCGTGCCGTTGACCTTGGGTCTGTCGATCCTTCTGGGCATTATGGAGACGGTCTATGTGATGACCGGCAAAACGATTTGGCGCGACCTCGTAAAGTTCTGGGGGACGCTGTTCGGCATCAACTTTGCCATGGGTGTTGCCACCGGCATCACCATGGAATTCCAGTTCGGCACCAATTGGGCCTATTACTCTCATTATGTGGGCGACGTTTTCGGGGCCCCGCTGGCCATTGAAGGCATGATGGCCTTCTTCCTGGAAGCCACCATGGTGGGACTCTTCTTCTTCGGCTGGAACCGGATGAGCAAGCTCTCCCACCTTGGCGTCACCTGGGCTCTTGCCATCGCCACCAACCTGTCAGCGCTGTGGATCCTGATCGCCAATGGCTGGATGCAATATCCGGCCGGCTCCTATTTCAATGCCGACACCATGCGCATGGAAGTCTCCAATTTCATGGAGGTGCTGTTCAATCCGGTGGCACAGGCCAAATTCGTACACACGGTCAGCGCCGGCTATGTGGTGGGTTCGATTTTCGTGCTTTCCATCAGCGCGCTTTACCTTTTGCGCGGCAGGCATAAGGAACTGGCCAAGCGCTCCATGACGGTGGCGGCTGCCTTCGGTCTTGCCTCCGCGCTCAGCGTCGTCGTTCTCGGTGACGAGTCGGGCTATACCGCCGGCCTGAACCAGAAGATGAAGATCGCTGCCGTCGAAGCCATGTGGGATACGGAGCCCGCACCGGCCTCTTTCACCGTCTTCGGCATTCCCGACATGAAAAGCCACACCACCAAGCTGGAGGTGAAGGTGCCTTATGTCCTCGGCCTCATCGCCACACGTTCGTCGGATACCGAAGTGCCGGGCATCAACAACCTCGTCAATCTGGCCAAGATTCGCATCAAGAACGGCATCATCGCCTATGATGCATTGGCCAAGATCAAGAAGGATCGCGGCAACACCGCCTTGCGTCAGACCCTCAAAGCCCATGTCGCCGACCTCGGCTATGCGCTGCTTCTGAAGCGCTTCCGCTCCGATGTACAAAATGCGACACCAGCGGAAATCGATGCCGCTGCCACCTCCACCATTCCCAATGTGCCGGTCTTGTTCTGGTCGTTCCGCTTCATGGTCGGCCTTGGCTTCTTCTTCATCGGCCTTTTCGCGCTGGCCTTCTATCTCTCGGCCAAGCGCCGTCTGGACGTCAGCAAGGTATTCTTGCGGGTTTGCTTGTGGAGTCTGCCGCTGCCTTGGATTGCTGCCGAGCTGGGCTGGATCGTGGCCGAGTATGGCCGTCAGCCCTGGATCATCGAAGGGGTTCTGCCGACCGCGCTTGGCGTCTCGGGCACGGTGGTGGGCAATGTGCTATTCAGCCTGATCGGCTTTGCGGTGTTCTATTCGAGCCTGCTCGTCGCCGACATCTACCTTCTTACCAAATACATCAATCTGGGTCCGGATGAGGTCCTTGGTCACAAGACCGAAGATTCCATCATAGCGGCGGAGTAAGACGATGGATTACGAACTCTTGCGACTGGTTTGGTGGGCGCTTCTGGGCGTCCTGCTCATCGGCCTCGCCATTTTCGACGGCTTCGATTACGGCACCGCGATCTTGCTTCCCTTCGTAGGGCGCAACGATATCGAGCGGCGTCAGGTCATCAACTCGATCGGGCCTGTCTGGGAAGGCAATCAAGTTTGGCTGATCCTTGGTGGCGGCGCCATTTTTGCGGCCTTTCCGCCACTTTATGCCGCCGCCTTTTCCGGCTTCTACCTCGCCATGTTTCTGGTTTTGGCCTCGCTGATTTTGCGGCCGGTGGGGTTCAAGTTCCGCTCCAAATTCGTCGGCAGCGGCTTTCGTACCATGTGGGACTATTTCCTCTTCATCGGCGGTTTCGTTCCGGCGCTGATTTTCGGCGTCGCCTTCGGCAATCTCTTCGTCGGTGTGCCTTACGGCTTCGACGGCGATTTGCGTTTCCATGAAGAGATCACGCTGTTCTCGCTGCTCAATCCCTTTGCAGTGCTGGCGGGGCTGGTCTCGGTCGCCATGCTGACGCTGCACGGCGCCACTTGGATCGCCTATAAGGTCGATGGCATCGCCGGGGCCCGCGCCAAAGCGGTTATTCCTTATGCCGCGGTGGTATTCTTCGTGCTCTTCACGGTGGCGGGCTATTGGGTGCTGCATCTGGACGGTTATCGCATCACCAGCTTGATCGACACCAACGGACCCTCCAATCCGACCATCAAGACGGTGGCGCGGGTGACGGGCGGCTGGTGGGCCAATTACGGCGCTCACCCCTTGTTCTGGCTGGCCCCCTTGATCGCCTATCTCGGGGCCTTTCTGGCGGTCGTGACGCGCAGATGGCCGCTCGCGGCTTGGGTGTCTTCAGCTTTGGTGCCACTCGGCGTTATCGCTACGGCGGGGCTTTCGCTCTTTCCCTTCTTCCTGCCGTCTTCCAGCCATCCCGATCAAAGCCTGACCTTGTGGGACGCTTCCTCTTCCAAGCTCACGCTAGGCGTCATGCTGGGCGTCACGGTCATCTTCTTGCCGATCATCCTGGCCTACACCGGCTGGGCCTATAAGATCATGGCGGGCAAGGTGACGGCGGCAGGCATCGAATCGGACAGCCACGGCAATTATTGAGGTCTCACCATGTGGTATTTTTCTTGGGTTTTGGGTCTTGGCTTTGCCGTCCTGCTGGCGGTGCTGAACGCCATGTGGCTTGAGCACGAAATCGGCGGCAAATAAGCCAGTTGCATCTTTCTTGCCGCGGGCAGGGGAGCATTGCGAAATTCGGCCCGGATACCTTAAGACTACCGCTAGGTTTTCTTAAGGGCCGGGCCGATGCCAATCGTTGAATCCGAACTGCAACGCCTGCGCGATTCGATCGACAATATCGATGCGGCGCTACTTCACCTTCTGGCCGAGCGCTTCAAATGCACCCAGCAGGTCGGGCGCTATAAGGCCGAGCACGGCCTGCCACCGGCAGATCCCGCCCGCGAAGCCACCCAGATCGCCCGCCTGCGTTCGCTGGCGCAAGACGCCAAACTCGATCCGGATTTTGCCGAGAAATTCTTGGGCTTTATTGTCACCGAGGTGATCCGCCACCACGAAGCCATTCGTGCCGAAAAAAGATAGTTGCTCTACAGCGCACCCGTCAGCAGCGGCCAAGCCGTCACCACGATCTGGGTCAGAACGATCAGCGCCCCCGCGGTGCAGGCCGCAACCAGCCCCAGAACGATCTTGCGGTCTTCGCCTCGCCTGCTACGCATCTCGCCCTCGCGCGATCCTCATGGCAAGTCTAACGGGCCGACTGCTAAATTCTGCTTAAAATGCCAGGGAGATCACACCAAGCTTCGCGGCTCAGCGTTCGCGTTGCCGGGCCGTCATGCCCAGATCGTCGTCCTTTAACACGAGGTCCAGCGCTACCGAGCGCAGGCGCGACGCGGGTGCCCCACTGGCCGCTTCGGCGAGCGCGGGCGGACGGATGGGCAGAGGGACTGCCATCATCGGCTCTCCCCAGGCCGGCTTCAGCCTTTGCATCAGCCGGATGACAAAGTACCAGCCGAAGCCGAGCATGGGCAGGAACATCAGGGCGCGGCGCTTATAGGCGGCGAAGGCGGGTCCGTGGGTGCGCCGTTCTTCGATTGCCGCTTTGCTCACAAAGGCGAGGGTAAAGAGAGCGGCTCCGGCAAAAGAAGAGGGGCGCCCGAAGATCGTGGCGGTCGCGAGGGCTGCTATGATCAGGCACAAATAAATGGGATGCCGCACAATCGCATAGGGACCGTGCGTGACGACGTTGGCACCGCGGCTGAAAGCAATATGGCGGTAAAGCAAAGCCCAGCAGGCGATACTGAGCGAGACGCCTGCCGTCAAAACCAAGCGCCAGGCAAGACCGGGCTCGACTGCCCGGGGCCAAAGGCCGTACTGCAGATCAAGTCCCGGCCACGGCGTCAACGTGAACAGGAGGGCCGCAGCAGTCATCGTGACGGCGCGATAGAGTAACTCCTCACCCCAGTGCAATTTGTGCACGCCACGCAGCGGGGCCACCGTCGCCAAGATCCAGGCCATGAGCCACAGAAGCCACAAAAGATAGATCGCAAAAAGGGGCAGCACGGTGTTCTCCCTCCGTCTGCCCCTTTAATGCGTGAAACGGTGTCAACAAGTAGTGCCCCGCAGAAAAGCCTCGTCGGTGAGACTTTTCTGCCGCACGTTTCCGTAGGGGTACGGCTTAGAACTTCAGCGCTTTGGCCCCCTTGACCACAGGAATTTTGCGGATCGCCGCGATCACCGCGTCATCGACATCACCGTCCACCTCAACCAGCGCGATGGCATCTTCGCCGGGGGCGCTGCGGCCGAGGGTGAAGTTGGCGATATTCACCTTGGATTCGCCCAGCAAAGTGCCCAGCCGCCCGATGAAACCGGGCTTATCTTCGTTGGTAACATAGATCATGTTGGGCGCGAATTCGGCGTCGAGCTTGATGTCCTTGATCTGGATGAGGCGCGGGCGGCCATCGGAGAACACCGTCCCGGCGACGACGCGTGTCATCTCCGGCGTGGTGACGCGTATCTTGATGTAGCCTTCATAGACACCTTGCTGATCCTGGCGCGTCTCGCTCACCTTGATGCCGCGTTCCTTGGCGATTACCGGCGCATTGACCATGTTGACTTCCGGCATATGCGGCTTGAGCAGCCCCGCCAGTGCGGCTTGGGTCAGGGCGCGCCGGTTCAACTTGGCCGAGGTGCCTTCATAAAGGATTTCCACCGCCTGGATGCTGGTCTCGGTCAGTTGACCGGCAAAGCCGCCAAGTTTCTCGGCAAGCGAAATCCACGGCTTCACATGCTGCGCTTCCTGCGCGCTGATGGAGGGCATGTTGAGGGCGTTCACGATGGCCCCAGTGAGGAGGTAATCGGAAATCTGCTCGGCGACCTGCAATGCCACGTTTTCCTGCGCTTCTTCGGTGGAAGCCCCCAAATGCGGCGTCGCCACGACCTTTTCATTACCGAAAAGAGGATTGGCTTTGGCCGGTTCTTCGGTGAAAACGTCGAGCGCCGCACCGGCCACCTGACCGGAATCGAGTGCCGCCTTCAGCGCCACTTCGTCGATCAGCCCGCCACGGGCGCAATTGATGATGCGCACACCCTTTTTGGTCTTGGCGATAGCGTCGGCCGAGAGAATGCCGCGCGTCTCCGCCGTCAACGGGGTGTGCAGGGTGATGAAATCGGCGCGCGCCAGCAGGTCGTCCAACTCCACTTTCTCGATGCCTTTTTCCTCGGCGCTTTCCGCGGAGAGATAGGGATCGAAGGCAACGACATGCATCTTCAGGCCCTTGGCACGGTCGGCGACGATGCTGCCGATATTGCCCGCCCCGATGAGGCCGAGGGTCTTGCCGTAAAGCTCCACACCCATGAAGCTGTTCTTCTCCCACTTGCCGGCATGCGTGGAGGCATTGGCGGCGGGAAGCTCGCGCGCCAGGGCCATCATCAGCGCAATGGCATGTTCGGCGGTGGTGATGGAGTTGCCGAACGGCGTGTTCATGACGATCACACCCGCCGCAGTCGCGGCCGGAATGTCGACATTGTCGACGCCGATACCGGCGCGGCCGACCACTTTCAATTTTTTGGCGGCGGCGATGACGTCCTTGGTGATCTTGGTGGCCGAGCGGATGGCGATGCCGTCATACTGATCGACAATCTTCAACAGCTCTTCTTTGGAAAGACCGGTCTTCACGTCCACTTCGACGCCGCGCACCTTGAAGATGTTGACCGCGGCAGAAGAAAGTTTGTCGGCAATCAGAACTTTCGGCATGGGGAGTTCCTTTTTTACTGGGTGGAGAGCGCGCGCTGGTAGAAGGGCGGAACGCTCAGCATATGTTTCTGGAAGGGATCGAGTTCGCTTTGCGGATCGATGTAAACGACTTCGATGGGGGTGCCGGGCAGGGCAGCCTCGGCGGCTACGAAGATTTCTTGGGCCAGACGCGGCACGTCGCCATCGGCCTCGAGCCCGATCATCGGATGGGCCTCTTGGTCGACGCCTTCCCGCGCCACATAAACCAGATGAGCGGCGCGGATCAGCATCCGGCTGGTGAAGAGAATGCACAGCGCCTTGACCAGTTTGATCGGATAGATCTTTGGCTTGGCGACAATGATGCTGGTCGAGGGAAAGGCTTGCAAACACCAGGCAATTTCATCGGCAGACAAAATCTTGCCCATGCCCGAGCCCGGATTGATGACAAACTGCGCGCCGCTGGTTGCCTCGAACAGGGTACGGGCAGCGATGGCGAAATGGGGCAGGTCCACGGCCATGAATTCCTTCATCCGCTCGGGGACGGTGAAGATGGGGTGAAAATTGCCCTGCTCGTTGCTGACGGTTTCGATGCTCATGGTTTCACCAAAGCTGCCGAGGACGGTGAGATTGCTATTCAGGAGCCTGCGATAGAATTCGGGACGTGCGGCATCTTCCGATGCAGCGCGCAGCAAGCTTTCTTCCAATGCATTTGCCGGTGTGAACGCCATCCAAGCCCCCTGATTTTCTGATGCACGACGCCGCCAACCTAAGGCACAGATTTGCGGCAGTCGCGCATCAAATCGTCGGGTGGTTTATCCGGCGGCTTTGACCTTCGCCCAGGCCCAATCGAGCCAGGGCAGCAGCGCCTTGATATCGGCGGTGTCGACGGTGGCGCCGCACCAGATACGCAGGCCCGGCGGGGCATCGCGATAACCGCCAATGTCGAAGGCCACCCCTTCCTTGTCCAAGGTCGAGGCGATCTTCTTGGCCGCATCGGCTTGGGCCTCCGGGGCAAGCGCCGTGAACCAGGGATCGACCACCTTCAGGCAGACCGAGGTGTTGGAGCGGATGGCTTCGTCTTTGGCCAGGAAATCGACCCAGGCGGTATTGGTCGCCCAATCGGCGATGGCCGCCAAATTGGCATCGGAGCGGGCGATCAGGGCTTTGACGCCGCCCAATCCTTCGGCCCATTTGAGGGCATCGATATAATCTTCCACCGCCAGCATCGACGGCGTGTTGATGGTCTCGCCTTCAAACAAGCCTTCTGTCAGCTTGCCGCCTTTGGTCATGCGGAAAATCTTCGGCAGCGGCCAGGGCGGAGAATAGGATTCCAGCCGTGCCACGGCGCGCGGTGACAGGATCAGAATGCCATGCGCGGCTTCACCGCCGAGCGCCTTCTGCCAGGAGAAGGTGGCGACATCGAGCTTGGTCCAGTCGATCTCTTGCGCAAAGGCCGCCGAGGTGGCGTCGCAGATCACGAGGCCTTCGCGGTCGTCCGGGATCCAATCGCCATTAGGCACTTTGACGCCCGAGGTCGTGCCGTTCCACAGGAACACCACGTCACGGGCAAAATCGGCTTGCTTCAGATTGGGAATTTCGCCGTAAGCGGCTTTGAAGATGCGTGCATCTTTCAGCTTCAGCTGTTTCACCACATCGGTGACCCAGCCTTCGCCGAAGCTTTCCCAAGTGAACATGTCGACGGGGCGGGCGCCCAGCATCGACCACAGCGCCATTTCGACAGCACCGGTGTCCGAAGCCGGCACGATCGCCACGCGGTAATCGGCGGGCAGTTGCAGCACCGCTTTGGTGCGATCGATCGCTTCCTTCAGCCGGGCTTTACCGGGCTTCGCGCGATGCGAACGGCCATTCAGTGCGTTCTTGAGAGCTTCGGGAGTCCAACCAGGGCGCTTGGCGCAAGGTCCAGACGAAAAAAAAGGCCGCGCGGGACGCACAGCCGGGGGATTGTCTGTCATAAGACATTCCTTCCAGAATGTTAGCACCTCGTTGGGGAGGCGTGGCCCAATTACGTCTCTATCGATTCCGGCGGCGTCCGTCAAAAGGAATCTTAAGTGGCAACGAAAATACTTCGTTGCGCAAGATTCATGCGCATCGCGCCATCCGTCTGCGCCCGGTGCTATTGTTTGTTATCATAACCATATTTCGGCAACAGCGAACAAATCCAGGAGGCGGGGCCGAAGGACCGCACATCATCGATCATCCCGCCGTCTTTGCCTTCGAGGAAAAATTCTGCCGTCACGATTTTGCGCCCCTTGGCGTTCTCGACCTCATGGCTCGTGACGGGAGCGTTTTCCAATGTCCCATCCTGGCAATGGCGCCAGACATTAAAATCATTGCCGTGCCCGACTTCGCCATGCGCCTTGCTATCCTCTCTGCCCTATCTGAACGCTTATAGCGCAACCCGCGAACGGGTGCTCCGGCAACGCTCTTGCACTGCTCATCCTCAGGACAATAGAGGGCCCCGATCTGGGACACTCGGTTAATGGATAACCAAATCCACAGGGATGAGGCGGGCATTAGATGGTTAATTCTGGCGCGGCGTTAAGAATTGCGGTTAGACTGCCCCAAAATAAGACTCTCCTAAAACGTGGGGGTACGGTGGTGCGGAAACTTGTATTGGCATTGACGTCTATAGCTGTGCTGGCCCTGCCGGCGGCAGCTTCGCTGCCCGATCCCACCGCTCCCATCACGGTAGCCGCGGTGCAGCGCGTGGACGATGGCGCCGGCTATGTCTGGACGGTGTTCTGTCGTTCGGGGCTGACCTACAGCTTTATTCCCGCTAGCCAATTTCCCTTAAGCCCGCGCTTTGAAGAAGTGGCCAAGCCGCAAACCGGCGATGTCGCCTGGTGGCCGGAGTATGTCGCCATTTATGTGGCGCAGAATGCTTCCGTGATCACTGCGGGCGGCTATGCGCAGGTGGCAAGCCTTGGCGGTTCCGGTCCGCGCTTTTTCCGCATGCGGGTGATGCCGGGTGAGAGGCCCGGCAGCAATAACGCCCCCGGCGCTTGCGAGCGCAATCTGCTGTAGCAGGGTATACGCTACAGCCAAATCTCGCCCTTGAGATAAAGGGAGCAACGTCCCGCAATCACGGTACGGTCGCCATCATCCGTGCAGATCAGATTGCCGCCGCGGGGCGAGACTTGCCGCGCCTGCAGCGTTTTCTTACCCAGGCGCTGCGCCCAGAACGGCGTCAGAAGGCAATGGGCCGAACCGGTCACGGGGTCTTCGGGCACGCCCTTATCGGGGGCAAAGAAGCGCGAGACGAAATCGTAGCGGCCGTCACCCGGCGCTGTGATGATCATTCCCCAAAAGCCTTGGCTGCGCAGGACGTGCGCAATGTCGCCGCAATCCTTGATGTTGCGAATGACGGCAGGATCGTCCCACAATCCCAGCAAATAGCGCGCGCTATAAAGTGCTTGCGGCGGCGTCACACCCAAGGCCTCGCCGACCTTTTCGGCAAATCCGGCTGGTGCCGCAAAGGCGTGTGGCGGATCGGCGGGCAGAGACATGATGTTGAGGCCGTCTTCGCCGCGGGACACCACCAATTCACCCGAGCGCGTGGCGAAGGTGATGCTATCAAGGCCTGTGTCCAGCTCTTCGAACAGCACATAAGCACTGGCCAGCGTGGCATGGCCGCAGAGGTCGACTTCGGCTTCGGGCGTAAACCAGCGCAGATCGTAATGACCCTTGCGTGTCTTCACGAAGAAGGCTGTCTCGGCGAGGTTGTTCTCGCGTGCGATCTTCTGCATCAACCCGGTGTCGAGAAACTCAGGAAGCGGCACCACAGCGGCCGGATTGCCTTCCAGCGGATCGTCGGCGAAGGCATCGATCTGCCAAAGCTCGTGGGACATCTTTATCCTCCTAGTCGAGGACAAGCTAATGGCCCGCCCGCTATTGCAGTAGCGCCAAGGCTGCATAGCGGCTTTGCAGAGATACGGGTTTAACGGCTGACCTCGGCCCAGCAATCGCCATTTTCCCATACCCGCACGCGGGCTGCGGCGGCAAGACGCTCCAAGAACCAGCCGGCGATGATCTCCGCCGTCGGATTTTCCAGCCCCGGCACGTCATTTAGAAGTCTGTGATCTACCAGTTTCAACAGCGGCGCCACCTCGGCATCGATTTCGCCAAAATCCTTGACGAAGCCGCGTTCGTCGACCGGCCCGTTCAGCACGATTTCAACGCGATAGTTGTGGCCGTGCAAATTGCGGCAGCGATGGCCTAGCGGCACCTTCGGCAGGAAATGGGCGGATTCGAACCGATAAGACCGGCCGATGGTAACGTCTGACATTGGAAGAGGGCTCTCGTATCGCAAACCTGGGCCTTTTAGGGCCATGGAACGGACAAATCCACTGTCACCTTGGCCGGGCGGTTGCGAGCGTCATAAACCGCCCACACAGTGGCGCACAAACGGAGGGAATCATGAAAACTCAGGCGATTGCGCTTTTGCTGGCAGGGTGGCTGGGCGCCGCAAATGCCGCACCGCTCTTTGCCGGTGGCATCGCCATACCGGGCGCGCTCGGCGACTTTTCCGGCACCGCGGTCAATGATGGCCGTGTCGGTTTCTTTTCCGACCTCTACTATGACCCTGCCCGCAACGAATGGTGGGCCTTATCGGATCGCGGACCGGGCGGTGGCACCATCCCTTACGAGACAAGGGTGGAGCGCTTTACCCTCGATATTGATCCGCTTTCGGGCGCGATCAGCAACTTCCGCGTGGCCAAAACGGTGAAGTTCAAGCGCGGTGGCGTCGCCTTCAATGGCATCGCGCCCAAACCGAAATCCGTGCTCGGCCAGTCGCACGATCCCGAGGGCTTTGTGGTCGCACCCGGCAGCGGCCATTTCTATGTCTCGGACGAATACGGTCCCTCCGTACACGAATTTGACCGCAAGGGCGTGATGCTGCGGGCCTTCCAAACGCCGGCCAATATGCTGCCGCGCGATGCTTTGGGGCAACGCAATTTTGCGGATGACAAAGGCAATGTCGCCGGGCGGCGCAGCAATCGCGGTTTTGAGGGCCTTGCCATTACGCCAGACGGCAAATTTGTTTTCGCCATTCTGCAGAGCGCCATGCTGGACGAAGGTGGCAAAGACGGTGCTGTCAGTCGCATCGTGAAATTCGATACCGTCACGGGCAAAGCTGTCGCGCAATACGCTTATGCGATGGACAGTGCCGGGCAAGGGCGCGGTGTCTCGGCGCTGGTGGCATTCAACGATCATCAATTTCTGGCTTTGGAGCGTAACAACCGCGGCGTCGGCGTCGATGCCACGCTCACCCCACCCGTCAAGCGCGTCTACAAGATAGATCTAGATGGCGCCAGCGACGTGTCGGCGATAACGCTTAGCCCCACCGCTGCCTACAAACCCGTCAGCAAGTCTCTATGGCTCGATATGTCGGCGGATACGATTGCGGCGCTGGGCGGCAAGGTGCCAGAGAAAATCGAAGGCCTCGCATTCGGGCCCAAGCTCCAAGACGGCAGCACCTTTCTTCTCGCCGGCACCGACAATGATTACAGCGTGACGCAGAATGACACGGGCACGCAGTTGGACGTTTATTTCAACATGGCCGACACCGATCCCGACGCCACCGCCATCCATTGCCCGTTGGAGAAAACGACCGGTTGTGTCCGTGCCGATGGCACCGCCATCGCGCTGCCGCCCGGCTATGCGTTACTGCCCGGCGTGCTCTATGCGTACAAAGTGCCAGCCGCGGATATGATGGGATATGTGATCCGCGAGCCCTGACAAAACGCGCTCACTGCCTTCAATCCGCCGTCCGCACACAGACGAAGGCTCCTCCAGTTCCAGAATTATTGGCCCAATAATACTGCCGAGACGAAGCTTCCAGCCACGCCACGCCCACCGAATCATGAGCAATGACAACTTCGCGGTCGCTGTCCCATTCGCGGGCTTTTCCCGGCGGCAGGCGGAATAGCACCAAAGGATTTGCCGCGCGCTCGTCCGGGATCAACACGCGCACCTCAAGCCCGCCTGGCACAAGGCGTACCAAGACGATCCGTTCGCTGATGTCGTCCGCGCGGCGGCTGATCAGCCCCATGACTGCGAAGGGACGCCCCGAACCGTCGAGATCGGCCAGGGCAAATCCGGGGCAATCGCGAGCGTGCTCTCGCTGCCATGCGACACGGTCGTCGCTGGCAAGGTCCGCCAGCGTGATCACCGCCCAGCCCGGATTGGCACTTAGATAGGTGCGTGCCGCCTCCGGCAATTCCGCACACGGATCAGCCGCCAAAGCGGGCACTGCCGCCACGGTCATCAACACCAAGAGCTTCAAGATCCAGCGCATCGACGGCCCCCAGCCATTCCCGCGGGGAGTATTATATGCCTTTGCGCCGCTGCGTTCTATGCGCGAGAACGGTTAATCTTCTGCCGCGGCTTCGATCGCCCTTGTCTCGCCCATGCTGGCGCGCTTGTCGCGCAGGGCATTCTTCATGCTCTTTTGCAGCCGGTCGAAGGCGCGCACTTCGATCTGGCGCACGCGCTCACGGCTGATGCCGAGCTTGTGGCTCAAATCTTCCAGTGTCGCCGGATCGTCCTGCAGGCGGCGGGCGATGATGATCTCGCGCTCGCGCTCCGGCAGTTCACCCAGCGCCACCGTGAGCAGTTCCTTGCGCTCATCGACTTCCTGGCTTTCCGCCATGCGGGTTTCTTGGTCGAGCGTCTCATCCGGCAGCCAATCCTGCCATTCGCTTTCGGAATCGGAACGCAGCGGTGCGTTCAGCGAGGAATCCGGCGCCGAAAGGCGGCGGTTCATGCTGGTGATTTCGGCTTCGGGCACGCCAAGCTGGTCGGACAGGGTGGCCAAATGTTCGGGTGTCAGATCGCCTTCTTCAATGGCGCTGATTTTGCTCTTGGCCTTGCGCAGGTTGAAGAACAACTTTTTCTGATCGCTTGTTGTGCCGATCTTCACCAGGCTCCAACTGCGCAGAATGAATTCCTGGATCGAAGCCCGGATCCACCACATGGCATAGGTGGCGAGGCGAAAGCCCCGCTCGGGCTCGAAGCGCTTGACCGCTTGCATCAGCCCGACATTGCCTTCGGCGATAATTTCAGAGGTGGGCAGGCCATAGCCGCGATAGCCCATGGCGATCTTGGCTACCAGGCGCAAATGGCTGGTCACGAGCCGGTGGGCGGCTTGCGGGTCTTCATGCTCTTTCCAGCGTTTGGCGAGCATGTACTCTTCTTCCGGCGCCAGAAGTGGAAACTTCCGGATTTCCGAAAGATACCGCGAAAGGCCGCTTTCGCCCGCCAATGCGGGCAGCGCGCGACTACTCATAGTCCCCGTTTCCTTGGCCGGTGTGAAAAATCTCCAGCCCTAAATAGTAGCTTAGTCGTTTGCGGGGGATCTATAAAGTGAACGCTGTAACCACTTTCCCCCACCGCGCAGCGCTCAAATTCCATTTAGGAGCGTTCTGGGATTTTTCAAGCCTGCGCACCCTGTCAAGATTGCGTGACGGAATGCCAGCCTAGCCAAGGGTCCGCAGGGCCATGACAAGCCCTGAAAAATCCTCGGGCCAAGCCGATTCGAAGCGCATGGTCTCGTGCAGACTGGGGTGCTGGAAGCCGAGTAGATAGGCGTGCAGGGCTTGGCGGGGAAACTCCATCACCGCTTTGAAGGCGATTTCCTGTTCGGGGGTTTTGGCGCGCGGGGCCTGATGGGACCTGCCATAGGTCTGATCGCCCAAAAGCGGATGGCCCAGATGGGTCATATGCACGCGGATCTGATGCGTGCGCCCGGTCTCCAGGCGGCATTCGATGAGGGAGGCGAGGGGCCGCGTCTCCTCGCCGAAGCGCTCGATGACCCGGTAGCGGGTGCGCGCTTCCTTGCCGCCGGTGCGCATCACGCCCATGCGCTTGCGGTCATAGGGATTGCGCCCAATCTGAGTCTCGATCCTGCCTTCGCCCAACCGCGGGGAGCCCCAGACGATGGCGTTGTAGGCCCGTTCGATGGTGTGATTGGCAAATTGTTTGGCCAGCGAATGCATTGCCCGCTCGTTTTTGGCGGCGATCAGAAGCCCGCTGGTATCCTTGTCCAGGCGGTGAACGATCCCTGGCCGCACTTCGCCGCCCACACCTTGCAGCGAAGCGCCGCAATGGGCGATCAGGGCGTTTACCAGCGTGCCATCGAGATTGCCGGCGGCCGGATGCACCACCAGACCGGCAGGCTTGTCGATCACGATGAGGTCATCGTCCTCGTAAACCACCGTCAGGGGGATGTCCTGGCCGAGCGGCGTGGCCGCAATCGGCGCCGGGACGTCGATTTTGTAATGCGCGCCGGATTTGACCCTATGGTTCGGGTCTTTTATCGTAGCGCCGCCGTGCGTCACGCGGCCATCATCGATCAATTGGCGCAGACGGGAGCGGCTCATCTCCGGGCAGGCCGTGGCGAGATAGCGGTCAAGGCGCTGTCCGGCCTCGGCGTCCGAAATGACCAGCTCAGTAGCGCCTGCGGAGGACATTGTGTCTACTTTTTCTGAACCTGAACTCACGGAAACTCCGGTCGATATCAAATCGGCGGCAAACTATCGGCTTACCTTGGGCGCCGTCATAGGGCTTGGCGCGGTGATTGTCATTGTTCTCGGCGTGATGGTTTTTGGCCTCGTCCAGGGCTGGGGCAAGAAACCTGCCGTCGCCTCCGCACCATCGAAGCCGGTTTCGATGACCTTGGCGCCGGGCTACCGCATCCTCTCCAGCGATACCCAGCCGGGCCGCCTGATTCTGCACGTGCGTTCCGATATGGTCGACGAGATCGACATCATCGACCTCACCGATGGCCGCATCATCAGCCAAATCCATGCCGAAGCCCCGAAGTGACGGCGTGCTGATCCTCTCGGCCGCTCTGCGTGACCAGCTCTCGGCCGCAGCCCGCGTGGCATTTCCCGCCGAGTGCTGCGGCCTTTTGGAAGGTGTATGGAACGGACAGGGGGTAATGGTGACCGCGTTCCATCCTAGCGCCAATCTCTCGCCCGCACCCGAAACCGCCTTCGAGATTGACCCGGCCTTGCATTTTTGCCTGTTGCGGGGCTTGCGCGGGACGGGGCGGGCGGTGGTCGGCTGCTACCATTCCCATCCCACAGGAAAAGCGCTGCCATCGCCTCGCGACCGCGCCAATGGCTGTGAAGAGGACTTCGTTTGGGTTATCATTACCACCGGAGTCAACAATACACTGGCGGCCTTCCAAGGGCCGCGGTTCCAACCGCTCGCAATCAAAAACGCTTGGCCATAACGTCCCTGCTGAGGCGATCACTCGCCCGTGGCAGGCCGCCATGATATGGCTGAGCGAGGATTGTTGAAGGGGGAGGGCATCATGGCGCAGTTTGGAACAGCCTTTGGTTGGACCACCGGCCTTGCCGCTCTCCTTTTCATGGCGGTCGCCATGGCGGCGGAGCCCGGGCTCGCGATCATGGGGAAGGTTGCCCACCCGCAAAGCCTGTCGCTTGCCGAACTGCGCGCGCTGCCCCAGGCCCACGTTGCCGTCACCCAAACGAGCGGTCACGGTCCGGTGGTGCTGGATTGCCAAGGACCGGCCTTGTCTGCGTTAATCGACCGTGCCGCGCCAGTCCTGGAGGGCCGCAAGAACGCCGCCCTGGCTCTTAGCGTGCTGGTAACGGCCGCTGACGGCTATGCGGTGGCGTTGTCCTTTGGCGAGTTCGATCCCAATTATGGCGGGGCCTCTCCGTTGGTGGCGACCGACTGTGGCGGCAAGCCCTTGGAGGCGCCTCAGCTCGTCGTGCCGGGCGATAAGCATGCAGGCCGCACAGTTCACCATGTCGTCACGCTGGAAATCCGTTAGGCTTCGCGTGTCCGGCCTATAAAAAGTGGGCGGAATCGCCGCTTGAACCTGCCGCCTTGGCCCCGTATAAGCCTCCCCCTCCGCTTGCTCCCATCGTCTAGCGGTTAGGACGCGGCCCTCTCAAGGCTGAAACACCGGTTCAATTCCGGTTGGGAGCGCCAAGCTATTCAATAAGTTGGCTTTACTACGCGGTATTTTGTCCAACAGATGTCCAATAAACGTGTGTGGATAGGCATAATCAAACCGCCGCGTCGGCTTCCGGCATGGTGCATAGAAGTGCGGAAGTTCCGCAATTTCGATGGACATAACTGCGGAAGTCCCGCATATTTCAACCATGAAGACGCCTACGGATTTCGAGTGGGATGAGGCCAAGGCGGAAGCAAATCTTGCCAAACACAAGGTTCCGTTTCCGTTCGCCACCCGCATTTTCCTCGATCCCAATGTCACGGTGATTGCCAGCTTCCCCCGGAGGACAACGAAGACCGCTTCAAGGCCATCGGGCGTATCGAGGGTAAACTTTACGTCGCCGTGTTCGTGATGACCGGCGAGGCTTGCCGCCTGAGTTCGGCCCGGCGCACCAATGCCAAGGAGGACAGAATCTATGGCACCCGTTAAATTTCGGCTCGATCCCGCCAATCTGCCTCGGCTTACGTCGAAAGAAGAACGCGCTGTCGACGCGCAGACCGAAGAACAGATCACCACCGTTGCGATGGCTGACCCCGATAACCCTCCGCTGACCGATGAGGAAATTGACCGGCTGACGGCGGCGCAGATCGCCAAGCGAGCGCGTGCCAAGCTTTCTTTGACCCAGCAGGAATTCGCGAAGCGCTATCGCATCAATTACGGCCGCCTGCGGGATATTGAGCAGGGCCGCAATGTGCGCCCGGATACAGCGCTGATCGCTTACTTGCGCGTTATCGAGCGGGAGCCGGAGGCGGTTTCGCGAGCCCTCGGATAAAACGATCTTGAGGAAAAACCGCGATAGCGCGCCCACTTCCCGTCATATCCCCGCTCACCGGCCGGGCGTCGCGTCTCGAACCATCGGTCAGCCTCGCGTGTAGTGTGTTGCTCCGGCGTTACCAAGAACTCCGTGCGTAGAGTTCTTTGCGTAAAGCTGCGCGCGATTCCATTGTGCCAGTCTGGGTGGTTTTGATCGCGATCAGAGGCCCCTTCTCCTGTTGCTTTCTCACCCAGACCAGAATCGCCGGGGCGTATCGGCAGAACTGCGAAACGCTGGTTGAAATGCTCGGCGAAGCTCACGCGACGCGCATTGCAGTGTCCGTCACCTATCCGAGAGCGGCTCAATCCGTTCTCGTTTTTGAAAGAATTTTGCAACCGTCGGACAGCTTAAGTCCACACTTCTCCGTACGGTCGTAATTGCCGCCGTAACGACATGATATTGAGTCGGATAATTCACGCATCCATTAAGTACGCGTCTTGCCCAAGCGGAAGATGCACCTCTCGTGTCATATCGAGGGGTACTTATGAACAGTCATCGTTTGTGCAGTTTTCGTAACAGGCAGCGCGCGCTTTTGGGCGCATCGCTGATCACTCTCGCTTTTTCCAGTGCCGCCCAGGCGGCACCCGCGGAAACCGAAGAAGTCATCGTCACCGGTACCCGCGAAACACAGCAGACCCAGTTTACGGCCTTGTCGTCCGTCGATCTGTTCTCGGCGGAGATTGTTCATTCGACGGTCACGAACAACATCGATGAGGCACTTGCCACTTTGGTGCCGTCCTTCGACGTCAAGCGCCTTCCGGCGTCCGATGGTTTGGAATTCATCCGCCCGGCTACGCTAGACAATCTGTCGCCGGACATGACTTTGGTTCTGGTCAATGGCAAACGGTTTCATCGTTCCGCCTTTCTCGGCAGCAATGGCGCGCAAGCGACGGATCTGGCGCAAATTTCTTCATTCGCCACCGGCCATATCGAGCTTTTGCGTGATGGCGCCTCGGCCCAATACGGCTCGGATGCCATTGCCGGCGTGGTCAACATCCTCCTCAGCCAAGACACTGGCATTGCGGCCTATGGCCAGAGTTCGCAGTACTATTACGGCGATGGTCTGACGCTGCAGTTGGGTGCGCACGGCGGTATCGCGCTTCCCAATGACGGCCATGTCGTGCTGACGGTCGAATATCAGAAAGCCAACGAGACCTCCCGAACGCATCAGCGCGCCGATGCGATAGCGTTCCAGGCGGCCCACCCGGATCTCACGGTCCCCGATCCTGTGCAGCGCTGGGGCAACCCCGACCAGCAGGGTGTCAAGGCGGCACTTGACGCCAGCATGGGGCTGAACGCTTATGTCGAAGCCTATGCTTTCGGCACGCTCGCTGCGGCCCGCCAGATCTCCGACATCAATTGGCGCAATCCCGATGCGACCGCCGCGGCGTACGCAATTACGCCTGTCTTTCCGGGTTTTGATCTGCGCAGAATCTACCCCACCGGTTTTACTCCCGTGGAAGGCGTGAACGCGCTCGACTCGCAAATGGCAGCCGGTGTCCGTCATAAGGGCTCCGACGATTTCACCTGGGATATCAGCGCCAGCTATGGCGTCAACAACAGTCGCTTTTTCCTCAACAATTCGATCAACGCTTCGCTCGGCCCGGACAGCCCCACGGACTTCAATCTCGGCCACATGATCGAATCGGAAATCGACCTCAATGGCGACGCCGTCTATCGCTGGCATTTGCCGTTCTTGGCCGACGCCTTGAACGTCGCCTTCGGCAGCGAATACCGTGCCGAAACCTTCCAGATCAAAGCCGGTGACAAAGCGTCTTACGAAGCAGGTCCAGGCGTAACGGCGGGCCTTGCGGCCGCTTCCAACGGTTTTCCCGGTTTTGCCGACACCCAGGCCGGAAGCTGGACTCAGACGAGCTACGCCGGTTACATCGACCTGCAGGCGCCGGTCACGAAGGCATGGCAACTCGAAGTGGCACTGCGCGACGAAAGTTACAGCGATTTCGGCAATACCTTTAACTACAAATTCGGCACGCGTTATGAACTGATCGAGGGCCTCGCTTTCCGCGGCTCTTATTCAACGGGGTTCAAGGCGCCCACGCCGGGCCAGATCAATGCGACCAGCACCAGCCAAGGCCTCGATACGGTGACGCTGCAGGTGTTCACCAATGGCCGCCTGTCGCCACTGAACCCGGTGGCGCAATTTTTTGGCGCCAAGCCACTCAAGCCCGAAGAGTCCAAGACGGCCACGATGGGCCTTGCCTGGCAAACGGATTACGGCTTCTCCGGTTCGATCGATGCCTACAAAACCGATGTCAGCAAGCGCTTCTCCATCTCGCAGACTTTCAGCGTGACACCAACCATTCGCGCTCAACTCATTGCCGAAAACGTACCGGGCGCGGCGAGCTTCACGTCGGTCAACTTCTTCACCAACGACTTCAACACCATGACGCGCGGCGTCGATTTCGTCGGCAGTTATGCCCACGAGCTTTCCGGCGGCCAGTTCACGGTGACTGGCGCCTATAGCTACACCAGCACCAAAGTGACATCCGGTTCATTGGCGGCCGCTGCCAATTACAGCCAGAAGATCATCTATGAGCAGGGCGTGCCGCAGCAGAATATTTCTGCAACGGCGACTTACGATATCGGCGCGTTCTCCCTCTTGAGCCGCGTGCGCTATTACGGTCCGTGGACGGACTCCTCCGGCAATACCACCGGCGACATCTTCCAGCACTTCGGCGGCTTAGCCTTCGTCGATGTGGCCGTGACCTATCAAATCAACGAAAAGATGTCGGTTCGTCTCGGCGCGGAAAATGTCGGCAACTTCTATCCCGAGAAGGCGGTCTATCAGGCGAGTCGCGGCATCGATTACTCGCGCGATGCGCCCTACGACACCAATGGTGGCAATTACTATTTGCGCTACGACGTGAAGCTCTAGTCAGTCAGGGGTGGCGCCAATCACGCCGCCCCTTTTCCGTTCGACGTATCTCTCTCCCATCGAAATCCAGGAAAGAACCGGCCATGCCTTGCTTCAGCCGTCGTGATATTCTTGCCGCTGTGATGACTACCGGTGCTGGTCTGACGACGGGCAGTGCAAACGCCTCACCGCAAAACACCAAGCCGGATTGGCATGCCGTTGCCGCCCAATACGACGTCTCGCGCGATGTCATCCAGCTTGAAAACGGCAATTTTGGCACCATGGCCCGGCCGGTATTCGCCGCCTATCAACGCCACCTCGACAAGGTCAACCGGTATGGTTCCTATTACGCCCGGCGGGACGTTGGTCCCGACTTGATGGCGGTGCGCACCGCCGCAGCCACAGCCCTGGGTGTTGCGCCAGACGAGATCGTTTTTACCCGCGGTGCGACCGAATCCTTGCAGATTCTGATCGCGGGCTATGATCGCCTGAAGCCGGGCGATGGCGTTCTCATTGCCGATCTCGATTACGACAGCATGCAAAGCGCTTTTCACGGCTTGGAACAGCGTTGCGGCGTTAAACTCACGTCGATTGCGCTGCCGGAGCCGGCCACACACCAGTCCCTCATCGATGCCTATGAGGTGGCTTTGAAGGCCAATCCGGCTATTCGTCTGATGCTTCTGACCCATGTCAGCCATCGCACCGGGCTGGTACTGCCGGTCAAAGACATCGTGGCGATGGCGCGCGGCCGTGGCGTGGACGCGATTGTTGACGCGGCGCATTCTTGGGGCCAGCTCGATTTCAAGCTCGATGATCTCGGCGCCGATTTCGTGGGGCTGACGTGCCACAAATGGATTGGCGCGCCGCTCGGTGTCGGTATCAGCTATATTCGCCGCGCGCGGCTCGATGCCATTGGCCTCTATCCCGGCGAAAGCGGCGAAGGCATCGACCACCGCGTCCATACCGGCACGACGAATTTCGCCGCGATGCTGAGTGTTGCCGAGGCTCTGTCCTTCCACCATGAGATCGGTGCGGCGGCGAAGGAAGCACGGCTGCGGGCGTTGCGCGACCGCTGGGCGGAGGCGCTGCGGGGACATTCCGGTTTGGAAGTATTGACTCCCAGCGACCCGCGCCTGACCTGTGGCATCACCTCATTCCGGCTGACCGGGAAGACAAGCCTGGCGGAGAACCGCGCCATCGCCCAGGAACTGTTGAAACGGTTCAACATCTTCACCGTGGAGCGCTCCGGTGCAGCAAACGGCGCCTGCGTGCGCGTGACCCCGGCACTGTTCACCAGCGAAGCCGAAGTGGACGGCCTGATTGTGGCGTTAAAAGCGATGGCTTGAGCCGTTCCGCACTGTTCCAATCCGGCGGGGATTTTTGGCGGGGTACCCATAGTGTACCGGGCGCCCTTTGCCAGAGGCGCGGCCGATGGCGGTGAGCGCTTGGCATCCCGTAGCAACGGCGTACGTTTTTCTTATGTTATGCTGTAAAAATGCAGCACTCAGTGCACGTTCTGTTGATAACGATACCACCAGTCCAAGTTGCGGGCAGTATTAGGCGTTGTAGACCCAATAACACGGTTTTCCGCGCTAATCGCGGGGTCGCCCATCTTGGATCGGCGGAGTGTATGTGCACCCCACAATTTTAATGGCAACTTTTTTGCGGGGCACCCAATACTAAAGTATAGCCCCATTTTTCTTTTAAAACGGCACCGGACGTATTTGTATCGGCCCAGCGCAATGTTACCGGAAACATGGGGACGAAACTTGGACGTCAAGGACCTCAAAACCTTCGAAGCGGTGGCGCGATGCCAGGGCATCAATCGCGCCGCAACGGAGCTTAATACCGTCCAATCCAATGTTACCGCGCGCGTCCGTCTGCTGGAAGCGGAGTTAGGCGTACAGCTGTTTGAGCGCAGGCCGAGTGGCATGAAGCTCACCGTCGCCGGCGAAAGGCTGCTGCCTTATGCCTTCCAAGTGAGAGCTGCGATCAGCAACGCCAAGCGTGCCATCACCGATGTCGGCGTTCCCACCGGGCAGTTGCTGATCGGGATGAGAAAATCCACCTCGGCTATGCACTTGACGAATTTGTTGTCGTCCTATCTTGCCCGCTATCCCCAGGTCGATGTGCGGGTTCGCACGGAGTATTCGCTTACACTTACCGACATGGTTCTGGAGCGGCAGCTGGACGGCGCCTTTGTCTGTAATCTGGGTGAGCATCGCGACTTGGTGAGCGAGACCGTTTTCGATGAGGAACTTGTGATCATCACTGCACCGCATATAGCGGATATCAAGGAACTGGCCTCAGATGCGCGAATGATTGTGCTGGGGCAAGGCAGCCTCTACCAACGTCGGTTGGAGGCGGTGCTAGCACGGCAGGGTATCATCGCCCGGCGGGTGATGGAACTTGGTACGCTGGAAAACATTATGGGCTGTGTCAGCGCCGGGCTCGGTGTTACGATGTTGCCGCTTGGCATTGTTAAAGCGCTTTCAGAAAAGTATGTGCGCGTGCATCGCGTCTCGGACGAGGATTGCAACGTGCAGACGATCTTCATCCGACGCCGCGATGGCTATGCCTGCAGCGCGCTTTCCACTTTCCTCACGGTCGCAGGCGCCTATTCGCGCAGCCTGAAGAGGAGCGATACCGCATTCCTGCCGCGTCAGAAGCCAATGTGCGTAGACTGACGAGTAGTCGTGGTTCAGTGAATGCCGACGGTCCAGACCGCTTGCATTCGTACGTTTATCCGCGCGCTACGATTGTGCGCGCATGCGCAGACGGCCACCCGCGAAACGTATTAAAAGCAGATAGCCCTATCTGATATTCAGATGAGTGAGGGGCGATAATTTCATTTATAAATTAGGGCCGAGACTCATTAAATCCACCAGACGATGGCGGCCACGAGGCATACGGAAGCGTGGTAGTTCCTGGCGAGCCTGTCATAGCGAGTTGCGATACGCCGGAAGTCTTTGAGACGGCAGAATGCATTCTCGATGCG
>JAATGP010000023.1 GCA_015654635.1 Alphaproteobacteria bacterium | reverse complement strand
TCCGCCGAGCGCATCAAGGCCCTGATGTTCACCTTCGAGGATCTCGGCAAGCTCGATCCGGGCTCGATCCAGACCCTGCTGCGCCATGTGGAAAAGGACAAGCTGGCCTTGGCCATCAAAGGCGCAACCGATTCGTTGCGCGACGTCTTCTTCTCCAACATGAGCGAGCGCGCCGGCAAAATCCTGAAGGAAGACATGGAATCAATGGGCCCAGTGCGCCTCAAAGACGTCGACGAGGCGCAGATGCGGATGGTCAACACCGCTAAGGACCTCGCCAACAAGGGTGAAATCATGATCGCCAGCAAACAGGGCGAAGATGAGCTGGTGTATTGACCATGGTTGAGATCACGAAATTCAAATTCGACACCGAGTTTCGCCCCGAGGGCGATCTGGTTTCCAACGCCGCACGCGCCCGCCAACGTAAGGTGATGACTCAAGAAGAACTTGACCACATGTTGAGCCGGGCCCGCGAAACCGGCATGAAAATGGGTCAGGTTCGCGCCGCCGAGGCTATCGCGGCCGCCGTATCGCAACTTTGCACCATCGTGCAGGACGCCATGGGGCGGGCGCAAGATCAGCTCGACACCATGCGGGAGGAAGCCAGCGGGCTCGCCCTCGTCGCAGCAAAGAAGCTGGCCCATGTCGCCGTGCGCCATATGCCCGAAGGGGATGTCGAAGTGGTTTTGCGCGAGGCCATGCATCAGGCCATCGCCGAACCCCGCATCACACTGCGCGCTTCGGCGAGCGTGATAGAGGCCATCAAGGACAAGCTTGAAGAGCTGGCCTTAGACGTGGGTTACGAAGGACGCCTGGTAGCAACCGTCGATCCCAGCTTTGCGGGTGCCGATTGCCGAATCGAATGGCGCGGCGGCGGAGCCGAACGCAGCATGCAGAAATTGGAAGATGCGATTGACGAGGTGATCTCTCGCCACCTGTCGCAAAGCGGTAGAAAAGGATAACACATGGCAGGCATCGATGACGTAGATCTGCCCGACCTCTCGCACGAGTCGAACGACGCCGGCGCGCCCGCGCTGCTGACCGGCGCCAATACCAGCGAGGCCGAAGTCAAGCATACCGCCCAAGATCTGGAAGCAGTGTTCGATGTCCCCGTGACGGTTTCTGCCGTGTTGGGCAAGTCGGCGATGGAAGTGAGCCATCTGCTCAAGCTCGCCAAAGGGACCATTGTGGAGCTGGACCGCAAAGTCGGCGAAGCCATCGATATCTATGTCAACGACCGCCTGGTCGCGCGCGGCGAAGTCGTGCTGGTGGAAGACCGGCTCGGCGTCACCATGACAGAAATCATCAAGGCCGGCCAAAACTGACCTGGACCGTAAGGATAAGGAAATAAACCATGCGGCTACTCATCGTCGGCTCTCTGTCGGGTCAAATCGGTACAGCGACCAAGATCGCCATGGATCGTGGCGCGAAAGTCACCCACGCTTCCACCATCGATATGGCCCTTACCATATTGCGCGGCGGCTCGGGCGCTGACCTCGTCCTGTGCGACGTTATCCTCGACATCGGCGTTTTGGTGCGCGGCCTTGCCGCCGAACATATCTGCACACCGGTGGTGGCCTGCGGCGTTGGCACCGATGCGCGCAGGGCGGTGGACGCGATCCGGGCCGGCGCCAAGGAATACCTGCCCCTGCCGCCAGATCCGGAACTGATCGCGGCCGTGTTTGCGGCGGTGGCCGACGAAAGCCATCAGATGATCGCCGAGGACGAGTCAATGCTGGCCGTCATCACCCTGGCCGATCAGGTGGCACCGTCCGAAGCCTCGATCCTGCTCACCGGCGAAAGCGGCACGGGTAAGGAAGTGCTGGCCCGTTACGTCCACAGGAAGTCGAACCGCTCCGACAAGCCGTTCATTTCCGTGAACTGCGCCGCGATCCCTGAGAACCTGCTCGAATCCGAACTCTTTGGTCATGAAAAAGGAGCCTTTACCGGAGCCATCGCCCGCCGCATCGGCAAATTCGAGGAAGCCAACACCGGCACCCTGCTGCTCGACGAAATCAGCGAAATGGATTCCCGCCTGCAGGCCAAGCTGCTGCGCGCCATTCAAGAGCGCGAAATCGATCGCGTCGGCGGCACGCGGCCTGTGCGGGTCGACATCCGCATCATCGCGACCTCCAATCGCGATCTCGCCGAAGCGGTCAAGAAAGGCACCTTCCGCGAAGATTTGCTCTACCGCCTTAACGTGGTGAATCTGCGCCTGCCGGCGTTGCGCGAAAGGCCGAAGGACATCTTGGCGCTGGCGCGTCACTTCGCGCGCAAATATGCCGAAGCCAATGGCGTCGCCTTCCGCCCCATCGCCCAGGCCACGGAGCGGGTGCTGGTGCAGCATCCCTGGCCGGGCAATGTGCGCGAATTGGAAAACACTCTGCACAGAGCGGTGTTGCTCGCCAATGGCAACGAAATCGGGCCGGACGCGATCCGCTTGCCCGACGGCAAACAGGTCGGCAGCACCACCTTTGCGGCTGGCACCAATGACCTGCCCCCGCCGGTTCGCACGGCGGTGGAATCAGCCGCGGCGGTGACGCGTGGCCTTGTCGGACGCACGGTTGCCGATGTCGAACGCGACCTCATCCTCGACACGCTGGACCATTGCCTGGGCAATCGCACCCATGCCGCCAATATCCTGGGCATTTCGATCCGCACCTTGCGCAACAAGCTTAGGGAATATTCGCAGCTTGGCCTTCCTATTCCGGGCCCGGGCGAGCAGCGGGCGACAGGCTGATCATCGTGGAGACGCTTTTGCCAATGGGAAGGCGTTTTCCAAAATGCGTACGCGTTAACGTTAGCGGGGCTTAGTCCTAATGGCCGACACCACAACTGCGACACCGGCCGCTATAGGGGCAATCGACTTCTCCCCCGCTGGCATCCTCGCCCTGATCAAGCGTAGCGATCTGGGACTCGCCCTCGGTATGATGGCGATTCTGGTCGTCTTGATCCTGCCGCTGCCGACATTTTTGCTCGACTTCGCCTTAGCGCTGTCGCTGTCTTTTGCCATTCTGATTTTGATGACGTCGGTGTTCATCCGCCGGCCGCTCGAATTCTCCTCTTTCCCAGCGGTCTTGCTCATCACCACGATGCTGCGGCTGTCGCTGAATCTGGCCTCTACGCGCCTTATCCTAAGCCACGGCAGTACGGGTACGGCGGCGGCGGGCCACGTGATCGAAGCTTTCGGCAAGCTGGTCATGCAAGGCAACTTCGTGATCGGCTTTATCGTCTTTGCCATTTTGGTCATCGTCAATTTTGTGGTCATCACCAAAGGTTCTGGGCGCATCGCGGAAGTCGCCGCGCGTTTCACCTTGGACGCCATGCCGGGCAAGCAGATGGCCATCGATGCCGATCTGAGTTCGGGGCTGATCGACGAAAAGACGGCGCGCACCCGGCGCAAGGATCTCGAAGCCGAATCCAACTTCTTCGGCGCCATGGACGGCGCCTCCAAATTTGTTCGCGGCGATGCCGTCGCGGGCCTGATGATTGTGGGCATCAATATCATCGGCGGCATCATCATCGCCGTAGCCCAGCATGGCATGAGCATCAGCGATGCCACCCAGACCTTTACCTTGCTGTCGGTGGGTGATGGCCTGGTGGCGCAAATGCCGGCTCTGATCATCTCCATCGCCGCAGGCCTGATGGTTTCCAAAGCCGGCGTCGAAGGCTCGACCGATCAGGCGATGGCCAAGCAATTTTCCAACTACCCGCAAGGTTTGGCGATGGCCGCCGCAGTGATGGGCATCGTCGCGCTGCTGCCCGGCATGCCACATTTGATCTTTGCAGGGCTCGCTGGCGGCATCGGTTATCTTTCGTTTTTGGCCTTCAAACAGAAAGCCACCGAAGCCAAAGCCGTGGTGGACGAGACTGAATCCGCCAAAATCGCCGAAACTGCCAAGGAAGAGCCGATCTCTTCCGCTCTTGCCCTCGACATGCTGCGGGTGGAGCTTGGCTATGCCTTGCTGCAGCTGATCAATGACGTGAAGGGTCATCGCATTACCGATCAGATCAAAGCGCTACGCCGCCAGCTTGCCCAAGAGATGGGTTTCGTGATGCCGTCGGTGCGCATCCTCGACAATATGCAGCTTGGCGCCAACGAATACCGCATTGCGGTCAAAGAAGTGGAAGCAGGCAAGGGCGAACTTTATCCCGGCAGCTTCCTTGCCATGGATCCGCGCGGTCTGCCCATCGATTTGCCCGGCACGCATACGACAGAACCCGCCTTTGGCCTGCCGGCGACATGGGTCTCGACCGCGCTGCGCGAAGAAGCCAATTTCCGCGGCTATACGGTGGTGGACCCCGGCACCGTGCTGACCACGCATCTGACCGAAGTCTTGAAGACGCATATGGCCGAGCTGCTGTCCTATGCCGAGACCAAGAAGCTGCTCGACGATCTGCCGCCGGAACAGAAAAAGCTGGTGGAGGAGCTTATGCCTTCACAAATTTCCGTCACCGGGGTGCAGCGCGTGTTGCAGACTCTGCTGGGCGAGCGCGTTTCCATTCGCGATCTGCCCGCCATTCTGGAGGGCATCGCAGAAGCGGTCGGGCACACCAAGAATGCGCTCTATATCACCGAGCATGTGCGCTCACGCCTAGCGCGCCAGATCTGCCACGCCAATATGACGCAAGCCGGTTATCTGCCGATCCTGGCGATGTCGCCCGGCTGGGAGCAGGCCTTTGCCGAATCCATCATCGGGCAGGGCGAAGACCGCCAGCTCGCCATGGCGCCCAGCCAATTGCAGCAATTCATCACCCAGGTGCGCGACCGTTTCGAAGAGGCGACGCAAAAGGGCGAGACGCCCGTCCTGCTCACCAGCCCGCAAGCCCGCCCCTTTGTACGCTCCATCATCGAGCGCTTCCGCCCGCAGACCGTGGTGATGAGCCAGAACGAAATTCATCCCTCGATCCGCCTGCGTACCATGGGTCAGGTCTAGCCCATCATGCAGCTTCGTACCTTCCTTGCAAAAGATATGCGCCAAGCGCTCACCGATGTGCGCAACGCCATGGGACCGGAAGCCGTCATTGTCGCCAGCCAATCGGCCAAGGGCGGCGGCGTGATGGTGCGCGCTGCGCTGGAAGAACCGGAACCGCCTTTGGACCTCGTGGACGAAGCCCCGGGCGAGAGCGACGATGTGGATGCGCTGTTCCACGATTCCATGATCCGGCGTTTGCGCGAAAAAAAATCGACGCTGCCGGGACGGCGGCTGTTTGATCGCATCGAAATGCTGGCTGCCTTTGCCAAGAACCGGCTGCCAGAGGCCCTCGCCCATATCCTGGCGGAGGGCGCGGCCAAAGCCGGGCTGTCGGATATGACTTTGGCCCTGGCTGCCGCCATCGATCAGCGCATGACCACCGCGCCCATCGATTTTGCCAATGCCAAAGCGATCCTTTTGGTAGGCCCCAACGGGGCGGGAAAGACCGCCATCGCCGCCAAGATCGGGGCGCATGCGCGGCTGGCCGGACGGCAGGTGCGCCTCGTCGCCCACGATGTTACCGGGGCCGGTGCCGTGGCGCGGCTGAAGGACTTTGCCGATCATCTGGACGCCGAGATCGTCACTGCGGAATCGGCGTATATGCTGGCCAGCGTGGTTGACACCGCAGTGCGCGACGGCGCCTTGGCGATTATCGATACCGCCGGATTTGATCCGCGCCAGCCCAAAGCAGCCGCCACTTTCGCCGCCCTGGCCCAAATCCAGCAGGTCGAAATCATCGGCGTGATATCGGCCCTGACCGATAGCGAGGAGGCCGGCGAAATCGCCGCCGCGCTGGTCGAGCTGGGCGCCAGCCGCCTTGTCATCACCGCCGCCGACATGACTCGCAGGATGGGCGCACTCGCCTCTGCCGCGCTGACACCCGAGCTGGCTATCGGCTTTGTCACCCGCTCGCCCTTTGTGGCGGGCGATTTGGAAACACTGACGCCGCTGGCCCTGGCCCGGCTTCTCATCGAACAGACAGAGGGCACACAATGACGCTGGCAGGACCCCGTCTTACCGCCATCGGCTCGGGCAAAGGCGGCACCGGCAAGACCTTTGTCGCCCTCACTCTGGCCCAGGCTTTTGCCGATCTCGGCGAGCGCGTGCTGGTGTGCGATGCCGATCTCGGCCTTTCCAATACCTCGGTTCATTTGGGCCTGGCCCATTGCGGCGACCTGCCGGGTTTTCTCAGCGGACGCACACCGCTGAAAGCCGCCATCGCATCCGTCACCACCGAGGGCCATGAGCCCTTCGACCTTCTCGCCGCGCCGCCCGGCTCCGGAGCGCTGGCCAGCGCCGATAAGGCGACCATCGACAAGCTCTCCCAGCTTTTGCGCCGCGTGGCATTCTATGACCGCGTGCTTATCGACCTGGGTGCCGGGATCGGCGAGGCGGTTCTGACGCTGGCCGCCGATGCCGATGATGTGGTGGTGGTGATGACCCCCGACCCCGCGGCGCTGACCGATGCCTATGCCTTCGTCAAACTGGTGCTGAAGCGCACCGGCGGACGCGCCCCCGGCCTGCTCGTCAACATGGCGGCCAATGCGCCCGAGGCCAAACGCACCGCCGAAGCACTGAGCCATTCGGCCCGCACCTTTTTGAAAACGGCAACGCCGTATCTCGGCTTCATCCCCACCGATATGCGGGTGGTGGAATGCCTGCGGCGGCAAAGCTCGCTATGGCAGAGCTATCCCCATTGCCCGGCACTCACGGCCATCACCGGCCTCACCGGCCTGCTCGGTGGCGGGCCCGCCCGCCTCCGCGCCACCGCCTCGCTGCGCTAAGCCTTTCTCTTGGGCGCGCCCTTGACGTTATCGACGGCAATGGGCCCCGGCCCCATGCCGACGAGCAGCAACAGTCCGCCCGCGATCGCCACGTTGGAAATGAAGTGCTGGAAATCGGCCGCCCGCTGGGTGCTATCGGCGATGCGCCAGTAATCGTGCAGCGACACGGTGGCGATGACCGTGACCACGAAGAGGATCAGCGCGCCATAACGGGTGTGAAAGCCGAAAATCAGCGAAATCGCCCCCATCGTTAACAGCAGGAGCACCACCGCGAGCAAAAACGCCCCGCCCGGCACACCGCGGAAGGCCAGAAGCGTCAGGGTGTTCTCCCAATCGCCGCCGTAATCGAAGACCTGGGCCAGAAAAAACCAGGCAAACACAATCCGCCCCGCCAGCGGCGACAAATGCTCAGAAAACGACATGGAATTCCCCCGAAAACGTATCGTAAGCCCCGATCTATAGAACCGACGGGCCCGGCTTTATAGGCCAATTGTCGAAGGGGAAGGCCTCGCCTCAACCTCTAGACCGCCCCGCAGCCTCATCCACAAGGGCTTGATCATTGTTTGTCGCTTTTCGAGAAAATGGGGTGGGGAGAGGGGGGATTTTTCACGCGGAGACGCGGAGAACAGCCCTGCCCCGCGCAGCAGGCAAACCAGCAATGTCAAAGAGCCGCTTAAAATGTGGGAAGCGGCTGGGGTGGATTCAAGATGATGGCGAGTTGTACTTCGAGGCGCCGCGCTCCAGTCGGTATGCCATTACCGTTACGTTCTTTGCACGCGGACATTCTTTGCTGACAAAACCTTTGACGAAGGCGATTTCGATCACAACACCCGATAATTCTGCAGACTTGATACCCAGTTTTGTTCACCAACAATCGCAAGCGGCAACTCCTCCTCACCCGGATACGCTGACGCTATCGGCCCCTCAGGGCGAGGGAAGAAAAATGGGAGGGCAGCACACAGTCGCAGTCACAGCGATTTTCCCAACGGCTTCACCCTCTGCATCTCAGCCTAGCGGATTGCCGGCGTCGGCGATGGTTTGGCGGAGGGTTTCGGCGCGGGTTTGAAGCTTGGCGGCGATGGCATCGACATAGCGCTCCATCATCCGTTTGCGCCAATAGAGCGAGCGGTATTCCATACGGCGCAGCTCCGCCATCGCGGCTTCGCCGGGCGCGGTTTGCGGGGCGGGCTGTTCGATATCGCCGGCGGTGTAGAGCGCGGGCAGATGGTGCTGGGCCCAGCGGGCCAGCTCTTCGGCTTGCGGCGTCCAGTGATCGAGGCTGCCGTCATACGGCGCTGTGCTGTCTTGGAAAGACCGCACTGTTTGCTCCCAGGGCGCCGCGCCCAGCACCTGGCTTTTTTCCAGCAGCAGATCGCGCAAGCGTTCGCACCACATCGCTTCGGCCAGCGCATAAGGGATGGCAGCGGCCTGGCTGAGCCGGGCGACGGTCTCCTGCAGGGCGCGGATTTGGCTCGCCGCCGCCGCCCTGCCGGTGAGGTGGCGGCACAGGACCGCGATCAGCACCACGGCCATAACGGCGACCAGCGCGACCATCGCCAATCCCGCCCAACCGAGCGCCTGCCAGAACCAGCCGATTTGCGCGAACAGAAAGCACAGCGCCGCGGGCACGCCCATCAGCGCCACCCGAAACCCCATTCCATTCCCCTGGCCCGCTATCGCCTTCGATACGGGATCGATACCTTGTACTGGCGCGTGCATGCCCTTCTTTCCCATGAGTCGCCTGCACGCCTCATGAACTTATTCGTACAAATACCTAGAAAAAGACGCCGGAAGACCGGGGCGCAAAGTTGTGCCAGGAACCAGCCGATTGCCAAAAAATGCGGGCGCTGTGGCCGTTTAGCAGCCTGCTGGACCCTAAAAGGGGCAAGCCGGTACCCCGATGACCATTTGGCGCAGGCGGGGCCAAGCTCACCCACCCCTTGAGGAACCGCACGCTGCTGTGAAGCGGCAAAGCGGGAACCTCAGCCGGGGCGGACCGTTTCGATGTCGCCGGCCCCAGGGCGACATCTCCATGACCCATCCGCGTTCCACCGCACAAATTTTCGGCCATCCGCTGCACCCGATGCTGGTGCCCATTCCCATTGCCTGTTTTGCCGGGACGTTGCTGAGCGATATTGCCTATGCCTGCACAGTGCAGCCGCAATGGGCGAACCTGTCATCCTGGCTGCTGGCCGCAGGGCTGGCCGTTGCCGTCTTGGCGGTGCTGGCGGGGCTCACCGATTTTCTCAACGAGCCGCGCATCCGCAGCCTGCCCAATGCCTGGATCCATGGCGCCGGCAATGGCGCCGTGCTGGTGCTGTCGATTTGGAATGCGTTTGTGCATAGCCATGACGGCTATACCGGCGTGGTCCCCACCGGCATCACCTTATCGGCGATTGTCGTCGCCCTGCTCGCCATCACCGGCTGGAACGGCTGGAGCATGGTCTATCGCCATGGCGTGGGGATAGAGGAAAAGCCATGACGAAAATTTCCACTTGTGCGCTGCTGGCGCTATCGCTGGCCGCTTGCGGGCCCGATGCTGTCGATCCCCGAAAGCAAATCGGGCCGCATCCGTATTTGCCGAAGATCCATCAATATCTGCTGCCGCCCATGCATATTGCGGGGCACACGCCGTGGAATAACGGCACGCCCAGCGTGGCTGCCGGTCTTAAGATTGCGGCGCTGGCAAAAGACTTCGGCAATCCGCGCTCGCTTTATGTGCTGCCCAACGGCGATATTCTGGTGGTGGAATCCGGCGGACCGAAGGAGCCGGTCTCGCGCCCCAAACAGCTGGTGATGAATTGGGTGGAAAGCAAAGTCCATTCCGCCAACAAAGCGGGCAACCGCATCGTGCTGCTCCGCGACAGCAACGGCGATGGCGTACCGGAACTGCGCACGGTGTTCATCGATCACCTGTTCCATCCCTTCGGCGTCGTGCTGGTGGGCCACGATTTATATGTGGCCAATACCGACGCGGTGCTGCGCTTTTCCTATCGCGACGGCGACACCCATATTGCCGGACCTGGCGTCAAACTGACCGATCTGCCGGGCGGACCGATCGATCACCATTGGACCAAATCGCTGACCGCGAGCCCGGATGGGAGCAAGCTCTATGCCGGCGTCGGTTCCAACAGCAATGTGATGGAGAACGGGCCGCAAGCCGAGTTGGAACGGGCTGCGATTTGGGAAATCGACCGCGCCAGCGGCGCCCACCGGCTTTACGCAACCGGCACCCGCAACCCCAATGGGCTGCAATTCGAGCCGGTGACGCACAAGCTGTGGGCCGTGATCAATGAGCGCGACGAGCTGGGGCCCGATCTGGTGCCCGATTATGTCACCTCCATCAAGGATGGCGGCTTCTATGGCTGGCCTTACAGCTATTGGGGCCAGCATCTGGACCCGCGGGTGCACCCGCAGCGCCCCGACCTCGTCGCCAAAGCCATCGAGCCCGATTATTCCTTAAGCTCGCACGTGGCGCCGCTGGGGCTGGTATTCGACACCGCCAATGGCCTGCCCGCGCACTATCGCGGCGGCGCCTTTGTCGGCGAGCACGGCAGTTGGAACCGCGAACCCTTCAACGGCTACAAGGTCGTCTTCATTCCCTTTGCCGGCGGCAAGCCGAACGGTATGGCCGAGGATGTGGTGACCGGTTTTCTGCAAGGCGATAATGCCCGTGGGCGCCCGGTGGGACTGGCGCTGGACAAACAAGGCGCGCTGCTGATCGCCGACGATCTCGGCGGTGTGGTCTGGCGCGTGACGGCGAAGTGACCGTTTGAAAAGGAGAAAGCCATGGTGAAATGGAAATGCGGCGCCGCCCTCGCCGCTTTGATGATGGCGATTTGCGCGCCCGGAGAAGCCCAAACCATCCTGCCGGTGAATGCGCCGACCACTGTCGACGGCGTTACTTCGGTGTGCACGGGGATCGGCTCGGACGAAGACAATCATCCCGAATGGAAAGCCTTCCCCTTAAAAATCGTGGTGGTGGGCAAGCAGGGACAATATCTTGCCGATGCCGACGTCACCATCGCCCAAGGCAAGAAGACCGTGGCGAACGTGCATTGCGAGGCGCCGTGGATTCTGGTGCAGCTGCCGGCGGGCCGCTACCGCGTCACCGCCAGCCACAATGGCAAAACCGTAACGCAAACCGCGGTGGCGGCGGCACGAGGGCAAGGCAGCGTCATCCTGCGCTTTTCCGACGCCGGCGGCACGGTCAGCCCGCAGCATGTGGAGGCGCTGAAAGCCGGAACTGCGCCATAGAGACGGTTCGGACCTCAATGTCGGGACGAGCCATCCGCTGGCTGGCGATGGCTATCTCCACAAACGCGGATTTCGCGGCATTGAAGACGGAGAATGTCTATTGACTTAGAGTGCGCTCGAACCTGTAGCTTCACCGGCATCGTGATGAGAAACAGGGGCGCATGAAGATCGGTGAACTTGTCCAGCGTTCGGGACTGTCAGCCTATACCATCCGCTACTATGAGCGGATTGGACTGCTGCCCCATGCGGACCGGGATCGCTCCAGCCGCCGTGACTACGATGCTTCGATCCTGGTCTGGATCGCGTTTCTCGGCCGCTTGAAGACAACCGGAATGCCTATCCGCGAGATGCTGCGCTATGCGGCCCTTCGTGAGCAGGGCGCTGGAACCGAAACAGAACGCCGCCAACTGCTGGAGACGCACCGTGAGCGTGTTCGCGTTCATGTGGCCGAGCTTAATGCCTGCCTTCTCATCCTCGACAGCAAGATCGGCGGCTATGCCGATGCAGAAAAGAGGATCAAAGATTATGACACAGCCCTTCCCCGAGGCCGGCGAGAGCCGGTTGGAGCGCGGAAAGCGCGCACTCGCTGAAATCGGCGGTGAAGCCGGTCACAAGGTCATTGCGGCACTGGCCGATATTGCACCCGACTTTGCCACCTATCTGTTCGAGTTTCCCTTTGGCGATATTTATTGCCGCAAGGGGCTCGGATTGCGCGACCGTGAGATCGCCACCATCGCGGCGCTGGCGGCCATGGGCAACGCGGCCCCGCAACTGAAAGTCCACATCGAAGCGGGCCTCAACGTCGGTCTCTCGCAGACGGAGATCGTCGAGATCCTGATGCAGATGGCGGTCTATGCCGGTTTCCCGGCTGCCCTTAACGGCTTGTTCGCCGCCAAAGAGGTTTTCCAAAAGCGGGCGGCGCAAAACGCGACGGCATGAGGGGCGCGCAACAGCACTTTTGTCCTGAAAAGAAAGCGCCGTAAGAACGATTTTACGGCTCACAGCAAAAGGACGAAATTGTTTCCGCCCTTTTGACTTTCCTGAGAGTAGTCCGGTTAGGCGCTGCGCAGGGCGTGTTTGCGCAAATGGCGGACGAGGGCCATTTCGTCGAGGCGGCTTTGCGCCCGGCGGGCTTCGATTTCGACCAAGCGCTTTTCCTGCTGCTCTTGGGCAAATTCGAGAGCTTTCAAATCTTGGTAGGCGTCGGTCAGTTCGTTCTGGCAGCTGACACGTTCGCGCTCGATATCCTTCAACGTCTCGCGCAGCTTTTCGCGGCGGACGTCGATGGATTTGAGGAAGGAGGGAAAGGCCAGACGGCCGATATCGGTGTCGCCCGCGCGCTGGCGTTCACGCGCCACGCTCTCTTCGAGATCGGCGAGCTTCTTTTCGAGATCGGACTTCATGCCATCGAGCGTACCCATGCGGCGCTTGAATTCATCGACACGAAACTTGCGCAGTCGCAGCAGGGTATCCTGTTTCTTCATCGCGGCTTACCTTCTCCCACCCGACAGTATTGTGCCTAGCTCGTAATACCCTTCCGTTAACGACGCGCGTTCATCTTTTCTCTGGGTGAGAAAATTCTCCAAAAGCGGATGGAGCCCAATGGCGGCATCGACCTCAGGATGTGTGCCAGATTTGTACGCACCGAGGCGGATCAGCTCGGCCATGTCTTCATAAGTCGCCATGGATTTGCGCGCTTCGGCGATAAGCGCTTGATCTTCCGCCGTATTGCAGCCCGGCATGGTACGGCTGACGCTGCGCAGGATATTGATGGCGGGAAAGCGGCCACGCTCACCGATCTGACGTTCGAGCACGATATGACCGTCGAGAATGCCGCGGACGGCATCCGAAATCGGCTCGTTGTGATCATCGCCTTCGACCAACACGGTAAAGAGGCCGGTGATGGAACCCGAGCAGCCTTCTTGTGCCGGACCGGCACGCTCCAAGAGTTTCGGCAATTCGGCGAACACCGTCGGTGTATACCCTTTGGCGGCGGGCGGCTCGCCAGCAGACAGCCCAACCTCGCGTTGCGCCATGGCAAAGCGGGTGATCGAATCCATCATGAGAAGAACGTTGAGGCCTTGATCGCGCAGCTGCTCGGCCACCGTCATCGCCGTATAAGCGGCTTGGCGGCGCACCAGCGGCGGCTCGTCGGATGTGGCGGCGACAACAACCGAGCGGGCCAGGCCCTGTTCACCCAGATCATCCTCGACGAACTCTTTCAATTCGCGGCCACGCTCGCCAACCAGGCCGATCACGATCGCGTCGGCATTGGAATAACGCGCCAGCATAGAGAGCAGAGTCGATTTGCCGACACCGGAGCCGGCAAAGATGCCCATGCGCTGACCCTCACAGCAGGTGATGAATTGGTTGAGGGCTCTGACACCGAGATCGAGTTTGCCGCCGACACGATTGCGCGATTGCGCGGGCGGCGGCGAGGCTTTCAACGGATAAGCGATAGGGCCTTGCGGCAGCGGGCCTTTACCATCGGTAGGATTGCCGAAGCCATCCAGAACCCGCCCCAGCCACGCTTCAGAAGGATAGATGCAGGCGCCGACACCTTCGAAATCGGCGCGAGCACCCAAGGTGATACCGTCGAGCGAGCCCATCGGCATGGCCAGCGCATGACCATCGCGAAAGCCCACCACTTCGCACGGAATGGAAGGACCGAAATTGGGCACTATACGTAGTTGTCCCCCCAGGCTGATGGCTCCCGACGCGCCCGTCACTTCCACCATGAGGCCTTCAACGCGCGAAACTTTGCCAAAACGTCGCAGAATGGGAAGAGATTCGATTTCTACGTATAGAGGCTGCATGCCACGGCCTTTCTGGGCGTTTGAGAGCCCCATCTTGCCTGCAATGCCTTAAGTGGAAGTAAAGTTAACAAATTGAATCAAGGAGATGGTGTTGGTGTATGAAGGCCCGTTAAGCCGTGTTCGGTTTGTCTGAAACATTCGCTGTGACAAAAAGGGGATGTTAACCATTTCCGCTTACCGTCTTTCGTGTGGTTAACCAAACCGGTAGAAACACACGTTCGCCGGCTTCATGACCAAGAGGGGTCTTACATGCGCGTGCTCTTGATCGAAGACGATAGCGCCATGGCTCGCAGCATCGAGTTGATGCTGCGGTCGGAGGGCTTCAACGTCTACACGACGGATCTGGGCGAGGAGGGGATCGATCTCGGTAAGCTGTATGATTACGACATCATCGTGCTCGACCTGCAGCTTCCAGATATGAGTGGCTTTGAAGTCCTTAAAGGTCTGCGCGTTGCCAAAGTGCAAACGCCGGTCCTTATTCTTTCGGGCAATGCCATTGTCGAAGCCAAGGTGAAGGCACTGGGCTTCGGCGCCGACGATTATATGACCAAGCCGTTTCACAAGGATGAGTTGGTCGCCAGAATTCAAGCGGTGGTGCGCCGCTCCAAAGGCCACTCCCAAAGCGTCATTACCACCGGCAAGCTGGTGGTTAACCTTGACGCCAAGACGGTCGAAGTCGATGGCCAGCGGGTGCATCTGACCGGTAAAGAATATCAGATGCTGGAGCTGCTATCCCTGCGCAAGGGCACGACGCTCACCAAGGAAATGTTCCTCAATCATCTTTATGGCGGCATGGACGAGCCGGAGTTGAAGATCATCGATGTCTTCATCTGCAAGCTGCGCAAAAAGCTGGCCGCCGCCACCGATGGCGCCAATTACATCGAGACGGTCTGGGGCCGCGGCTATGTGCTGCGCGATCCTAGCGAAGAGGCCATCGTCGCTTAAACAATTTCCGCACAGATTTTCCGGGGGCAGTAAGGGCGCAATCGCGGCAAACGCGAGGCGCCCTTTCTCTTTGGCGAAAGCCATGACGAAAAGAAACGGAATGCCGGGAATTTCCGGCTCAGGACTCTAGGGCTGCGCGCAGGCGAGCAGCACTTTGTTGGTCCCGATCAACAATGCGCCTCCAGCCTCTGCTGCGGCCGTGACCTCTTGGCTCTTCGAGGCATAAAGAAGCTCAGCGCTTTGCGGTATGCCGCCCGCCACCGTAACGCGATAGACCGCGCCCTGCCCTGACTTCGGCCACGCCGCGACGATCAAGCTGCCGTCTTTGGCCCGCGAGATTTTCGCCGGTGCGGCGGGAAGATTAAAGAGCTGGACATCACCGAGGGCGCCGCTGAATTCGTTGCGCTGGTAAATCGCCAGAGTGCGCGGCAATTCCTGAGCGACATAGAGCATGCCGTCAGACGCGGCCACAGCACTCGGCGCGTTCAGCCGTTTGGACACGGTGACGAATTTCAGCCCGTCGAAAAACTGCACCTCGGCCCGCGGGATCAGAAAGACATCATCCAGCCAGCGGCCGAGCGCCGTGTGGGTCTTATGGCGGTTGACGAGATAGAAGCGGCCCGCGGGCAACGCTTGGATATCCGCCGGATCGGTAAAGCTGTCGGTGGAAATACGGCCAAGCTCTTCCAGCTTGGGCGTGTCGCTCAACTTGACCGTGAAGGCCGAGATTTCCCAAACCCCGTTCTGGCGAAACAGCACTTGCAATTCGCCGCTCGCCGCTTGCGATAAGGCGGTGGGATGGAAACCTTTCGGTGTGCCGGTAAAACGCACCGCCTTGCCGCCGCTATAGAGATAAAGCCCGTCAGCAGCAGCGAGATAGAGATTGCCGTTCGGGCCCGCGGCGATGGCGGTAACGCCGCCGATTCCCGCCACCGCGTGGCAAGCGGCAGGGGTTTTGTCCGCCACCGACGTGAAGACGCCGCGCGACTGGCCATAGCGAAAGGCCGCCGCGAGCAGCAGTACGGCCAGCATGGCGGCAACAGTCAGTCCAATCCGGCGCCAGCGCGACATGGAAAACTCCTAAAGTGAGATAGGCACGGATTGTGCCATTCCCAAATTCCGTCATGACCACCCTTGAGGCGGTCATCCATTTCTCAGCCCGCACAGAGTTCCCCACGGGATGGCCGGGTCAAGCCCGGCCCTGACGAGACGTGTCTGTATGTACGATTGTGTTCTACTCCGCTGCCGCGGAAAACTGCAGCGCGGCGAGGCGCGCGTAAAGACCGCCTTTGGCCACAAGCTCGCCATGGCTGCCTTCAGCCACAACCTGGCCCTGATCCAGCACCACGATGCGCTGAAGGCGCTGAATGGTGGCAAAGCGATGGGCGATGACCAGCGTGGTGCGGCCATCCATCAGATTGGCGAGACCTTGCTGCACCAGCCGCTCGTTTTCGGCATCGAGTGCGCTGGTGGCTTCATCAAGAAGAAGCAGCGGGGCATCGCGCAGCATGGCGCGGGCGATGGCAATACGCTGACGCTGACCGCCCGAAAGCGTAACGCCGCGTTCGCCCAGGCGAGTATTAAAACCCTCTGGCAGAGTTTCGATGAATTCGAGCGCGGCGGCGCCATCGGCGGCATGGCGGACCGCCGCCTCATCGGCGCCGGGATGGCCATAGCGGATATTGTCGGCGATGGAGCCGGAGAAGATCACCGGGTCCTGCGCCACCATGGCGATGGAACGGCGCAGCGCCTGCGGATCAACCTCGGCAATATCGACACCATCGAAAAGAATGCTGCCCGACTGCGCCGCATAAAAACGCAAGAGGAGCTGAAAGAGCGTGGATTTGCCGGCGCCCGACGGCCCCACCAGCGCCACCGCTTCGCCCGCCGCCACACTGAGCGACAAGCCATCGAGGGCCGCATAATCGGGCCGCAAAGGATAGCGGAAGCTGACGTTTTCGATCTGCAAGCCGCCGTGGCCCGGCTGGGGCAAGGCTTTGGGTGATGCCGCGACCGGGATGGTGGTTTGGGTCTGCAAAAGTTCAACGAGACGTTCGGAGGCGCCGGCGGCGCGCTGCACATCGCCCCAGGTTTCGCTGACGGCGCCAACGCCGGCGGCCACCAGCACCGCATAGAAGATGAACTGCACCAGTTGACCGGGACTGATGCTGTGCACCATCACCAATTGCGCCCCAACCCAGCCGACCACCACGATGCTGCCAAAGGCGGCGAAAACCGCGACGGCGGTCATTACGGCGCGGGCGCGGGTACGCTGGATGGCGACACCAAACGAATCCTCCACCGCTTCGGCAAAACGCGCTTTCTCGAAAGGCTCGCGGGTAAAGGCTTGCACCGTTGAGACCGCATTCAAGGTTTCCGAAGCATGGGCGCTGGTATCGGCGAGGCGGTCCTGGCTCTTGCGGCTCAAGGTTCGCACCCAGCGGCCAAAAGCCAGCAGCGGCAGCACCGCGATCACCACACTGGCCACCACCAGCCCCGTCAGTTGCAAGCTGGTTACCACCATCAAGATGAGTCCGCCGATGATCATCACCACATTGCGGATGGCGAGCGAGGCCGAGGAGCCCACCACGGTTTGGATCAGCGTGGTGTCCGCGGTCAGCCGCGACAACACTTCACCGGTGCGGGTGACCTCGAAAAACGCAGGCGTCAGATCCAGGACATGATCATAGACCGCTTTTCGGATGTCGGAGGTGACGCGCTCGCCCAGCCAAGTGACGAAATAGTAGCGGGTGGCGGCAGACAGCCCCATCACCACTGCGGCGGCAAAAAAGAGGAGAAAATATTCCGAAATGGCCGCAATCTGGGCGGCGGAAAAGCCCTTATCGATCAGGCCGCGCAGCATGGCCGGCATGACCAGCGTGGCCGCGGCCGCCACCGCCATGGCCGATAGCGCCGCCGCTGCCATGCCCGCATAAGGCCTTAGAAACGGCGCCAGCGCCGCCAAAGGTTTGAGAGAACGGCTTTTGCCCCGCCCCTGTGCGACGTATTCGACCTGTTCGGCATAGTCCGCGCCAGATTGCGCCATGGTGGAGGCCTTTTGGGTGAACCCTCTATATAGGGCGCTTCGCTCCAGGTTAAACCGCTCTGCCCATTTTCGACGAAGCTTGCGCGGGCGGGGTCTATCGCCTATAAGCCGCGCCTCTTATGCGAAAAGGGCCGAAAGCCATGAAGAAGGGCATCCACCCCAACTACCACTTCGTCAACGTTCATCTGAACGATGGCTCGACCTATCGCACACGTACGACGTGGGGCGAACCGGACCAGAAGCTGACGCTCGACATCGACCCCACCACCCATCCGGCTTGGACCGGCGGTCAGCAGCAGCTGATGGACCGCGGCGGCCGTCTGACGCGCTTCAACAAGAAGTTCGCTGGGTTCGTGAAGTAAATTTCGCCCATAATGCGTAACGAACCAGGGGACCCTCAAGGTCCCCTTTGTCGTTTCTGGGTGCGGGTGCGCCCTACGGCAGACCCGAAATTTCCGCGCGCTCTACTATTGCTTGCTAAATGCTTTTTCCAGCATGGCGAAGGCGCCGCGGGCCCCGAGGGGGGCAGCTTTGTCGCCGAACAGCACGTCATCGAGGCGGGCGATGCGGCGGTAGAGATTGTCGCTGCGTTCCATCAGGGTTTGCAGCATCTGAGGCAGGGTTTCGATGCCCTCTTCCGGCGGACTGCCCAAACAGATTTCTTTTGAACCCAAACGATAGCGCTCGCTCTGGGCGTCTTCGGGATCCATATCGCCTTCGCTGACGGCGCGCTGCACCAGAAGCCAGCTTGCGGCCTGCATCAGCCGCGTGGTCACCCGCATGCTTTCGCCAGCGTAGAGCATGGCGGTCTTGCGCGGCAGATTGCGCTGTTCCTCGCGGCCCGGCCCATCGAGATAACGCGCCGTCTCTTCCACCAGCGCCATGCCTTCATCGAAGGTACGCGAAAACAGCGCCGAGCCGGTGAAGGCTTGCGGTGTCAGTTCGTGGAGGTTCTCGTCCTCAAGAAAATCAGTTTCCATATGGCTACCCCGCACGCGTTGAACAGAGAAGCTATCAACTCGGGTCCCGCGCGCAAGATGCAAGAATGCCGTGGTAGCGGTTAACATTATTATCGCTGGCGCCACCGCAACGCTTTGTTGTCGATATTAATAATGAGCGCGGCGTTAACGATCATTTCGTACCGTAAACGGAACAGTGCTTGCCGCAGCGATTGGCGTTTGCAGCCAGAAGCGCTCAGCGCTTGAAAACGGAATCGGCGGCGGAACGCGTCGCTTTGCGCGAGGCGATGGCGTCATGGCAGCGTGTGATTTCGTTTTGAAGCGCCGTGATGCGCGCCTGCAATTCAAATTCCGACAGCGCCGCGATATCTTCACCCAGAACAATGCTGGATGGCTTTTTGCGTGGCAGCAACTCTTCGGGATCGATCGCCATAGCCTGTTGTTCCTCGCCAAACCGGCGTAGTTTCTGCCCGAAACCGCCAGCGACGCAAGGTTTTCCATGCACGCCATCGCCATCGTTAATGCCGGTCCCGATTACCGTTTGGAGCTGACCGAGGTGGAGGTTCCCCGGCCGGGTGCAGGCCAAGTGCTGATCAAAGTCGCAGCCGCAGGTCTTAACCGCGCCGATCTGTTGCAGGCGCGCGGCAAATATCCCCCGCCCGCTGGCGCCTCGCCGATCCTGGGTATGGAAGTGGCGGGCGTGGTCGAGGCGGCGGGTGTGGACTGTACAGCGTTCAGCGTTGGCGATGCCGTCTGTGCGCTTATGTCCGGCGGGGGGTATGCGGAATATGCCCTTGCTGAGGAGCGCTGCACGCTTCCCATTCCGGCTGGGGCGACACCGGTACAAGCGGCAAGTCTGCCGGAAGCCTATTTCACGGTGTGGACCAATCTTTTCGACACTGCGAGACTGCAACAAGGCGAGACCGTGCTGATCCATGGCGGTACCAGCGGCATCGGCACGGCGGCGATTCAACTTTGCGCGGCCATCGGCTGCACGGTGCTGGCGACGGCCTCCGGCCCTGAGAAGGTCGCGCGCTGCCGGACGTTGGGCGCCGCACACGCCATCGATTACGCAACCGAAGATTTCGTCGAAGCGGTAAGCCGCGTCACCGGCGGACATGGCGCCGATGTCATTCTCGACATGGTGGGGGCCGATTATATCAGCCGCAATCTGGAAGCGGCGGCGATCAAGGGCCGCATCGTCAATATCGCCTTTCAGAAGGGGGCGGTGGCGCAAGTCAATTTCACGCCCATGATTCAAAAACGCTTGACGCTGGCCGCCACGACCCTCCGTGGCCGGAGCATTGCCGAGAAAGGGCTCATCCGCGATGCGGTGCTGGAACAGGTTTGGCCGCATATCGCGGCGGGACGCATCAAGCCGGTGGTCGACGCCACATTTGCCCTGGCCGAGGCGGGCACCGCCCATGCCCGGATGCAGGAGGGGGGCCATATCGGCAAGATTGTGCTGACCGTCTGATTTTCCTTCCCTTCCTGCCGCACCCCCGCTAAAAGATGGCCATTCCTCGAAAGGGTAAGCCTTGAGAGGTCGGTGGGAGGGTGACAACTCCCCCGGCAATGGGAGAGAATTATTATGGCCGCTGACAACAAGCCTCTGATGCCCAAGGCCACCGCCGTCTGGCTGGTGGACAACACTTCGCTGACCTTCGACCAAGTGGCCGATTTCTGCGGCCTGCATCCCCTTGAGGTGAAAGGCATCGCCGACGAAGATGTCGCCAAGGGCATTCGCGGCATGGACCCGGTTTCGGCTGGCCAGCTTACCCGCGAGCAGATCGAAGCGGCGGAAAAGAATCCGGTGCTGCGCCTGAAGATGGCGCCGCCCAAGCACAAGATGCCGCCGGTCAAGCAGAAGAAGGCGCCGCGCTATACCCCGGTTTCCAAGCGCCAGGACAAGCCCGATGCGGTCTATTGGATCCTGCGCAACCATCCCGAAATCACCGATGCCGACATCATCAAGCTGATCGGCACCACCAAGGCGACGATCCAGAAGATCCGCGAGCGTTCCCATTGGAACGCCACCAATCTGAAGGCGGTCGATCCGGTGACGCTGGGCCTGTGCAGCCAGCTTGAACTCGACCTGGCCGTGAGCCGGGCCGCCAGCAAACGCGACCGCATCATCCAGCGCACCGGCAAGGCCGGCACCACCATCACGCCGCTGAACGATGGGCCGAGCCCGGCGCCCGACCCCCTGGAAGACGAAGAGCCCGCCGAGGACGAAGGCGAAGCGTAATCAGCCGCCCGGTTTTGCCTCAGCCATGATCGCCAAAGGACGGCCTTCCGGATCATTAAAGAAGGCCATCCACTCCTCTGTGCCGTTGGCATGGCGGTGGATCATATGCGGGGCGCTGACAAAGCTGACCCCCTGGGCGCCCAGGCGTTGATGAACGGCGTGAATATCGCCGACGCGGAAATAGAGGATGGATTCGGGACCCGCCTTGCCTTGCGAGAGCATGAGCCGCGTGCCGCCGCAATCGAAAAAGGCCAGGTCGCCAAAGCGGTAAAGCTCTGTGAGGCCGAGAACCTCGCTATACCAGCGCGTGGCCGCCACGATGTCGGAAACGCTGCGCGAAACCTGACCGATGGATGCAAAATCCTCGCGCAATGCGATCTCCTTGGCTTTCAGAGCACTGTCCCTTGCGACGCCGGTCCAATGGCGCAGCTCGCGGCGGCTCTTGAACCCGAGCTTGGACAACGCATTGGCAACATGGAATTTCACGGCATTGATGCTGAAACCACGGTGCGAAGCGATCTGACCGTTGCTAAGACCGTGCCGGACGGCCTCCACCACCCGCCATTCGGCGGGGGTCAAAATATCCGGTGAGGGCGGGCGTCCGCGTGGCATGGACAAAGGCTAGCAAACGCGACCGTGAATTTCCCTACCCAACTTGCCCACCAAAGTGCGGCTTGCGCCCTTTTCAAGCGCGGCGGAGCCGGCCGCGCGGGGCCCAAAAGCCGAACACGCGACAAATTGCTAGACAAAATGCCGCATAGTACAAACACGGGACTACAACTTTTGCGCGCGCTGGACGCAATACGATTGGCTGTAAACATTACAATTTTGAAAATAATCCAAAAGGCCAAAAAACATGCCGTTGTGACGACAAGCGCTTGCGTTGATTATAATTAGTCTGCTTACAAACATTCCGGTTGATTACATTGGCCCCGCAATCGCCACAAGCCCACGTTGTGCCCCCAACCATTTCCAAAAAAATCATTACATCCGCCATTAACGGAGCCGCCCCCAGTCTTACCCGCGGGCAGGCCGCTGGCACCGCCTTTATGGGGGAGAAAAGGTAATGAACTTCAAAGACTTGTCGGTGAGCAAAAAACTCATCGGTGTTTTCGGATGTGTTCTTATCGTTACCGCCGGACTTGGCCTGTTCGCCGTCAGCAGTCTGATGACACTGAATAGGGCCGCGGCGGACGTGAGCGACCAAGCCATGCCGTCGATCAGCGTCCTCAGCCGCTACGAATATCTCGTGACACGCATTCGCGTGTTCCAAGCCAATATTGTCATGGCCACCAGCGAAGAGCAGCGCGAGAGCATGCGCGAAGGTCTGCAGAGCTATGCCGCCCAGGCCAGCGAGGTATGGGACAAATATCTGCCCTTTATTGCCAGCCCCGCTGAAAAAGCCGCCGCCGAAAAGATCATGGCGCAACACGAAATCTACGGGACGATGCAGGCAGAGGCTGACGGCATTACCAAAACCCAAGGCAAAGACGCCGCCATCGCCTATTTCATGGGGCCGATGAAAGTCTCTTTCGGCACTCTGATCGACGCCATCGATGCGGACGTGGCCCTCAATAACAAGGACGGCGAAGCGGCGGCGGACAAGAGCAAGCAGACCTTTGAAAGCGCGCGCCTGCTGATCTTTGTGATGCTCGCAATCGCCACTCTGCTGTGCTGTGCCGCCGGCGTTGTGTTGGTGCGGGCCATTTCCACGCCGCTCGGCGCCATGACGGCGGCGATGAAGGATCTGGCCAGGGGCAACCTTGACGCCGATGTCCCCCATGCCGACCAGAACGATGAAATCGGCCATCTCGCCGAGGCCATGACCACGTTCAAACATCAGCTTGCGGCGGCGGAAAAGGCCAAAACCGAACAAGCCCAGCTCATCATCTCCTCGATCGGTGGCGGGCTTGAGCGCCTGGCCGAGGGCGATCTTACCCATCGCATCGCGGTCGAATTGACCGGCGCCTTTGCCAAGCTCAAGGACGACTTCAACGGGGCCATGGCGCATCTGCAGGAGACGATGAAGAACGTGCGCGGCTCGACCAACCAGATATCGACCGGCGCCAGCGAAATTTCGCAGGCCGCAGACGATCTCTCCCACCGCACCGAACAGCAGGCGGCGAGCCTGGAAGAAACCGCTGCGGCGCTGGAAGAAATCACCGTCACAGTGAAGAAGACGGCGGCCAACGCCCGTGAGGCCTCCCACAGCGTCACCGACGCCAAAGCGGCGGCGGAGGATGGCGGGCGTGTTGTGGGAACAGCCATCCATGCGATGGACGCTATTGCACAATCCTCCAAACAGATCACCGACATCATTGCCGTGATCGACGAAATCGCCTTTCAGACCAATCTGCTGGCCTTGAACGCCGGTGTCGAAGCGGCCCGCGCGGGCGACGCGGGCAAAGGCTTCGCGGTGGTGGCCAGCGAAGTGCGGGCACTGGCCCAGCGCTCCAGCGATGCGGCCAAGCAGATCAAGACCTTGATCAAAAAATCGGGCGAACATGTCGATGACGGCGTTAAATTCGTCGGCGATTCCGGTGCGGCCCTGAAGCGCATCGTCGATCAGGTTCTCAAAATCAACAGCCTTGTCAGCGAAATGGCGCAAGCAGCCGAACAGCAATCCACCGGCATCGAACAAGTCAATGTGGCGGTCAGCCAGATGGATCAGGTGACTCAGCAAAATGCAGCGATGGTCGAGGAATCGACTGCGGCTTCGCGCAGTCTGGCGGATGAAACACGGGTTCTTGGCAATCTCGTCGGCTTCTTCTCGGTCGGCGACAGGATGGCGACCGCACTGGGAAAATCGACCGCCCCAGCGAAAAGGCCGCAACATCGCCCCCTGGCGAAGCTTGCGGCAGCGAATGGCGCCGCTGCCCAGGCACGCGCGCTGGAACCGGAATGGTCCGACTTCTGACACTTGACGCCGCGCCGGATGCCGATGGTGGCGATGTGAAATTCGTGCTGGCCGGGATGGCGTTCGACGAATACCAAAGTGGGCAGCGCAGCAAAAGCTGGCGCTTGGCAAAAAGCCGCCTAACGCCCAGCCTGCGGCCTGACCGCGCCTCTGGCCGGAGCCAGCTCCAGGGGTGCCGCCGAGGAATCCGGCGGTAGCGGAGCGAAGGCGCCATGGCTTGGCGCTGAGCCTTTTTGCTTCAGCCGTACCAGGGTGAAGATCAGCATGGCGCTGTGCACCGCCGCTGTGAAGAAAAACAGTGCCTGGGTGCCATACATATCCATCACCGTGGCGGCGAAGGTGGGGCCGATCACCGAGGCGATCGAATTGATCAAGAGCAAAGTCGCCGAGGATTCGACAAAGGCCTCGCGCGGCATGCGGTCGTTGGCGTGGGCCATCGAGAGCGCATAGAGCGGCAGCATGAAAACACCGAACAGGCCGATGGTGACGAGCATGATGGTGCGGTCATGGCTGCCGAAAAGACCAATCAATGCCCCGGCCGCGGCAGCCAGCGTACAGGTGCCCACGATTACCCAACGCCGGTCGATGTGATCCGACAGCCGTCCGACCGGGATTTGCACCAGCATGCCGCCGAGCGTGAAGGCCACCATGAAAAGGGCAACGCCGCCGCTGGTGAGACCTTGCGACTGGGCATAGACCGGCGCCAACGTCCACACGGCGTTGTTGGCGAGCCCCACGGCGATGCATCCGGCCACGCCCACAGGAGAAATCCGAAACAGTTTCATCGGTCGCAATTTGGGCACGGCTGCAGGCGCGGGCTGTTTCAGATCGGTGAGCCCCACGGGAATGAGGCACAGCGCATAGAACATCGTCGCCAAGCTGAAGAGCACGAAGGTGGAGGGCCGCGCGGTGGCGAACAGAAGCTGACCGATCATGAGGCCGGCGAAATTCACCCCTAGATAGGCCGAGAACACCATGCCGCGGGTATCGTTGCGGACCCGATCGTTGAGCCAGCTTTCCAGCGTCATATACATATTGGCGGCGGCAAAACCGAACAAGGCGCGCATCAGAATCCAGCTCGTCTCGCTGACGAGGATGGACATCGCCAGCGTGGCGGCGGCGCAGATCCCGGCACAGACGCTGAAGGTGCGCACATGACCCACCCGGGCCAGCCAGCGCGGACCCGAGAAGCAGCCCGCCACGAACCCGACGAAATAGGCCGAACCGATGAGGCCGATGGCGAGGGTGGGAAAGCCCTCCAGATGCGCCCGCACCGGAATGAGCGTGCCCAGAAGCCCGTTGCCGACGAGGAAGACCAGCGTCGTGAACAATATGGCGGCCAGCGATGCCAGTTGCGGAACCATAGGCCGATCCATCGTCCCGCCTTGCGGCAACATCATGGCGGCAACAGCGTTCGCGCGGTTAAAGGACCATGGTTACGAACACGATGCCGGCAACCACCGCAATCAGGAATATCACCAAGGCGATTTCCATATATTTGTCGAGCATCGCCTTGGCCTGGGCGCCGAAGAAATGCACCAGGAGCCCCTCGATGACGATGAAGCGCACGCTGCGGGCCAGCGCCGCGAAAAAGAGGAATGCCGGAAAGTACACACCGGCCAGCCCCGAGGTAATCGTCACAAGCTTGAAAGGGATCGGCGTCAGCCCCTGGATGGCGATCCAGTAGGCATTCGCCTGATAGAGGGCGCGCGCATGCTCGACCTTTATCTGCTGAATCTGGAAAACATGGATGATCCACAGCCCCGCCGTATCCCAGAAGAACATGCCGATGGCGTAGCCCGCCATGCCGCCGATCACCGACCACAGCGCACACCAGGCGGCCAAAGGGAAGGCGCGCTTTTTGTCCGCCAGCATCATGGGGAGCAGCATCACATCCGGCGGAATCGGAAAGCAGGAGGCCTCGGCGAAGGCAAAGGCTGCCAATGCCCACCAAGCATGGCGGCCTTGCGCATTCTTCATCATCGACGCGTAAACCCTGCGCAGCGGTCCGCTGCGTTCCCCGCCTGATGCTTGTGCCGCCATGTCGCTCGCCCGTTGTAAAAGGAGCACCTGTCCTAGCAACCCGGGGGCTGAGCGTCCATGCTTCTTGGGGTCCGGGGCGTTAATCTTGTTTTTGGAAGATTTTCCGCAAAATCGCCTGACTATTCCGCGCCGCTCGCCTGGGCGCGTGTAAGAGCCGAGGTCTCGCGCCTCACGTTAACGATAAGGGCCGCGCGACGCGGTTAATTTCGAGGTGAATTTTAACGTTCCGTATGCGAACTTCAAAGACATGCGGCGATTGCGCATTCTACGACTGTATCCGAATACTATATGCGTGCCATTGGAACTGTATGTCATCACAACCGAGAATGAATTTTCCAGAAACTCCGCATGCCGCGGCTTTCAACCAAACCGCCGCCAGCAAAGGCTGGCCCCTGCTCTGCGACGACAGTTGCGGCTTCGAGCACGCATTGCTGGGTGAGCTTCTGACCCTGTGGCGCGGCGAAGCGGCAAACGGTATTCCGGCGCGGACGGTGATGACGGCCCGCAAGCTGCAACCCTTTATGCGCAACATTGCACTCTATGAACGCAACGGCACGGGCGAGCAGCGGCGCTATCGCGTGCGGCTGATGGGCAGCGGCATCGTGCAGTATTATGGCGAGCTGACGGGAAAATTCTTTGAAGACGCGGTACCCGCGAAATACTTGGATCGCTGGTATGGAATTTCCGATGTTTCGCTCATCGCGCAAAAGCCAGTGCGTTTCGTCCTGCGCGCCGACACTTTCGAGAAGTCCTACATGACTGCCGAATATCTCTGTGCGCCGCTGCAGGATGACGCCGGGATGGCGAAATTCGTGCTGGTCGGCATGATCTTCGACGGCAAGCGGCCCTGGAGTGTGGTGGAAGCCGAAACCCGCGAGAAGCTTGGTCTTACCCCTTAGGCTGATAATCGTCTGCGGGGTTACTTCTTGACGTTCAGTATTTCCATATATATAGAAATATGGAAATGAAGACCGAAATGGTCGAAAACGAGCTTGCGCACTATGCCGACATGCTCTCCGCCATGGGGACGGAGCCGCGCTTGCGGATCATGCGTCTGCTGTTAGCCGCCCATCCCGTCGGCATGGTTGTGGGCGAGATTGGCGAGGAACTCGGCATCCCGAACTCCACCCTCTCCCATCACCTCGACAAGCTGAAGCATGAAGGCCTCGTCGGCGTGACGCGCGAGGGGGTGTTTCTGCGCTATGCCGCCGACACCCAAGCGCTGCAGGACCTGCTCGCCTTCCTCTATGCCGAATGTTGCACGCGCAACCAAGTGGTCGAGCCCGGAAAAATCACCTGCTGCTGAGAGGAGGCCACCGATGCGCCTGACCATCTATCACAACCCCGATTGCGGCACCTCGCGCAATACGCTGGCGCTGCTGCACGAGAGCGGCGCAGAGGTTACGGTCATCGAATATCTGGAAGCGGTGCCGTCTCAAGAGACCTTGCAGAGTTTGATTGCGCGGGCGGGCCTTTCGGTTCGCGATGTGTTGCGCAAGAAGGGCACGCCTTACAGCGAACTGGGCCTCGACAATCCCGACCTGAGCGACGAGACTTTGCTGGAGGCGATGCGGGCCCATCCCATCTTGCTCAACCGCCCAATGGTGCAAACCGAGCGCGGCGTGGCGCTGTGCCGGCCCTCGGATGTGGCTCTCGATTTGTTGCCGCCGGACTTTCATGCCAGCCTCACCAAGGAAGATGGCGCGCCGTTCCTGCGCGATCGGGTTGTTGCCGGCAGCGAGCCTGCATTGATCGCAGCCCTGATGACGGCGAAACTGCCGACCAGCGATTTGAACGGAGCCGGACAACAATTTTTTGCTTACAGCACGCTGGCGGGCGCGCCGGTTGGCTTCGGCGGCTATGAGCGTTGTGGCGACGACGTATTGCTGCGCTCCATCGTGGTGCCCGAAGCGTTGCGCGGTCAGCGGCTGGGGCGCAATCTGGTGCCATTGCTGCTCTACAGGGCTTTCCGCGAAGGGGCACGGCGGGCTTGGTTGCTGACCACCACCGCCGAACCGTTCTTTGTCCAGCTCGGTTTCAAGGTGAGCGAACGCCGTGCGGCGCCAGCGGCTATTCTCGCGACGCAGGAGGCCAAAGGTTTGTGTCCCTCCACCGCCATTCTTCTTTCCCGCAAGCTTGGATTTTGAACCATGTCGGCCTTTGAACGCTATCTGACCGTTTGGGTCGGACTGTGCATTATCGCCGGAATTGCGCTGGGCCAGCTCATGCCAAGCGTCTTTCAAGCCATCGGCGGTGTAGCGCTTGCCAAAGTCAATCTGCCGGTGGCGGGGCTGATCTGGCTGATGATCATTCCCATGCTGCTCAAAATCGATTTTGCGGCGCTGAAGGAGGTCGGCCAGCATTGGCGTGGCATCGGCGTGACGCTGTTCATCAACTGGGCGGTGAAGCCATTTTCAATGGCGCTGCTCGGGTGGCTGTTTATCGGCTGGTTGTTCCGCCCGCTGCTGCCCGCGGCACAGATCGACAGCTATATCGCCGGGCTGATCCTGCTGGCTGCAGCACCCTGCACGGCGATGGTGTTTGTGTGGTCGAACCTGACCAAAGGCGAGCCGCATTTTACACTCAGTCAAGTGGCGCTGAACGATGTCATCATGGTGGTCGCCTTCGCGCCCCTTGTGGCATTGCTGTTGGGGCTTTCGGCGATCAGTGTGCCTTGGGATACGCCGGCCCTTTCCGTCGTCCTTTATATTGTTGTGCCCGTGATCCTGGCCCAGATCGTGCGCCGCGCCGTGTTGGCGTCGGAGGGCAGGACGGCGCTGGCGGGACTTCTGCAGCGTCTGTCGCCGGTCTCGCTGCTGGCATTGCTTGCGACCCTGGTTCTGCTGTTCGGTTTTCAGGGTGAGCAAATTATCGCCCAGCCTGTGGTGATCGCGCTTCTCGCGGTGCCGATTCTGATTCAGGTCTACTTTAACGCCGGGCTCGCCTATTTGTTGAATCGCTGGAGCGGCGAGCAGCATTGTGTGGCCGGCCCCTCGGCGCTGATCGGTGCTTCGAACTTTTTCGAGCTGGCGGTGGCCGCCGCCATCAGCCTGTTCGGCTTTCAATCCGGCGCGGCGCTTGCCACGGTGGTGGGGGTTTTGATCGAGGTGCCGGTGATGCTGTCGGTGGTGGCACTCGTCAACCGCTCCAAGGGCTGGTACGAGGGCCGCGTGTTGCGCTAAGAGACGCACCACACTCCTTGCCTCGGGCACCCGCCTCTGTCAGCTTGCCGAAGCTTTAGAATCATTATTGTTGCGCTTTCGGACGGCGTTGGGTTTTCCCACAGAAAGCGCTCTAAGGGCAGGGCATGGGCGGGCAACAGGCGGGCAAACACGCGCTCGTATTCATTTTCATCACGATACTGATCGATTCCATGGGCCTCGGCATCATCCTGCCGGTGCTGCCCAAGCTGATCGCCACGCTGGTCCATGGCGGCATGGACGACGCCGCCCGCTATGGCGCCTGGCTGAGCTTTTCCTATGCCGGAATGATGTTCCTGTTTTCGCCCTTGCTGGGCAATTTGAGTGACCGTTTCGGGCGGCGGCCGATTCTGATCTTGTCTCTCGTCGGCATCGGCATCGACTACACCATCATGGGCTTTGCTCCGAGCATCGGCTGGTTGTTCGCCGGACGGCTGCTCTCCGGCTTCAGCGGCGCGAGCTATACCACTGCTGCCGCCTATATTGCCGATATCACCCCGCCGGAGAGGCGGGCGCAGAATTTCGGCTTGGTGGGAGCGGCTTTCGGCATCGGCTTCGTGGTGGGGCCCGCGCTGGGCGGGGTTATCGGTGAATATGGCGTGCGCCTTCCCTTCTTCGCGGCGGCGGCATGCGGTTTTGCCAATGCGCTTTATGGCCTCTTGGTGCTGAAGGAATCGCACTTGCAGGAAAACCGCCGTCCATTCGAAATCTGGCGGGCCAATCCGTTGGGCGCGTTGTTGGTGCTGCGGCGCTTTCCCGTCATCCTGCCGCTTTGCGCCGTGCTGGTGCTGATGCGGATCGCCCACGATGCCAACCCCGTGGTGTTCAGCTATTACACCATGGAAAAATTCGGCTGGGGACCGAGACAGGTGGGCTATTCGCTGGTGGCGGTCGGCATCATCGTGACGATCGGCTATTCGACATTGCCGCGGCTGGTGCCGCGGATCGGCGAGCGGCGGGCCGTTTATTTCGGCTTGATGGGCGGAGCGCTCAGCTTCGCGGGCTATGCCTTCTCCACCAAGGGCTGGATGATCTTCGCCTTCATGCTGCCCTTTGCGCTGATGTCGCTGGCCATGCCGGCCGTCAATGCCATCATGTCCCGCGAAGTGGGCCCCAAAGAACAAGGCGAGCTGCAAGGCGCGCTCACCAGCTTGGGCGGACTGACCTCGGTGGTGTCGCCGCTGATGCTCGGCAATTTGTTTGCGTATTTTTCAAGCCGCCAAGCGCCGGTCTATTTTCCGGGGGCGGCCTTCTTGGCCTCTGCCTTATGTTTGGTGCTGGCAGCGCTGCTGTTTGCGCTGATCAGACCGGTGGCACGCGCACCGTCTTAAGAGGCGGCGAAAGCGCGTGCCCGGTCCATAGCATGCGTATTCAGTGAAGATCGCTTCTTAAGCGTTCCAACTCGTCCTTGATGCGGAGTTTTTGCTTTTTGAGTGCCGCAACCCGGGTTTCGTTCCAATCGGGATGGGCCATTTCGGTGGAGATCAGATCTTCGAGCTTTTGATGTTTTTCGGACAACTCTTGGATATGTCCTGGCTGTAACATGCGCGACCTCAGTCTTGAGTGGCGCCAGAAAGTAAACCACCAAGTCATCGTTCTGTCACCAGCCTCTTTGCGTAATCCCTTACGAGCTGTAAAGGAAAAGGAATGCGGAAAAGCCAAACGAATACAGCTGTCAAAGAGCGCCTTGTGGTCGGGATTTCCGGCGCTTCAGGCGTCGTTTACGGCGTTCGTTTGCTCGATGCATTAAGAGATATAGGGGTCGAATCGCATCTGGTGATCAGCAAAGCGGCACAACTGACGCTCTCGCTTGAGACGAAACTCAATCTCAAATCGGTACTGGCCAAAGCCGACCATCATTATGCTGCCGGCGATGTGGCCGCTTCCATCGCCTCGGGCAGCTTTGCGGTCAAAGGCATGGTGGTGGCCCCCTGCTCGGTGCGCAGCATGAGCGAGATCGCCACGGGCGTTACCACCACGCTTTTGACCCGCGCCGCCGACGTCACCCTGAAGGAACGCCGCCGCCTGGTGCTGGCGGTGCGCGAAACTCCATTGCATCTGGGCCATTTGCGGACCATGACGGCCCTGACCGAAATGGGCGCCATCATCCTGCCGCCGGTTCCCGCCTTCTATGCTGCCCCAGACAGTTTGGAAGATCTGGTCGACCATTTCGTGGGACGCATTCTCGACTGTTTCGGGTATCATTGGGCCAAAGCCAAACGCTGGGATGGTCCAGTCCCAAAAACAAAGGCTAAGCCCTAAGATGACGAGCCAAGTCACGGCCCCGGAACAGGTGGCGTTGCGTGCCAAACTGGCCGAACTGACCCAGGAACATCGCGACCTCGATACCGCGATCGATGCCTTGGTGGCCCATCCCGATATCATGCAGCTGACGCGGCTGAAAAAGCGCAAGCTGCAACTGAAAGATCAGATCGCCCAGATCGAGAACGAGCTTCTGCCGGATATTATCGCGTAGCTATCGGCTGCCCTTTTTCTGCGCGTACATCGCTTCGTCGGCTCGAGCCATGGCGAGGTCGGGGGTGTCGTCGCCTTTGAGTTCAAAAGCACCGTAGGAAAAGGCGATGGGAATCGGCTGGCCTTGCCATTGTGTCGGGCTGGCTTCCAAATTCCTGGCCAGAAGATCGGCTTTGACGCGGCCTTGCGCCACCGTAGCATGGGCAAGGAGCACGCCGAATTCGTCGCCGCCCAGCCTACCCACCACGTCGCTGTCGCGGGTTTGGGCCAGAAGCGTGTCGGCGAAATGGCCCAGCACGGCATCGCCCGCGGCGTGGCCATAGGTGTCGTTGACCTGTTTGAAGCCGTCGAGGTCGAAATAGAGCAGTGTCGCCGGGGTGCCGTAGCGGCCCGCAAAGGAAATATAGCGGGTCAGCTCGCGGACAAAGGCACGGCGGTTCAAAAGCGGCAAAAGGTGATCCTGATCGGCGGTCTTTTCCACCGCTTCCAGCCGTTCCTGCGTTTTTTGCAGCTCTTTGCGCAGGTTATCGACCTCGCCCATCAGGGTCATGATGGCGTCGCGCACCCGCGGGGTGAATTCGGCTTCCGGAATGCCGAGCACACTGGCCGCAGCGGTAACCGGCGGCGGCGCCTGCACCGTATCGGCAGCTTTGGCGGCGCGGGCATAAGCCGTGGCCCCTACCGAGCGGGGCGTGCTGGTCTTTTCGATCTTCATGCCGACCTCAGCCGTTCGTTAAGAATTCGCTTATCTTCCCCAATAAAGTATTAACGCGGCGCCACAACACTTTTCGCTGTGCTCTGCCGCCCCTATAAACAAGCCTTCAAACAGCGCGCGATTCGGAAAGCCAGTATGCCGCAAGTTGGTATCATCATGGGAAGCGGGTCTGATTGGCCCACCCTGAAGCCTGCCGCCGCCATTCTGGACGCATTGGGCATCGCCTTCGAGACCAAAATCATCTCCGCCCACCGCACCCCCGACCGGATGGCGGATTATGCCAAGACAGCCGCCGGGCGTGGCCTGAAAATCATTATCGCCGGTGCCGGCGGGTCGGCCCATCTGCCCGGCATGACCGCCGCCATGACCCCATTGCCGGTGCTGGGCGTGCCGGTCGAATCCAAGGCGTTGAAGGGCTTGGATAGCCTTTATTCCATCGTGCAGATGCCGGGCGGCGTGCCGGTGGCCACCTTTGCCATAGGTGAGGCAGGCGCCAAGAACGCGGCCCTCTTTGCCGCCGCCATCCTGGCGCTGTCGGATCCCGCTGTAGCGGCGCGGCTGGCGGCGTGGCGCCAAGCCCAGACCGACGGCGTGCCCGAAACCCCCGAAGCATGAGCAGTCCCGTTCCCCCTGGCGGCACCATCGGCATTCTGGGCGGCGGCCAGCTGGCGCGCATGCTGAGCCTTTCCGCAGCGCGGCTGGGCCTGAAAACCCACGTCTATTGCGACAAGGCCGAGGCGCCCGGGTTCGAGGTCGCCACCGCTCATACGCTGGCGGCTTACACCGACACCGAAGCTCTGGCCCGTTTCGCCGGGGCCTGCGATGCGGTGACCTATGAATTCGAAAACGTGCCGGCGGAGACAGCGGCGTTTGTCGCCTCCCGCGTCGCCTTACGCCCCAACGAACGGGCCCTGGCGCTGACGCAAGACCGCCTGCTGGAGAAAAACTTCATCGCCTCGCTGGGGCTGAAGACGCCGCAATTCTTGGCCGTGGCGACGGCCGAAGACGCGGCCCAAGTGCAAGGGCCCTCGGTGCTCAAGACGCGGCGCTTTGGTTATGACGGCAAAGGCCAGGCCATGGTGGCGACGGCGGCAGAAGCCGTGACGGCCTTTGAAAAATTGGGCGGCGTGCCTTGCATCGCCGAACGCTTTGTCGATTTTGCCTATGAGGCCTCGATCATCGCGGCGCGGGGCAGCGATGGCAGCTTTGCCGCCTATGACCCGCCGCACAATGTGCATCGCAATCATATTCTGCACCGCTCCACCGTGCCCTCGCCGCTCTCAGCGGAGGCGGCGGAAAACGCGCTGCATATCGCCCGCAGCATTGGCGAGGGCCTCGATTATATCGGCGTGTTTGCGGTGGAACTGTTTGTCGGCAAAGACGGCACCCTGATCGTCAACGAGATCGCCCCGCGGGTGCATAATTCAGGGCATTGGACCATGGATGCCTGTCTGGTCAGCCAGTTCGAGCAGCATATCCGTGCGGTGGCGGGCTGGACCTTGGGCAATCCCGCGCGCCATAGCGATGCGGTGATGCAAAACCTGATCGGCGAAGAAGCTGCCGACTGGCAGGCCCTGTCGCAAAACGGCGGCGCCCTGCATCTTTATGGCAAACGCGACATCCGCCCCGGCCGCAAAATGGGCCATGTCAATTGGATCACGCCGAAGGGCTGAAGAAGGAATCTCCCGATGCAAACGCTTCAAGGCAAATGGGCACTGGTGACCGGCGCCAGCCGCGGCGTCGGCGTGCATGTCAGCGAAGGCTTGGCCAAGCTCGGCTGCAATCTGGTGCTGCACAGCCGGGATGCCGCCCATACGCATACGCTGGCCCGCAAGCTGGAAGAGTTGGGCGTGCACGTTGTCAGCGTGGGCGGGGAGCTATCGGATCAGGCACAGGTCGATGCCATGCTGGATGCGGCGCTGAACCACGAGATCGATATTGTCTACAACAATGCGGCCATCATGACGCCGTGGCGTGACAATCCCTGGGACATTCCGGCGGAAGATTTCCGCAAAAGTTTCGAGGTCAATGTCATTGCTCTGGCGCGGATATGCCACCGCCTGGTGCCCCCGATGCTGGCGCGCAAATGGGGCCGGGTGATCAATGTTACCTCGGGCATCGTCAACGAGCCGCAACTGACGGCTTACGCAATTTCAAAAGCGGCGGTCGACAAATTCGTGCGCGACTTCACCCCGATGCTGAAAGGCACCGGCGTTGCGATGAATCTGCTCGATCCCGGCTGGCTGCGCACCGATCTGGGCGGCCCCAAAGCCCCCAACGATCCCGCCAGCGTGATACCTGCCGCCCTAGTGCCAGCGGTACTGAACGATGGCGTCAGCGGCCGCCTGTTTGGGGCGCAAGATTATGCGGGATTAAGTTTGGCACAAGCTGTCGAGAAAGCGCTGACGCAGTAAAGAAATCTGGCGTGCTTCGAGGCTCCGCGCCCGAATGGCGCAGACCTGCTGTGGCCGCAATTGCGCGCGGAGCACCTCAGCATGACGGGATTATTTTTGCTCATCCTTCCGTCATGCTGAGCCGCGCGGTCGGGCCTTAGAAGTGCACCCAGGCGCCGTTGCGGTAATAGCCACGGTCGTCATGATGTTCATGATAGCGATGGTCCTTGTCCCAGCTTTGATGGAAGTACCAGCTATCGGGATGGACCACGACTTTGACGCCGCGGTCATAATGGTAGGTCTTGTCGGTATGCCAGCAATCGCCTTCGGCATTACAGGCAATGCGGGCGGCGGCAGGCTGGGCGGTGGCGATGAGACTGCCGGTAGCCGCGAACATTGCAATTGCCGTCACGGCTGCGGCGTTTTTCAGAGATCGCATAGATGTCTCCCTTCAGAGGTCGCTGTTTCTAACGCCGAGAGGGGAGGCCGGTTCCGCCAGCCTTCGCTTGTATGCTCGATGGAAACAAGTTGACGTGGGCTCCCCCTAAGCTCGCTTGCTGGGGGCGCGAGACTATGGCTGCAGCGAACGCCCCTTACCCCTGCAGAATAGTGCTCCCGTCAAAACCAGCACGACATCGCCGCCGTGGCTGCGGACGAGATCGCGCGCTGTCATTTGTTTGCAGGCGGCACGCCCCAGGCAGCATAGGTGCCTGCGATGGCGGGATTGATTTTTTCCGCAGCGTCGATATCCGCCTGCCCATCATGCCGGTCGCCGATCTTTAGCTTGGCCAACCCCCTGATGTAGAAAACGTCGGCCCCTTTACGCTTTGCAAGGGCGATAGCCTCGTCGCCGTCAGCAATGGCGGCCGCGTAGTTTCCCTGCCGAAACTGTACCAACGCACGACTGCCGAGAAAGGTGGCGCGGTTGGGATGCAGCGAGACCGCTTCATTGCAATCGGCAAGAGCCACATTGAGTTGCTGACCCCAAATCGCCCGCGCCCAACATCGGTTGTTTAAAAGGATGCCCCGCGTTTGGGTGAAACCCGCGCTGCCGGGTGCATTGAGACGAACGGCCGTGTCCAAATAGGCCACTGCCTTTTCATATTGGTGTTGAGCCATATAGACGTTGGCGCCATCCATATAAGCAGCAACGACCAAGGCCGTTTGACCGGTACGGTTCCGACGAATGACCGTATCGAAATCGTTCAGCGCCTTGCCGTATTGATGCAGGGCCCAATAGGTTTGGCCGCGGTCGATATAAGCGACCCAAACATACTCCGCCGCGCTGCCGGGATTCTGACGAATGACGGTATCAAAATCGCTTAACGCCTTCGCGTATTGGTGCAGCGATACATAAGCGTTGGCTCGCGTGACATAAGCACGCCATAGGCCATCCGCACCACCGGACGCGATCGCCTTTGTGCAGGCGTCGACGGCGCTTTGGCGCGTCGCGCGCAGGCACAGGTCAATCTGACGGTGCTTGCCTGCTTGGTCGTGCGCCAACAGGACAATGGCGCCGATCACCACCGCGCCGCCGATGATCCAACCCCATATGGGCTTCATGCTACCCTCCAGCATGACGGCAACCCTAACGCGAGACTTTCCGAAACACCATGACGGGACCGCCTTTGTGCGGCGTAAAGTCTGAGACGGTCGCCATGGGAGCCCGCCATCCTAACCCGGCAGGGTGATGCGAAACACCGTGCCATTGGCCTGCGTCGAGACCAGCACGACATCGCCGCCGTGGCCACGCGCTAAGTCGCGGGCGATGGAAAGACCGAGGCCGGAGCCGCCGGGGCGGGCGGCGGAGACGAAGGGTTGAAACAGTTTGGCGCGCACCGCCATGGGAATGCCGGGGCCGGTATCGGCGATCTCGACGGCGCAGCCGGTGCCGGTGCGCGACGCGGTTATGGTAACAGCGCCAGTTCCCTTTAAGGCTTCAAACGCATTGCGCAGAAGATTGAGCACAATGCGGAAAAGTTGCTCGCGATCAGCATGGATGATGAAGCCCGGCGCAATGCGATTGTCGAGGCTGACGGCGATGTCATTGCGCCGCTCCAGCACCGCGGCGGCGGTTTCGTCCACCAGTGCCGAGAGGCAGAATTCGCTGCGCTGGGGCGGAGCATCTTCGCTGCGGCCGTATTTGAGGGTGGTGGTGGCAAGGGCGATGGCACGGTCGATGGCGATCACCAGCCGCGGCGCCAGGCGTTTGACCTCCGGGTCCTCACTGGCGGCGAGGCGGTCGGAGGCAAGCTGGGCATTGGCGAGGATGTTTCTGAGGTCGTGCTGGATGCGCGAGACCGCGGTGCCCAATGCCGCCAGACGCGCTTTCTGGCGCAGATAGCCATAGAGATCGCGCTGCATGGCGGCGAGTTCACGCTCGGCAACGCCAATCTCGTCAGCTCGGTTGGAAGGGCTGTGGATGCGGCTGGCATCTTCGGGATTTTCGTGGAAGGCGCCCATGGCGCGGGTGATGCGCCGCACCGGCGAGACCACAACAAGATAAAGGCTGAGGAAGACCAGCGCCCCGGTGAGGCCAGAGATGAAGGCTGCGGCCTCGGTCACCCGTTTAGCATAGGTGACGAGTTCGCCCCGGATCGATGCCTCGCTCAAGATGATGGAGATGGATTGAGCATCTTTGATGCTGGTCGGAGAAATGACGTGGAGAGTGCGGACGCCACCGCGAAACAGACAATCCAGCGCATTGATGATGTCATTGCCGAAGCGGTCTTTGGTGAGATCGATGGTGCGGTCGATCTGGCTATGCATCTTGCCGATCTGGAAGAAATCGCGCTGGTAAGCCCGGCGCAGCAAAACTTCGTCGGCATTGGCATGGGCGAGCAGATTCTGGCGCAGTTCGTCGGGCCAATCCTGGCCGGGGGTGGTGAAGGGCAGGATGGTAAGCTCGGCCGAGAGGATGTGATCCTCCAGAAGTTCGCGCTCCTTGAGGCCCATGGCGGGCAAAAAGATCAGCGCCCCGCTGGCCAAGACGTACAAAATGGTCAGCAAAAGGATGCGCCCCGACAGGCCATAGGCCACGAGGCTCCATACCCCCTGGAGCTGCCCCGTCTGGAATCGCATATGACGGGCATAAAGCGCCCGTCCTCCGGCAAAAAAAAGGCTAAGTCCGATAAATAGGGCGGAAGGGTTAGGCAGTCCTTTCCACCAGGGTCATTGACAGGGGCGGGGCCAATGCTTAGAACCCGCGCCTCTTTTGCCGACCGGAGAAAGCCTTATGAAGCGCACCTATCAGCCTAGCGTCATCGTGCGCAAACGCCGCCACGGCTTCCGTGCCCGTATGGCCACCAAGGGCGGCCGCAAGGTGCTGTCGCGCCGCCGGGCCCATGGCCGGGCGAAGCTTTCGGCCTAATTACGGCCCTATCGCTATCCTTGAAGGGGGCCGGGCCTTGGGAAGGCTGTTGGCCGACCATCTTCGAAAACGAGCCGATTTCCTGCGCGCCCAAAAGGGCGTGCGCAGAAGCGCGGCTGGCCTTACCCTCGAAATCTGCGCCACGCCGCAGCCCGCCGCCCAGGACGGGCATATCCGCGTCGGCTTTACGGCCAGCCGCAAGGTGGGCGGCGCCGTGGAGCGCAACCGCGCCAAACGCCGCCTCAGAGCCGCAGCCCAAGCCATTCTGACCGAGCAAGGGATCGAGCGTACCGATTATGTTCTCGTGGCCCGCACCGCCACCCTGACGCGGCCCTATGACGAGCTTCTAAAAGACCTTGCCCAAATCCTGGCCGCAGCCCATGTGAAGCTGGCCAGCCAGACGGCCAAGCTGGCGGCTTTGGCCCAAGAGGGGGCAGGAGACGGTGACGATGCAAAGCGGTCCGATGTACGCGGTTAGAGCCCTGCGGCAGATTGCCGTGGCGTTGCTGATCGCGCCGATCCGTTTCTATCGCTATTTCCTTTCGCCGCTTCTGCCGCCGTCTTGCCGCTTCATGCCGACCTGTTCCAACTATGCTATTGAGGCCTTGCGGGTTCACGGCCCCTTCAAAGGCCTGTATTTGACGGTCCGCCGTCTCAGCCGCTGCCATCCCATTTCGTGGCTCGGCGGCAGCCAAGGCTACGACCCCGTTCCACCGCGTCCCACCCGTTAGGACTTATAGGACTTCGATGTCTGACAACCGCAATATGCTCGTTGCCCTCGCCCTTTCGGCCCTGTTCATGGGCGGCTGGTGGTTTTTCTTTGCCGCGCCCCAGGCCAAGCTGCAGCAAGAGCAGGCTCAGAAACTCGCTTTGCAGCAGAAAAAGCCGGTGGCCTCAGCCGAGGCGCCCTCCAGCATTCCGCTGCCGCCAGGGGTGTCCGCCCCCGCCGCCCAGCAGCTGACGCGCGAAGCGGCGCTGCAACTCGGCGGGCCCCGCATCACCATCAACACGCCGACGGTGAACGGCTCCATCCTGATCAAGGGTGCACGCTTCGACGATCTGAAGCTCAAGCATTATCGCGAGACGGTGGACAAGAAGAGCCCGGAAATCGATCTTCTGGCACCGTCGGGCTCCAAATTTCCCTATTTCGCCCAGTTCGGCTGGAGCGCCCAGAACCGCGAGACGCCGGTGCCCGGCGACCAGACGCCTTGGAAAGTGACAAGCGGCGCGACGCTTTCACCCGGCCACCCGGTGACGCTTAGCTGGGATAACGGCAAGGGCCTCGTCTTCACCCGCACCATTACGGTCGACGACCAGTACATGTTCACGGTCAGCGACAGCGTGACCAAGAGTTCGGGCGGGGCGGTGACGCTTTATCCTTACGCGCTGGTGGTGCGCGATGGCGTGCCGCCGCATCAGACCTATCAGCTGCTGCATGAAGGCTTCATCGGCGCCGCCAAAGGCAAACTGCAGGACGCCACCTATAAGGATTTCGACAAGGACGACGCGGCGCCCAAGACTTTTGATTCGACTGGCGGCTGGCTCGGCATCACCGACAAATATTGGATGGCGGCGATCATTCCGCCGCAGAACGACGCCTTCAACGGCGCCTTCCGGGCCACGCCTTACGGCGGGGCCAAATCCTATCAGGCCAATTATGCGCTGGGGGCGCGCAGCATCGCTCCGGGCAAACCCGTCACCGTCACCCATCACCTCTTCGCCGGTGCCAAGGTGGTGGAGCAGCTAAAGACCTATGAAACCACGCTCGGCATCAACCGCTTCGATTATGCGGTGGATTGGGGCTGGTTCATCGTGCTGACCAAACCGCTGTTCTGGCTGCTCGACAAGATCTCCCACTATGTCGGCAATTTCGGCCTCGCCATTATCCTGGCGACCATCCTGATCCGCATCGTGCTCTTCCCGCTGGCCAACGCCTCCTTCAAATCGATGGGCAAGATGAAGAAGGTGCAGCCGCAGATGGAAGCCATCAAGAAGAAGTTTGGCGACGATCCCGCCAAGCAGCAGCAAGAAATGATGGAGCTTTATAAGCGCGAGAAGATCAATCCGGTCTCCGGCTGTCTGCCCATGCTGGTGCAGTTCCCGATCCTGTTTGCCTTCTACAAAGTGCAGATCGTCACCATCGAAATGTTCCATGCGCCGTTCTGGGGCTGGATCAGCGATCTGTCGGCGCCCGATCCGACTTCGTATTTGAACCTGTTCGGCCTCTTGCCGTTCACCGTGCCGGCGAGCCTGCCGGGTATTCTGGGCGGGGCAGTGTTCGTGCTCCATGTCGGGTTGTGGCCGCTGCTGATGGGTGTGACGCAATGGGTGCAGTTCAAGATGAACCCGGCGCCCACCGATCCCATTCAGGCCAAGATGTTCGCCTTCATGCCGCTGATCTTCACGGTGATGTTCGCGAGCTTCCCGGCGGGCCTTGTCATCTATTACACCTGGAACAACATCCTCTCGATGGCGCAGCAGGGCTACATGATGAAGCGCGAGGGCGTGCCGATTCACCTGTTCCAGAACCTCAAGCCGCCGCGTTGGGCCCTCGGCCTGATCGGCCGTAAGGACTTTTTGGGTAGCAAGGAATAGGGCGTGAGCGAAGAAGACGAACACGCGCAAAGCCTGAACGAGCGCAAGGTCGATCCGGAGGAGGTGCGCAAGCTGTTTGCCGGCGAGTGCACCTTTTTCTGGGGTGCTTCGCGCAAGGACGGCTTGCCGCCCCCGGGCCTGCCGGAAACCGCGTTTGCAGGGCGTTCCAATGTCGGCAAATCCAGCCTCATCAATGCGCTGACGGGCCGCAAAGCCTTGGCGCGGGTGTCGCAAACCCCAGGACGCACACGCGAGATCAATTTCTTCAATCTGGGCGGGCGGCTCACCCTGGTTGACCTGCCGGGGTACGGTTACGCCAAAGCCTCCAAAGAGCTGGCAGCGGAATGGCAGGACATGATCTTTGCCTATTTGCGCGGCCGGCCGACCTTGAAGCGCGTGGTTCTGCTGATCGATGCGCGCCGCGGCGTTATGCCGGTCGATCATGCGGTGATGGATTTGCTCGACCGGGCGGCGGTCTCCTACTGCCCCGTGCTGACCAAAACCGATACGCTGGCGCCGTATGAAAGAGACAGCGCGCGCGCCGAGGTGGAAGCGGCAACCAGAAAGCATGTCGCCGCTTATCCTGTTCTGTTCGCCACCTCGTCGTTGAAAGCGTCCGGCCTCGACAGCTTAAAAGCGCATTTGGCAGCGTTGGCGGCCCCGTAATTATGTTGTTATAACGGCCCGGCTTCGGGAGAGTTTTCGGAAAATGGCCTTTTCGGACGACCTTGGTCAGGACAAGAATCTACGCTCCATGGCGCGCTGGCGCACCACCGCCCGCGTGCTGGTGGAGGCGCTGCCTTACATCCTGAAATACGACACCAAGATCATCGTGGTGAAGTTCGGCGGCAACGCCATGAGCGAAGAAATCGCCAAGGATTTCGCCCTCGACATCGTGCTGATGAAGCAAACCGGCATGGAGCCCATCGTGGTCCATGGCGGCGGGCCCCAGATCGGGGCGATGCTGAAAAAGCTCGAAATCCCTTCCCAATTCATCGACGGGCTTCGCGTCACCGACAAAGCGGCCATGGAAGTGGTCGAAATGGTGCTGACCGGCTCGATCAACAAACAGATCGTCACCGGCATCAATGCGGCGGGCGGCCATGCCATCGGGCTTTCCGGCACCGACGCCAATCTCGTCGTCGCCCATAAGCTCGAGCGCACCAAAACCGATCCGGTTACCCTCGAATCCAAGCCTATCGATCTGGGCTTTGTCGGCGAGCCGGAACAGATCAATCCGGAGGTGCTGCGCACCTTCATCAAATCCGATTTGATCCCGGTAATTGCACCGGTGGGTGTCGGCCGCCATGGCGAAAGCTTCAACATCAATGCCGATACGGTGGCGGGGGCGGTGGCGGGCGCCATGCAGGCCGAACGCTTGATCCTGCTCACCGATGTCGAAGGCGTGCTGGACCAGGAAGGCAAGCTGATCCCCCGGCTGACCTTAAGCGAAGCGCGCACCTTGATTGCCGATGGCACCATCAAGGGCGGTATGATTCCGAAAATCGAAACCGCCATCGAAGCGGTGGAAAGCGGCGTCTCAGCGGCCGTCATCCTGGATGGGCGCATTCCCCATGTGCTGCTGCTCGAGCTTTTCACCGAACATGGCGCGGGCACTCTGATCACCGCGGAATAATGGTCACAATGCCATAATGGGACGCGCATTTTCCCTTGCCGGTTTGACGTTCGCCTTTGCTCTGACCGCCACGCCGGGCCATGCCGCGCTGAGCGCCTGCAACCGCACCAGCTATGTGCTTTACACAGCCGTGGCGACACTGAAGGCGGCGAATGTTTCGGTGCAAGGCTGGACCAGAATCGTGCCCGGCGTCTGCGCCACGGTGCTGGCGGGCGATCTGACCGCCGACGCCTATTATCTTTCCGCGCGCAGTTCCAGAGCCCATAGCGGCAGCCCTAGAGCCTGGAGCGGCCCGACCAATTTCTGCATCAAGGACAAGGATTTTTCCTTTGCGCAGGGTTTTGGCGCGCGCTGCCCGGCCGATGGCTTCGAGCTTGGCTTTGCTCAGATCGACACCCACCATATGCGGGGCCTGACCACCACCTTGCGCGAGACGCCGGATCAGCCCTCCATGCCTGCCGCCGAACGCGCGGGCCTGCGGCGCCTGCTCGGCGATACCGGGGTGCGTGATGCCAGCGATGACAAAAAACTGGATGCCGCCCTCGCCGCTTTCCGCCGCCGGGTACATCTGGCCCCGGGCGCGGCCAATACGGCGCTGTTCGATGCCTTGGAGACCGAGGCGATGAAATCGGCAGTGCCCGCGGGCTATACCCTGTGCAACGACACCAAAACGGATTTCGGCGCCGCTATTGGCCAGAAAACCGGCGCCGCCTTTGTCTCGCGCGGCTGGTGGACGGTGGCGAGCGGCAGTTGTTCCCACCTCATCACCGATCCTCTCGCGGGGCAAAAAATCTGGCTCAGGGTGGAGCGCGGCAAAGGGGCACCGCTGGTGGGCGGCCCGACGGGCTTCTGCGTCACAACCATCGAATTCGACATCCAAGGCCGCGAGAATTGTGCCAAACGCGGGCTGGCCGAGGCGGGCTTTGCCGAAACCAACCTAAAAGGCATAAGCGGCTTCGTGGCCCATGTGGCGGAGAGCGGCTTGGTGGGCGCGCGGTAGGCCGGACGGGACACCGCGTTTACCAAAACTTTCACGGCCCAGGCGTAAGGATAACGCCGCACAGCATTGCGGCGTGCTTGAATTGCCGCAATCGGCTGCTTAGCTCAGGCCCATGGATAATTTCACCAACGATACCGCCCCCGATTTCCGCCATATCGGCACCTGGATTTTCGATCTCGACAACACGCTTTACCCAGCAAGCAGCAATTTGTTCGCGCAGATCGAGGAACGCATGAACGTGTTCCTGATGCGCGAGCTGAAGCTGGAGGAAGCCGAGGCCAAAGCGCTGCGGCGCAAGTATTATGGCGCTTACGGCTCAACCTTAAGTGGTCTTGTGGCCCATCATACCATCGACCCCGAGGCTTTTCTGAGTTACGTCCACGACATCGATCTGTCGGCACTGAGGCCGGACCCGGCTTTGGCCCAGGCCATCGCCCGGCTGCCGGGCAAGCGCTATGTCTTCACCAATGGCTGCCGCAACCATGCCACGCGCGTGCTGGAAAAAACCGGACTCACCGGGCTGATGGACGGCATCTGGGACATTCGCAGCATGGAATTCAAGCCCAAGCCGCAACCGGAAGCCTATGCCCGCATCGTCGCCGAGACTGGCATCGATCCGGCCACCGCCGTGCTGTTCGAGGATATGGCCGTCAACCTCGCCCCCGCCTATGCGCTGGGGATGACGACGGTGTGGCTGGCCAATGGTTCGGCATGGTCGGATCAAGGCCCCGAAGCTCCGCGCGAGGCAAGCGGCCACATCCACCATACGATTGACGATCTGGGCGATTTCCTTCAGACCATCCGGCTCTGAAACATCTTTTCCCAAACGGCCATGGCAACAGAACTTTCTGCTGAACTTTCTGGCGTTATCGAACGCGCCTGGGATGCCCGCGACACGCTGGGCCTGAGCACCACAGGCGAGATCCGCGACGCCGTAGATGTGGCTTTGGACGGGCTCGATGCCGGCCGCTTTCGCGTCGCCGAGAAGATCGCGGGCGAATGGGTGACGCATCAATGGCTGAAGAAAGCCGTGCTGCTCTCCTTCCGCCTCAACGACAATCAAGTGATCGAAGGCGGCCCCGCCGGCAGCGTCTGGTGGGACAAGGTGCCGATGAAATTCGATGGCTGGAAGGCCGACACTTTCCGCGCCGCAGGTATTAGAGCCGTGCCAGGCTCCATCGTGCGCCGCTCGGCCTATATCGCCAAAGGCGTGGTCTTGATGCCAAGCTTTGTGAATGTCGGCGCCTATGTCGATGAAAGCAGCATGGTCGATGGCTGGGCTTCCGTCGGCTCCTGCGCCCAGATCGGTAAACATGTGCATCTGTCGGGCGGCGCCGGGATCGGCGGCGTTTTGGAGCCGATGCAGGCAGGCCCCACGATTATCGAAGACCATTGTTTCATCGGCGCCCGCGCCGAGGTGGTGGAAGGCGTTATCGTCGGCGAAGGCAGCGTGCTCGCCATGGGCACCTATATCTCGCAATCGACCAAGATCGTCGACCGCGAGACCGGCGAAGTCTTCTACGGCAAGGTGCCGCCCTATTCGGTGGTGGTCTCCGGCACCACCGGCGGCGGCGACGGCAAACCCGCGCTGTACTGCGCCGTGATCGTCAAACGTGTGGACGCCAAAACCCGCGCCAAAACCTCCATTAACGAGCTGCTGAGGGACTGAGCGGGCAGATTTGACCGCCAGCAGGCCGGAGCGTAAATCCGGCCCATGATTGATCCCGTCGCCCTGGCTCAAGCCCTGATCCGCTGCCCTTCCGTGACCCCGAAGGATGCAGGGGCGCTGGGGGTTTTGGCGGAAGCGCTGACGCCGCTGGGGTTTGCTTGCACCCCCCTGCCCTTCACGGGCGATGGCGGCCCGGCCACGGAAAATCTCTATGCCACCGTTGGTTCGGGCGGAAAGGTGTTCTGTTTTGCCGGGCATACCGATGTGGTGCCCCCCGGTGACAGCGGCCTGTGGAAACATGATCCCTTTGGCGGTGTGATCGCCAACGGCCTTCTTTATGGCCGCGGCGCCGTGGATATGAAATCGGCGGTGGCCTGTTTTGCCGCCGCAGCAGGGCGCCATCTCGCCAAAGGCCCGTTCAAAGGCACCATCGCCTTGCTCATCACCGGCGATGAAGAGGGCGATGCCATCAACGGCACCCCCAAGCTGCTGCGCTGGCTGCAAGAGAAGACTATCACGCTCGACCACTGCTTGATCGGCGAGCCGTCTTCGACGGTGACGATTGGCGACGGCATCAAGGTGGGGCGCCGCGGCTCGCTGAACACCCGCGTTGTGGTGGAGGGCATTCAAGGCCATGCGGCGTATCCCGCCAAGGCGCTGAACCCCATTCACGCGCTGGCAGAGTTCATTTGTCGACTGACCAAGACGCCGCTGGATGCGGGCACGGCGGCGTTTGAGCCTTCCACGCTGGTTTTCTCCAGTGTCGATGTCGGCAATCCGGCGACCAATGTGATCCCCGCCAAAGCGACCGGGAATTTCAATATTCGCTTCAACGATGCCCATAGCTTCGACACGCTGAAAGACCATCTGACGGCGGTGGCCGAAGCGGTGGAGATTGAGACGGGCGCCACGGTCACCCTGCATTTCAATTTGAGCGGCGTTTCTTTTGTCACCAAGCCGGGACCGTTTACCGACGTGCTCGACAACGCGGTGGCGGCGGTGACCGGCGCCAAGCCCGAACATTCGACCACGGGCGGCACTTCGGATGGGCGCTTCATCAAAGAACTTTGCCCGGTGGTGGAGCTGGGCCTGATGAATGCCACCATGCATCAAGCCAATGAATGCGTGCCTGTGGCGGACATCGAAAAGCTGACCGACATCTACACCGCCATTTTGGGCGCCTATTTCGCGGAATAAGTCATGAACAACGCGCCTATCGGCATTTTCGATTCCGGCATGGGCGGGCTGACCGTCATGCGCGCTTTGGCGGAGCGTTTGCCCGGCGAGCAGTTCATTTATCTGGGCGACACCGCGCGGCTGCCGTATGGCACCAAAAGCGCCGAGACCGTGCGCCGCTATGCCTTGCAAGCTGCCCATGCGCTGACGGCACGCGGCGTCAAGCTGGTGGTGATCGCGTGCAATACCGCTTCGGTCGGCTTGCCCTATCTGAAAGAGGCACTGGCGCCTCTGCCGGTGATCGGCGTGATTGAACCGGGGGCGGAAGCCGCGCTGGCCGTGGCCCCCAAGGGCCCGATTGCGGTGATCGCCACCGAAGGCACGGTCAAAGGCGGGGCCTATGTCAGCGCCATTCACGCGCTCTCAATGGCGCCGGTGGCGCAGCAAGCCTGCCCGCTTTTCGTGCCCATGGCCGAAGAAGGCTTGATCGATGGGCCCATCGCCGAAGCAGTGGCGCGGCGCTATCTGGAACCCCTGATGGCACGGCTGCCCAAGCCGCAGGTGCTGGTCTTGGGTTGCACGCATTACCCGGTGTTGAAGGATATCATCGCGCGCGTGGTGGGCTCTGAAATAGCGCTGGTCGACAGCGCCGCGATCACCGCAGCGGCGGTGGCAAAATTGCTGGATCAAAACGGCATGGCCGCGCGCGGCGAGCCGCAGGCGCATCACTTCCTGGTCACCGATGCGCCCGACCGCTTCGCCCGTGTCGGCGAAATTTTCTTCGGCCACCCCATCGACCCCGGCGCCGTGGAACAAGTGGACCTTCAGTAATCCACCCGCACCAGATGCAGGCCATCGGGCGGAGACACCGGTCCGCAGCGGCGGCGATCGCGGGCTTCCAGCGCTGCGGCAACATCGCGGGGGCGCCATTTGCCTTCACCGACGAGCTTCAGACTGCCGACAATGGAGCGCACCTGATGATGCAGGAAGGAGCGCGCACTGGCTTCGACATCGATCTCATCCAAGCTGCGGCGGACCGTCAGCTTGTCGATGGTTTTGACCGGTGACTGCGCCTGGCATTCGGCGGCACGGAAGGTGGTGAAGTCGTGGCTGCCGACGAGCGTTTGCGCCGCCTCGTGCATGGCGCCGGCATCCAGTTCATGGACCACATGCCAGGCGTGGCCACGATCCAGCACCAGCGGGGCGCGGCGGACGATGATGCGAAAAAGATAATGCCGCGCTCTGGCCGAGAAGCGGGCGTGGAAATCCGGCGCGGCTTCGCTCGCCTCGAGAATAGCAATCGGCGCGGGGCGGAGAAAATGATTCAGCGCATCGCGAACCTTGTCAGGCTTGAAGTCTTTGACGAGATCGAAATGGGCCACCTGCCCCAGCGCATGCACGCCGGTATCGGTTCGCCCCGCACCAGTGACCGTGGCGCTCTCGCCGGAAAAACGCATGATGGCGGCTTCGAGCGAGCCCTGAATGGAAGGGCCGTTATCCTGCCGCTGCCAACCGACAAAGGGGCCGCCGTCATATTCGATGGTGAGGCGATAGCGTGGCATCAGACGAGCTTCGTTCCAGGCGCCAGAGACCAGCCGCGTAAGAGATCGGCGGCGTTCATGGCGGCTTTGCCGGGACGTTGAACGTGGAGGAGTTTCACGGCACCGCTGCCGCAGGCAATGGTGAGTTCGTCATCGAGAACTTCGCCGGGCGCACCCTTTCCGGCAACGGGTTCAGCATAGAGGATTTTGAGACGCTCGCCAGCCGCCTCGCTCCATGCGCCGGGCCAAGGCGAGAGGCCGCGGATATGGCAATCGACTTCGGCGGCGCTCTTTGTCCAATCGATGCGGGCTTCCTCTTTGAGGATTTTCTTGGCGTAGGTGATACCCTCAGCCGCTTGCGGCACAGCTTCGGCATTGCCGCGTTCGAGCGCCACCAAAGCGCGGGCCATCAGCTTGGCACCGGTTTTGGCCAGTTCGCCGGTGAGATCACCAGCGGTTTTGCGCGCGATCGGCGTGGCCTCGGTCATGAGGACGGGGCCGGTATCCAAGCCCTCTTCCATGCGCATGACCATGACGCCGGTTTGTTCGTCGCCTGCCACGATGGCGCGCTGCACCGGGGCGGCGCCGCGCCAGCGCGGAAGCAGCGAACCATGGAGGTTCCAGCAGCCCAGACGCGGGGCATCGAGGATCGGTTTGGGCAGGATGAGGCCGTAAGCGGCCACCACCGCGATATCGAGAGCGAGCGCGGCGAAATCGGCTTGCGCCTCGGCGTTGCGCAAAGAGATTGGCGTGCGGACGGTGAGGCCATGGGCGAGCGCCAATTTGGCGACCGGCGTCGGTTCTTCGCTTAGGCCGCGGCCTTTGGGGCGAGCCGGCTGGGAATAGACCGCGGCGATATCGTGGCCTTCCGCGATCAATTCGGCGAGCAGCGGCACGGCGAAATCCGGTGTGCCCATGAAGGCCAATTTAAGAGTCATTGCCCACGTCCAAAACGCTCGTCAATGCTGAGGTGCCCCACACGTTGCGTGCTTTGAGGGCCGGCCGCGCGACGAACGCAACATATCACAATCATTCTCCCGCGGCCGGCCATCTCAGCATGACGGGCGTGGAGCCTCGAAACACGCACGCATCGCGCAGGGGATAACGTTACGCGTTTTCCCGCTTCTTGGCTTTGGTCAGTTTCTTGATCGCCATGGCGCGTTTGAGACGCGAGAGGTGGTCGATGAAGAGGGTGCCATTGAGATGATCGATCTCATGCTGCAGACAATCGGCTAGCAGGCCCTCGGCTTCCAGGGTTTGCGGCTTGCCGTCACGGTCCAGATATTCGCACTTGATGGCGATGGGGCGCTCAACATCGTCCCAAATATCGGGCACCGAGAGGCAGCCCTCCTGGAACACGGCTTTTTCATCCGACGCCCAGACGATCTTGGGATTGATGAAGACCATCGGCTCGAATTTGTCTTCCTTTTGCGCCACATCGATCACCACGACGCGGAGCGGTACGCCAAGCTGGGTGGCGGCCAGACCGATACCCTCGGCGGCATACATGGTTTCCAGCATGTCATCGGCAAGGCGGCGGATGTCAGCGTCCACTTTGGGCACGTCTTTGGCCACCTCTTTGAGGCGGGGATCGGGGGCAATGAGGATGGGTCGTTTGGCCATAGCTGTCAGATAGGGTGGGGGGGCGCGCGGGTCAAGTTTCGCCCTTCCGATTGGCTTAAGATGACCCGAACACGGGAAGATTCGCCTCATGGATATGTTGGTTTTTCAGCTTCTTAGCCTTGGTTTCGCGGTTCTGGCCACCGGCGCCATTCTGATGGTGCTGCTGGGCTTTGGCCGTGGCCGCGGCGAGGGCGGCATCAGCGATACCGTGAGGAGCGAAGCCGACCGCAGCCGGGCCCAAGCCGAAGAGCAGGCGCGGGCGTTGCGCCAGGAGATGACCGATGTCATCCGCGGCTTTCAGGATTCCCTGGAAAAACGCCTGGATGCCGGTGTGGAAAGTCTTCGCACGCCGGTGGCGGCCATCGGCCAGAAGCTGGACGCGGATATGCGCAAGCTGGCCGAAGATGCCGCAATGAGCCGCGACCTCTTGCGCGGGGCGATGGAAACCAAACTCGATGCCACCGATCTACGCCTTGCCGCTTCCGCCCGCGAAACACGGGAGGTTTTGACCGCCGCGCTCAGCGGTATCGGCGAATATCAGAAAGAACGTCTCGACAAGCTGCTGGGAGCTCTGGAAGCCCTGACAGACAAACAGGCTCTGGCGCAAGAGACGTTGCGCCAGACGGTGGAAAGCCGTCTCGATGCGCTCAGGGTGGAGAATTCCGCCAAGCTCGACGAAATGCGCCAGACCGTGGATGAGAAGCTGCAGACAGAACTCGAAAAACGCCTGGGCGATTCTTTCCGCACGGTGAGTGAGCAGTTGGAGCGCGTGCATAAGGGCCTTGGCGATATGCAGAGCTTGGCCATCGGCGTCGGCGATCTGAAAAAGGTGCTCTCCAACGTCAAGACGCGCGGCATTCTGGGCGAAGTGCAATTGGGCATGCTGCTGGAGCAGTTCCTCTCGCCCAGCCAATACAGCGCCAATGTGCAAATCAAACAGGGCAGCGCCGAACGGGTGGAATTTGCCATCCGCCTGCCGGGCCGTGATGACGATGCCGATGTTTTAATGCCGATCGACGCCAAATTTCCGCAGGAAGATTATATCCGGCTTGTGGAAGCCTCTGAGCGCGGCGAAGTGGAGGCCGTGGCCGCCGCGGCTTTGGCGCTGGAACTGCGGGTGAAGGCCTGCGCCAAGACCATCCATGACAAATACATCAACCCGCCGGTGACCACCGAGACCGCCATTTTGTTCCTGCCGACCGAGGGGCTGTTTGCCGAAATGCTGCGCCGGCCGGGACTGCTGGAACATATCCAGACCGAATACCGGGTGACGATTGCCGGGCCAACGACGCTGTCGTCTTTGCTCAGCGCCTTTCAGATGGGCTTCCGCTCGCTGGCCCTACAGCAACGCTCGGGCGAAGTGTGGAAACTGCTGGCGGCGGTGCGCACGGAATTTTCCAACCACGGCAGGGTGGTGGAAAAGCTGCGCAATCAACTCGGCGCCGCGGCCAATACCATCGATCAGCTCGGCACCCGCACCAATGTGATGAACCGCAAACTGCGCGACGTCGAAGCCATGCCGCACATCGAAGCCCGGGATATTTTGGGCTTGGCAGCGCCAGAGGATGAATCCGGCGAAGGCTGATACCCTGCTGGAGCCAGTCCGGGCGTAGCAATTTTCGCGCGACGGCAGCCGCCAATAGCTGATGATCCTAAGCAAACTCGATCCAGTGCCAGGAGCAATAGGTGGCAATGAAGCCGCCGACCGGAGGGCCCAAGATGGGCGCAGCACCCCGAAACGAGGCTTACAGCGAGCGGCGGGCCTTGAAGGCCGCCGATAGCGTGCCTTCGTCGAGGTAATCGAGTTCACCGCCGACCGGGACACCATGGGCAAGGCGGGTGATTTTGACATGGCTCGCCGCCAGCGCATCGAGGAGGTAGTGGGCGGTGGTCTGACCTTCCACGGTGGCGTTCATGGCGAGGATGACTTCCTCAACGCCGTCTTTCACCCGCGAGAGCAAGGTTGCCACGTTGAGCCGCTCCGGCGTGATACCGTCGAGCGCCGAGAGCGCCCCGCCAAGGACGTGATAACGGCCGCGGAAGACATTGGCGCGCTCCAAGGCCCAGAGATCGGCGACATCCTCCACCACGCAAAGGATATGGGGATCGCGGCGGCTGTCGCAGCACAGCGCGCAAGGGCTGACGGTATCGAGATTGCCGCAAATGGCGCAGGTTTTGATCGCGGCGGCGGCATCCTGCAGCGCCAATGCGAGCGGCTCCATCAAGGCTTCGCGTTTTTTGAGGAGTTCGAGCACGGCACGGCGCGCCGAGCGCGGCCCCAGCCCCGGCAGCTTGGCCAGGAGTTGAATCAGGCGTTCGATTTCGGGGCCGATGCTGGACACGGGTTATTCTTCGTCCGTATCGCCATCAGGCATGGGTGTGTCGGCCGCGTCTTCCGCCACCACATCGCGCACGGCCATGATTTCGGCGCCGGGAAAGCGATCCATCACGGCGCGCACCAACGGTTCCTGCAGTACCGCCTCGTGCCGGGCCTGCTTGGCAGCGACGCGCTGTTCGGCAATCGTTGGCGCTCCGCCTTGGCTGACCACGGTGACGGCCCAGCGCGTGCCGGTCCAATCCTTCAGCTTCTGGCCAAGATCGGCGGCCAGGGTGCGCGGGGCGCGCGAGCCGGGACGAAATTCCAGACGGCCTAGCTCGATGCTGACCAGATGCATGTCGTTTTCGATATGCACTTTGAGCACTGGAGCGCCATGGGCATGGGCGTAAGCAGCGAGGTCTTCGAGAGACTGAAACACCGGCGCGGGAGCAGCTTGGGCTATCGGCTGGACGGCAGCTTGGCTTTGCGGGCGTTCGTTGTTCGACATGGCCATGCGGGGGGCGCCGCCGGAAGGGCCAGAGGGTGCTGGCGCGGCGCGTCCTGTGGGCGCGCCCTCCATCAGATCGCGCACCAGCTTGTCGGTAGGCGGCAGATCGGCGGCATAGGCAAGACGAATCAGCGCCATTTCGAGAGCTTGCACGGGCCGCGCGGCATCGCGCACCTCGAACAAGCCTTTCAGCAGCATGGTCCAGGCGCGGGTGAGCGACGGCACGGAAAGCTTGCCCGCCATCTCGGCGGCGCGTTTGGCCTCGGACGAGGCGCCATCGAAAAAGCCTTCGGCGCCGGGGGCCACTTTCACACGGGTGAGGAAATGCACGGTCTCGAGCAGATCTTGCATGATCGCCAAAGGATCGGCGCCGCGATTGTAAAGCTCGCCCAGACTGGTCAAGGCTTCCGGCATCTTGCCCGCCATCACGGTCTCGAAAAGATCGAGCACACGGCCACGATCGGCCAGCCCCAGCATACCGCGCACGATCTCGGCGGTGATGACCTCTTCAGTGCCATGGGCGATGGCTTGATCGAGCAGCGACAGGGCATCGCGCACCGAGCCTTCGGCGGCGCGGGCAACCAGGGCCAAAGCGGCATCTTCGATGCGCACGTTCTCTTGACCCGCGATATTGGCCAGATGCGCCACCAGCTCCGGCGTCTCGATACGGCGCAGGTCGAAGCGTTGGCAGCGCGACAGCACCGTCACCGGCACTTTGCGGATTTCGGTGGTGGCGAAGACGAATTTCACATGCGGTGGCGGTTCTTCCAGCGTCTTCAGAAGACCGTTGAAGGCCTGCTTCGACAGCATGTGCACTTCGTCGATGATATAGACTTTGTAGCGGGCCGAAGCCGGCGCGTAGCGCACGCCTTCGATGATTTCGCGCACATCGTCGATGCCCGTGCGGGAGGCGGCGTCCATCTCCTGGACATCGACGTGACGGGATTCGGCAATGGCCCGGCACGGCTCGCAGACGCCACATGGCTGGATGGTGGGCGCGCTGCCCTTGCCGTCCGCGCCGATGCAATTGAGCGCCCTGGCGATAATACGCGCGGTGGTGGTTTTGCCGACCCCGCGCACGCCAGTCAGCATGAAAGCATGGGCAATGCGGCCAGTGGCAAAAGCGTTCGACAGGGTGCGGACCAGGGCTTCCTGACCGATCAGCCCGGTGAAATCGGAGGGGCGGTATTTGCGGGCCAGGACTTTGTAGTCAGCACCGCCCGCCGCCGCCGCCGTTGGCGCCGGTCCCAAACCAAGCGAAGGGGCTTCTGTGTCGTCCATAAGCGCTCTGTGTGAGGTGGGAACCGGCTATGACCCAGACCGGATTCGTTACGGCTGCTTCCTTCCGGACCTGACCGGGTTGGCGAGCGTTCCGTCCACCGCCGGTTCCCACAGCGGATATAGAACGGCCTTCGCCAGAATGCGAGTCGGGTTTTGGGCTAAGTTGTTGGTTGAATGTCGTTACGGCGCTTACACGCTGGCGTTAACTCGCCCTTCCGGACCTGACCGGGCTCACGAGCGTTCCGTCCACCGCCGGCTCCCACTCTTTCTATAGACATTGCCGTTGCTGAAGGCGAATCTGGAAGATAAGCCATATGGAAAAAGGTGTTAGTGACCATGCTCCCCTTCACCGGAAATCCCCTCGACCGCCGCTCTGACAAGCGGGGCGATATGGCTTGGCTGGCAGAGCAGCACCAAGCGGCGCGGGTTTTGCCGCTGTGGCGGCTGAATGTGTTGGTGGCGGGAACCCCCTTATTGTCGGCAGCGGCACTGCCGCATGCGCTGGCCAAGGCCCTGGCCGCGCCCGACGCGGCTTCCGTATTCCTGGGGCTGGATGGTGAAGTGCCGCTTTTCGCCTTGGATGTCTCCGGCACCGCGGAAGCGCCTGAGGCGCTGAAGCAATACGGCGAATTTCTCGAGCTGCGGGCGGCGGCGCCCAGTTTGCGGCGCAAGGACCTCGCCATCCTGTCTCAAGCCAAGGCGATGCTCGATTGGCATGGCCGTCACCACTTTTGTGCCCGCTGCGGCGCGGCAACGCTGAGCGGCGAAGCGGGCTACAAGCGCAGCTGTCCGCGCTGTCAGGCCGAGCACTTCCCGCGCACCGATCCGGCGGTGATCATGCTCGCCACCTGTGGCGACAAATGCCTGCTGGCGCGCAATGTCAGCTGGTCGGGCGATTTTTATTCCTGCCTCGCCGGGTTCATGGAGCCAGGGGAGACTATCGAAGAAGCCGTGGCGCGCGAGCTTTACGAGGAGGCCGGGGTGCGGGCAAAGAACGTGCGCTATGCTGCCAGCCAGCCCTGGCCCTTTCCGGCGGCGCTGATGATCGGCTGTTATGCGGAAGTGGAGAGCCTAGAGCTGCGGCTGGATCCCACCGAGATCGCCGATGCCGAATGGTACGACAAAGACCAGGCCCGCGCGCTTCTGGCCGACGAAATCGAAGGCCGCAGAGGCCCGATCAAAATCGCCATCGCGCATCATTTGATCAAGGGATGGCTGGACGAATAGCGAATAAAAAAGCTCGGCAGATTTCTCCCGCGAGCTACTCGCTATTCACTTCTTACGGCATCTCGCTTCTGTAGGGATGCGCGGGATAGATTCCCAACATAATGACGCGGGAGGAGAAGAAGCTGAGTTCTTCCAGCGCCAAACGCACGTTGCGCGAATCGGGGTGGCCTTCGATGTCGGCGTAGAATTCGGTGGCGTTGAAGGAGCCGCCCAGCTGATAGCTTTCCAGCTTGGTCATGTTCACGCCATTGGTGGCAAAGCCACCCATCGCCTTGTAAAGCGCGGCGGGAATGTTGCGCACGCCGAACAAAAACGTCGTGATCACCGGCGCCCCGTCGTTAGGCGGATCATCGGGCTCGCTGCCGACAATGAGAAAGCGCGTCATGTTGTTGGAGGCGTCTTCGATGTCGGGCTTTAAAATTTCCAGACCGTAAATCTCGCCCGCCAGGGTCGAGGCCACCGCCGCGCAGGATGGGTCTTTCATTTCGGCGACATGGCGGGCGGCACCGGCGGTGTCGTACCACTGCTTTTCGGTCAGCCCCAATTGCTTGATCACCTTGCGCACCTGGCCGAGCGCCGGAGCCTGACTGAAAACGGCCTTCACCTCTTCCAGTTTGGCGCCAGGCACGCCCAGAAGCTGATGGCGCACGCGATGAAAATGTTCGCCCAGGATGAAAAGGCTTTTCTCATCCTCTTGCGGCACGAAGCCCTTCACGGCGCGGCCGAAATGGCGGACCAGGAGATGGACGTCGGCGATCCGTCCGTAGACGGAATTTTCCACCGGCACGAAGGCGAGATCCGTTTCGCCTCTGCGCACCGCATCGAGGGCGTCTTCAAACGTCGGCTTGCCGATGAACTGCGCGTTGGGCAGCGCCTCGCGCGCCGCCAGATTGGCATAGGCCCCGGCCTCACCCTGGAACGCGACGGTCTTGGCACGGGCGATCAGCGAATTGGCGCTCACGGTGGGTTTCCTTTTCTAGCGGCGCTCCCGCGCCACGGCATTGCGGGCCTTTTCGAGATCGACCGGGGTATCGACACTGAGCGGCATCTCGTCCACCCGGCCAACGGCGATCGCCATGCCCGCTTCGATGGCACGCAGTTGTTCCAGCTTTTCACGCAGTTCGAGCGGCGAGGGCTGCAAGCCCACAAAACGCTGCAAAGCTTCGCGGCGGTAGACATAGATCCCGACATGGGCGAACCACGGCCCCTTGCCCCAAGGCACCCGGGCGCGGGAGAAGTAATGGGCCCGGCCGCGCGTGAAACCGACATCCCAGGTCGCCGCAACTTTGACGGTGGAGGGATTGTCAGCCTCTTTTTCGTCTTCGATCTCGGCCGCACAGGTGGCGATATCGGCGCCGGTCGTCACCAAAGCATCCAAAGCCGCCTTGGGCACAGCGCCATCCAACAAGGGCAGATCGCCTTGCAGATTGACCACCACATCATGCTCAAAACCGCGGTCCACCGCATTGAGCGCCGCCCAGACCCGATCAGAACCGGAGGGAAGCGCGGGATTGGTCATCACGGCGCGCCCGCCGGCGGCTTCCACCGCCCTTTGAACCTCGGCCTCCGAACAAGCCACCACGACCGGACCGATATCGGCTTCCACCGCCCGCTGCCACACCCGCACGATCATCGGTACACCGCCGATATCGGCCAAGGGCTTGCCCGGCAGGCGCGAGGAGGCCATCCTGGCCGGGATCAATACGATTGGTTTCATTGGGTGTCCCCCTGAAATAGACCGGGGCCATAATGCGACAGTTCGCCGCACTTCCGCCTCGAAATGTGCTTGTAATGTCGCACCCGGAGGTCCCACGGGGGCCTCTTTTTGTCTTCGCCTTGTAGCCTTTCGCGTCGCTATCCGGCTTTCTCAACGGAACCTCTAACGACACCGATAACACGGAGCCAGACCTTATGGATTCCTGGGAGTGGAACAAGATCGCCGGTGCGGTGCTGGGCACCGTGCTGTTTGTTCTGGTTGTCAAATTCGTCGCAGAGGCGGTTTACGATACGCCTCAGCCCCAAAAGCCGGGCTATGCCGTGGAGGTGCCGGAAGAGAGCACGGGCCAAACCGCCGCCGCAGCGCCCGCCGCCGAGCCGATTCCGGATTTCGGCACCGTGCTGGCCAGCGCCGATGTCGGCCATGGCAAGGAAATCTCCGGCCGCTGCGAGCAATGCCACGATCTATCCAAAGGCGGGCCCAACAAGATCGGGCCCAATCTGTGGGGTGTCGTCGGCCGGCCGCGTGCCAGCCATCCCGGCTTTTCCTATTCCAGCGCCATGGGGGCCAGTCACGATCCATGGGACTTCGATAAGCTCTTCGTCTTCCTGAAGGCGCCACAAACGGTGGTTCCGGGCACCAAGATGAGCTTTGCCGGTTTGCGCTCAAGCCAGGACCGCATCGATCTTCTCGCCTATCTGCGCATGCAGTCCGATAGCCCGCTGCCGATTCCAGCGAAGAAGTGAAGCTTCCCCATTTGTGGGAGGAGGAATGCTGGCCAGCGGCGCTTGGCGCGGATGACATTCAAGCATCTGGGGGGCATGGTTGGCGCCATGTCCCACACGCCATCCAAACCCAAACTTCTGATGATCGTCCCCGTCAAATGGGCGGGGCTGGCCGGGTCAGCGCTTGGCAATGTCGAAGTCGTGGTCGAAGGCAAGGATGCCTATGACCCTGCCGAGATCGGCTATGTCCTCAGCTTCCGCCCGCCGCCGGGGCTTTTGGCGCGCCTGCCCAATCTCAAAGCGGCATTTTCCTTAGGTGCCGGTGTCGACGGCTTTCTCTGCGATCCTGCTTATCCCAAGCACGTGCCGCTGGTGCGGTTCGTCGACCGCACGCTGTCGGCGGAGATGACACAATATCTGCTGCTGCAGGCCCTCATCCATCATCGCATGCAGCGCTTTTTCGACGATTGTCAGCGCGAAAGCCAATGGCGCCAGCGGGTTCTGGAGCGGCGCACCGAAGAAACCCATATCGGCTTTCTGGGGCTGGGCGAGATCGGCAGCGTCGCCGCCGGGCACTTCGTCGAGTTGGGCTTTCCGGTGCGCAGCTGGACTCGCCAGCGCAAAGCCGTGCCGGGCGTCACCAGCTTTGCCGGTGAGGAGGAGCTGATACCTTTCCTGTCGCGTGCCGATATTCTGATCTGCCTGTTGTCGCTGACGCGTCAGACGGCAGGAATTTTGAACGCCACCACCTTCGCGGCCCTGCCGGAAGGCGCCCTGGTGATCAATGTGGCGCGTGGCGGCCATTTGCACGAGGCCGATCTTATCGCTGCCTTGGATAGCGGCCATCTGGCGGGCGCGGTGTTGGATGTGTTCGAGTATGAACCCTTGGCCCAGGACAATCCCTTGTGGCGCCATCCCAAGGTGACGGTAACCCCGCACGTGGCGGCGATTTCCCAGCCCGCGGTGGTGCTCGCCTATGTCCGCGACGGCATCGCTGCCTTTGAGCGCGGCGACCAACCGGCCACGGTGGTGGATGTGAACACGGCCTATTGAATCTTGAGCCTATGGCACGCCAGGGGCTAGAACACGGCCACCTCACGGAGCGGCCTCATGACCTACACCCTCATCATCGGCAACAAGAATCTGTCGAGCTGGAGCTTGCGCCCCTATCTGGCGCTCAAAGCGGCCGGGGTGCCGTTTGACGAGATTGTGGTGCGCCTGGATCAGCCCGGGACCCGCGCCTCCATCGCCACCTATTCGCCCGCGGGCAAGGTGCCGGTACTGAAGATTACGGAGAGCAGCAAGACGCAGCTGGTGTGGGACAGTCTGGCGATCTGCGAGACCATCGCCGAGCGCCATCTCGAGGCCAAGCTGTGGCCGCTAGACCCCTTTGCGCGCGCCGAGGCCCGGTCCTATGCCGCAGAAATGCATTCGGCCTTTGTCGGTATTCGCCAGCAACTGTCGATGGATTTTTCCCGCACCCTGCCGACGCCGGAGCTGAACGAGGAGACGCAAAAGCAGATTGCGCGCATCACGCAGGCCTGGGACTCGGCGCTGACCCGCTATGACGGCGCCTTCCTGTTTGGGCACTTCTCCATCGCCGACTGTATGTATGCGCCGGTGGTATCGCGCTTTACCACCTATGGCATCGGCTTGCCCGCCGCCTCTGAAGCCTATTGCGCCCGCATCATGGCGCTGCCCGCGATGCAGGAATGGATGGCAGCCGCGCAAAAGGAAGTGGCCGAGGGCTGGAAATAGTTATTTGCGCCGCGGCGGCATTATCGGCGGAGCCCACGGCAATTGCCCGGTTTCGCGGTAAAAGCGAGCGGCGCCAGCATGCAGCGGCACCGACAAAAGGCTTGCCGTTTCGCCGAGCTTGATCTCCTGCGCCGGGCTGGGGCCTTGTTCCAAGAGTGGGCGATTGCCCGGATGATAGAGCGCCCGCACCAGATCGTGGACTGCATCGGCGGGCGCGCTGTCTTTCACGATCCACAGCGTATGGCAGGAGATGGTCTCCACGCGCCCCTTGCCGCGATAGGCGCCGGGCGGAATGATGTCAGCCGACAGGCCTTTGACCTTGGCGATGAGCTTGGCTCTGCCCGGCCCGTCAATGGCAATGAGCTTGGCTTGGCCGCGCCCCACCATATCGGCGATGAGAATATTGGGGGCGCCGCCCAAGAAGAAAAAGGCGTCGATTTTGCCTTCGCGGAGCAGGCCGCCGGAAATCTCGTAGGTCTCACGCACAACCTTCACATTTTGCACGCCATAGGCGGCAAGGATTTGCTGTGCAATGACGTCGGCACCGGAATTGGCATTGCCGAGCGAGACGCGCTTACCCTTCAAATCATTCACCGATTTGATCGGCGAATGGGCGGAGACCAGAAGCTGCATCTCTTCGGGAAAAAGATCGGCCATCACCCGGATATGAGTCTGGCGCCCAGCCGTCTTAAAAGCGCCCCGCCCGGCCACCGCATCGGCCACCACATTGCCCTGAGCGAGCCCCGAGGCGGCAGCGCCATCGTTGACGGCGCGAACATTGGCCACCGCGCCATCACTGGTTCTGGCGGAGACGATCATACCCGGCGGCCCGCATTGCGCGCTCTTCTCGCAGCGCGAAAGACCTGGGGGATGGCTGACGACCTGCGCGATCAGTTCGCCCATCGGAAAATAGGTTCCCGCAACCGGGCCGGTGGCAATGTCAAAGGAGCGGCGTGGCGGCAGGCTCTGCGCGGCGCTGGCGAGGAGCGGCAATAAGCAGAGGAGGAAGGCACCGATGAGGCGCGTCATCAAAGGAACCATCCGCGTATCTTTCGTATAGCTTTGCGTCAGCAATCGGGCGCAAGCCTTGGTAAAACGCATAACGAACAAAAGCCGTAACGCAGGGAACTTAAGCCTTTGTTGACCGCGATTGGGCCATTGTGCGGGGGCAGTCGTAAAGGCGATTTTGATGCGCCCCTTCCGTGTTCTGGCATTCTCGGCTTTGCTGAGTGGAACTTTCTTGGGCGGAGCGGCCTTTGCCAGTTCCGCCGATACCAAATCTGACGCGACGTCCGGCGAATCGCCGGGTGCCAAGGCCGCCATGTTGAGTCAGAGCATCGAAGGCGGCATCCGCGATGCCCAGGCCAAACGAGCCGCGGGCGATCTGGGCGGGGCGGTGCGGGTTTTGAGCCAGCTGATGCTGATCAACGCCGATGACGGCCGCGTCGTCGCCGAATACGGCAAAGTGCTGATACAGCAAGGCCGGGCCCGCGAGGCGCTCGACTTCCTGAACCGCGCCGTCCAATTGACCCAGAACGACTGGACGCTCTATTCCGCGCTGGGCGTCGCCTATGACGGCAGCGGCGATTACGCCAATGCCAAAGGCGCCTATGACCGCGCCTTGCAGATGAAGCCGGGCGAGCCCGCCATTCTCAACAATTATGCGCTATCGCGCGCCATGGCTGGTGATCTGCCCCAAGCCAAGGCGCTGATCGCCCAAGCCGCCGCCACGTCCAAGGACGAGCGCGTCGCCCGCAACGTCAAGATGATCGACGGCCTGACGCCGCTGCCTGCGACCAGAACCGCAAGCACGCCAGTGCCAGCGCCGGCCAGGGCCGCAAGCAAGCAAATCGCCAAAGCGGCTGCGTCCCCCGATCTTGCGTCGGGCCCGCCACGCACCCTGACCACCGCCGAAGGCAAACAGATTGTGATGCAGGCTGTGCCCGCCGACACCCCAGCCGGTTCCAAGCCGCACAAAACCGCCAGCAAGAGCCCCCCGCCCGTCAAAACGGCGAAGCAAAGCGACGGCATCCCGGCGCTGCGCCTGGCCAACGACCGGCAATAGTGCGGCAGCTTCGGTTTAGCGGCTGTTTGTCTCCCAGATAGCTGCTCTGGGTGATGCACGGGAAAGCGATCCGTGGCCAGCCGCACTCACATCATGTGCGAGATTTGCATGACGGCCGGGCCCATGATGACCACAAAGAGGCATGGCAAAAAGAACACGATCATCGGCACGGTGAGCTTGGCGGGAAGTGCCGCGGCTTTTTTCTCCGCTTCCATCATCCGCATTTCGCGGTTTTCCTGGGCGCAGATGCGCAAAGCCTGACCGAGCGGCGTGCCGTAGCGTTCGGCCTGATTGAGGGCCGTCGCCACTGCCTTGACACCCTGATGGCCGCAGCGTTTGGCGAGATTCTCAAAGGCTTGTTTGCGATCCGGCAGATAGTTGAGCTCGGCTGTGGTGAGCGCAAATTCCTCCGCCAGCTCCACCGAGGACTGACCGATTTCGGCGGCGACTTTGGCGAAGCCCGCCTCCACGCTCATGCCCGCTTCGACGCAGATGAGCAAGAGATCGAGCGCATCGGGAAAGGCCGCCATAATCGATTGCTGGCGTCGCTGAATAGCGTTGTTGATATAGACATCCGGCAGATAAAAACCTGCCAGCGCCGCCGCCACGCAAACCGCGACCTTCGGCATCGGCGCCCAGGAAAAATGGGTGACGACAAAGAGATAGAATACGGCCACCAGGAAGACGACGAAGGGCATGACGAAGCGGAAGAAGTTGAAGACCACCACCGGCGTGGGGCCGCGAAGACCCGCTTGATGCAGCTTGAACTGGCTATCTTCGGACGCCACCAGCTTGCCGATATCGAAACGGTCGGAAATCTGCTTGATCAGCTTGGCCGAGCCCACAGGATCGGCTCTGAGCGCCGTCCCCTTGCGCCCGACGAGGGATTCCTTATGGCGGGCGCGCAACTCCTCGCGCCGCTCGGCGACCGATTTGAGCCGCTTGTTCAGCGTGTCGCGTTCGAGCAGCGGTAAGCCCAATGTCACGAAGGTGGCAAAGGCCAGGACAGCGACGCCCAGCGTCGCCAGGAAGCCCTGATCGAACAACAAATCCACGATGTCGACATTGCCGAACATGGGGCTTCCTCAGTGCTTGAAATTCATCATTTTTTTCATCACGAAAATGCCGAGCCCCATCCACATCACACAGCCAGCCAACATGAGATTGCCGAGCCGTTGGGTGAACAGCACCGAGATGTAGGCGGGCGCGGTCAAATAGACGATGCCGGCAACCCCCGGCGGCAAGGAGCCGATGATCATGGCCGAAGCCTTGGCTTCCGACGACATCGCCTTGATCTTGCCCTGCAGCCGTTTGCGGTCGCGGAGCACAGAGGCCAAATTGCCCAGCGCCTCGGCGAGGTTGCCACCGGTTTTGAGCTGAATGGTCATGACGATGGCGAAGAAGCTGACCTCGGCGGTCGGCATGTTCTCGAACATCTTCTTGAGCGCCTGCTCCAGCGTGACGCCCATCTTCATGCTTTCGACCAAGCGCTTGAACTCGCTGCCCACCGGATCGCGGAATTCGGCCGAAACAATGCGCAGCGCATCATTGGTGGGAAGGCCGGATTTCACACTGCGCACAATGACATCGATGGCGCTGGCGAAGTCGTCGGTGAACTTCCTCTCGCGCCGGTTCTTGAGAAAGGACAGGATCCAACGCGGCAGGCCGAGACCAGTGCCGACCGCTGCCAGCGCCATGACCAGCAAGGACTGGTGCCGAATAAGGCAGAACATAAGGGTCAGGCCGGCAAGAGAAGCGGAGGCGATCCAAAACATTTTGGTCGAGGTCGCGCCAAGACCCGCCTGATCCAAGCGCCGGCGCAGGGTGATCACGGCCTTTTTTTCGGCCTGCTTCTTCTCAAAATCCTTGATCGCCGTTTGCATGTTGCGCTTGCGGGTCGCGGCGCCATCCGTTTTTGCTCCGCGCACCACCGGTCTAGTGAGGGCCGCCACGCGCTTTTGCGCCACCGCACTGCCATTGCCGCTGGAAAAGGCCATGATGGCCCCACCCGCGAGAAGCACAACCAGCATGGCAGCGAGCGCAAACATCATGGCTAGACCTGCAATGCGTCAAGGGCTTCGGACAATTCGCGCTCCAGACCGAAATAAGCAGCGCGCTCCCAGAATTTCGGCCGCACAATGCCGGTGCCTTCATGGCGGCCTTTGATGCGGCCCTGATCGTCTTCGCCCTGCATCTGGTATGTCATGAGATCCTGGGTGATGATGACATCGCCTTCGGAACCCACCACTTCGGTGATTTGGGTGATGCGGCGCGAACCGTCGCGCAGGCGCTCGGCCTGGACGATTACATCGATCGAACCCACGATCATCTCGCGGATGGTTTTGGTGGGCAGCGAGAAGCCGCCCATGGTGATCATAGATTCCAAACGGCCCAAAGCTTCGCGTGGGCTGGTGGCATGCAGGGTGCCCATCGAACCATCATGGACGGTGTTAATCGCCTGCAGCAAATCGAAGGCTTCCGGTCCGCGCACTTCGCCCACGATGATGCGCTCCGGGCGCATACGCAGACAGTTACGGACGAGATCGCGCATGTTGATCTGGCCTTGGCCTTCCAGATTGGGCGGGCGGGTTTCCAAGCGCACCACATGCGGCTGCTGCAGCTGCAATTCGGCGGCGTCTTCACAGGTGACGACGCGCTCATCGACATCGATATAGGCGGTAAGGCAGTTGAGCAGCGTGGTTTTGCCCGAACCCGTACCACCGGAGATCAAAACATTGCAGCGGCAACGCCCGATGACTCCGAGAATGCGCGCGCCCGCTTCAGAGATGGAACCGAAACGCACCAAATCGGACAGTTTCAGCTTGTCCTTCTTGAACTTTCGGATGGTAAGGGTCGGCCCATCCAGCGCCAATGGCGGGGCGATGACGTTGACGCGGCTGCCATCCAAGAGGCGTGCGTCGCAAATTGGCGAACTTTCGTCGACGCGGCGGCCGACCTGGCTAACGATACGCTGGCAGATATTCATCAACTGGGCATTGTCGCGGAAGCGCACATTGGTGAGCTGCACTTTGCCGGCGACTTCGATAAAGACGCGGGAGGCGCCATTGACCATGATATCGGAGATGTCGTCGCGCGCCAGCAAAGGTTCGAGCGGGCCGTAGCCGAGCACATCGTTGCAGATGTCCTGCAAGAGCTGCTCCTGCTCGGCGATCGACATCACAACGGCTTTGATCGAGATGATCTCGTTGACGATATCGCGGATTTCTTCGCGCGCCGAATCCGGATCGAGTTGTGCAAGCTGGGCCAGATCGATGGTATCGATCAGGGCCGAAAAGATCGTCGCCTTGATCTGGTAATAGTCGTCGGACCGGTGGTCGGCGGCGAAAGGTTGCGGCGAGACCGGCGGGGCCGACACAGAGATTGGACCAGCCTTGGCCGCCACCACCGGCGGCATCGAATCCATGGCGTGCACGCGCTCGACCGGACGGGCCGGGGCTGTCTTCGTATCTGAGACCGCGCGCTTGCCGAACATTTACGCCCGCTTCTTGTTACCAAAGAGGGAGAACAACGACTTTGATTGCGCCACCACAGGCTTGCGCCCCGTGATCAGGCTTGCGAAAGCGCGCACGCCATCGACGATCGGCGATTTCTGACCCAACTCGGCAAGCATCTGACCGTTGTTGGCCGCTTGCCCGAAAAGGAGGGGATCATAGGCAATGACCAACGCTGGATCGTGGCCGATGGTTTCGGCAAAATCCTTGGCCGGGATTTCGGGCCGTTTGGGCATGCCCGCCTTGTTGAGGATGATGCGCGGCACAAGATCGTTGGGCCGGTTCTGGCGCAGCACATCCAGGATGTTCTTGGTGTTGCGCAAGGAGGCGAGATCGGGCGTCGCCACCAGCACGATTTCATCGGCGGCGATCAGTGTTGCCTTCACCCAAGGCGACCAATGGCGCGGCAGATCCACCAGCACGCAAGGCGTTGACTGGCGCACCACATCGAGCACGGTTTCATAGGCCTCAAGCCCAGCTTCGTAGTCGCGTTCCAGCGAAGCGGGCGCCGCAAACAATGAGAGATAGTCGCCGCGCTTCAGGAGCAGGCGTTCGAGCAGCACATCATCGAGGCGCTCGGGCGTTGCCAGCGCGTCGGCCACACTTTGCCCCGGCTCGTCGTTGAAATTGAGCGCCGCCGTGCCGAACGGCAGATCGAGGTCCACGATGGTGGTGTTGATCTGGAATTCTTCGGCCACACTCCAGCCGACGTTGTGACAGAGCGTCGACGAACCGACGCCGCCGCGTGTGCCCATGAAGGCAACGACGCGGCCGATGGGATGGCCTTGGGGGTCGGCATAAAGGCCCGAAATCACTTCAATGAGATGGAGCGGATTGAGCGGGGCAACAAGATATTCGCTCGCACCGCGGCGCATCAGTTCGCGATAGAACTCGACATCGTTGACGCGGCCGATCACCACCACCTTGGTCGCCGGATCGCAGACTTCCGCCAAGCGATCGATTTCGGCCAGCGCCTCCAGGCCCGCAAGCCGGGTCTCCACCAGGAGCAGATTGGGTGTCACCTGACCTTGAAAATACTCCGCTGCCGCCGGAATACCGCCGAGCTGGACATTGAGTTGCGTCTTGGACAGGCGGCGGTCGGCACCGGCACGCTGCAAGGCGGCTCCAGTATCGGGAAACTCGCAAAACGCCTGGATGGTAATGCGCGGCACCGGCCGCTCATGAGGGGCGGCCCCGAAGGCTTGTTCCGGAAAACGTGTCGCGCTCATGGCCTAAACCTCTACTTGTCCACATCGGCCACGGCGCCGGATTGATCCTTGGACTTTTCCGAGGATGTAACCTTGCCTTGTTCGTAATTGCCGATGACCGCCGCGCGGCGCGTGGCATCTACCGGATCGGCGTCGCGCATCTGAACGAGGTCGCGCGGATCGGCGAGCTGGGCGGCGATATTGGTCTGCTCGGCGCAACCAAAATTGGGTGACGGCGAATTGTCCGCCGTGTCACCGAGATTTTTCGACCAGTCGCCGCAGGGTTTGGTCGAGGCCCCATAGGCAATGAAGCCGATCTCGACCCTGGCATCGGAGCTATCATGGGTCCCCACAAGGATGCGAGAGCGCGGCACGCCCATCTCGAACAGGCGGTTGCCGAAATAGCGGATGATTGCCGCCGTATCGCCGCCCTGGGGCGCCGAGATCGAAATCGAGCCCGAGCCGCGTGAAGCGTAATCGGCAACGAAAGCCTCGAAGCGGGCTGCATCATCGGGCAAGAGACCCGCATCGGCAGCCGAGAAGTTGACTTTCAGAGCCGTGAAATGGGGCTCTACGGCGATGGGATGATTGACGGCGGGATCGTTTGAGAAGGTGGTGCCGTCATTCATTGGCGCGGCGCAGCTGCCCGCCAAAAGTACGGCGGCCACCGAGGCGATGCGCAAGCTATCCTTGAGGTTCATCATGGCCGCTGTCCTATTGCACGATATAGCCAGCCGGCGCTTCGGCCCGCGCCGACGACTTGTCTTGCGCGTAGACGGCGTTGAGGCGGCCAAGCAGGATGGTCTCGAGATCGGTCGGAGGCACGAAGCCATCGGTCGGCGCCGCGAATTTGGCCTCCTGCGTCGGCTTGACGAGATAGGCCGTCACCAGCACGACAAGCTCGGTTTCGTCGTTGGAAAAATCGCGGCTGCGGAACAAAGCGCCCAGCACCGGCATGTCCTTGACGCCCGGAAAAGCATCCAGCACCTGCTTGGTGGTGTGCTGCATCAGACCGGCAATGGCAAAGCTGCCACCGGAGGGTACCTCCACCGTGGTTTCGGCGCGCCGCACCGACAAAGCCGGGATGGTGGTGGTGGTGGAACTGGTGCTGCCCTGCAGCGTATAGGCGCCGGTATTGGTCAGTTCGCTGACTTCGGTCGAGAGCTGCAGCGAGATGCGCCCCGGGCCCAGCACCACCGGCGTGAAGGACAGGCCAACGCCAAATTGCTTGAACTCCAGCGTGATGTTGCCATCGCGGTCGCGCGAGACCGGCACAGGAAATTCGCCGCCCGCGAGGAACTTGGCGGTTTCGCCCGAGACCGCAATGAGGTTCGGTTCGGCCAGGGTGTGCATCAGCCCCACCTGTTCCAGCGCCTTGACGGTGCCTTGCAGATTGTTGGGGCAGACGGTTCCGGTGCTCGTCAATGTCGTGGTGATGCCCGTTGCCGTACCGGACGCCAGCAGGGTCGCATTCGTGCTGACATTGTTTATTCCCGTCGCCGTGGTGGTGCTGGTGCCGGTCGGAAGAAACTGGCTGGCGCAAGCCGAGCCCACCTGGCCACCCGACAGATCGTTCAGCGCGTGCCCCACGAGGCCAAACTGATTGGAGGTGCCGAAGGCTATAGGCACGCCCGCCGCCATCATCGCGCTCGACAAATCGATGCCGAATTGCTTGGCAACCGAGCGCTCCATCTCGGCGACGCGCACCTTCAGCATCACCTGATCGCTGGAACGGATCTGCAGCACATTGACGACCTTCTTGTCGTCACCGGCGAATTTGGCCGTGATGTCCTGGGCCCGCAGCGATTCCGCGGCACTGCCGACATGACCGGTGAGGACCACCGTGTCGTTGATCGCTGTCGCTTTAATATCGGTATCAGGAAAGCTCATATTGATGAGCTTGGTCAGATCGGTAACGTCCTTCTCGACGCGGATATCGATCGAGGCGAGCTGTTTTCCCTGCGCGTCGAAGAAGAAAGCGTTGGTCTGCCCGCCCTTTTGCCCCATGAGGAATACCCGGCGCGGCGTGCGCACCACGGCATCGACGATATCGGGATTGGAGACGAGCACGTCGCGGGCATCGGTGTCGATTTCGACAATGGCCGCCTTGCCCAGGCCGAGGGTGATACGCTGATGCGCGGGCGTGCCATTCTTGGTCGAAACCACCACCACGCGCGCCGAATTTGCAGCGTCATCGCTCAGTTGCGGCGCCGCAGACGCGGCCGAAGCCGCCAAGCTTGCCGCGGCCAGGCAAAGCCAAATCTGTGTGAGGCGCCTCATTGTCCTGCGCCCCCTGCGCTTTTGCGCATCATGCCGTAGCGCAGCACCGTCACGACGCCTTCTTGCCCGCCATCACCATCCTGCAAGCCGGGTGAGCCCGCTCTGCCATCGTGTTCCACTTTGTGCAGACCATTACCGGCATGGGCTGCGGTGTTGGCGGCAACCGCGGTATCTTCGTCGCCGAGGCTGCGCAGAGCCAGAGAGAGCGAGCCCATCGCCTGGGCCAGGGCCACCGTACGGGCCTGCTCGGGCGTGAGTTCCAACGTCACCGTCTTCACGTCCGATACCGCCTTCTGGTTTTTGTCGTCAGAGGCTTGGTCGATGGCGAGGATGCGCACGTTCGACACAACCAGCTTGGTGATGCCGCGCTTGGGCGTATCGCCCGTCACCATGGTCAGAAGCAGATCGATGCGGTTGTTCGGCAGGATGAAGCCGCCCGCAACCGAGGCCACCGAGACACTGATCGACACCGCGCGCATGCCTGGGCCCAATGTCGCCGCCATGAAGCCAGCGCCCTGACTCTTGACGATCTTGGTATAGGTGATGGGTTCGCCTTCTATGATCGGTGCGCGCGCGACACTGCCATCGACAATGGCGGCGGGCGTCAAACCGCTCGAGCGGCGGATGAAGGAAGGGTCGATGATTTTTGTCGGCCAGGACTGCCAGCGCACTTGGCCGGCGTTCACTGCCTTGCCCGCCTCGATCCGCGTCGCCGCCACCAGCACATCGGAGATTTCGGCAGGCGCGGGCGCGATGTGGGCTTCGGCAGCCTTGGAACCGCCACCCATGACGTTGCGCACCATGAGGGCCACAACGCCGGCAGCACCCGCCGCAAGCAAGAGAACAACCAGCCTCTTCGAATTCATACCTAAGGCTCCCTTCGCGTCTAATCGACCACGGAAGCGTTTAGAAAGTGCTTAATACGGCGCTGCCAAATGCACGAAAAAGCTTGGTTACAGTTTGCTTTACACATGGTTGACCCAGCGGAATATCTCCGCCTGGGGAAGCATAAAGAGGGCGCCCGCTGCGAGCGCCACGCCATAAGGGATGCCGGAACGCCGATCGTGCAGACGCACCAGCCACTGCTGACCGCGAAGCCCTGCGGGCAACGGCACACGCCTTGCCATCAGGATGCTCAGCGTCAGCACGCCGCCAAACACGGCGGACACCAGCGCGTAGGCAAACAGATCGGTGAAGCCGAACCACAGAGAAGCGGCCGCAAAAAGCTTAGCATCGCCGCCGCCGATAAAACCGGCTGCAAACAGGCAAAAGCCCACTGCCAACGCCACGGCGCCCGCCGCAAGATGGGTGCCAAATGCGGGCAGCGCCACGCCGCAGAGCGCGACAAAGGCCAGAAAGGCCACAGCAAGAGCAAGAGATAAGCGGTTCGGGATGGTGTAGCTCGCCAAATCCCAAGCCGCGGCCAGGGCCAGCAAGCCGGGAAACACAATCATCACCAGCACAGCGCTCATCGTGTTTTTCCAAAGTGAAATTGCCGAAACAGCAGCACGCCAGGAAAGAGAACGGCCGCCCACATGGCGGCCGCCCATTATTGTACGGAGCGCAACCCTCTTTTAGTGCGGGGCGGCGCCGAGATGGCCTGCGATGGCCGTAAACGTCGCGCTCAGGCTCGTGCCGAGCGCCGAGACGGTTGTGATGATGGCTACCGCGATCAGTGCTGCGATAAGACCGTATTCGATTGCCGTTGCGCCCGATTCATCTCGGACAAAGCGGGAAAAAAGATTTTGCATAAACGCCTCCACTTTTGGACACCCAGGGTTGCCCTGCGCTCCCCGTATTCACCGGTTTGTTGCCAGGACATGCGGGAAAGAGTAGCCCCCGAGGTTTAATGCGTTCTTAAACCCGATCGTTCGCATTTTTACGTTTCGTGCCAGCATGAAACACAAAGAGGGGTCTAGCGGGATACCTCTTCGTAAAGTTTTGCTTTCTGTTTACCACGACGCAGAAATCGCCCACCTGAATCACAATGTCTCGTTGACCCCAAATGCAGACGGCCGCCTCGCGGCGGCCGCCCGATCTCAGTTTGACCCTACCTCGCCTTAGCTCGGGTTAGCGCCGAGATGGGTAGAGATCGCCGTAAAGGTTGCGCTCAAGCTTGTGCCCAGCGCTGATACCGTCCCAATGATCGCCACGGCGATAAGCGCGGCGATCAAACCGTATTCGATTGCTGTTGCGCCACTATCGTCGCGCAGGAATTTGCTGATGATCGTGTTCATAAAACTCTCCACATGCCCAAGAATTGCCCTAACCGGGACAGAGTGTGTACGCTTGGGTTTAATCATCTCCTAATTCGAATCAGCCGTAACAGATTGTATCGTGCCAAAACAAAACAGAAATTGGACTTTCCCGACAGGTGCCATTCTAATTCTTTACGGTTGCTTCACCACGCTCGGAAAAGCCTGTGCTCCAGCAAGAAGCCGTTCTGGTGAGCGCTGTCGTAAACACTATTTTACACCACACGGCGTAAGCTTGCCGTCAATCTAGCGTGGGATGATCCGATGCGACGCAGTGCTTTGATTGCCGTCCTGTTCGCCACCGCTGCCGTCTTTGGCAGCGCGGCCTATGCCGGGTCGGCGCTTTCCGTGCCGCTTGACGAAGTGCGGGTGGTGGCTTTCGCCAAGCCGGTGTCGACACTCTATGTGGGCAATCCCATGATTGCCGACGTTACCATCATCGACAACCGCCACGCCTTTGTGCAGGCCAAGGCGTTCGGTGCGACCAACGTGGTGGCACTCGACGGCAACGGCAAACAAATTGCCAATCAGCAAATTGTCGTTTCCTCCAAGGGAAATGCCGTCGTCACCCTGCAGCGCGGCTCGCAGCAGACCAGCTATACCTGCACCGGTCAGCGCTGCCAGCCGGCGCCGCAGCCGGGCGATGGCAAAGATGCCTTTGACAGCGCCACCACGCAAATCGACAAGTACCAAGGCATGCTCGCCAAAGCCGCGAGCGGCCAGTAACCGCGCTTTGTAAGCAGAGTCTCGTCAGCCCTTGAGGCGTAGATTCGTGATTTGCTGCGTAATGTCCTGAAAAGCACTTTTCAGCGCACCACCCGCACTGTAGCCATAATGGGCGTTGAAATAACTTTGTGCCAAAGGTTGCATGGACGCGCTCGTGGGACCGATCGAAATCCAAGCTGGCACCGATGGCGATCAGCAAGGCAACCAGTGCCGCGGCGAAAATCTTCGCGACATTGCCGCGATGCGCTGCCCGGAAACGCTGCAGCAGACCCGTCCCTAGCCGCATGAACGTGATCCTTGCTGGCAGTGGTGGATCATCGAACAAATGGTTAGGCGTAGCCCCTGTTATCCGGGGTAACGGTTCGTGTGTCGTTAGGCATTCGGGCAGGATTTTGCCGCACCCGTACCGCAATGGCACAACTACTGGCTGACGCGCAGATTGGTGATCTGCTGACCGATGCTAGCGAAGGCAGTGATGATCGAACTGGAGGTTGTCAGATCAAAATATTTGCTGGTATCGCTGGCGCAGTTCTGCAGCACCGAGGAGTTGCCCTGGGTGCCGTTCAAATCCACAAAGACGGCATAGATGATAACCCCGTCAGCTTTGGCATTGCTGCACGCCAGCGCCATGCGGCCATCGACGGCTGAACTTTGCGCTGAGCCATTACCCGACCAGCGGTTCTGGGTGTTGAGACCGTCGCTGAGCAGAATGATGAAGCGCTGGGTGTTGGCGGGTAGCGCGATCGGGCTGAGCGGCGCCCCTTGCGACAGCGATTGCCACCCCCAGACCAAACCAATGGTCTGATTGGTCGAGCCGTTCGGCGTCATGGCGTCTATCTTGGTCGACAGATCCGACCAGCTATAGCTGAGCGGCAGAATGGTCGTCACTGGACAGCTGGGCGAGTTTTCTCCCACCATAAGCGTGGCCGGTACGTTCGGATCCGGCGTGGTATTCTTGACGTCGTAACTCTGACTGGAACCCTGGGCCGTTGTTATGTTGGCCGAGCCGCGATCAGTGACGCAGCCACTCCAAGTGCCGGTCACATTTCCGATGGTTGTCGGAGGATTGGCGATCCATTTGTGAGTCCATGTCTTTGACCCGGCGCTGACCGAATTGTAGCAGCCGTTCCAATAATGGCCGACGGTCGTCACACTGGGGCAGATATAGCCCGAATAGGAACCACTACCGGGGATGGTCCCGGTGTCGGACGCCCCATTTGCTGGCCCGGTGGTGCAGTGATAGCCCTCGTCATTGTCCTGCCACGGGCAGGAAGAGCTGGGCCCTATGTTGCTGGCAGGCACTGGTGGTGCAGCCGTGAAATCGGAGAAGCCGAGCCAGCTCTGGCTGGCATAGCTGGTGCCGATATTGACATCGCGCGCGAAAGGAATGATCGAAACCCGCACGTCACCGTCGGTCTGCGCCGCCCCTTGCAACATCGTCAAAAGCTGATGCGAGGCGGTTTTCAGAGCCGAGATTTTGCTGACGTGGGATTTATCCGTATCCGACATCGAACCGGTGTTGTCGAGCACCAGCGCGACCCAGAGCTTTAATTGCCCCCACACCACGGTGCTGGAAGAGGCCACCGACCAGGTATTGACGCCCGCAACGCGCATCATAGTGGTCGGCATTTGGTCGGTCACCGATACCGTCACGTTCTGCGCGGTACGGGTAACCGTCACAGCGCCAGGGGTACCATAATCGCTGCTCTGATGGTAGTTGGCATTAAAATACTGTTGCGCCAACGCTTGCGCGTCGGCATCCGATAGATTTTTGGAGCCGCCGACCGCCAAGGCCGCCGCATCGAGCGCCTCGTTCATGGCTGACCGCACCATCACCGCGCGGGCGTAATCGAGGCCCCCACCCACAGCCAAGGCAGTAGGGACGAGCGCAATGGCGAAGATCATCGCCACGTTGCCGCGATGGCACGCGCCGAACTTTTGAAGCCAGCCCTTGAACGACAGCAACGCGCCTTACTCCAGGCTTATCACTCCCGATGTTCGCGCTCCAGAAGTGAAAATTGCGTTCCCTTCTCGCTGCAATTTTGAATATTCGCGTTACACCATTAAGCCTCAGATCAGCGTTAACGTGATGTTTAGCATAACAAACAGTTTCGCTTCGCGGCAGCAGCGGGTTGGCGTTTAATCCGCTGGATCTGCCGGAAGGGGAGCCGAACAATGCCGCAAGGCGCAAAAACGCTTCTGGGGCATGCCGCGAATCGGTTGAGAACAATCGGCGCACGGCTGAGGCCGCGTGCGCGCGCAGGTTCGGCGGCCATTGAGTTTGCCCTCATCGCACCCATTTTCTTCATTTTCCTGATGGGCACGATGGAAACGGGGATCATCTTCCTTGGCAATTTCGTCTTGCAGAACGCCACCAACGATGCGGCACGGCAAATCCGCACCGGCCAAGTGGCGTTGGGCGGCATCAGCCAAACGGCGTTCCGCCAAGTTATCTGCGGCGAGATCAGCCCATTGCTTGCCTGTGACGGCAATCTGCAGGTCGACGTCGAAACGGTCTCGACCTTCAGTCAAGCGGCAGTTACCAATCCGATCACGGCCAGCAATACACTCGACCCCGCACTCAACAACTGGCAGCCGGGAACAGTTTGCAGCGTCGTCCTGGTGCGTACCTTCTACACTTATCCGGTGGCAACGCCGCTGCTGACGGCATTCCTGGTCAACATCAACAGCACGCAGCATCTGCTGACGGCGGCGGTGGCCTTCCGCAACGAGCCTTTTAACAATCAGGTGGCGGGATGCTGATGCAACTGCATCGCTTCGCGAAAGCACGCCAGGGGCTGGCCGCGATCGAATTCGCGCTAATTGCACCGGTGATGATCATGTTGTTCTACGGCGCGGTCGAGTTGGGAAGCGCGGTTGACTGCAATTCGCGTGTGGGCCGCGTCGGCTACACCGTGGCCGATCTTGTTGCACAATCCGTATTCGTGAGCACCAGCGACACCACCAACGTATTTAATGCTGCCAACGCCATCCTCTATCCCTATGCCTCGTCCAATGCCAAAATCATCGTCTCGAGTATCACCTACGATGCGAATGGCAAGCTCACGGTCGCCTGGAGCGACCCTCAGAACACCACAAAACGCACCACCGCCCCCAGCGATTTTCCCTCCACCTTGATGCTTAAAGATGCTCAGGGGAACATCATTCCCGGCAGTGTGATCTATGCCGAGATTGCTTACTCCTTTACCGCGCCGGTCACCTACTTCCTCGGCGGGCCCATTACCTTGACTGACACTTTCTACGCCAAGCCGCGGCGTGCCGTGGCGGTCGCGCACAGTTGATCAAAGGCGTTTGATTACAGCACGCCGCGGCGCGGCCGGATCAAGCCTTCTTGCACCACCGATGCCACCAGTGCGCCGTCGCGCGAGAACAGCGTGCCGCGATTGAAACCCCTGCCCCCTGAGGCGCTGGGACTGTCCTGTACCAGCAAGAGCCAGGCATCGGCGCGGAAGGGACGGTGGAACCACATGGCATGATCGAGACTCGCCATCTGCACCTTGTCGTCGTACCAGCCAATGCCATGGGGTGCGAGCGAGGTGCCGAGCATGGAGAGGTCTGAGGCAAAAGCCAGCATGGCCCGGTGCAGCGCCGGATCGTCCGGCATCGAACCTGCGGTCCGGACCCAAAAACTTTCATGCGGCGGACGCGGAGCAGGATCGAAATAAGGCCTGGGGTCGATGGGCCGCGTTTCAAATGGCCGTGGACGAAACACCCAGGCGCACAATTCGGGTGGTACCCGGTCCGGTGGAATCCTGGCGCGCAGATCGTTGTCGCATTCCAACTCTTCGGGCTGGGGGACCGCAGGGGCTTCAAAAGCATGCTCGAGCCCAGCCTCCTCGCGCTGAAAGGAAGCCTCTAAGGTGAAGATCGGGCGGCCATGCTGGATGGCCACCACCCGGCGGGAGGTGAAGCTGCCGCCATCGCGCGACCGGTCAACCTCGTAGAGGATAGGAACCTTGGGATCGCCCGCGCGCAGAAAGTAGCCATGCAGCGAATGGCAGAGCCGGCCCTCGACCGTGTGCGAAGCCGCCATCAAGGCCTGGCCCAACACTTGGCCGCCGAAAACACGCTGGACCCGATCCTTGGGACTCAGCCCCCGGAAAATGTTTTCCTCGATTTTTTCGAGATTTAAGAGGTCCAGAACTTCCTGAATGGGTGCGGTCATGGCGCCAAGGTAAGCTTCGCCTTTGTGTTGACGCAAGACGGGCACATATGTCTCCGGCGCATATTCCCTTTGCTCGGCGGCGCTGTTCCCTCTAAGTAACCCCCTTGTTTTGGGCCCGGGGCTCTATCAAAGAAGAACATGGCCAACGAATTGCTCGAACGCGCCGCTCACCAGCGGCCAGCAACATCCAAAAGGGGAGCCTTGGAGCGCCTCTTTACCCTTATGTTTCAAGGGTTTGTATATAATCAAATATGGGAAGATCCCGATGTGGATTTGGCCGCGCTGGATCTTGGTACAAACCACCGCCTGCTAACCATCGCCTCTGGCGGCTGCAATGTTTTGAACTATCTGGCGGCCGATCCGTGCCGGATTATTGCGGTCGACCTCAATCCGAATCATGTGGCGCTGACGCGGCTAAAGTTGGCGGCGCTCGCCAATCTGCCGAGCTATGAGGATTTCTTCCGCTTCTTCGGCCAAGCCAACGACAAAGCCAACCGCGCCGCCTACGACACCTATTTGCGCGACAAGCTGGACCCCACCACACGCCAGCATTGGGAAAAGCGGATTTTGCTGCATGGCCGCCGCATCAACATGTTCGCGCGCAACCTTTATCGCTACGGCTTGCTCGGACGCTTCATCGGTATCCTGCATGTGGTGGCCAAACTGCACGGCAAACGCCTCGAACGCATGCTGGATGCCAAGAGTCCGGCTGAGCAACGGGTCCTGTTTGATCGCTTGATTGCGCCCTTGTTCAACAACCGCTCCATTCGAGCATTGTCGAGGAGCCCGGTTTCGCTCTACGCGCTTGGCATTCCGCCCGCCCAATACGACGAGCTGGTCGGCGAAAATGCCAATATGATTACGGTGTTGCGCGAGCGGGTCGAACGGCTGGCTTGCGATTTCCCGATCAACGAGAATTATTTCGCCTGGCAAGCCTTTGGCCGCAGCTATGACGTTACCAATCGCGAAGCTGTGCCTGCTTATCTGCGCGAGGATGTTTACAACACCATCCGCAGCCGGACCGGCAAGGTGGAGGTCAATCACGCCTCGCTTACCGATTTCCTCAAGCGCCAAGCCGCCCATTCGCTGCATCGCTATGTGCTGCTCGACAGCCAGGATTGGATGAACGAAGCGCAAATCTCCTCTTTGTGGGCTGAGATTGACCGCACGGCCGATCTGACCGACGCCCGCGTCATTTTCCGCACCGCCGGGTCCGACAGTCCGCTGCCCAAGAAGCTGCCAGCCGAACTCTTGGCGCCGTGGGATTATCTCGAAGACGAGAGCAAAGCCTTTCATGCGAAGGACCGTTCCTCCATCTATGGCGGGTTCCATGTCTATGTCCGCAAAGGCTGATAACGACGACCATGGCGTCTTGATGGACCGGATTTACCGGCATCAGCGCTATATCTATGACCTGACGCGCAAATATTACCTGTTCGGGCGCGACCGGGTGATCGCGGAAATCGGCCTCAAGCCGGGCGACCGGCTGGTGGAGATCGGCTGCGGCACGGCCCGCAATCTGGTCAAGATCGCTACGCGCTATCCCGGCGTCGAATTGTTCGGCCTGGACGCCTCACTGGAAATGTTGAAGAGCGCCGAAGAAACCATTCGCAAGGCCGGGCTTACGGGACGCATCAAACTTGCCCATGGCTACGCCGAAGCGTTGTCGCCCGCCATGTTCGGCGAGACAAAGCCCTTCGAGGCGGCGCTGTTTTCCTACAGCCTGTCGATGATTCCCGATTGGAAGGCGGCGATTGCAGCGGCTTCGGCCAATCTGGCGGCGGGCGGCCATATCCACGCCGTCGATTTCGGCGATCTGACCGGACTCGGCAGGCTGGGACGTGCGGCGATGCTGGCTTGGCTCGCCCTTTTCCATGTCGCACCGCGAGTGGAATTGCTGGAGAGTCTGGAGCAGCAAAAGGGCACGGCGCTGCGCTTCCTGCCGGGGCGCTATGCCTTTCTCCTGACGGTAGGCAGCCTCAAAATCTGAGCCTCTAGGTAATCGCCCTGGCTGTGCCATGGCGGAATTCCACCGAGAATTTGTACATTGTTAACGCTGACTGCATAATAAAGGGGATAGCAGTCTGCTTCATCCCCACCGGACAAGTGTGCTGCCGGTCGAGCCGTTCCTTCGCGTTGTGTCTGTAAGGCGGTGCGGTCCCTCGTCAATTGCTGCGAAGGATTATCCGATGAAGCTGCACCTCAGAAATTTGCACAAATGGGCGTTGTCGAGCGCCGCCTTCGGTGCCCTGCTCTGTGCCTCGGCGCAAGCCCAAGGAAGCTCTGATAGCGGTTGGTATGTTGGCCTTGGTGCGGGCTTGAGCCTGCCCAATGATGTTACCGTTCCGGGCAGCATCGCCGTGGGCAACAGCCTCATTCACGGCGCGACGGTCACGCGCGACACCACCTTTCGCGGCATAGCGGATGTCGGCTTTCGCTGGCAGCAGCATTTCCGGCTTGAAGGTGAAATCGGCTACAGCGACCCTGGCATCAGCACCATTTCCGCTGGCGGGGCCTCGGCCAAGGTGACGGGTGCTGATCTTTCGGAAGTCACCCTCTTCGGCAATCTTCTTTACGACCTGCCGGTTGCACGCGATCTTTCGCTGACATTGGGCGGCGGGCTTGGCCTTGGAATGGCGCGCCTCGATACCGGCTCCGCCAAGACGAACGATAGCGGCTTGGCCTTCCAGACGATCACCGGCTTATCCTATCATTGGAGCGAGAACCTCGATCTGGCCTTTGATTATCGCTATGTGCGCACCACCGGCCTGCACTATGGCGGCGGCGCGAGCGACATTGGCTCACACAATCTGATACTGTCTTTGCGCTGGTCTTTCGATCGCGGTGAAGCATCGGCACAAATTCCGGTAGCAGCGGCAACGGCGGTAGCACCACCGCCGCCTCCACCGCCTGTCTCACCGCCGCCGGTGAAGACCTACATTGTCTTCTTCGACTTCAATAAGTCGTATCTGACCGATGCAGCAGAATCTGTGGTTGCCGAAGCGATCAAGGTGGCCAAAACCACCGGCATGGTTAAGGTGCAGATCGCCGGCCACACCGATACGGTTGGCTCGAACGACTATCATATGAAGCTGTCACTGGCTCGGGCCGCGACTGTCAAAGACGAAATGGTCCGTCTGGGCATGGACGACACCGCCATCGCGGTGGAAGGCGAAGGCTATCACGATCCCCTGGTGGCGACCGCCTCCAATGTGCGCGCAGTGCGCGAACCCCGGAACCGGCGTGCCGTTATCGATCTTGGATCCTAATTGCAACATCTCGTAACCAGACAATTAAGCCAAGAAAGGGCAAATATAGGGTCTGCCCCTCCGTTTTTCTGCTATATATGGCGCATTCCGGGCACAATTTCGGATTGTGATTGTGCCGCCACAGTCAATGATTAATGTACCCCCTCACCAACCAATGTTATGGAAATACGGTCGCTAAGCAGGCATATTCGGGTTGCTTACGGCCTTAAGGGGGTCTGGGTAGGAATGGCAACTTGTTGCCTTCGCAATTAGGGGAATTCAGATGAAGCTTCGTACTCTGGCGCTCGCAGGCGCTGCCATGCTGGCGGTAAGTGTGCCAGCCATGGCGAGTGATACGACCGGCTGGTACGTCGGACTCGGCGCCGGCTGGGAAAAGGCGGTTGATAAAACCTCCAACATTACCACACCGTTTGCAGGCCCTTCGGGCACGACGACGACACCTTATTCGGTGCAGCCCGACGACGGTTTCATTCTTCTCGGCGCACTGGGTTACCGCTTTGCTGACCGGCTGCGCGTTGAGAACGAATTCGGGTTCAGTCAGAACCAGCTCAAGGGCGCTTACGGCGGCACGAATTATTTCGACGGCAGCCAGCAGACGTTCGCCGACTACGTTAACCTGGTCTACGATTATCCGCTCACCGACCGTTGGACGTTGGGCATCGGTGGTGGTCTTGGCGCAGCACGCTTAGAGTCCACCTACAAGAACGGTACCAATTTCTTCGACAGAACCAATGTTCACTTCACGGTCCAGGCGATCGCGGAATTGGACTATTCGCTTAACGAATACACCGATATCGGCGTTGGCTATCGCTATCGCTACCTCAATGGCAATGTCGAAGGTGCAGGCTCGCCAGGTCTGACGGTGAGTGGTGAGGCTCCGGGCGAGCATGTGGTGCTGTTTAACTTCCGGTTCTATCTGACACCGCCGCCTCCCCCGCCGCCGCCGCCGCCGCCGCCTCCCCCGCCGCCGCCGCCGCCGCCGCCTCCCCCGCCGCCAGTGAAGACGTTCATCGTCTTCTTCGACTTCAACAAGTCGAACCTGACTGACGCGGCTCAGGCTGTCGTGACCGAAGCGGTTGCTACGGCGAAGAAGAATAGCTTCGTCAAGATCCAGATCACCGGTCACACCGACACGGTTGGTTCGGACAAGTACAATCTGAAGCTGTCCGTCTCTCGTGCACAGGCTGTGAAGGACGAACTGGTCCGTCAAGGTCTCGATGCCAGCGGCATCGGCATCGAAGGCAAGGGCTTCCACGACCTCCTGGTCCCGACGGGTCCTGGTGTGCGTGAGCCGCAGAACCGGCGCGCCGTCATCGATCTGGGCAGCTAAGCCTAGTTATCGCGCTTAAATCAGAAGGGCGGGTCGCAAGACCCGCCCTTTTCGTTTGGCACGTTCGCCGCGCGGAAGACAAAAAAGGGCTGAGCGAAAGCTCAGCCCTTCCGGTTTCAGCGCGAAGACGTTTATTGGGTTGCGGTTCCCGCCACACGCAGGGGATTGGGCGTCGGAATGATGCCGGCGGCCATAACTCCTTTCAGCGTCACCCCCACTTCGATCTGGCAACCCGAGACCCCGCCAGAGATTTCGCTGACCGGCACTTCAGAGACAAAATCGGCCAGATCGATCTTGGACGGGCCTAAAGCCGCCGCCGCCACCAGGGTTGCTTCTTCGCAGAAATCGGCGTGGTTGTGGGTGCGCCTAAGCTCGGCCTTGGCCGCCAGCTCGGTCTTGAAGAGGTTATAGGCCTTATCGCCTTGCCTGCCCCCCATGACACGGCCGAACATTTTGAGCATCAGCTTGTCAGAGGCCTGCAAATCCTTGGAAAAGCGGGTCTGGAAGGCGTTGTAATTGTCTCTTGCCGTGTCACCGCAAGTGAGCGCCGAATCCATCAGCACCTGCTGAATGGCCGAAGTCTGCATCGCCGACACCTCCGACGGATCGGCGCATTTGGTCGACTTGGCCTTCTTGGGAGCCGCACCAGCAGCCACACACAGGGCAAGCGCACAGACGCCCGCCATCACCACACCGGTCCGAAATCTCATACAGTCCCTCTTGAGGAAGCGCCCAGACGGAGCCTACCACTGCTGGAGCGGTGGGGGTCAATCACCCTTGTGTCTCATAATGCGGGGTCACGCCCGTGTGAGAGCAGGTTTTTTTGCCGCCGCAGCAAAGATTACAGAGGCTTAAGCCCGCCGTTTGATGCAAACCGCCGTCAACATCAGCCCAAATGGGTCCTTGGCTTTCCCTTCCGTCCCGCCTCTTGTATCAGTCCATGCCTCACCTAGGAGTGCAGAGCCCATGCCGTATAAAGTCGCCGTGGTCGGGGCCACAGGAAATGTCGGCCGCGAAATGCTGAGTGTGCTCGCCGAGCGCCAGTTCCCAGCAAGCGAGGTCGTGGCACTGGCTTCGAGCCGCTCGCAAGGCACTGAGGTCTCTTTCGGCGATGGGGTGCTGAAGGTCAAAGCACTCGAACACTACGATTTCAAAGGCACGGACCTGGTGTTGATGAGCGCGGGCGGCAAGGTCGCCAAGGAATGGGCGCCCAAAATCGCGGCCGACGTTCCCTATATCATCGACAACTCTTCGGCTTGGCGCATGGACCGCGATGTGCCGCTGATCGTGCCGGAAGTGAATGCCGCCGTCCTCGATGGCGGCGTCAAGAAAGGCATCATCGCCAATCCCAATTGCTCCACTGCCCAGCTCGTGGTGGCGCTCAAGCCGCTGCATGATGAAGCCACCATCAAGCGCGTGGTGGTGTCGACCTATCAATCGGTCTCGGGCGCCGGCAAGGACGCCATGGATGAGCTTTTCCGCCAGACCCGTTCGGTCTTCGTGGCCGATCCCATGGAAGTCGAATGCTTCACCAAGCAGATCGCCTTCAATGTCATTCCGCACATCGATGAGTTCCTGGATTCCGGCTTCACCAAGGAAGAATGGAAGATGATGGTCGAGGTGCAGAAAATTCTCGATCCCGATATCCAGGTGGTGGCGACCTGCGTGCGCGTGCCGGTCTTCATCGGCCATTCCGAAGCGGTGACCATCGAATTCGAAAAGCCGATCACGGCACAGCGGGCGCGGGCAATCTTGCGCGAGGCACCCGGCTGCCTGGTGGTCGATAAGCACGAAGATGGCGGCTATATCACGCCGATCGAATGCGCCGGCGAGGACGCCACCTATATCAGCCGTATCCGCAAAGACCCCACCGTCGAACACGGGCTCGCCCTCTGGGTGGTGGCAGATAATTTGCGCAAAGGCGCCGCTCTCAATGCCGTGCAGATCGCCGAATGTCTGATCAACCGCAACCTTCTGAAAGAGTAATGCGCCCGCGGCGCAGCGTTCTTTATATGCCGGGCTCCAAACCCCGCGCCTTGGAGAAAGCCCGCACGCTGCCCGCCGATGCGCTGATCCTGGACCTCGAAGACGCGGTGGCGCCCGAGGCTAAGGAGATGGCGCGCGAACAAGTGTGTGCGGCGGTGCGCCAAGGCTTCGGCAAGCGCGAAGTGATCGTGCGCATCAATGCGCTTGAGAGTGCCTGGGGCGAGGCCGATCTTCTGGCCGTGGCCGCGGTAGGGCCCGACGCGATCCTGCTGCCGAAGATCGCCTCTGCGCGGCAGGTTCATCGCGCCGAACAACGCCTAAGCCATGTGCCGCAAGCTGGTGAAACGCAGATTTGGGCGATGATCGAAACGGCCGGCGCGGTGCTGGATCTTGCCGGAATTGCGGCTGCGGGCGGACGGCTGGGCTGCCTGGTGCTGGGCAGCAACGATCTTTTGCAGGAATTGGGTGGCACGCATACCAAAGACCGCGCCAACCTTCTTTTCGTACTGGGCCAAATCGTTCTCACCGCGCGGGCGCATGGACTGGCCGTGATCGATGGCGTGCACAACGATATTGCCGACAGCGAAGGTTTTGGCTTGGCCTGCACCCAAGCGCGCAGTTTCGGCTTCGACGGCAAGACCGTGATTCATCCCAGCCAAATCGCCCCTTGTAACGCCGCCTTTGCACCCTCACTCGCTGAGATCGCGGCGGCGCAAGCCATTATTGCCGCTTTTGCGCTCCCGGAAAATCGGGACAAAGGCGCTCTTGCGGTGGCGGGGCGCATGGTCAAGCGGCTTCATGAAAAAGCCGCGCGCAAAACGCTGGCCATGGCGGAGGCAATTGCGGCTTTATGAGTGTCATCGCGCGATACCGCAGCGCGCTGGCAGACGGGCGCCTGAAAGGCGACGCGGCGCAGGAAGCGGCTGCGCTGCGCTTGGATCATTTGGCATCCGATATCGCTGCCCATAAGCCCGGCCTTTTCCGCCGCAAAGCACCGCCGCGCGGGCTTTATATTTGGGGTGATGTCGGACGGGGCAAATCCATGCTGATGGATTTGTTTTTCGGCGAGGTCGCGGCCGAACCCAAGCGGCGGGTGCATTTCAACGTCTTTATGGCAGGCGTTCATGCTCTCTTGCACAAGCTGCGGCTGCGAAAAGATGTGCGCGACCCCTTGCCCTTGGTGGCAGATGCGCTCGCGCAAAAGGTTTTGTGTTTTGACGAATTTCAGGTGGAAGACATCACCGATGCGATGATCTTGGGCCGCCTCTTCGAGCAGCTCTTCGCCCGGAATGTGGTGATCGTCGCGACTTCCAACACTCCGCCCTCCCGGCTTTATCAGAACGGCCTCAACCGTCTGCTTTTCCTGCCCTTTATTGCGGAAATCGAGCGGCGCATGGAGGTGTTTCAGCTCGGCGGTATCGATCATCGCCGTGATTTTGCCGGCAGCGGCTATGTCGTCGGCGCCGATGGCCCGGTGGAGATGGAGCGGGTTTGGGCGGCACTGGGCGGGGCTTATGAGCATATGCGCACACTGACAGTACTAGGGCGGGCACTGACCATCCCCCGAGCCATTGAAGCGGCAGCGCGTTTCTCCTTTGCCGAATTGTGCGAGGCGCCGCTGGGCCCGGCCGATTATCTCGCCATCGCTGAAGCGTTCGAGACCGTGGTGATCGACGCCGTTCCGGTCCTGACGGAAGCCAATTCTGCCCGCCGTTTCATGATCTTAATCGATGCACTCTATGACCGGAGGGTGGCGCTTTATTGTGCGGCGGCGGCGGAACCGGACGGGCTTTACCCTGACGGCAATGAGGGCTTTCAACGCACTGTGTCGCGGCTACTCGAAATGCGCAGCGATGCCTATATAGAGCGGGCAGTCTCGGAAACGCCGCCCTGATGTTCTGGAATCTCACCACTCTGATCCTGACGGCTGTGGCCGCCGCGGCCTTCTATTGGCTGGGGCCCAAATTCGTCGCCGCCTTCAAACGCTTTGATGCCGAAAACCGCAGCCGCATCGAAGACGAGCGGCGCGACCGCGGCGATGGCTCCGCCCATGTCCGCCACACTTTGAAGGTAGCTGAAGAACAGGTGGAGGAGATCGTCGAGATAACCGAAAGCGATCCGCGCACCGGCACACCGGCCATCCGCTATGCCTTTGAAGGCGAAATTTTTACCTCGCGCGCCGAGGCCGAAAGGATTCGTGCGATCAAGATCGGCGAAATCGCCCGCGGCTTTTACCGCGAATTGCCAGCAGCGCTGGCGGCCAGGCGCCGCAACGGACAACTGGGTTAGCTTGCCTGCATCAAACTCGGCAGTTTGCCGCTGTCGCCGCCGGCTTCGCGCATGAAGGCGCGGCGCATGGGGCCGATTTTGTCGACGATGCCGATGCCGATATCGCGTACCAAGCGGAGCGGCGCGAAATCGTTGGAGAACAGGCGATTGAGACCATCCATGGTGAGCGCCATGGCCAGCGAATCAAAGCGCCGCCATTCCTCATAACGCTTCAGCACATCGAGGGCGCCGATATCCTGGCCGAGCCCTGCGGCCTCCGACAGCACGTCAGCGAGCGCTGCCGCATCGCGCAGGCCCAGATTGAGCCCCTGGCCCGCAATCGGGTGAATGCCGTGGGCGGCATCGCCCGCCAGGGCAAAACGCGGCTTGACGTATTCGCGCGCCACATGGAAGCGCAAGGGATAGGACCAGCGCGGACCTTCCGCCCTTGTGGCGCCCAGATGAGACCCGAAGCGTTTGGCGATCTCTGCTTCAAAACCCGCTTGATCGAGCCCCAGCATACGGGCGGCGATGTCGCGTTTCTCCGTCCAAACCAGCGAGGAGCGATTGCCGGGAAGCGGCAAGATCGCGAACGGCCCGGCAGGCAGGAAATGCTCATAAGCCACGCCGTTATGCGGGCACTCGTGATGCACGGTGGCGACAATCCCGGCTTGGGGATAATCCCAGGCCACAATGCCGATCCCCATCTCGTCCCGCGCCCGGGAGTCCCGGCCATCGGCAGCCACGGCGAGCCGGGCCGACAGCGCTTCGCCCGTAGACAAGCGAACAGTGATCGCCGCGCCGTCGACTGTTAGCGCAGTTACCGCCGCTGGGGCGATGACTCGAATTTGCGCAGCGGCGGCCACCGCGCCGTACAACGCATGGCGAATGGCGCGATTTTCAGCAATTACGCCTAGTGGACCGCCGATCTCGCCACCGTCAAAATGAAGTGAAAAAGGTGAGGCTGGACGGCCGGGCTTGGCATCGCTCACCAGAATCTGCTCAATCGGCTGGGCATGGAGGGCCAAAGCATCCCAGACACCGAGCGTACGAAACATCCGTAAGCTCGCGTAAGACAAGGCAGAAACCCGTCCATCGAAGCGCTCGGCAACAGCCGTCTCGGCAGCCACCGGGTCGATCACGATGACGGAAAGGCCAAGCCGCGCCAGGGCGAGCGCGAGGCTCATTCCGACGAAACCACCTCCCCCGATGATAACATCTGCATCCATGACTGAGCCTTCCCACGCTGACACGACAGGGTCAACGCTCAAAATATAGGCATAAAAAAATCCACGGCTAGGCTTTGGGCACGAATTCGCCATATTTGCTGCGACATTTCCTGTCGATTCCGTGAAAGCCCATTGGGAACAGCGTCTTACCACTGCGCAAGGAACCGGCACAATTCTTGATGAAAGGATAAGACGAGGCCAAACAGCGGGAAGCAGCGATGAAACTTATCATGGCGATCATAAAGCCCTTCAAATTGGACGAGGTACGCGAATCGCTATCAGCACTGGGCGTCCAGGGCATGACCGTCACGGAAGTGAAGGGGTATGGACGCCAAAAGGGGCACACGGAAATTTATCGCGGCGCGGAATACGCCGTCAGCTTCCTGCCCAAGCTCAAGATCGAAGTCGCCGTCAAGGCCGAGATGGCCGCTGCGGTGCTCGACGCCATCACCTCCAAAGCCAAAACGGGCCAGATCGGCGACGGAAAGATTTTCGTCACGCCGCTCGAACAGGTGGTGCGCATCCGTACCGGTGAAACCGACGGCGACGCTCTTTAACGAGCGCTGTCTCAATTCTTGGGATCGAAAAGGGGACTTACGCATGAAAGGATCGAATATGAAGAAGCT
>JAATGP010000072.1 GCA_015654635.1 Alphaproteobacteria bacterium | reverse complement strand
GTGGCTTCGGTGGCGAGCACCTTCTTGGCGTCGTTGAGTTCGGCGCCTTGCAGGGCTTCCAACCGCGCGATTTCGGAGAGCGGCAGATCGGTGAAGAGGCGCAAGAAGCGGCCGACATCGGCATCTTCGGTGTTGCGCCAGTATTGCCAGTAATCGTAAGCGCTCAGCATATCGGCATTCAGCCACACTGCGCCCGCCGCGGTCTTGCCCATCTTGGCGCCCGAGGCGGTGGTGAGCAGCGGCGAGGTCAGGCCGTAGAGCTGCGCATCGGCCATACGGCGGCCGAGATCGGTGCCGCTGACGATATTGCCCCATTGATCCGAACCGCCGCATTGCAAGCGGCAGCCGTAGCGCTTGTACAGCTCCACGAAATCGTAGGACTGCAAAATCATGTAGTTGAATTCGAGGAAGCTGAGCGGCTGATCGCGTTCCAGCCGCAGCTTGATGCTATCCATGGTCAGCATGCGGTTGACCGAAAAATGGCGGCCGACATCGCGCAGGAACGCGATGTACTCCAGCTTATCCAGCCATTCGGCATTGTCGACCATCACCGCATCAGAGGGGCCGTCACCGAAGGTCAAAAAGCGCGTGAAGATGCGGAAGATCGATTGCTTGTTGGCTTCGATCTGAGCGGCGCTGAGAAGCTGGCGGCTGTCGTCCTTGCCAGAGGGGTCGCCGACCTTGGTGGTCCCGCCGCCCATCAGCACGACCGGCTTATGACCGGCCTGCTGCAAGCGCCGCAAAGTCATGATCTGTACCAAGCTGCCCACATGCAAAGAGGGCGCGGTGCAGTCAAAGCCGATATAGGCGGTGACTCGCTCAGTGGCAAAGCGTGCGTCGAGAGCTTCGGCATCGGTGCAGTCGTAATAGGCCCCGCGCGCCACGAAGGTCGAAAGGAACTCCGATTTGAATGCGGGCACGGTGGTCATGACAAAACGCCTTTGTAAGAACGAAGCTGGGGTGCATAGCACGGACGGACGCTGTGCAAAACGCATCGTGCGCTGCTCATCGGCCGCAACGTGTGGGATTGTCTTGCCAAAGCAAAGGGTGTAAACCATAGGTTGAATTTGCGTTTTGGGGGCAGCGTGCGGCTAGCCGGAATCGTGATCGCGCTTTGCGCGCTTTTTGTTGTGTCCGGTTGTTCAGGTGGGGACGTCGAATCAAAAGAGGCGGTGGCGCTCGCCAAGAAGACGGTCGAGGATCTGCGCGCTCAAAACCGCGTGGAGCTTTCCAAGGACGCTGAGCCGCAGCTGGCTGCCATCCTAAACGAACCTGCCACCCTTCAACGTGTTCTGAGTCAGTTTCCAAGGACGGATGTCGTTGGTGAATATGTCGAGAGTTGGCAGACAACCAAGGATCTCGGCAACATCTTTGCCCGCCCGGCGGATTCGAAAATGGCGCCGCTCGACCGGACCACGCTTTCCTTGCGTAGCGAATTCGCGGGCGGCGATGCTGTGCGTACTCAGTTTACGCTTGCGCCAGTGTCGGGACGGCTGCGTGTCTACGGCATCAATGTGGCGCTGTTGCCGGCCAGCCTCGTGAAGCAAAACGCCCTGATGAATCTGCACACGCTTGGCAACGTGATTTTTCTGCTGCTGGCAGTCGGGGTGTTGGTGTTCATCGCGACGACGGCCATCGCGTGCCTGCGCACGCCGGGCCTGCGCTTCAAATGGCTTTGGTTTATCGCGATCTGGATCAGCGCAGGGCAAATCACGATGAACTGGACGACTGGGCAGGTCTATCTATACCTGCTCACCATCAGAGTACTGCCCGTCTGGATCAATCAGGCAAGCCCCTACGATCCGGCTTTCATATGGTTCTTGCTGCCCGTGGGCGCGATCGTCTTCCGGGGCTGGCATAAGCGTTTCGGCCCACCGCCAGAAAAACCCCGGAGATTTGACGATCAGCGGTGATCGTAAGGGTTCGTCATGCGTTCGTTGACGTATTCCTTCACCGTCTCGATCACTTCGGTCTCGTGCTTGTCGAAGAAGTGGTTGGCGCCTTCGATCTTGTTATAGGTGATCTTGATGCCTTTCTGGGCAGTGAGGCGGTCGACCATTTTCTGCACGTCGGGCTCGGGCACCACGAGGTCCTTGGTGCCGTGAACGACCAGACCGGACGCCGGGCAGGGCGCCAGGAAGGCGAAATCGTACATCGAGGCCGGCGGGGCAATGGAAACAAAGCCCGTGATCTCGGGCCGCCGCATCAAAAGCTGCATCCCGATCCAGGCGCCAAAGGAAATCCCGCAAATCCAGACAAAGGACGGGTTGGGATAAAGCGTGTTCATCCAATCCAGCACCGCGGCGGCATCCGAGAGCTCGCCAGCACCGGAATCGAAAGTTCCTTGGCTGCGGCCCACGCCACGGAAGTTGAAGCGCACGGTGGTGCACCCCATGCCGTGGAACATGTGGAAGAGGTCGTACACCAAAGGGTTGTTCATGGTGCCGCCAAATTGCGGATGCGAGTGAAGTACCAGGGCCATTGGGGCGCCAGGCGTCTTCTGCCTTTGATAGCGCGCTTCGATGCGGCCCGCTGGGCCGGGCAGAATGATATCAGGCATGGATGGAAAGGCTCCAAAAGGCTGAACGGGAAGGGGCCGCAGGCAACGGCGTCTTAGGGGGATTTGACGGCACGGTTTGAGAATTATTGTCTTTAAAAACCATGCACATAGCAATTTCTTTGTTGCGCACGCCGGGTAATACTTGACCTCGGTACTCAGGAAATCTATAGGACTTTCTGGAAAGTACGCGACGCGGTTGTCCGCTGTTCATACACCAAGCGGCCCCCCATTGCGCAAGGAAAAGCAGCGCGCCGTACGTATGCGCGGCAGTTTGGAGTAGGACGATGAGGCTTAGCACAAAAGGTCGATATGCGGTTATGGCGATGGCGGATCTGGCCTCGCACGAGGCGGGCTCGCGTCCGGTTTCGCTGGCGGACATCGCTGAGCGGCAGGAAATTTCGCTGTCCTATCTCGAACAACTCTTCGCCAAACTCCGGCGCGGCGGGCTGGTCAGCTCGGTGCGCGGTCCGGGCGGTGGTTATCGCCTCTCCCGGCCGAGCGAAGAGGTACGGGTCGCCGATATCATTATCGCGGTAGATGAGCCGATCACGGCCACACGCTGCAAACCCGGCTGCGCCAAGGGCTGTGCCACGCAGGGGGCACGTTGCATCACCCATGATCTTTGGGAAGAGCTTGGGCGCCAGATCCATGTGTTCCTGTCCTCGGTATCGCTCGCCGATGTGGTGGAAAAGAAGGTTCTGGGCCGGGCGCAGCGCGATATACAACCAGGCGAAGGTGACAGCGATCGCGCCGCGGCATAGGCGCTTCGCGGTTTTGCAGGTCATGAGCTATCTGGATCACAATGCGACTTCGCCATTGCGCGATGGAGCCAGGACCGCGGTCGAGCGGGCCTTTGCCACGCTCGGCAATGCTTCCTCGATCCACGCTGGCGGCCGCGCCGCGCGCGCACTGATCGAAGACGCCAGAGCCAAGGTGGCGATGCTGGCGGATGTGCCGCCGCAAGATGTGGTCTTTACCAGCGGTGGGACCGAGGCTAATGCGCTGGCGCTTTGGGGTGCAGTCGCAGGTGCTCTTGAAGGCAGGCAGAAGGGCGAGCAGCGCATTACACGGTTGTTCGTCTCGGCGATCGAACATTCCTCGGTGCTGGCCAACGCCGCTGCTGTGACAGAGCGTTTTGCAGGGCTGCGGCTCGAAACCATCCCGGTGCGGAGCAATGGCGTTGCCGATATGGAGGCGCTGGCCGAGAGCCTCCGCGAAGGCAAGGGGCGGGCGCTGGTCGTGCTGATGGCGGCCAACAATGAGACCGGGGTGATTCAGCCGGTGGCGCAAGCCGCCAAGCTGGTTGAGGACGCCGGGGCCTTGCTGATGGTCGATGGGGTCCAGGCGGCAGGCAAGATGGCGATGCCGAAAGCCGATTATCTTACCCTTTCCGCGCATAAGATCGGCGGCCCACAAGGGGTGGGCGCGTTGGTCATTAAAAGCGGGGCGCCCTATGCGCCACTGATCCTGGGCGGCGGGCAGGAACGGGGTGCGCGGGCCGGAACCGAGAATACGCCCGGAATCGCAGGCTTTGGGGCGGCGGCGGAGAGTTGCCAGCCCGGCACAGCGGTGCTGCGTGACCGGTTTGAAGCCGGTTTGCAGCAGATTGCCCATGAGGTCATCATCTTTGGTGCTAAGTCTGACAGAGTTACAAACACTTCCAACTTTTCTTTACCGGGAATCGGGGCAGAAACAGCTCTGATGGCCTTGGACCTCGACGGAGTGATGTTAAGCTCCGGGGCGGCATGTTCGTCCGGCAAGGTCAAACGGTCGCATGTGCTTGCCGCTATGGGCGTTGATGATGCCGCTGCGGGTGCAGCTTTGCGCGCGAGCTTCGGTTGGAACTCCACCGCTGCGGACGTCGAGGCCGCCTTGGATTCGATTTCAAAATTGGTCGCGCGCAAGCGCGTGGCCGCGTGAGGGCCTGATGTCTGCGGATACCGATACCAAAGACCAAGTTGCCGCTCTGGGTGAGAAGTACAAATACGGCTTCGTCACCGACATTGAGATGGACAAAGCCCCCAAGGGGCTTAACGCCGATATTGTGCGTTTCATCTCCGCCAAGAAAGACGAGCCCGAATGGATGCTCGAATGGCGGTTGGCCGCCTTCCGGCGCTGGGGGGAGATGACCGAGCCCAACTGGGCGCGGCTGCGCTACAACAAAATCGATTATCAGGATGCCTATTACTACGCGGCCCCCAAGAGTACCGAGAAGTATAAGGATCTCGATGAGGTCGATCCCAAGCTTTTAGAGACCTATAAGAAGCTCGGCATTCCGCTTTCCGAGCAGAAGATGCTCGCGGGCGTGGCGGTGGATGCGGTGTTCGATTCCGTGTCAGTTGCCACCACCTTCAAAGGCAAGCTGAACGAGGCGGGGGTGATCTTCTGCCCGATGTCGGAAGCGATCCGCGACTATTCCGATCTGGTGCGCAAATATCTCGGCACGGTCGTTCCGGTGACGGACAATTTCTTCGCTACGCTGAATTCGGCGGTTTTTTCCGATGGCACCTTTGTTTACGTGCCCAAGGGCGTGCGCTGCCCGATGGAGCTATCCACCTATTTCCGCATCAATGCGAGCCAGACGGGGCAGTTCGAGCGCACGCTGATCGTGGCAGACGAAGGCTCTTACGTTTCCTATCTCGAAGGCTGCACAGCGCCGATGCGCGACGAGAACCAATTGCATGCCGCGGTGGTGGAGCTGGTGGCTTTGGAAGGTGCTGAGATCAAATACTCGACCGTGCAAAACTGGTATCCGGGCGATGAGAACGGCAAGGGTGGCATCTACAATTTCGTCACCAAGCGCGGCGATTGCCGCGGCGCCCGTTCCAAAATTTCCTGGACACAGGTCGAGACCGGTTCGGCGATCACCTGGAAATATCCCAGCTGCATCCTGCGCGGCGACGACAGTGTGGGCGAGTTTTACTCCATCGCCATCACCAACAATTATCAGCAAGCCGATACCGGCACCAAGATGATCCATCTGGGCAAGAACACGCGCTCGCGGATTATCTCCAAGGGCATCAGCGCGGGTAAGGCGCAGAACACCTATCGCGGCCTCGTCAGTGTGCACGCCAAAGCGGCCAATGCCCGCAATTATACGCAATGCGACAGTTTGCTGATTGGCTCGCAATGTGGCGCTCATACGGTGCCCTATATCGAAAGCCGCAATCCCACGGCGCGGCTGGAGCACGAAGCGACGACCTCGAAAATCGCCGAAGACCAATTGTTCTATTGTCTGCAACGGGGTCTGACTGCGGAAGAAGCGGTCGCCCTCATCGTCAACGGTTTCTGCAAGGAAGTGTTGCAGCAACTGCCCATGGAATTCGCCGTCGAAGCCCAGAAGCTTGTCGGCATCAGCTTAGAAGGGAGCGTCGGGTGATGCTCGAGATCAAAAATCTGCACGCCAATGTTGGGGATAAGGAAATCCTGAAAGGGCTCACCCTGACGATCGAGACCGGCAAGGTTCACGCCATCATGGGGCCGAATGGTTCCGGCAAATCGACGCTCAGCTATGTGCTGGCGGGGCGCGAGGGCTATACGGTGACGGCTGGCTCCATCACCTATAACGGCGAAGACCTCTTGGCGCTGAAGACCGAAGAACGCGCGGCGAAGCGTATTTTTCTCGCCATGCAGTATCCGGTGGAAATTCCCGGCGTCACTACGATGAATTTCTTGAAGACCGCGCTGAACGCCCAACGGCGGGCGCGCGGCGAAAGCGAATATGACGCCATCTCCATCCTGAAACTGGTGCGCGCCAAGGCGAGGGTTCTGCAAGTCAACGAGGAGATGCTGAAGCGGGCACTCAATGTCGGCTTTTCCGGTGGTGAAAAAAAACGCCTCGAGATCCTGCAGATGAGCCTGTTCGAGCCCAAGCTCGCGGTGCTGGACGAAACCGATTCCGGCCTCGACATCGATGCCTTGAAACTGGTGGCCGAGGGCGTCAATGCGCTGCGCAGCCCGGAGCGTTCGATGCTGGTCATCACCCATTATCAGCGCCTGCTCGATTACATCGTGCCAGACCGCATTCACGTGCTGGCCAACGGCCGCATGGTGGCCGAAGGCGGCAAAGAACTTGCCCACGAGCTTGAGGCGACGGGTTATGGCGATCTCGGCAAGGTGCCAGCATGAGCACGGCACACAGCCATCGCGAGGCGCGCCGGGCGGAGGCTTTGGAAAGTTTCCGCGTTCGCGGCATGCCCCATCGCCGTTTCGAGCATTGGCGCTATAGCGATCTGCGCGCCGTTCTGGATGCAGGGCAGGTGGCGCAAGCCGGTACCGCGCATTGGAGCATCCCTGCGTTGCCCGAGGGCGTGGAACAGTTCGATCTGGCCGCGCCCAACGCACCCGCATGGGTGCTGAAGGCTTACGGTACCATCGGCAACCGCCCGACCATGGAAGAGGCCTCGCTGGCGTTTTCCGATGGCGGCGTGGCGCTGCGCGTGCCTGCCGGAACGACCATCGCGGAGCCCATTCGGCTTGAAATTGCGGGCGGGGGTAATTTGCGCTGGCTGGTGGTTGTGGAAGAGGGCGCCAGCGCCACGATTTTTGAGCCGCATGGCAGTGATGTAGGGCTGTTGCGCAATGTCGGGGTGGATGTCGCCCTTAGCGAAGGCGCGGCGTTGACGCATATTCGTTTCGCGCCCTTCACGCCCAAATCCTTTGTTGTCGAACACATCGCCGTGGCGGTTTCGGCGCGGGCGCAATATCGTGCCCATTTCGCCAATTTCGGCGCCCGCCTGTCACGCACCGAATTGCATATCACCTTGGGCGGTGAAGGTGCCGAGGCCCATCTTTCGGGCGTCACCGTGCTCGGCCACGACGGCCATGCCGATGTCACTTCGCATATTGAGCATGCGGCGGGCAAAACGCTTTCGACCCAGCTCTTCAAGCATGTAGCAGGCGGTAAATCACGCGCCGTCTATCAGGGCAAGATCACCGTGCGTGAAGGCGCCAATGGCTCCGACAGCCGTCAGACGGCCCGGGCGCTTCTTATGAGCGAGCGGGCGGAAGCCGATCTGAAGCCGGAACTCATCATCTTTGCCGATGACGTCAAATGTGCCCATGGCGCTACGGCCGGGGATCTTGATCCCGAATCGTTATTTTATCTGCGCTCGCGCGGCATTCCAGAGAAAGAAGCCCGCCGGATTCTGATCAATGCCTTCCTGCAGGAAGCCGTGGAGACCATCCTGGATGAGGACCTGCGCGCTGCGGTTTGGCATGAGGTGGAGGCCGCGCTGCCGCGTGCCATGGAGTCTGCGAAATGAGTTTCACCCCGCCGCTGCATGATTTTCCCATCCTGTCACGTCCGATCAATGGCAAGAAGCTCGCCTATCTCGATAGCGCCGCCTCGGCCCAGAAGCCAAAGCAGGTGCTGGAGGCGATGACGAATTTTGCCTCCAGCTCCTATTCGAATGTGCATCGCGGTGTGCACAAGCTCGCGGCGGAATCGACCGAGGCCTATGAAAAGGCCCGTGGTACCGTTGCCAAATTCCTTAATGCCAAACATATGGATGAGATTATCCTCACCCATGGCGGCACTGAGGGGCTCAATCTGGTCTCCTATTCCTATCTGGCACCGCGGATCAGCGCGGGCGATGAGATCGTGCTCACCAAGATGGAGCACCATTCCAATATCGTGCCCTGGCATTTCCTGCGCGAGCGCCAAGGCGCCAAGCTGAAATGGGTGGATGTGCGCGAAGACGGCTCGATCAACGCTGCCGCCTTTGGGGCTGCGATCACGCCGAAAACTAAGCTTGTGGCCGTGACCCATATGTCGAACGTGCTCGGCACTATCAATCCTATCAAGGACATCGTTGCTATCGCCCATGCCAAGGGCGTGCCGGTGGTGGTGGATGGTTGCCAGGGTGCGGTGCATGAGATTGTCGATGTGCAGGATCTCGACGTCGATTTCTACGCCATCGCCAGTCACAAACTTTATGGCCCCACTGGCATCGGGGCGCTTTATGCCAAGCGGGCGCATCTGAAGTCGATGCGCCCCTTCAACGGCGGCGGCGAGATGATTGCCGAAGTGACCGAAGATCACGTTAGCTATGCCGAGCCGCCGGCGCGTTTTGAAGCCGGGACTCCTCCGATCATCGAAGCGGTCGGCTTTGCGGCAGCGCTCGATTATCTCACCGGACTTGGCCGGGCGGCAATCAAGGAACACGAAAACGCGGTCTACGCCTATGCCCGTGATGCCGTGCGGCAGTTCAATTGGCTGCGCGTTATCGGCGAGGCGGAAGGTAAAGGCGCCATTCTGTCGTTCGAGGCCGAAGGCATGCACGCCCATGACCTTGCGACAATTTTGGATCACGAAGGTGTGGCTTGCCGGGCCGGTCACCACTGCGCTCAAGTGCTGATGGACCGCTTTGGCCTGGCCTCTACAACCAGAGCTTCTTTCGGGCTGTATTCGACCCGCGACGACGTAGATTCCCTGATTGCAGGGCTAGAAAAAGCGCGCAAAATTCTTACATGAGATGGTGATGGACGAGTCTCTGCGTGAACTTTACCAGGAAGTGATCCTCGATCACTCGCGGCACCCGCGTCATTTCGGGCCACTGGAGCACGCCACCCATAATGGCGAGGGCCATAACCCGCTTTGCGGCGATCGCGTCAAAGTCCATTTGATCGTAGACGCCGAAAACCATATCGCGGACATACGGTTTGAAGGCCGCGGTTGTGCCATCAGCCAAGCCTCGGCCTCGCTGATGACCGACATGGTTATGGGCCGTACCGTTGCGGAAGCCGATACCTTGATGGGCGGTTTTCTTGATCTGGTGAAGGGTGAAGAGGCTGCACATCTGCCGGAAGACGATATGGACCGGCTTAATGTCATGGCAGGTGTCTCGGCTTTTCCCATGCGCGTCAAATGTGCGACGCTGGCTTGGCATACGATGAAGTCGGCTTTGGAGGCGGGCGAGCCCGCCAAATCGGAATGAGCGATACCTTGGACAGCACCCAGTTTCGCCAAGTGGATGTAACCGGCTCCGCCCTCCCGCCGCAGGAGCTGGAGTCGCTGACCGCTATCCTCGTGGCGGCGCTGAAGACGGTCTACGATCCGGAAATTCCGGTCGATATTTATGAACTCGGTCTTATCTACAGGGTGGATGTTGCCGACAACAAAGACATCGAGGTGGATATGACGCTGACGGCGCCAGGCTGCCCGGTGGCCGGCGAAATGCCGAATATGGTGCGCGAGGCGCTGGAGAAAGTCGAAGGGATTGGAACGGTGACTGTGAACATGACCTTCGATCCGCCTTGGACGCCCGAACGTATGAGTGAAGAAGCCCGTCTTGAGTTGAATATGTTCTGATGATCACGAAACGCGAAAGACCCAAAGCCATTCGCCTCTCCGATGCCGCGGCCGAGCGCATCCGGGAGATCATGGCCAACGGCGAAGGCAAATATGAAGGCGTGCGCGTCGGCGTAAGGAATGGCGGCTGCGCCGGTATGAGCTATACGATGGACTACGCCGAAGGCGTCGCCCCACTTGAAGAGGTGGTGGAAGACAAGGGTGTGAAGGTTTTCATCGACCCCAAGGCGATCCTTTTCCTGATCGGGATGGAAGTCGATTTCGTGCGCGAAAAGCTCGGCGCGCGCTTCGTTTTCAACAATCCCAATCAGACGGCGGCCTGCGGTTGCGGTGAAAGCGTGTCGATCACGCCCGCTAAGGTCGACTGAGATGGATCCGGCCTATCTGCTCGATTTGTTCGCGCAGTTCGGCCCGGTTCGCATCCGCCGCATGTTCGGCATGCAAGGCCTATTCGCGGGCGACAGGATGATCGGCTTTGCCGGTGAAGACGCGCTTTATCTGAAGACGGATGCCGCGACCCGCGGCGCCTATGAGGCGGAAGGTTGTCAGCCCTTCGTCTATCGTAAATCGGCGGGCGACGAGATCGTCATGTCCTATTATCGCATTCCGGACCGGCTCTACGATGAGCCCGAGGAACTCGCAATATGGGCAAGGAAAGCTGAAGCCGTCGCTTCGCAAACGCCCCAACGTAAATAGCGCGCCGCTCTCAAACGCCGAACCGGCGCTCGGGCTTCCCGGTGAGTTGCAACACCAGCGCCAAGCTCGCCATCGCGGCGCCGAAGAGGCAAACTGGAATCCAGCCGGCCAGATGATAGAAGGTCGTGGCACCGGCGGAGCCTACAGTGCCGCCGATGAATATGCCCGACATGAAAATGGTGTTGATCCGGCTGCGCGCGTCTGGCCGCAGGGCATAGATTTTGTGCTGGTTGGAGACGATTGCGCCCTGCACGCCAAAATCGAGCACCGTCACCCCGACGATCATACCGAGGATGGAATTCCACAGGCCGAAGGCGAGCCAGGAAAGCAGCGTCACCAGCGCGCCGAGTTGTACCACAAGGTTGGGACCGCGCTTGTCGGCAATATGGCCAGAGACCGGTGCGGCCATGATCCCCACCACGCCCAGAAGCGCAAAAAGCCCTGCCGCATCGGCACCGAGACGGAATAGCGGTTCGGCGAGGCGCAAGGACAACACCGTCCAGAACACCGAAAACGAACCAAACAGGCAGCCTTGTGTCAGCGCGGCGCGGCGCAACACTGGCTCTTCTTCCCAAAGATCGGCAAGCGAGGCGACCGCCGCACGATAGCCCAGCCGGGACACGGCTGGATGCGATGGCAAGCTCATCGCCATCAGGGCGCCGGCGGCCAGCATGGCGGGTACCGCAGCCCAGAAGGTCGCGCGCCAACCAAACCAGGTGGCGATGAAACCGGCCACCGTCCGGCCCAAGAGGATGCCGCAGAGAACGCCGCTCATCACCTTGCCGACGACGGCGCCCCGGTTGCTGTCGCTGGCCAGTGCCGCGGCAAAGGGCACGATCTGCTGTGCCACGCTGCACGCCGCGCCAACCATGAGCGAGGCGAACAAGAGGGCGAGCGCCGATGGGGCCATGGCGGCAAAGACCAGCGTCCCCGCGAGTATACCAAATTGTATGACGATCAGGCGACGCCGGTCGACAAGATCGCCCAAGGGCAGACATAGGATCAGCCCAAAAACATAGCCGAGCTGGGTGGCACTGGGGATAAAAGGGGCGAGATGCGAGCCTGGAAAGGCCTGCTCGATCATCGCCAGCAGCGGCTGGCAGTAATAAAGATTCGCCACGCCAAAGCCCGCCGCGACGGCCATGGCGACGGTGGGTATTTTCTGAGGAGAGGGGCTCGTCTGCATGGCGCCTCCATACCGGCTCGCAGCAACTATGGCCAGCCTGTCATTTGACACCGCTGGTGACCGAGCCTGTATTCTGCCGCCGTGAACCCATTTGCACAGCACATCCTGGACGCCGCCTTGAACGGTCGACGCTATGCCAAAGAGAATGGCATCGGTGTTGCGGTGTCGCTGGCTTTGCACGCTCTTTTGCTGTGCTGGGTACTTTTGGAATTGGTGCAGCACAGCGTTGTCACGCCAATCCGGCCGCCGGAGCCCTTCGCGGCGGTCGATTTGGTCCGCCTGGGCGATGAGACCCGCTCCCCCCCGGCGGCGCAACATGCGCTGATGCCCCAGCAAAAAGCCGGGCGGCATCAAGAAGAGGCAAGCCCGGTGCGGGCTGCCGTTTCACCGACCGGCAAGAAGCCGCCGCCGGAAGACGCGCTCGATGCCAAATTGCGGGCACTGGCGAGGCTGAAACAGCCCAACACCAAAGTGACGCTGGACCCGGGGCAGGGCGTTTCCACTGCCGATTTTAGCAACGGACTGGAGGGTGACGCAGCCACATACAGCATCCGCGATTATGTTTTGGCGCAGGTGCTGCGGCGCTGGACGGTTGATCTCGCAAAAGTGAAGGATAGGCCGCTCAACATTGCGCTGCGGGTGACGATGAAGCGCGATGGCAGCATTGCGCTAGCCGAGATTGTCGAACAGGCGCGCGCCAAAACTGACGCCTATTACCGGGACATCGCCATTGGCGCGCGCAACGCCGTGCTTCTATCATCGCCCATTGGGCTGCCACCGGGCGACTATCCCAAAGAGATGCACTTTGTGTTGAAGCTCGATACGCGCGCCGTGTTGCGTTAGTCGCTGCTGTTACTGGATTCGCCCTTCGGCGCGGCTAGTCCGTGACTGATGAGATCGGCCATCAGCGTGAAGACATAGCGTTGTTCCGGTGTCGGCAAGCGCCGCAATGCCTGCAGAAGAAATTTCTCGTCGACCTCCGACGGCGAGATAGTCTTGCGTGGAGTACCCATGGGCTCGGTCCTTGTAACGCCGATGCACAAGATGTCAGAAGCGATCGACATGTGATCGCGCTGGAAGCCCGGCAAGTGCGAGGCACGCACCGGCCCAGCGTTTTAAATGTAAGGGCCGTCAGCTACTTAGAGCGTTTTATGAAATTATGCGAAACTGAGACAATTTTCGAGACCAGAGCGGATTATGGCAGGTCGCGTGCCACCCGGAAGCCAGCCAGCGTCGAATAATCGAACTCGCTGCCATCGCCGGTACCGCTGACCCGCGCGGCGGATCGCACAAAGAGGGGGACGTTGTCCCAAGAGCCGCCACGCAAGACATGCTGGGTGCAGTTCTTTTCGCTCCATGGCCGGGCGTCGGCGGGTGCGCCGAGATAGCCCTTGTGCCAGCAATCCTCCGTCCACTGCCAGACATTACCGAGCATGCCATAGAGCCCGAACGCATTGGGCTTGAAGCTGTCGGCATTGGATAAGACATGAAAATCGTAGGCGCTGCCGCAGCCATTGCAATTGGCATTGCCGCGGCCGATATCGTCACCCCACCAGCGCGCGGTCGTGGTGCCGGCGCGGGCGGCATATTCCCACTCCGCCTCGCTGGGCAGGCGATAGGGGCCGGGCCGGGCGCCAAGTGACGGGCGGGTCTTGCGCACCTCGGCGTTTAGCCAGGCAATATAAGCCTGCGCATCCTTCCAGGAAATGCAGCTGGCCGGCCAGCGCGAGGGTTCTTCATCATAAGGCGGGTAAGCGACACCTTTGGAAGGCACGCGCCAGCGCATATCGATGAGGTGATTGCAGGGCTCTGGCTGATAACCGCTGTCGCGCAGGAAAATGAGATAGTCCTCGCTGGCCACGGCGGCCTTGGCGAGTGCGAAGGCTTTGACGCTGACGATATGCTGCGGACCTTCATTGTCGAAGCGGCCAGGTTCGCCTGCCGGGCTACCCATGGCGAATTTGCCTGCCGGAATACCAACCATCTGCGCGCAGTTGGGGCATTCCTTGAATTCGCGGCTGGAGGGATCGTCCGCTGCCGCAGAAATGAGGCCGAAGCCCAGAATGCAGACAATTTGCGGAAGACGACGCATCGGATATCTCTTGAAGGCAGAAAGCCAAGTCCAAACTACAGGGAAGGCACAGGGCGGGACAATCGGCAAAGCGGCTTTGAAGCGATCACCTGCCAAACAGAAATGGCGGACATTGCTGCCCGCCATCTTCATTCTCTACAGATCTTATTACCAGAGCCTGACGCGCTGATCCGGTGGCAGATAGTACTTATCGCCCGGCTTCACATCGAAGGCCGAATACCAATCGTCGACATTGCGGGTGGCGCCGCGGACGCGAAATTCAGCCGGAGAGTGCACATCCGACAAAATCCGGCTCCTGAGCGCCCCTTCGCGCATCTTGGTGCGCCAGACTTGGCCGATACCGAGGAAGAAGCGCTGCTCGCCGGTAAAGCCGTCCAGCACCGGTGCCGGGTTGCCATTCAGCGAGATGCGATAGGCTTTAAGAGCAATCGACAAGCCCGCAAGGTCGGCGATGTTCTCGCCCAGCGTGGCTTCGCCGCGCACATGCAAACCCGGTAGCGGTTCGTAAGTATCGTACTGCTGCGCCAGCATCTTGGTACGGGCATCGAAGTTTTTGCGATCTTCGTCCGTCCACCAGCTTTGCAGCACGCCTTCGCCCGTATATTTCGAGCCCTGGTCATCGAAGCCGTGACTGATCTCATGGCCGATCACAGCGCCGATGGCGCCGTAATTAACCGCATCATCCGCATTGGGATCGAAGAACGGCGCCTGCAGAATGGCCGCCGGAAAGGTGATGGAGTTGAAGGGCGGTGCGTAATAGGCGTTCACGGTTGGAGGCGTCATTTGCCATTCGGCCTTGTCGACCGGGCTGTCCAGGCGGCTGACATCGCGGTTCCAATCGAACAATGCCGAGCGCTTGATGTTGCCGACCACATCGTCGCGTATCACGGTGTAGTCCGAGTAGTCGCGCCACTTGTCGGGATAGCCAATATAGGGCTTGAACTGGCGGATCTTTTCGAGCGCTTTTTTCTTGGTCTCGTCGCTCATCCAAGTTAGCGACTGGATGTCCTGCTCGTAGGCTTTGAGCAGATTGGAGACCAGCTTTTCGACTTTCGCTTTGGACTCTGGCGGGAAGTATTTGCCGACATAAACCTGGCCGAAGGCTTCGCCCAGATGCTCGTCGAGCAGGCGTACAGCGCGCGTGGCGCGATCATTCTGCTGCGTGCGGCCCGACAGGACCGTGCCGAAGAAGGCGAAATTGGCTTCGTCGTATTTCTTGGGCAGGTAGGGGGCATAGCTATGCAGGTACTGCACCGTCAGATAATCGCGCCACACCGCGACCGGGGTTTTGGCGAAGAGCTTGGCCAGCGGCGGGATAGCCGTGCTTTCACCAACGATGATCTGGCGTTCGCCGTTCTTTAAGGGAATGTTCGATTCAGAAAAGAACGAATCCCAGGCAAATTGCGGAGCCGCCTTCTTCAACGCCTTAAAGGTCATCGGCGCATACATTTTGTCGGCTTCGCGCTGATCCTTCAGTTCCCAGCGCAGCTTGGCAATGGCGGTTTCCAGCGCCAGCACTTTGCCGGCTCGCGCCGATGCATTCTTCGCGCCAGAGAGATCGAGCATGGTGGTGAGGAAGACCTTATAGGCCTCGCGTACCTTCACGATGTCGGGATTGTCGAGCAGATAGAAGTCGCGATCTGGCATACCCAGGCCCGCGGCAGTAACATTGACGCTATAGGCGCTTGGATTCTTGTCGTCCACGCCGATGGCAAGGCCGTAGATGCTACCGGCAGAAAGCTTCGGCGAGCCCATGAGCTGGGCCACGTCCTTGAGCGTTTTCAGCCCCGCAATGCGGGCGAGATCCGCCTTAGCGGGTTCCAGGCCGCGCGCCTCGATGGCGGATTCGTCCATGAAGCCGTCGTAAAGATCGCGCAGCTTTTTTTCATCGGGTGTGAGCTTATCGACAGGTTTTGCCGTCAACTCGGCCACGATGGCTTTCATGCGAGTTTCGCTGAGGATCGCAAGTGACTGGAAGGAGCCGATGCCCGAACGGTCCGGGGGGATCACAGCCGTCTTGTCCCAAGCGCCGTTCACATAGGAGTAGAAGTCGTCCCCTGGCTTCACCGATTTGTCCATGCCGGTGAGGTCTACGCCCCAGCTGCCAAGCTCGGCTTTGGGGCCTGGCGGCGGTGCGGGCGGAGGCGGCGGAGCAGAGGCGGCGCAGCCAGCCAAAACGAGCGCGGCTAACGCCACGAGGCTTCGATGCATAGAGAACTCCCGTAGAATGAAAAGACAGCGAGATAGTTTACCAGAGTTTGACGCGTTCTTCCGGCGGCAGATAGTATTTGTCACCAGCTTTGACGTCGAAGGCGGTATACCAATCATCGACGTTGCGCAGGGTACCACGCACCCGGAAGGGGCCTGGCGAATGCACATCGGAGAGAATGCGGTTGCGCAGATCGCCGTCGCGGAATTTAATCCGCCAGACTTGGCCAAACGCCAGGAAGACACGCTGGTCGCCCGTAAAGCCATCCAGCACGGGCGCCGGCTGACCGCCAAGGGAAATGCGATAGGCCTTGAGCGCAATCGACAGCCCGGCCAGATCGGCGATGTTTTCGCCCAGGGTGTTGGCGCCGCGCACCTTTAGACCCGGCAGGGGCTCGTAGGTGTCGAATTGCTTGACCAGCGTATCGGTGCGGGCCTTGAAGTTGGCGCGATCCTCATCCGTCCACCAACTCTCGAGATTGCCGGTGCCGGTATATTTGGAACCCTGATCGTCAAAGCCATGGCTAATCTCGTGGCCGATCACCGCGCCGATACCACCGTAATTGACCGCATCGTCGGCATTGGGATCGAAGAAGGGTGGTTGCAAGATCGCAGCCGGGAAGGTGATCGAGTTGAACGAGCGCATATAATAGGCGTTCACCGTCGGCGGCGTCATATGCCATTCGTTTTTGTCGACAGGCCGGTCAAGACGGCCAACGTCACGGTTCCAATCGAACAAGGCCGCACGCTTGAGGTCTCCGATGAGGTCGTCGCGCGAGATCGCAAGCCCTGAGTAGTCGCGCCAGCTATCCGGATAGCCGATATGCGGTGTGAATTGATGCACCTTTTCCAGTGCCTTTTGCTTGGTCGCCTCGCTCATCCAAGTCAGCGACTGGATATCTTGCTCATAAGCTTTGAGCAGATTGGCGACGAGTTTTTCCACTTTGGCTTTCGACTGCGGCGGGAAATAGCGCGCCGTATAAAGTTTGCCCAGCGCTTCGCCCATCTTGTTGTCCAAGAGGTGCACAGCGCGCGTGGCCCGATCATATTGCTCCGAGCGCCCGCCAATGACGGTGCCGAAAAAGGCAAAATCGGCGTCGTCGAAGCGTTTGGGCAAGTAAGCCGCATAGGAGTGCAGATAATGCACCGTAAGGTAATCTTTCCAAACGGCGACGGGTGTCTTCTTGAACAGCTTGGCCAGAACAGGAATGGCGGTATTTTCGCCGACGATCACCTGCCGCTCGCCATTCTTCATTGGAATGCCACTCTCGGAGACGAAATCATCCCAGGCAAAGTCGGGGGCAAAGCTCTTCAGCGCGGCGTATGTCATGGGGACATACATCTTGTCTCGGTCACGGCGGTCTTTGCGTGTCCAACGTACCTCAGCAATTGCGGTTTCGAGCGCCAGCACCTTGGCGGCGCGCACCTCGGCATTCTTGGCGCCGATGAGGGCGAGCATGGTGGTGATATAGGTTTTATAGGCCTCGCGCGCTTTGACGATCTCGGTATTGTCGAGGAGGTAGTAATCGCGGTCCGGCATGCCAAGCCCGGCGGCAGAAGCGGCCACGGCATAGGCATTGGAATTCTTGTCGTCGACGGTAATTTCAATGTTGAACAGGCTGCCAGCTTCCATCGCCGGTGAGCCCATGACGCGCGCCACCGCTTTCAAGGTCTTCAGTTTGGCAATGCGGGCCAAATCGGCCTTGACCGGTTCGAGGCCGCGGTCCTCGATCTGTTTATCGTCGAGATAGGCGTCATAGAAATCGCGCAGCTTCTTTTCTTCGGGCGAAAGTTGGTCGAGCGGTTTGGCGGCGAGGCCCGCCACGATCTCCTTCATGCGTGCATCGCTTAGAATCGCGAGTTGCTGGAAGGAGCCGATATTCGAGCGGTCCGGCGGAATCACCACCGCTTTATCCCAGTTCCCGTTCACATAGTTGTAGAAGTCGTCGCCCGGCTTGACGCTGCGATCCATGCCAGAGAGGTCAATGCCCCAGGCGCCAAGTGTGGGTTTCGGACCCGGCGGCGGTATCGGCGCGGCAGGCGGTGGCGGTGTGGAGCAACCGGTCAGAACAAGCAAGGCCACCGCAATCAAGCGCCGATGGTGGCGAATGGGCATCCGCAGACTCCTCGAAAGATATGGCCGAAGAATGCGAATGGCACAGCGAGAGGCGCAAGTCACGCTTTCGCGACTTATTGCCCACTGAGCAAGCTTGCTCGAAAAATGGGCTTTTCTGAAACAAGGTTAATGCTAGGCGGCGTTGGACGCAGCGAGCAATTCGTCCTCGGCGACGACGCGGTTGCGGCCCGTGTTCTTGGCCTTGTAGAGGCAGCGATCGGCCCGTTGCACCAGGAGTTCGGCAGTGTCGTTCTTCTTGAGCTCGGAAACGCCGATGGAGATCGTTATGGTGCCGAGGATATCGCCGGTCGATTTCTTGACCAGTTTTTTGTTTTCGACGTTGCAACGGATCTGCGTGGCGAGCTTTTTGGCGCCCACAAGTTCGGTGCGGCGCAGAATGACGACGAATTCCTCCCCGCCATAGCGGGCAGCGGTGTCGCGTCCCTTCACATTCTCGGACAAGCAGTTGGAGACCAGACGCAGTACCTGATCGCCGGTTTGATGGCCCCAGGTGTCATTGAAGCGTTTGAAATGATCGATGTCGCACATCATCAGCGCGACGCTGGTATTGGTCTCGCGTGCATCCTCAATTGCAGCTTGCAATTCGAGGTCGAAGGCTTTGCGATTGGCCAAATTGGTCAATGGATCGAGGCGGCTTTCCTTGCGTACCGTATCGAGCTGGGTCTTGAGTTCGTTCACTTGGTTCGAGGAACGCTGCAATTCGCTTTCGAGCACCTTGGCGCGGTTTTCCATGGCCTGGGTAGCGCCCACCAGCCGGTCCACCAGCTTGGCCATGGCGGCAGGGGATTGTGTGCCGCCGAGTTCGCCGCTCGCTGCCGACAGCGTGCGACCGTATTCGCCCGCATCCTTACCAGCTTTCTCCAACTTGGTCAGCATGGCATCGATCATGCTGCTGATGCCGACACCAACATCGTCCATGGTCTGGACGGTGCGCTCGTGAGGCAGGAAGCGGGAGGACAAATCCTGGAGCACCGCGTGGGTGAAGCTGATGCGGGCCTTGACCATGCCTTCGATAGTCTTGGCAAGGGCGGGATTGTTGCCCGTGGCGTAGACGTAGAAGAGCTCGTAATTCTCCGGCGTCGGCGCGATATTCCAATCGGCCATCAAGGCAATTGCCGCTTTTGCCAATGCTTGTTCGCGAGGTTGTCCTGCCACGCCATTCCCCAGAGCGTCGCTCCAGTTTCGGAGCATCGCCAAGTGTCGCCGAGCGGGGGGTAAGAAAGCGTTAAACCGGGCCTGACTTGCCCGGTTTTTCTAAGCAAACATACCCATGCCCGGGGACGAAACCGGTCAGCCTCAGACGGAATCGGGTTCTTTGGCCGCAGGCGCTTCCACGGGGGCCACGACTTTTTTCTTGCGTGGCGCACGCGGACGCTTGGGCTTTGCGGCCACTGCCGGAATTTCGGACGAGACTTCGACCGCGACGGGCGTTTCGACCACCACCGGTGTTTCGATAACGGCTTTCGGTTCGACCATGACCGGCTTTTCAATCACAACCGGCTTTTCGACCGCCACAGGCTTTTCCGCTTTGACCGGCTTCACGACTGGTTTTTCGGCGGCCTTTTCCAGTTTTTCCACGGGTTTGGGCAGCTTTACGGGGCGGAGCAGGAAGGCGGGAAGCTGGGAAATATCGACCGGCCGGGATTCCACCCGCGGCTGCTGATACGGCTGCGGACGCTGGGCGTTGCGGGCATATTGCGGCGGGCGGGCGGGACGCTGGCTGGGGGCAAATTGTGCCGGTTCGGGACGGCGCTCCGGCTGGCGTTCTTGCTGCCGCTCGGGCTGGCGCACCGGCGCCGGGGTGGCGGGCCTGACGGCGGCTTCCGCGACCGGCTTCATCGGTTCCATCGAGGCCACCTGGCCATGGGCTTTGATAGGATGCTCGCGGTGATTACGCCCGTTGCTGCCGGTGCCACCACCATTGCCGCCACTACGGCGTTTGTTGCGATCGCGATCACGGCCACCGCGGTCTTCGCGGGCCGGGCGTTCGCGCACTTGTTCGGCGAGGCCTTCCAGCTTGCGGCGCGGGATGGCGGTCTTGGTCAGCTTTTCGATGGCTTCGACATATTTGCCATCGGCGCTGGTGACCAGCATGAGGGCTTCACCGCTGCGTCCAGCTCTGCCGGTGCGGCCGACGCGATGGACATAATCGTCCGAATGGTAGGGCACGTCGAAATTGAAAACATGGCTGACGGCGGGAATATCGAGACCGCGCGCGGCCACATCGCTCGCCACCAGGATGGTCAGCGTGCCACTGCGGAAATCCTCCAATGTCTTGGTACGGACGGATTGGTCGAGATCGCCATGCAGCGGCGCCGCATTGAAGCCATGCTTTGACAGCGATTTGGCAACGATATCGACGGTGCGCTTCTTGTTGCAGAAGACGATGGCGTTGGTGATGTCGCCCGCTTCCTTGATGAGCATGCGCAAGGCTTCACGCTTGGCCCATTCGTCATTGGGGACCTGGATCAATTCCTGCTTGATATTGATGGCGGTGGTGGCCGGACGGGTGACCTCAACGCGCACAGGATTGGAGAGGAACTGCTCGGTCAGGCGGCGGATTTCCGCCGGCATGGTCGCCGAATAGAACAGGGTCTGACGGGTGAAGGGCAGAAGCTTGCAGATCTTCTCGACGTCGGGGATGAAGCCCATATCCAGCATGCGGTCGGCTTCGTCGACGACCAAAATCTGTACTTGGGAGAGCATCAGCTTGCCGCGCTCGAAATGATCCATCAGGCGGCCTGGGGTGGCGATCAAAACATCGACGCCGCGATCCAGCTTTTTATCCTGATCGTCGAAAGAGACGCCGCCGATCAAGAGCGCCATCGAAAGTTTGTTGTACTTGCCGTATTTCTCGAAGCTCTCGGCCACCTGGGCGGCGAGTTCGCGCGTCGGCTCCAGGATCAGCGAGCGCGGCATGCGCGCCTTGGCGCGGCCACGGGCGAGAAGCTCGATCATCGGCAGGGTGAAGCTGGCGGTCTTGCCGGTTCCGGTCTGGGCAATGCCGATCATGTCCCGGCGCTTCAGAACCAGGGGAATGCCTTCGGCCTGGATCGGCGTGGGGGTGGTATAGCCCGCTTCCAGAACCGCCTTCAGCAACTCCGGCGACAGGCCGAGTGTGGCGAATCCTGGCACCGGGGCCTCGGGTTCGATTGTTACGGTTTCTGCTGGGATTTCAGCAACGGAATTGTTAAGGGCGCCGGTATCCGGGGGGAGGGGGAGGGCAGAAGTTTCCGCCGCGGGTGCTTCGATTGTTGCGGGCGAACCCGGCTCTTCGGCAACGGAATTGTTATCCACACTGTCGTGGGGGTAGGGAGGGAGAGGCTCTGCGCCAGCGGCGGGAGCGGCATCAGCGGGCGCGTCAAGCCCCGCCGGAACGGTCGGTTCTATGGAAATTGTGGTAATCTCTGAAGGGGATACTGAAGTTACAGGCGTGGTAACTTCATGGGTGCCAGCTTCCGCGCTAGCGGTCGTTACATCACTCAAATGCGCTCCTTACCGTGGGCGCATTCCTGCGCCCGGTTATGAGGGGCGCAGCCACGCGCCCGGCGGCAGCCCGTATTGGCGCCGCTCATGGTATGGCCCGCATATGGGGAACAAAGCAGGAAAAGTCAAGGTTGGTGACAAAATGGAGGTCTAACGAGCGTCGCCATTCTTTCAAGGCCCTGCTGCCCCGCCCGGAGAACCGCCTTCGCTGCCGCCCTTGATGGCCCAACCCATGCCCGATTGCTTGGCACCGATGCCAGCACCCGGATTGAATTCATTATAGGCGAGCGATCCGGTCGTGCGCAGCGACAATCCCGATAGAAGTTTGGCCTTTTCACGGATTGGGCGGTGGCGGAATTTTGATCGCCAGAATCCGCTTGGCTTTGCGGCGGAAGGCCTCATAGGTGAGGTTGGCTTGCTGGTTTGGGCCTAGTCCCGGGGACAGGAATACCACTTCGCCGTCTTCCGAGACGCTGGACTTGGCATTGGGGTCTGTGAGGATGACGACCTGCATGGTGTTGGGGTCGTTGTCGGGCACGAAGCCCTCGGCCGTGGCGACGTTGTTAACCGCAATCACGTCCTGGTGCTGCATCAGCGTGTTGATGAGCTTTTTCTCCGCATCGTCCGCCGTCTGAGCTTTCGCCGACCCCGCCAAAGCGGCCAATGTCACAAGGCACAGCAGTTTGGTGGTCATGATTTGGCTCTCCCGATTTGGCGCTATCATAGACCCCGCGGTCTGTTGCGAGTGAATTTCCTTCGCGGGTCGCATGGGAAAAAACGCGAGCCGCCCCTATATAGAGACGGCGCCGCTTCGGAGAGCCTCATGCCTCAAGGACCTATCTATTGCGACACCCAGCATATGTGGCTGGGCCTGCATGAGCCGGTCAACACCATCACCAATGCGGCGATCCTGATCGCGGCCTATTTCGCCTATCGTCATATCAAGCGTTCGGGGTTGCGGCTCACGCCCGATCTCGGCCTGCTGCTCTTGCTGCTGGTGGGGGTCGGCATCGGTTCGGCGCTGTGGCACGGCTTGCGCACCTTTTGGGCGCTGCAGCTCGACTGGATTCCGGGCGTGCTCTTCCTCCTGGTACTGACGGTATTGTGGATCCGCCAGCTTTACGGCTGGGCGGCGGGCATTGTGGGCATGGTGCTGATGATGATCGTGGCGCTGCTCGGTGTGCGTTACCTCGGTAGCGGCCTGGCTGAGATCACGCCGAATCTGCGCTTCGCTCCAGCCTATGCGACGATCACCGTGGTCGGCATCGGTATGGTGGCCGGGGCGTGGAGTAAATTTGGCCGCGATACGGCGATGATCGGCATCGCAGCGCTGGTCTTTGCCATCGGCGCGGCGGTGGCGCGGTCGATCGACATGGTGGTCTGTCCGGTTATCCCCTTCGGCACACATTTCCTCTGGCATATCGGTCTGTCGACCGCGGCCTGTCTGGGGATCGTGCTGATGGTGCGGATGAAGAAGTCAAAAGCAGAGATTCAACCCTCCATGTGAGGGAGGCGTTACACGTCCACTTCCTTCACGAACTGCGCATTTTCCTGAATGAACTGGAAGCGCAGTTCGGGTTTTTTGCCCATCAGGCGTTCGACCATATTTTCGGTTTCTTGGCGGCCGTCGTCGGCAATATCGACGCGGATCAGGATGCGGCTGCCGGGCTTCATGGTGGTTTCTTTGAGTTGCGCGGGCATCATTTCGCCCAGGCCCTTAAAGCGGGAGACTTCGACTTTGGCGTTGGCCTTGAACTCGCTCTTCAACAGCTCTTCGCGGTGCTTGTCGTCACGCGCGTAAACAGATTTGCTGCCATGGGTGAGGCGATAAAGCGGCGGCATCGCCAGAAACAGATGACCGTTTTTGATCAGCTGCGGCGTCTCGCGATAAAAGAAGGTGAGCAGCAGCGAGGCGATATGGGCGCCATCGACGTCGGCATCGGTCATCACGATGATGCGCTCATAGCGCAGCGCATCTTCTTTGTATTTGGCACCGGTCCCGCAGCCGAGGGCCTGCATCAGGTCGGATAGTTCCTGATTTTGCGCCAGCTTGCCCGCTGCCGCACTCGCCACGTTCAAGATTTTGCCGCGCAAGGGCAGGATGGCTTGCGTCGCCCGGTCACGGCCCTGTTTGGCCGAGCCACCGGCGCTGTCACCTTCGACAAGAAAAATTTCGGTGCCCGCCGCCGCATCGCGGGTACAGTCGGCAAGTTTACCAGGCAAGCGCAGTTTGCGCGTCGCGGCTTTGCGCGAGACTTCTTTTTCCTGGCGCCGCTTCATGCGGGTTTCGGCTTGATCGATGACGAAATCGAGCAGGCGGTCGGCCGCGGCAGGATCTTCGGCGAGCCAATGATCGAAATGATCGCGCACGACGTTTTCGACCAGGCGCTGGGCGTCCGGTGAAGACAGCTTGTCCTTGGTCTGGCCCTGGAATTCGGGTTCGCGAATGAAGACGGAGAGCATGGCTCTCGCCGACTCCATCACGTCATCGGGCATGATGGCGGCGGTCTTCTTGTTGTTCATGCGCTCGCCATGGGCGCGCAGGCCCCTGGTCAGGGCATTGCGCAAACCTTGCTCATGGGTACCGCCTGCCGGCGTCGGGATGGTGTTGCAATAGCTCTGCAGGAAGGGCTCAAGCTCCGGCACCCAGGCAATGGCCCATTCGACCGTGCCTTTGCCGTTCTGCTCGCTACGCCCAAAGAACAGGCGCGGCGTCACCGTGGCCTTGCCGCCGATCTCACCCCCAAGATAATCGGTGAGGCCGCCCGGAAAATGGAAGGTATCCTCTGCCGGGGTGCGCTCGTCGAGCAGGCTGGGATCGCATTTCCACAATATCTCCACACCGCGGAAGAGATAGGATTTGGATTTCGCCATGCGGTAGAGGCGGGCAGGCGAAAAGCGCGCATCGTCGCCGAAAATCTGGGTATCCGGTTTGAAGGTCACAAAGGTGCCGCGGCGATTGGCGGAGCCGGTCTCCTTCAGCTTGCCGATTGGCTTGCCGCGCTCGAAGCGCATTTTGTGGCCGGTTTTGTTGCGGAAAACATCGACCTCCATCCATTCGGAGAGGGCATTGACCACCGAAGCGCCGACGCCATGCAGGCCGCCCGAAGTCTCATAGACCTTGCCGTCGAACTTACCGCCCGCATGCAGGGTGGTCATGATGACCTCCAGCGCGGATTTATTCTTGAATTTGGGATGGGGATCGACCGGGATGCCGCGGCCATTGTCGCGCACCGTGAGCACGTTATCGGGTTTCAGCTCGATCTCGATCCGGCTGGCATGGCCCGCCACGGCCTCGTCCATCGAGTTGTCGAGAATTTCCGCCGCCAAGTGGTGCAAAGCGGTGATGTCGGTGCCACCAATATACATGCCCGGGCGCCGCCGGACGGGCTCAAGCCCTTCCAATACTTCAATATCTTTGGCGGTATAATCCTTACCGCCGGACGGGGAATTATCGAATAAGTCTTTGGCCATAGCTCTGATCAAGCGCGATTCGGGGGTGCACGGGTAGGGGAAAAACCGCCCCGGTTCGATGCGGTGATGGGGTGCGGCAGGCACTTCTTAAGGAGTTTCCCTTAGACCTAGTGGCGATTTCCCGCCAACACAATGGGCGCTTACGCCCACTGCCGACCGAGCGCCGATGTCTGTTAGTGATCACCCGAAAGAAGATCTGCGCTTTTGTCACGCGCGCCTGCAGATCATCCTCGACACGTTGGGGGGCACTGTTATCTGCAATCCCATCGCCGCGGCGCTTGCAGGCTTTGCCATGTATCTGGGGCGAAGTGCATTCGGTGTGGTGCCTTTGCGCCATTTGGCGGCGGCTGTCGGCATTCAACTCGTTGGCGCGGCGGCAGCTTATCGCGTCTGGCGCCGCTACCGGGTCATTACTCAAGCTGACGTTGCTGTGGTGCGCCCGAAGCTGATCCTTCTGCAGGCTTTTATCGGATTATGCTGGGGCGCAGTGGCGTGGGCGCTGTGGGTGGATGGCAATGGCGCCAACAACGGCGTTGTCGCCATCGTGCTGACGATGGCTGTCTGGGGCATGGCGACAACGCGTTGTGCCTCCCGATCCGTCTTTCTGACCGGTGCAGGCGCCATGATCGTGCCCCTGATTATACGTTGCGCCACCTCGAGCGGCGTGACGGCCCATATTATCGCAGCCTTTTTGCCGGTTTGCCTCGGCTATATCATTTTCTCCGGCGTGGCCGTGCGGCGGCGCATCGACGAGATGCTGACGGCACGCTTTGCTCATGAAGACCTCTCCCAGGAGTTGGCGGCCGCGCGCGACGAGGCGGTAGAGAAACGCAAAGAAGCCGAAAGCGCCAACGACTCCAAGACGGCCTTTCTGGCCAATATGAGTCACGAACTGAGGACGCCCCTGAATGCCATTATCGGCTTTTCGGAAATCATAGCGACCGAGGCGCTGGGGGCAGGCAATCCGCGCTATCCCGAATATGCCGGCGATATCCATTCCTCGGGCACGCATCTGCTTACGCTGATCAATGAGATTCTCGATGTCGCCAAGATCGAGGCGGGCCATATGGAAATTGATCCGCGTCCGCTCGATCTTCTCAGCGCCTTTGAAGGCGTAGAGCGCATCATGGCAATCCGCTGCCAGGAAAAAGATTTGACGGCGCGCTATTGCGTCGCCCCCGATACGCCGCATGTGGTGGCGGACGAACGCGCTTTGCGCCAGATCCTTCTGAACCTTCTGTCGAACGCCGTGAAGTTCACGCCGAAAGGCGGCCAGATCGATGTCGCCTGCCGCAACGGCGACGGGGATGGCATCGTTTTGTCGGTGAGCGATACGGGGCCCGGCATTCCTGCCGACAAGCTAGCGCTGTTATTCCAGCCCTTTAGTCAAGTCGACAACCGCTTCGACCATCACCATGGCGGCACGGGCCTGGGCCTCGCCTTGGTGCAGGGATTGGCACGTCTGCATGGCGGCAGGGCCTGGATCGAGAGCCGCGAAGGCTTTGGTACCAGCGTTTTTGTTTACTTCCCCTTAGTGAGCGTTAAGCAAGCCCTAACAGCGGCTGCCCGATAGAATTGAAATTTTCTCAGTGAATATTAACCGTCGGTCTCTAGCATCCCTTTCCTCGGTACCCGGGCAAAAGGGGAATCCCGTGGAATTATTCAATCGGCTGCGCAATCAGCGAAGCACAGATGTTCGTGTACTGAAGGCCCAGCTGGACCTGACCTCGCAGACTGTCCGCTCGACGCGCTTGTCCTCGCCCTTCTGGGCGCTTGCCATCGCCTGGCTCGGCTCAGACAGCTTCGGCGCTTTCGGGCATGCCAGTTTCAATGTCGCGGTTTTCGTCCCGGTGATCGTTTCGGCAACGATGATCCTGTCGGCCAGTGTGGTGTCGATCTACCAATACGACACCACCGACAGCAACGAATACGAACGCACGCGGCCATGGTTTTCGCGCATCGTTTTCATGCAGGCGATCATCAGCGCGGCTTGGGGTCTCACGCCCTGGCTGCTATGGGATCCGGCCTCGACCCTCAATCACGTCTATCTGGCCGGTGTAACGGCGGCTTGCCTCGCCATGCTGGTCGTCAGCCGCTCCAGCCATATGGACATGTTCCTGGCGTCGATCCTGCCGCTGACTTTAATGGCCTCGCTGCGCTTTGCCATTGGCGACAGCGTGATCGATTACGGCATTGCGATTTTCCTGCCCGCCTTCGGCGCCCAATTGCTGGTCGACGGACGGCGCTTGATGCACCGGCTCGATGAGGATTCGCGGCTGCGCTTCCAGGTGGAGGATTTGGCCCGCGAACTCGAAGAAACGCGCGACGATGCGCTGAGGAAACGCTTCGAAGCGGAGACGGCCAACGCCTCCAAGACTGCCTTCCTTGCCAATATGAGCCACGAGCTGCGCACGCCGTTGAACGCCATTCTCGGCTTCTCGGAGATCATTGCGCAGGAGTGTTTCGGCCCGGTCGGTTCGGCGCGCTACAAGGAATATGCTGGCGACATTCATTCGTCCGGCGCGCATCTGCTCAGCCTCATCAACGATTTGCTCGATGTCGCCAAGATCGAAGCGGGCAAAATGGAAATTGCGCCCCATCCCATCGACCCGCATCGCACCTTCGATATCGCACTCAAGCTGATCGGTGCCAAGGCGCGCGAGAAGAAGCAGGAACTCGTCATTACCATTTTGCCGGATGCGCCGCCGCTGTACGCCGATGAGCGCGCCCTCAAGCAGATTCTGATCAATCTCGTCTCCAATGCGGTGAAATTCACGCCCGAAGGCGGCAAAATCGCGGTGACGGCGGGTGCTGCCAATGGCGGCGGCTTCCAGGTGGTTTGCGAAGACAACGGTCCGGGCATCCCGCGCGAAAAACTCGACAAGATCTTCACGCCCTTCAGCCAGGTGGACAATCGCTATGACCGCCAGGCGGGCGGCACCGGCCTTGGCCTGGCGCTGGTGCGCGGTCTTGCCGAACTCCATGGCGGGCGCGCTTGGCTCGAAAGCGAATACGGCAAGGGTTGCCGCGGGTATGTGGTGCTGCCGGCCGAACCGCCGAAACAGATCACGGAAGAAAGTGCCTTTGCTGCTTGATCGCGTTGTGCAGAGAGAAAGTGTGGCGCCATGCATTGGAGAAAGCCGTTTCCGCCGCGTTCGGTGCGCCCATCGCCCTTGACAGAATTGGCCGGCTTACTGATGGCGAGCTTGCGTCCGCAAGATAGCGTGAGACCTGTGGCAAGCGAAAATGCTACACCGACTCCGGAGCTTCCCGGCCCACTTGCCGCCGATTGAGCCTAAAGGATGATGCTGTGAGCGCTGCCCGCCTTGGCTTGACTGCCATCGCTATCGCTGTGCTGCTTTCTGGCGTGGCGGCATCGGGTGGCGTGATCGGCAAGACCGAGCGCTATGGCGGTCTGAAGCCCGCCGCTGTCGCACTCTTGCGGGAAGATCAGCGTCTGCCGTGGGAGGCTTATCTAACGCTGTCCGCCGCGGCGCACAAAAAGGATGTCGATACGCTTGAAGCCGAGCGCCGGGGATTGAAAGCCCTTCCGGCGCCCGAAAGTGACAGCCTTCACGATCATTCGATGCCGCTCGACCGTCAGGCGCAATGGTATGGCAGCGAGGAGGCACGGCACATCGCCGATGGGATCGTCTCTTTTCAGACACCCGCAGGCGGCTGGGGCAAAAATCAGGATTTCACCAAAGGCCCACGCCAGAAGGGCCAGATGTGGGTGGTATTCGAACAAGCCGCTCGCAGCCAGCCGCAGGATTACCCCAATCCGGCTGCGGTGCATTGGCATTACGTGGGCACGATCGATAACGACGCCACCACGACGCAGCTGCATTTTTTGGCCAAGGTGATCGCCGCTTCAGATGCGGCCAATACCGCGTCCTGGCGCGCCAGTTTCCTGAAAGGCCTCGACTATCTCTTTGCGGCGGAATTGCCCTGCGGAGGCTGGCCGCAAATCTGGCCGCTCGAAGGCGGCTACTCCGATGCGCTGACCTTCAACAACAATGCCTTCACCAATACCGTTACGTTGATGAACGAAATCGCGAGCGATACCAGCGGGCTTTACGGTTTCGTTCCCGCCAAGGCCAAGGCCGATGCGGCGGCTGCGGTGAAGCGGGCAAGGGCGGTGGCCTTGGCCAGCCAAGTCATGACCGCTGGCAAGCGCACGGTGTGGGGACAGCAGCATGATCCCCTGACGTTGAAGCCGACCGGAGCGCGCAATTTCGAACCGGTGATGCTATCGGCAACGGACAGTGCCGATCTGCTTGTTTTCCTGATGAGCCTGCCTGATCCCTCGAAAGAGGAAGCGGTGGCGATCCATGACGGCATCGCTTGGCTGAAGGCCGCCGCCATCACCGATATTGCTTGGGAAAAGCACGGCGACAGCCGCGTGCTCGTCAGAAAAGCGGGAGCAGGGACGATGTGGGCGCGCCTCTATGATCCGGTCACCATGAAGCCGGTGTTCGGCGATAGTGATAAAACCATTCATGACGATGTGAACGAGATCAGCGCCGAACGCCGGCAAGGCTATTCCTGGTACAATACCGGGCCCGCCAAAGCGTTGAAGCGCTATGAGGTCTGGGCGAAAGAGCATCCGGCGAAAGCGCGGCCCTAGCCATTTGCCAGGGCCGGTTTTGTTTTCGTCTATGCCAGCGCCGCGGCGACAGCTTCTTGCAGGCTCTGTGTCTGGTGGCCGATCAGCCGCGAAAGCTGGCGGCTGTCATCGAAGAGGGCGCCCTTGGAGGCGTCGAAATCCCAACTGGCGAAAGCCTGGGCCAAAGCGGGAGGGAAGCCCGCGCCTTCGAGGAGGGCGGCGAAGTCTGCTTGCGGCAAATTCTTGTAGGCGATGGTCTGGCCGCTCTGGCGCGAGAGTTCGGCGGCAAGTTCGCTCAAGGTGAAGGCGGTATCGCCCGCAAGCTCGTAGGTCTTACCCGCATGGCCTTCGCTGGTCAGCACCGCGGCAGCGGCTTCGGCATAATCGGCCCGCGCGGCGGCCGAGATGCGCCCTTCACCAGCGCTGCCGACATAGACGCCATGGCTGAGGGCCGCCGGAATCGAGACCGTATGATTCTCCGTATACCAACCATTGCGCAGAAGCACGAAGGGCAGGCCCGATTGCTTCAGCGCGGCTTCGGTGTCGCCGTGCTCCTCCGCCAGGCTCAGAATGCTGCCGTCGGCATGCAGCAGGCTGGTGTAGGCCAGGAGCTTGACGCCCGCTTGCCTGGCGGCGGCGATCACGGCGCGGTGCTGGGCCTTGCGCTGACCGACTTCGCTGGAGGAGATCAGTAGCAGCTTGTCCACGCCTGCCAGCGCCGCGGCCAGCGTTTCGGGCTTGTTGTAGTCAAATGCCCGCGCGGCAACGCCAAGATCGGCGGCTTTGGCCGGATCGCGGACGAGGGCGAGGATGTCGGACGCAGGCTGGCGCGCCTTTAGCGCGGCAATCACCAGGCGGCCTAGATGGCCGCTGGCACCGGTCACCGCGATGGTCATGGCAAATCTCCGCTAACGGGGTTTCGTTGAGCTTCACTATGGCGCCTTGACTTACTTTTGGTAAGTACACACAAAAATGTTAGTGTAAGATTTTTTCGGGAACGAAAATGGATAAGCCCTGCCGCCTTTCGGAGCGCGCCCGGCGCGGCGATCTCATGGCGGCCCTCTGCCCCTCGCGCGATGTGCTGAAACATCTAACCAGCCGCTGGGGCGTTCTGGTGCTGCTGGTGCTGCAGGATGGTACGCACCGCTTCAGCGCCTTGCGCAAGAAGATCGGCGGGGTCAGCGAGCGTATGCTGGCCGAGACGCTGCAGGCCCTGGAAGGCGACGGCTTCGTCATCCGCACCGATCATCGCGTGGTACCGCCGCATGTCGACTACAGGCTGACGGCGCTGGGCGCGGAAGCTGCCGAGAAGGTGGCCGGGCTGGCCGATTGGATCGAAGAAAACCTGCCGCGCATCACCAAGCGCCGCGCCAAGGCGGGGTGAGAGCCAAACCAAAAGGCCCCGGTGTTTCCACCAGGGCCTTCGGCATTTTTGACTGGGTGGCCGGAGCCCCCTCCGCCGCAGCGCGCCACCTCCCCCGTGAACGGGGGAGGAAAGCTGCTCTGTCTTAGACCGAATAGTACATCTTGAATTCGATCGGATGGGGGGAGTGTTCGAAGGCGTAGACCTCTTCCATCTTCAGATCGATGTAGCTGTCGATGAAGTCGTCGTTGAAGACGCCACCCTTTTTGAGGAAGGCGCGGTCGGCGTCGAGGCTGGCAAGAGCTTCACGCAAGGAGCCGCAAACGGTCGGGATCTTCTTCAGCTCTTCCGGCGGCAGGTGGTAAAGGTCCTTATCCATCGGCTCGCCCGGATGGATCTTGTTCTCGATGCCGTCGAGGCCCGCCATCAACATGGCAGAGAAGGCCAGATAGGGGTTGGAACCGGCGTCGGGGAAGCGCACTTCGACGCGCTTGGCCTTGGGACCGGAGCCGAACGGAATGCGGCAAGAGGCCGAGCGGTTGCGCGCCGAATAGGCGAGCAGCACCGGGGCTTCAAAGCCGGGGATCAGGCGCTTATAGGAATTGGTCAGCGAGTTGGTGAAGGCGTTGATCGCCTTGGCGTGCTTGATGATGCCGCCGATGTAGTAGAGGCACATATCCGACAGATCGGCATAGCCCGAACCGGCGAAGAGCGGCTTGCCGCCTTTCCAGATCGACTGATGCACATGCATGCCCGAACCGTTATCGCCGGCCATGGGCTTGGGCATAAAGGTCGCGGTCTTGCCATAAGCCGCCGCCACCTGGTGCACGACATACTTATAGATCTGCATGTTGTCCGCGCCCTTGAGAAGCGTGTTGAACTTGCAGCCGAGTTCGTGCTGGGCCGAGGCCACTTCGTGATGGTGCTTTTCCGGATCGATGCCGAGATCGCCCATGATCGCCAGCATCTCGCCGCGGATGTCTTGCGCGGAATCGATCGGCGGAACGGGGAAGTAGCCACCCTTGACGCCCGGACGATGGCCGAGGTTGCCGGACTCATATTCGGTACCGGTGTTCCAGGAGGCTTCGGTCGAATCGATATGGTAGTAAGAGCCCGCCATGCCGACATCGAAACGCACATTGTCGAAGATGAAGAACTCGGCTTCGGGGCCGAAGAAGGCCGTGTCGCCCATGCCGGTCGACTTCAAATAGGCTTCCGCAGCCTTGGCAATCGAGCGCGGGCAGCGATTGTAATGCTGGCCGGTCATCGGCTCGACAACATCGGCCGAAATCACAAGCGTGGTCTGGGCGAAGAAGGGGTCGATGAAAGTGGTCTCGAGATCCGGCAACAGCAACATGTCGGACTCGTTAATCGCCTTCCAGCCGGCAATCGACGAGCCGTCGAACATCGTGCCCTGGGTCAGGAAATCTTCGTCGACAGCCGACAAATCGAAGGTGACGTGCTGCCACTTGCCGCGCGGATCGGTGAAGCGAACGTCGACGAATTTCACCTCTTTCTCTTTGATCAAAGCCAGAATGTCTTGTGCTGTAGCCATGTTTAGGTCTTCCCCTCTTCCATATGGGTCTGGTTATTCGCCGGTACTAAATTGCGTCCGTGCCGCTCTCGCCGGTACGGATACGGATTGCTTCTTCGACATTGAGAATGAAGATTTTGCCGTCACCGATGCGGCCCGTGCGCGCGGCCTTTTGAATGGCCTCCACAGACGCCTGCAACCGGTCCTCGCCAATAACGATCTCGATCTTCACCTTGGGCAGGAAGTCCACGACGTATTCGGCGCCGCGGTAGAGTTCGGTATGCCCCTTTTGGCGGCCGAAGCCCTTGGCCTCCGTCACCGTGATGCCTTGGACGCCGACTTCCTGCAGCGCCTCTTTCACTTCATCGAGCTTGAACGGCTTGATGATGGCCTCAATCTTTTTCATTCAAGACTCCTTGCGCTAGATTTCGCGCCGTTAAGGAAATAGCAGGGGTTATGCCAACTTTCGGCCGCACAAAATCCAATGAATTCAAGAGGTTGCCAAGCGGTCTCGAACGTGCCGCCAAAGAGTGCCCAATGGTTACGCTTTCTGCACGCTCCTTAGGCAGCATCATGCCCGCCACCAGCCGGTTCTCTTGGATATTTTGCCTCCACAGCCAGCTTCTGCCGCTCACTTTGCAAAGTCTGCACCAATTCGCAAACTCCGCTCCAACCGTTCCTCCGAGGGCTCGGAATCGGCGGTCGTAGGTGAAAGCAAATGACGGCACCCATCTACCTTTGTCTACGGGGGGCCGTATAGTCCCGGTCATGACTGACACACGCTGCGAAATCCTTACCGTCTCCGAAATGTATGCCGCGGACCATTTCGCCGCAGAGGCAGGGGTGCCAACCCTGACTTTGATGGAATATGCCGGCCGCGCGGTGGCCGACGAAATTTTTCGCTTCCATTCCAAGCCGTGCCCGACCGTGGTGCTCTGCGGTCCCGGCAACAATGGCGGCGACGGCTTCGTGGTGGCGCGGCTGCTCAAGGCGCGCGGCTGGCCCGTGACCTTGGCGCTGCTCGGGGCGCGCGAACACTTGAAGGGCGATGCGGTCTTCCAAGCCTTGCATTGGGAAGGCGCGGTCGTGCCGCTATCGCCACGCGTGCTCGAAGGGGCGGGGCTGGTGGTCGATGCCCTTTATGGCGCCGGGCTGTCGCGGCCGCTGGAAGGCGAAGCGCGGGAAACGGTGATTGCACTGAATAAGGGTAAAGCCGAAGTCGTCGCGATCGATGTGCCAAGCGGGCTGCATGGCGATCTGGGCCGCAGCTTTGATGGGCTTTGTGTGGAGGCGGACACCACTGTCACCTTCTTCCGCAAGAAGCCGGCGCATGTGTTGATGCCGGGACGGCTTAATTGCGGGCGCATCGTGCTGGCCGATATCGGCATTCCGCAAAATGCTTTGGACGCGATCAAGCCCAGCATTTGGATCAATAGCGAGCGGTTCTGGGGCAAGGCCTATCCCAAGCCGAGCCCGCTGGGGCACAAATATTCGCGCGGTCACGCCGTGGTGGTATCGGGACCGGCGCACGCCACGGGTGCGGCGCGCCTGGCCGCCCGCGGCGCACTGCGCATCGGGGCAGGGCTCGTCAGCGTGGCGAGCGGGCTGGATGCTGTGGATGTCAACGCCAAGCATCTCACTGCGATCATGATCAAAGCCATCGAGGGGCCCAGCGGGCTTGCGGCCTTGCTCCAAGATGAGCGTTACAACGCCGTTGCGCTGGGGCCGGGGCTTGGCCTTGGCGAGCGCACCAAAGATTTCGTCGAAGCGGTGGTGGAGAGTGAGGCTGCTGCGGTGTTCGATGCCGACGCGCTCAGCGTCTTTCGCGATGATCCCGAAGAGTTATTCAAGCAATTGACCGCCGCCCATGTTCTCACTCCGCACGAGGGCGAGTTCGAGAGGCTGTTTCCCAAGCTGCTCGAGACGTCGCCAAGCCGCATCGCGGCGGTGCGGGTGGCGGCGAACCGCGCCGGCTGCGTCGTGCTGCTGAAAGGTCCCGACACGGTCATTGCCGACCCTGATGGCCGCGTCGTGGTCAACACCAATGCACCGCCTTGGCTGGCGACCGCAGGCTCCGGCGACGTTTTGGCGGGGTTCATTCTGGGCCTCTTGGCGCAACAGATGGCGCCCTTCCTGGCCGCTTCTGCCGCTGCTTGGCTGCACGGCTTGGCCGCCAGCGAATTTGGTCCCGGCCTTATTGCCGAAGATATTCCCGAACAACTGCCCGCGCTGCTGCGGCGGCTTTATGACGAGATTTGAGACGAGATGATTCCCAATTGGCTTTTGTGGGCGCGCGAGGTTCAGGCCGCGGCGCAGACCGGTCTGACCTTCGCCGCCAACCCCTATGAGATTGAGCGTTATACGGCGCTGCAGGAATTGGCGGCGCGGATGATGGCGGAGGCGGCCGGCGAAGATTATGGCGTGGTGCTGTCCGCATTCTCCGGGCAAAAGGGCTATGCTACGCCAAAGGTGGATGTGCGCGCGGCCTTATTCCGTGACAACGAAGTGCTGCTGGTCAGTGAGACGGCCGATGGCGGGCGCTGGACACTGCCGGGCGGCTGGGCCGATGTGAATTCGTCGCCCAGCGACAATGCCATCCGCGAGATGCGGGAAGAGGCTGGCTTCGTGGTCAAGACCACCAAACTGGTGGGCGTCTGGGATCGCGACAAGCGCGGGCATGCCGTGCCCTATCCCTTCCATATCTATAAACTGTTCTTCCTCTGTGAATTCGCCGACTATAGCGAGAAGTCGAATTTGGAAACCGGCGAGCCGCAGTGGTTTGCTGTCGATAAGCTGCCGGAATTGTCTCTGGACCGCACGCAACCCTGGCACATCGAGCGGCTCTACGCCCACTACCGCGACCCCGCGCTGCCGGCGGAGTTTGACTAGGCCACTTTTGCCACGCGAGTTTCGACTTGTAGCCCCGCCGCGGACAACATGTTCACCAGCGTGTCCAAGCCGAACAAATCGATTTTGCCGCGTTTGAGGTCTGAGATGCGCGGTTGGGTTACGCCTAGCCGTTCGGCAGCGTCTGCTTGGGTCCAACCCTCAGCCTTTATGTGTTCGGTGAGGGCCATCATGAAGGCTGCCCGCAGTTTCATGTTTGCCGCTTCCGCAGGTGTGTTCTCGAGGGCGTCCCATACACTCTCGAAATGCTGAAGAGGTGGCGTCTTCCGCTTAGCCATGAGCCAAATCCTTCGCGCGCTGATAGCGCTTCGCTGCAATGACCAAATCTGCCTTACGCGTTGCCTGGGTCTTCTTTTGGTAACAGTGCAACACATAGATCGCATCAGCAAATTTGGCGACGTAGATCACCCGGAAAGCCGCATCCGCGTCTCGAATCCGAATCTCTCGCGCTCCGGCACCAACCGCGTTCATCGGTTTCCAATCATTTGGCGTAAGACCAGCCTGCACGCGGTCGAGTTGGTATCCCGCTTCGCGCCGCGCAGCGACGGGAAACGCGCGCAGATCTTCGAGCGCTGAACCCAAGAAGGCGATAGGCTTGGCCGACGCTCCCATCTCCGAAAACATACAAAATATTGTATGTTATACAAGTACCCGACGGCACAAAACTGTGCCTTTGTCGCGCGAGAAAATGTTACGCGCATGATGACTGCGGCTTGGTATAGAGGTGATGGGCGATCCGTTAGAGCAATGCCATGCCCCTTCTCATCCGTCCCATCGTGCAAGATGATCTTCCGGCACTGTTGGTGATCTACAACCATTATATCGAGACCACGGCGATCACCTTTGATTTGGAGCCGAAGACGCTCGAGCAGCGTCAAGCCTGGCTCGAGAGCTTTGGCAGCAGCGGGCGGCACCAATGTTTCGTGGCGGTGAAAGAAGGTTTGGCTGTGGGTTGGGCCTGTTCGGGAAAGTTCCGCGAGAAAGCCGCTTACGATACTACGGTTGAAACCAGCATCTATATCGCGGCGGGCGAGGGCGGACAGGGGCTGGGGCGCAAGCTTTACGGCACGCTGATTGAGGCCTTGGCCATAGAAGATGTGCATCGCGCCATCGGTTGCCTCACGGTCCCCAATGAATCCTCTGTAGCGCTGCATATGAAGATGGGCTTTGCTCATGTCGGCAATTTCCATCAAGTGGGGCGCAAATTTGGCCGCTTCTGGGATGTGGCTTGGTACGAAAAGGCGCTGTAGGGACGGATGGTGCCCCCGCTCCTCAAGCTCACGAATACACACACAATTTTGTGTTGTTTTTTGGCGATAGAGGTCCCGGGCGAGCCCCTATCCCAGGAAGTCTTTGTCGCGCACGCAATTAAGCCCTTGTCTGGCCCTAGCGGCGTGCGAAATCCCCTGCTATAGCGGCGCCCTTCTGCTGGGTAGCCCCGTCGGGTTTTCCCATTAGAAGCCCGCATGCGGGCGTGGCGGAATTGGCAGACGCACTCGGTTTAGGTCCGAGCGCCGCAAGGCTTGTGGGTTCAAATCCCTCCGCCCGCACCAGACTCTATCTCCGCGCTGCCGGAGTTCTGCGTCTGAAATGCCGTGGCGAAAAAGAAGAAGCACCGGGCGTGGCCGTGATGGCCAGCCGGGCAGTTGTTGGATCAAGGACTGATTTCGATGCTGATTACCGAGACCGTTTCCGAGGGCCTGCGCCGCGAATATACCGTGGTGGTGGCCGCAGCAGATCTGGACAGCCGCTTGGTCGGCAAGATCGAGGAGGTCAAGCCCAAGCTGAACCTGAAGGGTTTCAGGCCCGGCAAAGCGCCCGTCTCCTATCTGAAGAAGACCTTCGGAAAGTCGATGATGGGTGAGATCGTCGAGGCGATCGTCAACGAGGGCAGCCAGAAGGCAGTCACCGACAACAATTTGAAGGTGGCGTTCCCCCCGCGCGTTGAGCCGGTGGGCGATGTGCAGGCGGCCGTGGACGGCAAGGCCGATCTGGAATTCAAGGTCGTGATCGATCTGATGCCCGATTTCGAGCTGGCCGATGTGACCAGCCTAGAAGTCGAGAAGCTGGTCGCGGATGTGACCGAGGCGGATATCGACGAGGCCGTCACTCGTCTTTCCGAGCAATCCCGCACCTTTAGTGCCCGCGCCGAAGGCGAAGCCGCCGAGGCAAACGATTCGGTGCTGATCGATTTCGTCGGCAGCGTCGATGGCGAAGAGTTCGAAGGCGGCAAGGCCGAGGGCTTCAACCTGGTGCTCGGCTCCGGCCAGTTCATTCCGGGCTTTGAGGACCAGCTGATCGGCGCCAAAGCCGGTGAAGCGCGCGATGTAAAGGTGACGTTCCCCGCCGATTACGGTTCCGAGAATCTGGCGGGCAAAGACGCTGCCTTCGCGGTGACGGTGCATGAGGTGAAGAAGCCCGATGCGGTCACCATCGACGACGAGTTCGCCAAGACCATCGGCTTTGATAACCTTGTCGCTCTCAAAGATCGCATCAGCGAGCAGCTGAAGAAGGATTTCGCCGCCGCCAGCCGCTTGCACATGAAGCGCCGCATCCTAGATGCGCTCGATGCCCAGCATGCCTTCTCGCTGCCGCCCACCATGGTGGAAGGCGAATTCAACGGCATCTGGCGCCAAGTCGAAGCCGAGCTGAAGCGTGAAGGCAAGACCGCCGAGGACGAAGGCAAGTCCGAGGAAGAGCTGAAGAAGGAATATCACGAGATCGCCGAACGCCGTGTGCGGCTGGGCCTCGTGCTCGCCCGCATCGGTGAGCAGAACGGCCTCACCATCGCGCCGGATGAAATCCAGCGCGCCATCGCCACCCGCGCCCGCCAGTTCCCCGGCCAGGAACAGCAGGTGTTCGAATATTATAGCCGCACGCCGCAGGCCCAGGCCGAAATCCGCGCCCCGATCTTTGAAGACAAGGTGGTCGATTTCATCGCCGAACTGGCCAAGATCAACGAGCGCACCGTCGACCGCGCCACGCTGTTCATGGACCCGGACGAAGCCCTCGAAAAGCTGAAGGCTGAGAAAAGCGAATAACGCGGAGCGAATCGCGATGGGAAGAGGGCGCCCTAACCGGCGCCCTTTTTGTTTGATAGCGCGGCGGCAGGGTGAGGGCGCTCCCTCAGGCCGAAAAAGACAGCGAACATTTCTAAGGGGTGCGGCGTCTTGTACGCTTTCCTCTTTATAGCAGTGTACTTTATATAGTAAAGTACTTCATAAACTTTGAAGGTTTGGATTCTCACGGAAGGAGACTGCACCATGAAAGCCTATGCCGTTGCTCTGACCTCCGTCCTGTTGTACGCGCCAGCCGTGGCGGGTCCGTCCATCACCATCGCGGCGATGGCGCCGCTGTCCTCTGGCGGCTACCAGCCGAGGACCACCATCGTCTCCTATGACGATCTCGATCCCAACACGGCCCAGGGCGCCGCAGCGCTTCTGGACCGCATCGATGCGGCTGCGCGGTCGGTCTGTGGCGAGCGTTCCGGTTCTCTGGCGAATGGCGAACGCGCCCGGGCTTTCGCCGCCTGCCGTAACCGCGCGGTCACCGATGCCGTGAAGGCGGTCGGTTTGACGCAACAGGCGGCGCCCGCGATGGCGCGCTGAGTGGGGCGCGTGCTGATCGCGGTCCCGCGACCGGGTTTGGTCAGTCGCTACGCATATCTGTGGCTTGAGGGGCACCGCGCCGTCCCGCTAACGCAAGCCCTCACCACTTCTGATGCACGTGCGGTTTTACCAGCCGGTCGTAGACCGAGCGCGCAGCAGCCATCACATCGTTCGAAAGCGGAGCAAGGGCGGCGGCTTCGGCATTGGCGCGGGCTTGTTCGGCGTTGCGGGCGCCGGGGATGACGACCGTCACCGCCTCGTTCATCAAGATCCAGCGCAAGGCGAACTGCGCCATGCTGGCGCCGGCGGGGACCAGTTTGCGAATCTCATCCACCGCTTGAAAGCCAGCCTTTAAGGGCACGCCCGCAAAGGTTTCTCCGACATCGAAAGCCTCGCCATGGCGGTTGAAGGCGCGGTGGTCGTCGGCGGCAAACTGCGTGTCCTTGGTGATCTTGCCGGAGAGCAGGCCGCTGGCCAGCGGCACGCGGGCGATCACCGCGATATTCTTCTTCTTGGCCTCTTGGAAGAAGAGTTCGGCAGGGCGCTGGCGGAACAGATTGTAGATGATCTGTACACTGACGACATTGGGGAACTCGATCGCCTTCAGCGCCTCTTCGACTTTCTCAACGCTGACCCCATAGGCTTTGATCTTACCTGCTTTTTGGATTTCATCCACAGCTTGGAACAAAATAGGATTATAGTAAGCCTCCGTGGGCGGACAATGCAGCTGGAGGAGGTCGAGACTGTCGACCCCAAGATTCTGCAATGAGCGATCGATGAAGGCTTCGAGGTTTTTGCGGGTATAGCCATCTACCGTATGCGGATTAAGCCGCCGCCCGGCCTTGGTGGCGACGAAGGGGCGGGCGCCGCCGCGGGCCTTGAGCACCTCGGCGATAATTTTCTCCGAGCGGCCATCGCCGTAGACATCCGCAGTGTCGATGAAGGTCACGCCCGCGTCCAGCGAGGCATTCAATGCCGCCTTGCCGTTTTCCTCGCTGACATCGCCCCAGGCCGAGCCGATCTGCCAAGCGCCGAAGCCGATCTCTGTAACAATGGCGGGGAGTTTGCCGAAAGCGTGCTGTTTCATGGCCGGTCCTGATTGCTGTTTCTCGCCACGGTGTTTGCACGCCGCCGGGCCCGTTTGCCACTCACAAAAATGGCACCCCGGCTGTGGGCGAAGGCCTGATGAAGATGTTCCTATTGCTGTTTATCGATAAATATATATTGATCATCGATGTTAGTGCATCGACTTTCGATATAGGTGATCCGATGAGCCTTCGAACTATCGACCTGCAAAACGTGGTTTTTGGGGCTGTGATTGCGACGGCGATCTCTGTGGGGGCCTGCGCGGGAGCGCCCGCCCGGTCAAGCGTCGCGGGCCCGTTCTTCGGAGATGGCGCCAGCCTGCAGGCAGTCTTGAGGCTCCAGGCGGTCCGGCTGTGCCTCGGCCACGCGCTCGATATCGCCGGTGATCTCACCGCACTCGCCAAACAATTCTAACAGACCAACCGAGGGATTTTTTATGACGACGACAATGGGCTGGCTGCCGCGTGTGCTGCGCTGGGGCTTTACGGTTTTCACAATTTTCTGCGGCATCGGGGCCGTCGCCATCCTGATCGTCCTCGCGATTGATCCCAAACTGCCGGGCAATGCCAATTTTGGCACCACACAAGTGGAGTTCCTGGGCCTGCCGGGGACGGTATCGCTACAAAATTCTACCTTCGGAGCGCAGTTGGCCCATGGCGGTCTTTCCATGCGCGTCAACGACGCCGCCGGATTGTTTGAAATCGTCAAGCACACCGGACTGCCGGTCGCACTGCTGCATGTGCTGTTCTTCATGCTGCTCTTCGACCTGCTGCGGCGTCTATTCCGCAATGTGGGGCGCGGCGAAAGCTTCACCAAGCCCACGTTCCGGCTGGTGCAGATCATCGGTTTTTCGCTGCTTGGCTTTTCGCTGGTCTCCGCAATAGCCGAGGGCTTGTTCGTTCATGTCTTGCTCGATTATCTGGCGCACCATACCGCCGTGTCTGTCTCGGGAATGGCCGTTCGGTTGCCCGACGCGCAAGAATTCCACTTCGGGGGCGACTCCCATCTCGGCAGTTCGTACTTCTTCACCGGGTTGTTGGTGCTGGCGCTTTCGGAAGTGTTCCGCCAGGGCCTGGCGCTGAAGAACGACAGCGATCTGACGATCTGACCATGGCCATCAAACTCAACCTTGATCGCGTGATGTTGGAACGGAAGGTCAGCCTGACAGAGCTGGCCGATCGCGTCGGCATTACCCTTGCCAATCTTTCCATCCTTAAGACCAACAAAGCGCGTGCCATCCGCTTCTCCACCCTCGACGCACTCTGCCGTCAACTGTCCTGCCAGCCCGGCGACATTATCGAGTTCGTGCCAGGCGAGGTAGAAGAGGGCGAAGCTGATCCGTAATGCGCGTCAGTGTGGCTTCGATCTTGTCCATCCGCGGCTGTGGTTTAGACGTGGCGAGATCGCCAGAGCGCTATTATGTAGTACGGGCGCGTCATCCGGGCCGCGCTGCAGTATCACTATTTTAAGGGCATTGCGGCGACTTTGGCGGGCGATTCTGGTAATCCGTTCCGCTTGTTGACTTCCCCCTTTCAGCCTACTCAACTCTCAAGTCGAATCAGGAGCAGCCATGCAAGACCCCCGCGACGTTTACATGAACACGCTTGTGCCGATGGTGGTGGAGCAGACCTCCCGCGGCGAGCGCGCCTATGACATTTATTCCCGCCTTCTGAAGGAGCGGATCATTTTCGTTACCGGGCCGGTCGAGGATTACGGTGCCAGTCTCATTACGGCACAACTGCTCTTTTTAGAGGCAGAAAATCCCAAAAAAGAGATTTCCATGTACATCAACTCGCCGGGCGGCGTCGTCACGGCGGGCATGGCGATCTATGATACCATGCAATACATCCGCCCTGCGGTGCAGACTCTCTGCGTCGGTCAGGCGGCTTCCGCTGCGTCGCTTCTGCTATGCGCTGGCGAGAAGGGTTCGCGCTTCTGCCTGCCCAATTCCCGCATCCTGGTGCACCAGCCTTCGGCTTCTTATTATGGCCAGGCCGCCGACATCGCCCGTCATGCCCAAGAAATTGTTAAGTTGAAACGGCGGCTTAACGAGATTTACGCGGACCATACCGGGCAAACTGTAGAGGCCATTGAAAAAGCGCTCGATCGGGATACCTATATGACTGCGGAAGAGGCCAAATCCTTCGGGTTGATCGATTCCGTCCTCGCCAAGCGCAGCGAGACTACGGATAAACCCTGATTTCGCGCTCTGGCGTGCCTGTCAGGATGACAGTGGTTTAAACAATTCTTGATCCGCCCGGCGTTAACGTGATCGAATAGTCGGTGCTAAGCCGATTTGGGTTGGCGCGGGTTGTGCAAGGCGGAACTGGACATTAGGTCCATGGTGTCTTGCGTTTTCAAAGGGCGGGTCGAAAGGCCCGGAATATGGAATGAGTAAATCCAGCGGCGGCGAATCCAAGAACACGCTCTACTGTTCGTTTTGCGGTAAGAGCCAGCACGAGGTCAGGAAACTGATCGCGGGCCCGACGGTCTTTATCTGCGACGAATGCGTCGAGTTGTGCATGGAGATCATACGGGAGGAGAACAAGACCTCCTTCATGAAGAGCCGCGAAGGCGTGCCCACGCCGGCCGAAATCTTCAAGGTGCTGGACGACTATGTGGTCGGCCAAGCCCACGCCAAGAAGGTGCTCTCGGTGGCGGTGCACAACCATTACAAGCGCATCAACGCAGGCGGCAAGAATTCCGAAGTCGAGCTGGCCAAATCCAATATCCTGCTGCTCGGCCCCACGGGCTGCGGCAAGACGTTGCTGGCCCAGACTCTGGCGCGCATCCTCGACGTGCCCTTTACCATGGCTGACGCCACCACCCTGACCGAGGCCGGTTACGTCGGTGAAGACGTCGAAAACATCATCCTGAAGCTGCTGCAGAACGCCGACTATAATGTCGAGCGGGCGCAGCGCGGCATCGTCTATATCGACGAAATCGACAAGATCAGCCGCAAGTCCGACAACCCCTCGATCACCCGCGACGTCTCTGGCGAGGGCGTGCAGCAGGCATTGCTGAAGATCATGGAAGGCACCGTTGCCTCGGTGCCGCCGCAGGGCGGGCGCAAGCATCCGCAGCAGGAATTCCTGCAGGTCGACACCTCCAACATCCTGTTCATCTGCGGTGGCGCCTTTGCCGGTCTCGACAAGATTATCTCGCAGCGCACCACCGGTTCCTCGATGGGCTTTGGCGCCGCCGTGCGCGCCCCGGACGAACGCGGCATGGGTGAAGTGCTGAAGGATGTGGAGCCGGAAGATCTTTTGAAATTCGGCCTGATCCCGGAATTCATTGGCCGCCTGCCGATCATTGCCACGCTGGGCGATCTCACCGAGCCGGCGCTGATCGAAATCCTGACGCGCCCGAAGAACGCGCTGGCCAAGCAGTATCAGCGCCTGATGGAGATGGAAGGCGTCAAGCTGCGCTTTCAGGAAGAAGCGCTGAGCGCTATTTCCAAGAAGGCCATCCAGCGCCGCACCGGTGCGCGTGGTCTGCGTTCGATCATGGAAGGCATCTTGCTCGACACGATGTACGAATTGCCGACGCTGACCGGCGTGCAGGAAGTCGTCATCACCGCGGATGTGGTGGAAGGCCGGGCACGCCCGCTTTACACCTACTCCGACAAGGGCCAAATGCAGCAAAGCGCTTCGTAAGAGCGGTTGTGCAGCAAGCAAGCGTCCTGGCGTTTCGCGTCGGGGCGCTTTTGTTTGCCCGGGCCATAGGGAGATTCCCGCATCCTGTTGCGGCGGCGACGCTCCGGGTGCAATCTTGCATCCGTTTTGTGGCGTGGCCTTGAAACCCGTTATCGGGACGCCCATTTTGTATCCAGGAGTCGGCCCCTAACGGGCGACATAAAGAGTTCCTGCGCCCATTTGGGGCTAGAGCGCTTCGCAACCGCCGGTCAACCCGGCGAGGAGACCATGATGTCAGATCCCAACGTCGCCAAACCGGATAAGCCCGAAGCCCAGCTCGTGCCGGTCCTGCCTTTGCGCGACATTGTCGTGTTCCCCCATATGATTGTTCCGCTATTCGTCGGCCGCGAGAAATCCGTCCGCGCCCTCGAAGAGGTGATGGCGGAAGAAAAACAGATTCTGCTGGTAACGCAGAAAAATGCGGCTGACGATGATCCATCGCCAGATGGCCTGCATAAAATCGGCACCATGGCGACCGTGCTGCAGCTCTTGAAGCTGCCCGATCAAACCGTTCGCGTGCTGGTCGAGGGCAAAAGCCGCGCCCGTGTCTCCGGCTTCACCGGGCGCACCGATTTTTTCCAGGCGCAAATTGAACCCGTGTTCGAGTCGATTGGCGAGGGTCGTGAGACCGAAGCCTTGATGCGCACGGTCAAAACCAATTTCGAGCAGTACATCAAACTGAACCGCAAGGTGCAGCCCGAGACCATGGCGGCGGTGGCGCAGATCGAAGAGCCGGCGAAGCTCGCCGATACGGTGGCGTCGCATCTGTCGGTGAAGATCGCCGACCGTCAGCAGCTTTTGGAGACGCTGGATACGGCGACACGGCTTGAGAAGGTGTTGGCCTTGATCGAAGGCGAGATCGGCGTGCTCCAGGTCGAGCGCAAGATCAAAAGCCGCGTCAAGCGTCAGATGGAAAAGACCCAGCGCGAGTACTACCTCAACGAACAGCTCAAAGCCATTCAGAAGGAGTTGGGCGAAGGCGAGGAAGGCCGCGACGAGCTGAACGATCTCGAAGACCGCATCCGCAAGACCAAGCTGTCGAAAGAAGCGCGTGAAAAGGCGCAAGCCGAGATGCGCAAGCTCAGGCAGATGTCGCCGATGAGCGCGGAAGCGACCGTCGTGCGCAATTATCTCGACTGGATGCTGTCGCTGCCTTGGGGCAAGAAGTCCAAGACCAAGAAAGATATCCAACTCGCCGAAGACATCCTCAACGAGGATCATTTCGGGTTGGAGAAGGTCAAGGAGCGCATCCTGGAATATTTGGCGGTGCAGCAACGCGCCGGCAAAATGAAAGGCCCGATCCTGTGTTTGGTCGGCCCTCCCGGCGTGGGCAAAACCTCGCTCGGCAAGTCGATTGCACGCGCCACGGGCCGCGAGTTCGTGCGTATGAGTCTGGGCGGCGTGCGGGATGAAGCGGAAATCCGCGGTCACCGCCGTACCTATATCGGCTCGATGCCCGGCAAGGTCATTCAGTCGATGAAGAAGGCCAAAACGGCAAACCCGATGTTCCTCTTGGACGAGATCGACAAGCTGGGTGCCGATTGGCGTGGCGATCCGTCTTCGGCTCTCTTGGAAGTGCTGGACCCGGAGCAGAATGCCAGCTTCAACGACCATTATCTGGAAGTGGATTTCGATCTGTCGGATGTGATGTTCATCACCACGGCCAACACGCTGCGCATGCCGCAGCCTTTGATGGACCGTATGGAGATCATCCGTATCCCCGGCTACACCGAGGACGAGAAGGTCGAAATCGCCAAACGCCACCTCATCCCCAAACAGGTGAAGGCGCATGGTCTGAAGGCCGAGGAATGGTCGATCACCGATGCGGGCCTGCGCGATCTCATCCGCTATCACACGCGTGAAGCGGGTGTGCGTAGTCTGGAACGCGAGATCGCCAATCTGGCGCGCAAGGCTGTGAAGGAAATCGTCTCCAAAAAGGCGGCCTCCATCATCGTCTCGGATGATAACCTCAACACCTATGCCGGGGTGCGCCAGTATCACTATGGCGAAGTCGAGGGCGAGGATCAGGTCGGTGTTGTCACCGGTCTGGCCTGGACCGAGACCGGCGGTGACACGCTGCAGATCGAAGCCGTGCAACTGCCTGGCAAGGGACGCATGCAGACCACCGGCAAGCTCGGCGATGTGATGAAGGAATCGATCGATGCGGCGCGGTCTTATGTCCGCTCCAAAGCGACAACCTTCGGCATCAAACCGACCTTGTTCGAGAAGACCGACATCCATGTGCACGTGCCGGAAGGCGCGACGCCCAAGGATGGGCCTTCGGCGGGCGTGGCAATGAGCGTCGCCATCATCTCGGTGCTCACGGGCATTGCGGTGCGCCGCGATGTGGCCATGACGGGCGAGGTTACCTTGCGCGGCCGGGTTCTGCCGATCGGCGGCTTGAAGGAAAAGCTGCTGGCGGCGCTGCGCACCGGCATCAAAACGGTGATTATCCCCCAGGAGAACGAAAAAGATCTGGCGGAGATTCCCGACAATGTGAAGTTGGGGATGCAGATCGTGCCGGTTTCCAAGGTGACCGAGGCTTTGAAGGTTGCCCTGGTGCGCGAGCCCGAACCGATCGATTGGGTGGAACCGGACGAGACGCCGGCGCCAAAACTGTCTGATTCCGACGCCGATTCCATCGTAACCCATTAGTATAACAGGGTTTTCCGGCTGGGCTTTAGGCCCGGCCGGGGCCCATTCCGCCGCCGTACCGGTAAAAAAGGCCAGAAAACTGGCCTTTTTTGTTGGGGGTTCCTTGAGTTTCGCGCCTGTTGTCCTTGCTCGGCTAGGCCCTCACGACCTAAATTCCAATAAATCGCGCCGGCGATTCCAAGATTTTCGCGCTGTCCCGAGGCACTATACGCAGTTAGGTCGCGCCTCTCAGAAGGAGCCATTACAGTGAATAAGAACGATTTGATCCAGAAACTCTCCGACCAGACCGGTCTTGCCAAAAACGACGCGGCCAAGGCTGTCGACGGGGTGTTCGACCTGATCGCGGGTGCGCTGAAGGAAGGCGATGAAGTGCGCCTGACCGGCTTCGGCGTTTTCGTCGTCGCCACGCGCGCTGGTGGTAAGGGGCGCAACCCCCAGACCGGCGAAGAGATCACCATCAAGCCGTCCAAACAGCCCCGCTTCCGCCCTGGCAAGCAGCTGAAGGATTCGCTGAACTAAGGTTCGGCAATTTTGTCTATCGCGCAGGGCAGGTGGAGCAATCCGCCTGTCCTGTTTGCGTTTGAACTAACTGTCGTCATCGATGATGAAGAACAGTTCTTCTACCGTTGCGTTCAGCGTTTTGGCGAGCGCCAAGGCGAGCAGGGTGGAAGGTACGAAGACCGAATTTTCCACCGTGTTGATGGTCTTGCGTGAGACCCCGACCAGGGCCGCCAGATCGGTCTGGGTCAGCCCCTGCGCGGTGCGAAGTTCCTTAAGGCGATTGCCAAGGCGGCGTTCAGCCATCGCGGCCAGCCCGCCAATCGGCGATGACGTAATAGAGCGCTGGAATAGCAAAGCCCGCGTAGAGCGCCCAGCTCAGCACGGGCAGGGTGAGCGCGGGGCGCCAGATGGCGACGAGAAGCGCTCCGGCGACAGCTATCATCAGCGCCGCATAACCAAGCCGCTCCGCGCGGCCCCGCAGCGCGCGAATGAAGTCGTCGTTCAGGATGCGGTGCATGTCCCGGCTTATCCAGCCAGGGCCGACGATCAACATCGCAGAGAAGAGGGCAATCACTGGGATGAACATTGCGCCCGCCAAAAGAGCCCAAAACCGGTTATCCGGCCCGACATGAGCGAAGGCGTGGCCGAGGCTCATGGCACTCCAGAAACTCGTGAAAATGCAGGAAAGCAGAGTCCAGCGCCAATAGCGGTGATGGGCGTCGATTCGCCGCCGCAAGATACGCGGCTCCATGCTCTCGAGGTAAGCCTGCGGCTGGGAGCGCTGGCCTATGCGCAGGGCAAGGACGAAGATTGCAGCGGCGAAGAGAATGCCGACCGCGATTTGTACGCCCTCGCTTTGGAGCAAGGCCGCGTGACCCGTAAAAAAGGCACCAGCAAAGACCGCCAGCAGCGTTACGAGGGTTCCCACAAGCGCCAGAACCGCCCAACCCACGCTGCGATCGATGGCATTCAGCTTGGCGATGATTTCATCGTCGGTCGATTTATCCATGTCAGCCCCACGAATATGTAACCCTTAGGTTACTGTAACCTGTAGGTTACTTCGTTGTCAAGGGATGGTTCTGAAACGGAGGCTTGATGCTTTGGCGGTCTCGTGTATGAGGGACGGCCTTACGGGCGGTTAGCTCAGCGGTAGAGCATCTCGTTTACACCGAGAGGGTCGGTGAACCGCGCTCCATACCGCATGGCTCATAAGTCCTTGTTGTTGAAGGCGTTACTATACTTCCGGCGCCCAAAAATTTCTACTGCTCGATCGAAAATCGTCGTGGGGGGCAGCTGGGGGGCAGACGACGCACAGCCGCTCACGGTCGTGGGCCTGAGCGCGCGCAATCGAAACGCTGATTGTCGTGGGAGGTGGTGGGCGCGACAGGATTCGAACCCGTGACATTTCCCGTGTAAAGGGAACGCTCTACCAACTGAGCTACGCGCCCGCCGAGCGGGAACGAATGTGTCGCCCTCTCTCGCGCTCGCGTCAAGACGTGGAATGTGGCGAAGTTGCTAGTGACCGTCGTGGTCCAAAGGTACCCCTTCGGTTGTTAATTTCTGCGCTGCCATCCAGGCGGCAATGTCGCTCTCGCGCCATGCGATGCGCGTCGTCCCCAACGACACGGGCGCGGGGAACGTACCCTCCCGGACACGCCGCCAGACCGTCGTGCGGGACAGTGTGACCAGCTGGAAAACATCACGACCTTTCAGAAGACGCCCCACCGTCCCGGCCCCGTGCGGCTTGTTGGGACCCGTGGGGTAGCGTTCGTATGCCGATTCCATAGACACCTCGCCGAAAGTTCAGCAGTCAGATATTCGGTTCGCGTACGAATCAAAATGGAGTGCGCATTCTGTGTCAATAAGAAAAGTAAATTATATCAAAGTGTTAGTGGCGGGGCGTGGACAGTAATGGCGTGAGATTGCGGTTAAAGCGAAGGTGTTGGCAAAGCTGGCGGCCGTTTTTTGCCAAGGTTAGGGTCGGGCGTTCGATTCGCCGTCGCCCGCTCCAAGTAGGATAATACAATCAATGACTTGCATAAGGGCGCGATGAGCGCCCTTTTTGTTGTCCGGGCCGCGGAAGCACCACGGAAGCAGCCGGAGAGCAAACGCCTTGGCGCGCACATGTCGCAGGGCTGATAATTCGGTCCGGGGCATGAGTCTCGGGACGTAAGAAAATGGGTAGCGGCACACCCGCCATGGGCTGGAACCTGAACGAGGCGCTTAAGCAAATTGTGCCCCAGGCACTTTTGGCTGAGTACTACGACGCCTTGCGCGCTTGGCAAGATGCTGGCAGCCCAAGGCGCCCTCCCATCTTCAGCAGATATGTGGATAGCGATCGTGCGGTGTCCCTTAGCCGAACCAGAGCTAGCGGCTGTTGGATGATGGGGTGGTGAAACCATCTCGAGGTGGGGCTGCCCCATCGCGAAGTCCCCGGTAGTCGGTCAATATCGCCCCTGGAATCTACAAGGAGCTTGACCAGCTCATTATGCGTATATAAACACGATGGGTATAGTTTAGAGACCCAGTGGATTGGTGTGATGGTCACGGTACAGAGGGAAAGACGTGGATTTCGCTGGGGGGTCGAGCGCCGGCTTGAGCACATCGAATTTCGTCTATTCTGGGAAGGGGGGGTTAATCGCTCGGATCTCGTTGAAGAATTTGGTGTCTCTGTTCCCCAGGCGTCAAAGGATTTGGCACTATATCAGGAGCAAGCCCCGCAAAATTTGCGCTACGACTCCAGCCAAAAGCGCTACTTTGCTGCGAAAAACTTTCGGCCAAAATTTATTGCTCTGGACGCCGACGCATATCTTGCCAATCTTATTCCGAATAGCGCGCTCAATGCGACGGACTTGGCCAGCACCCTGGCTAATGTGCCATTTGCAGACAGGCTGCCGATTCCTCAGCGGAGGATAGCCCCTGACGTTCTGCGTTCCATTCTCGATGGCGTACGTCAGAAACGTTCAGTGGAAATCCTCTACCAGTCCATGAGCGAGCGGAGCCCGGAGCCGTTATTGCGACGGATTTCTCCACATGCATTCGCCAGTGACGGTTTGCGTTGGCATGTGCGTGCATATTGTCATCGTGATGAGAAGTTCAAAGACTTCATTCTGTCGCGATTTCAGGATGTGCGTTCTCTTGGAGAGCTGGGTGCAGCCGCATCTGACGATTTGCAATGGTCGACCTACTTTTCGGTCGCACTGCGCCCGAACCCAAAACTCTCTAAGAGTCAGCAAGAGATTATAGCTGGGGACTTCATGATGAGTGGCGGCGAAGTGCTCGTGCCTGTCCGCCGCGCTCTGCTTTACTATTTCAACAAGCGGCTTCGGCTCGACGTGGCTGATCGGCTTGACGAGCCGCGAGAAGCCCCAGTCATCATAAAGAACAGGGCAGCCTTTGACGCGGCGCTTGCGGAGGCCACCCGATGAAATCTCTGAATTTTGAGATGCTGCGCCCGGCCTGGCCCGAACTCTCCGCCCTTGCAGGCTTTGCCGAGGTTTACGTGCATGCCGATCCGGCAAGCGCCCTCGTGAAGCTACGCCTATTCGGTGAGAACCTCACCAAGGATATCTACAAAGATCTCCGGTTGCCCAAACCAGATCAAGCGAGCTTTGTTGACCTCCTGAACAACGAACCCTTTCGCGCAATTACGCCGAAAGTTGTGCTCGACAAACTGCATGCTCTCAGGATTCACGGCAATAAAGCAGCTCATGGTGAGCCTGCGACCGTACAGAATGCCTTGTGGCTGCTGCGCGAGGCGTTCGATCTCGCGAAATGGCTATTGGTTCGCTTTGGCAAGGGCGATGCGGCAAGTCTTCCCGCCTTTTCTCCGCCAATTCCAGAGGCCGGAGGCGACGGACAAGAAAACTTCAAACGTGAGCGTCGCCAAGTTCTCGAAAAACTCGCGGCGCAGGAAGCGCAAATGGATGCGCTACTTCGGGAACTGGATGAGGCACGCCGCGCCGCTGCAACTGCTGCGAAGCGGGCGGACGAAATGGAGGCCCTCGCATCGGCTGGCGCAGCCGTTGCAAATCTCCTCGAATTCGATGAGGCGACAACACGAACGCGGATCATTGACAGTCTCATCGCCACCGCTGGGTGGACGACGGATGTCGGCAGGGAGGTAGAGGTCAAGCACCAGCCGACCACCTCCGGCATAGGGTACGCGGACTACGTTCTGTGGGATAACAACGGGAAGCCGCTCGCCGTCATCGAAGCCAAAAAGGCGTCCGTCGATCCGGAGATCGGCCGGCATCAGGCCAAACTCTACGCCGACGGCCTCGAGAAGATGTTCGGTCAGCGACCGGTGATTTTCTACACAAATGGCTACGACATATGGATGTGGGATGATTTTCTTGGGTATCCTCCGAGAAAGGTCTTCGGCTACTATTCCAAGGACTCCCTCCAATATTTGGTGACGTTCCAGCGCGCTAGCCGTCAGGCTCTCAATACGCTCAGCCCCCGCTCAGGAATCGTTGATCGCCTTTATCAGATCGAAGCCATTAAGCGCGTTTCAGAGCGCTTCTCTGACAAGCATCGTAAGGCCCTGATCGTTCAGGCTACCGGCACTGGAAAGACCCGAGTTGCCATCGCACTTGCAGATCTACTGATCCGGGCAGGGTGGGTGAAACGTGTTCTTTTCCTATGTGATCGCCGAGAATTGCGAAAGCAGGCAAAGAATGCGTTCAACGATTTTCTCTCGGAGCCCATTCGTATCGTCAGCGCAAGAGTGAACCATACTGCGAGCGAACGGGTCGCGTCGGTATCCAATGCCGCCGTGTCGCCAAACCGCTGAAACGAAAGAAAATCCTCCAAGACTGCCGGGCGGCACTCGTATTGGATGGCGGTCTCAAGGAAATCATTTTCGCCACCACCGCACCTGACGATAGGGCTGCTACCGACGCGGCCTACTCGGTCGAGCAAGAATTACGCAAAGAGGGACACGATCTCACCGTCGCCCTCTTTGGCTGGGAAAGCCTGTGTCTTCGCATCGCGGAGCATGAAGCGGCATATAACTTGTTCGTTCCTTGGGCGGGAGTGAGCCAGGCGCGTCTGGAAGCTGATTCTCCGGGTGGCGCAATATCTGATCTGGCCGCCAAGATCGACAATCTCTCGACGTTGATGAAGGCTGGTAGCGCGCCGATTCTGCCTGTCGACGAACCGATGGCGGCGCCCATTGACGCCAGCGAGGACGCCGCTCTACACGCGCGGATTGACACCTTTCGTGATCTGATACGGAACGACTACCAGCTAAAAATTGCCCAAAAAGGATTGCTGGCACTTCTCGAAACGACCGACGTTACTGCGCAGCCCCGCGCGATCTTTCGGATCAAGACAAATCTGGCGACAATTGCGCACGAATTGGGGAACCAGAAGGAAGCCGAAACACTCTACGAAGAAGCTTACGCTGCTCGCCCGACCGATCCGGCGGCGACAGCGAATATGTCCTTAGTACGGCTTCTGCAATCACGCTTCGATGACTCGATGTCGCTTGCGCGTGCTGCACTGGGGGCAAAGCCGCCCGCGAAACAGGCGATAGCCTATTTGATGCAAGCTGCCGCGCGCTCCGACTGGAAGGGCGAGCCTGATTCTCTCATCCCTGCCGATCTGGCCGGAACCATCGACGCCGATCTGGGTCTTGCCGAATTTCTGAGGCTTCGGAGTGTTCTCGGTTGGGAAGCGCGCGTCATTGAGTTGGCCAAGAAGCATCCCGACAGTGACGTCTTCAAGCGGCTCAAGGCGCATGCCGTGCTTGCCATGGCAACACAAACCAATGCCTACCTCCCCGGCGGTCTAACTGCCGTCAGCGCGGATGAACTCGACGCGGCGGCAACCGAGTTGAAAAAATCGGTGTCGCGCCAGCTTGATTTTGTCGAGGGCGACTTTCCTGAACTCGCGGCGATTGCCAACAACGCCGCAATCTGTCTGCGTCTTGCGGGACGGCTGCCCGAGGCGGAGGAAATACTGGCACGGGCGCGAGCACTGTACCCGGCGGATCGACATCTCACGCGGATGCTCGGGTTGGTGCAAGCGGTGCAGGGCAAATCCGCTGAGGCTGCGGCCACACTCAAATCGCTGACAGGTGACGGCGAAGCCGCCCTGATCTATGCAGAACTGCTAGCGAACTCTGATCCGCCCGGCGCGTTGGACCTGCTCAAACATGCGCCGGATGACACGTTCCCGGATCACCTACGCGCCACGCGCTGGCAATTGATGGCAGAGATCGCGCTACGCATCGACAATCGGGCTGTGTTTGATGAGGCACTTGCCGCGCTGGGAAATGATGAGCGAAACGCTCCGTTCGTGGAACTGCTAAAAGTCGAAGACGAAATTAAGAAGGGCAAGCCTGCGGAGACTTTCGTCGAAGCGCTCCAGCGCATCGCGGCGGGGTTGCCCGAGCACGCCGATATCCCGACGCGCTATATGATCGCCCGAGACCTGCGACGCTACGAACGACCGCTGGAAGCGTCGCGCCTATTGGAGGGTCGGGTTGACCTGCGTCGCGCCAGCCCGGCAACACTTCTCTACCTCCAAGCTTTGGGTGCTGCGCGCCGGGACGACGCGCTGCGCAAGGCGTTAGAGGCGGCATCCGACCTAGTACGCGACCACCCCGATGTTCTTTGGCTCACCTCCGCCCATGCGTGGAATGTGGGCGATCTTCCCGGCGCGCTCGTCGCAATTGATCGGTTGCTGAGCATCAGGCCGAGACATTTTCAGGCAACGCTCCTGAAGATTGAGATTCTGATGCGTCAGAACAAATCGACCGAACTGCTCGCATTGCTTTCGGATCGCGTCCAGGACTTTGCCGAACCGACATTAGAGGGTCATTTCCGGCTTGCTGCGATCCTCGGCCATTTTGGATTTTTGGATCGCGCGGCAGTGCTCGCATATCGACTATTTCTGGCGCATCGCGATGAGGCGCGCGCATGGAAGGCGCTGTCTTCTCTTGTACTGCAAGAAGGCATGCCGGGAGGCAAACGTGCGTGGGAAATGCCAACCGCAGCGCCTGACGCCGCCGTCGATGTCGAATTTTCCGATGGCGAAAAGGTCTTCTTTGTTATTGAGCCGGACGTCGCACTTCGGCGGCTGGACGTAGAGTCATGGGAACCTGACCATCCACTGGCGTTGGCTGTTGTTGGCCAAGCACCGGGGGCCGAGTTCGTCATGCCTGACGGACGCGAAGGAAAGATCACGCAGATACGGCATAAATATGTGGCGCGTCTTCACTACGTGCTTGCGAACTACGAGCAGCGGTTTCCGACCATCTTCTTATTTCGAAGCATATCGGTCGATCCGGCTTCGCTTACGGGCCTTGAAGAAATTCGGGAAGAACTCAGAGAACGGCATGATTGGGTCGATGCCGAGACCCGGCAGTACGCGACTAACAACTGGCCGCTTGCAGTGCTTGCGGCGCGAATCGGCGGCGACACGATTGATGCGGCCGGCGCGGTCACTGCGCCCGGCTTGAAGGTCAAGGTGGCACAGGGGAACGAGCCAGAGCGTCAGGCTGCGATCCAAACGATAATTGCCCATGACAAGAAGGGCTGCGTGGTCGACCTATGGACATTCTGGAACATTTGGCATCTTGGTGCGATGCAGGTCGTCCAGGATGTGTGCGGTCCAATCGTTATTTCGCAGGCGATGTTGGACGGGCTATATGCGCGTAGGGCGAAAATCGCACAGTCTGAAGTCGATGGTCTCCGATCGATGCGGTGGAGCGGCGAGGGAATCGCTCTTGTCGAGGCCAGCGTCGAGGAGGTCAAGAAGTGGGGTGATGAACTCGATCAGGTGATCGCTTGGGTCAAGGCCAATGCGGAAGTGCGTCCCGTAAGAGCCACGGATGAACTCCCTGACGCGCTGCGGGAGCATTTAAGCGACAATCGAAGCAATATCTTCAATGAAGCCGTTTTGGCGTTGCAAGGCGATCTCATTTTCTTGAGCGACGACCTCCCCCTTCGGCAAATGGCTCAGGGAATTGGTGCGCAAAAGGCCGTGTGGCTTCAGGCCGTGGTGATGACTGCGCTGGACCGCCGCGCTATTGATTTGCAGACCTATTGCAAGTGGACCGCACTTCTGGTCGATGCCGGGCAGAGTTATATCGGCATATCTGGCGGAGCACTGATCGCGGCACTGGCAATGGACGTTATGGCCGGACATGATGTTCCCAGCCAGCCGTTCACTTCCCTGATCAAGGTGATTGGCGGAAAGTTGGCTGACCCGCATTCCCATCTCGTGGCAACGCTTGAACTGTTACAGGTAATTTGGCAGGACGACCGGTATGAGCCTCTGCGGCAGCGGGCTACCGGGCAGATCGTGACGATGTTGCTGCGCGAGCGCACAGCGGATTATCAGCAGATTTTCAACATTCTGCGCAGTGCTAGCATGCGCATTCCGCGGCTCCATCAATATCTGATTGGATGGGCAAGGGGCCATTTCTTGGTCGAGACGGTGCCGAATTCGATGTCGCCGGTTGATAGCAAGGCTCGGAGGAAAAATCGGCGTGGACATCGAAGCTAGCAACGCAACGTCACCAGCCGGCACGTGCGCAGCATCCCTCAATGCGCCCCTTTGGGCTCAAACGTGGTGCCGGCTGTGCAGGCCGCGTTTGTCGAGATTGGCCGCGAGCGCGCGGGTTTTTTGGGCGCGCGGGAAGCACGCTGCCTCCTTCCCGACACCAAGGCCGAAGGCGATCCCTCGATCAGCCAGCCCGAGCCTTGACCGGCGACGCATCTCAACCGTCTGGCACGCTCGACCCGTGAAAGACTCGGCCCAGAATTTTTGGGGGATAGATGACGAAATACGACGAGGCTTATTCTGTTCTTCTGAATCTTTACGCTCAGCTCGTCAATTTTCAAGGCGGGAAAGCAATTGATCCTGACAACCCATGGCACAACGACGCGCAGGGAATCTCGATAAAGCTATTCCGTCATCTAGCTACAATGAGAGCTATCGCGGATGGCTCAACCGTCCAATGTAATGGTACTCCAATTGCTACGTTCGTCGATAACGCCTCGCTGACGGTGATCGCACGATCCGCGTGGGAAACATACCTCGTCTTTTTCTACATCTACGGGGGTTCTGTTTCCGCGCAATCTGAGTTCAGGCATAAAACTTGGTGGTTGGGTGGCCTCACAGATCGGCAGCAGTTCCATGCGTCCACAAGAGAATCCCGACAAACGTTAGCTTGCGAAAAAAAAGACATAGAACGGCTGAAGCATGAAATCGCGGCACATCCTGAATTCAAACGCTACTCGGATAAGCAACAGAAGAAGCTACTCGAAGGCCAGTGGAGAACCGGTGTGAATTGGCGCAGCTTGGCGGTGAGCGCGGGGTTTCACGAGAAGTATTTTGATGAGGTTTATAGCTATCTATGTGGATATTCACACACCAATTACATTAGTGTTTTGCAGGTGGAACAAGCATCAATACCAACCCAACACATGCTCTCTGAGGGGGGGCTCGGCATAGGCGTGGTGTTAATGGCACATTTTGCTTTCACCTATTCCGCTTTCTTCACCTCGGCCCGAGCCGTTCTTGAGAATGACGAGAAGGGCAGGGATACCGCCGAAATGTGGAGATGCGGCGCCGATGACATGGCCAGAGCGAGAGCGCGTTTAGAAGGCAACGCCAAAATTTGAATCGCATGAGCAGTAGCGCGCGCTTGAAACGGTCGCCGGGATCGAAGTATGGGGAATGGACGTCTAGCCAAGAGCAACAGCAAGGTTCTGGAGCAGACGCGATTAATGCGAGGGCAGAGCCGTGTGCCATACAAAAAACTACACCAGTTTCTGTCGGAGTTTGGCGTAAAGGCACTACGTACCCATTTGGGTCAGCTTCTCGGTATCGCTCAGATTTCTCGCGACAAGAGTGAATACGAGCGCCACGTGAACAAAAGTTTTGGAGATCAGACTAGCTTTGACTTTTAGCCCACCTAGTCGATGCCGCCTTCTTCGCGATATCGGCACGCTTTTTCTTGGTGAGCGCAACAGCCCGCGCTTTACCGCCCTTGCTGCCTAGCTCGGCGGCGGCGGACTTGACTTTTTGGTCTTCCGTAATTTCGCCAGTGGCAAGTTTGGCGACCATAATGGCATTCCCGATCACGTCAGCGGGCCGGTTTTGCCCTTAGGCCCTTTGGGCATTCAGCCGTTCCTTATGGCTATAGCAATCAGGGATGCGATTTTTTCACGGGTAAGATCGTCAATGCTCCCGATAAACGGTTCAACTGTCGCTGGGAACACAAACTTAATCTCGGTCCTGTCTGAACCGAGCTTGGGCTCAAACCCGCGCCAAACTGTAACTTTCCCAGCATTCACGCTAACTCCGTACTCTGGGTTTGACCCAACATGAAAGGCGACTCCGATAGGCATGCCATCAGAGAGGTCAACGCCAAGTACTCGCAGCGTAAATGCAGCATCTTCAAATTCGTTTTGAACGTCGCGTAAATAGGGAAGAACTACGTTGTGGAGCGCGGCCTTACCCCTAGCATCTAACTCACGGAGGTCTTCTTGGGCCGCAACATTTGCCTTCGCAGTCGACACAGCCTTCGTTCTATTGGCTGCTTCCGTTTGGTCGTATAGAGCCTTTAGCTGCTTAGGATCCATTCCACCCTCCATGCTTGCCGCTAAGCATAGCATGGGTGGTAATGGCAAACCAATCTGTCGTCATTGACTGAATTCGAGCGCGGCGGCGCTGAAATTGAGCGATTTAAGCGGCTTGCGCTTCTTTGGACGGTCGCGCTGTCGGCACGCTTTCAAGTAACCTTTCGGCTGCTGCGCGCGACGATTTTTTACTGACCTTCTGATTGAAGTTCTTAGCCAAGATTGCTTCAACAAGGGCTTGGGCAGCTGCAATGTTTTCTTTGTTCTTGGTCATACTCGCCTCACGTCAACTGGTCCCATGTGCGGTCGATTATAAGGTCCGCAAAATCCTTTATCCAGAATTTTCCGCGTAACTTTTCCGTTTCGCGGAACACCCTAAAGTCCTCATGCACTTCGAGAACTGGGTGGAACGCTTTGGCCACATCATCGCGCCTAATTTGGGCGCCAACCGGAAAATTGTTTGTGCAAAAATTCTTCATTTCCTGAGCGGACGCGAGCCATGCATCTTTTTTGTTCTCGTAGAAGGCGACGAGCCCAACTTCTGTTAGGCGTTGTTCAGATTCGAGGGTAAGCGCCATTATTTCACGTCCAATACGGCCCTCAGCGCAACGAAGATCACCCAACCGAGAGCGACTAGCAGCAAGACCAGACCGAGAAACGAGACATACTCAGACAGCGCCCACTTACCAATTAGGGCGAAGATCGTAGCGGCAATCGCAAGAGCAAAGCCTGCGAACGCAACCCAGAGCCGATGCTGGTATTTCACGCGGACGGCGTGCTGCTCTTGCTTTTCGTACCCGTCGAAAGCAGCCGCAATGTTTCCCATGAAGACAAGAAGCAGGCCCGCCAGTGCTGCGCCAGCCGTGATCACATCCGTTGTCAATTCTAGTGGGCTAGTCACGCGCGCCATCCCCTGCGGAACGCAACTATAACGTAAGTGATTCGCAAAAATTCACAACCAAGCGTATGCGCGCATGTATAGGAGTGATTTCCTGTCAAACTGAGACACTACCGGATCGAGGAATATTGATGTCCTTCCCCCCTTGGCGGAGCAACAAAACACGTTTAAATTGTGAGTTGCAGAGTTACGCGCAGTGTGAGCGGCACGGGCAAACGATGTATGTCCCGCTAATGCGGTCGTTGGTGGCCAGCGCGGTTTGAAAAGGGAAATACTGGCTGGGGGCTCGTGGTGGCGGACACTTCACATGACGCTCTTTGCCGAAACCGCATTGGGAAACGCTGTTTCCACCCTGTGGCCCTCCACGGAAACCTATCGTTGGATGGCGGGGTTATCGCGGCTCGGTTGGGCCTGGGAATTTCTCCGGCGAAACCCCACCTACATCCAGGCCTTCCAGGATACCGACAGACCGGCGCTTGCCGTCGATCAGGGCGGCACGGATGCCGCTTTGGTTTGGGGGCTTCTGCGATTCGAAAACCCCCTTCTCGACGCACGCAAGGCCAACGTGTTCTGGCAGTTGGATTTGTGCCGCGAGATCCTGCCGCTCACCGCCTCACCGATGCGGCGCGGGACAGAGGTCAACACGCTTCGTCTCGACAAGCTGCAATGCCGTAGCACCGTGCAATCCTTGGGTGACGACGGGCGGCGCGACGTGCTCTTCGCGCAAGATGGCCGTTTTCTGCAGCTTGCCATTTTCGGCGACACACCCCTTATGGAAGCCCTTTTGCTCACGCCGGCATTGCCCGCATCGCACCATCGGGCAAGCCGCTTTCTGGCGGTGCGCCGTCTCGCCGATCTTGTCGGCTCCGGCCAGTTGCGCCCCTCGCTCTATCCGCGGGAGCGCCGCGCCCCGCGGTTGACGCGCATCGCCCAAGCGCTCGATGGCTGGTTGGCGCACGCCTCCTATCGCGAGATCGCCATCGCCCTGTTCGGCGCAGCGCGTGTCGAGCGCGACTGGAGCGACACAGGAGACCATCTGCGCGACCAGATCCGGCGCGCGGTTCGCTATGGTCGCGATTTGATGGAAGGCGGCTACCGGCAGTTCCTCACCTAATGGACAAACCTCACCCGCTAGAGCAGCTGGCGATAACCCTGCTCGGTCATCCAGCGCGCGCGGCGCAGATGACTGTCCAGTGCCCGCTTGGCGCGGTCCGGCTCCTTCACCGGATCGATCCCCAGCACGATGCGGCACATCTCGGCGTCGCAGGCGCCCGCGGCGCTCGCATCCAGTAACCGCAGATACGTGACGAAATGCGCCTCGTCATACAATGTGATCTTTTCCGACCAGGGTACGTCGTCCGCGATGGCAGAAGGCGGATCGCTTGCGGGCATGTCGGAGACGCTCCATCTTTACAAAAGGCTGCGCTCGGTTCCCCTGGCACATGGTCGCCCATCTGGATCGCTTTGGCGAGCAATCGAAGGTGGTATCCACAGAATTCCTCCAGCCCTCATGGGGGACGAACGGCGCGCCGGCCGATGACCGCCCCAAAAATGTCACGGCGACGGGCAATACATATCATAGTTGATAAACTCGGACTATGTAATGGGTTGATCTGGCGCGCATGGACATGCGCGTCTTGGTCGGCGAAAACGTCAAACGGATCCGGCAAAAGGCCGGACTGACCCAAGAGCAGTTCGCCGAAAAATCCGGCTTCAGCCAGCAATATCTCAGCACCTTGGAACGTGGCCGCCGCAATCCCTCGATTGTCACCCTCTATGAGTTGGCTTGTGCCTTGGGTGTCAGCCACATCGAGTTGGTGCGCCCGCCCAAGAAACGCAAATGAGTCACCGGTAACCAAGGCTTGGCGCCCGCGCCTTCCGCGCGCCGGGCTCTCGCGCGCCAAGTCCCGCTTCTCGCTGTGCTCGAATCCGGTCTTGGCCCTTCGGGCGTCGATCCCTGTCGCAAGAAGAAGGGCTATGGCCGCCGTGCGTTCGCACGCCGACTTCATTTGAAAGCAATTCCCCTCCGCGGTGCGGGCGGCGCTCCCTTCTAGGCCCGCCGCGGCGTGCCGCAACGCGCTTTGCGCGTCCTCCGCTTCGCTCCGGCCCTAAAGGGTGCGCCCCGCCTCTGACGGCGGGCCTCTGCGGTCGAAGACGCCGCCCACCCCGCTTCCGGGGAATTGCGGGCGCGAGGTCCGACGAGGAGGCACGCGATGCGCCACACCCACCAGCAATCCGCCAGCGGCACGAGCCGCATTTCGCTTTACGAAGAAGTCACCGACCGCATCGTCGCGGAATTGGAAAAGGGCTGTGTCCCTTGGGTGCAGCCGTGGCAAGCCTCCGGCGCAGCACTTGGCCTGCCGCGTAGCGCTGTCAGCCGCAAGTTTTATTCGGGGATCAATGTCCTGATCCTGTGGGATGCCGTGATCCGGCGCGGCTTTGCTGCGCAGGAATGGCTGACCTTCCGCCAAGCCTTGAGCCTTGGCGGGCATGTCCGCAAGGGCGAGCGCGGCACGGCCATCTGCTACGCCGACCGCTACATTCCGAAGAAAGAACAGGAGCGGGCGCGCGAAGCGGGCGACGAGCCCAACGCCGTTCCGTTCCTCAAACGCTTCATCGTGTTCAATGTCGAGCAGTGCGAGGGCTTGCCGGGCCATATCGTCGCCGCGCCGAAGCCGGTTGCGCCGTCCGCGCTATCGCACGACGCGGAAGCGTTGATCGCCGCGACCGGCGCTGTGATCCGCGAGGGCGGGGGTCAAGCCTTCTACCATCGCAGCGAAGACTTCATCCGTATTCCGTCCGCTGCGGATTTTGTCAGTGCAGCAGATTATTTCGGCACCGTCTTTCACGAACTCGGGCACTGGACCGCGCATTCCTCGCGCCTCAACCGCGATCTGCAACACCGTTTCGGCTCATCGGCCTATGCGCGCGAAGAACTGATCGCGGAACTGACCAGCGCCTTTCTCTGCGCGCATTTCAGCATTGCGCCGCAAATCCGCCATGCCAATTACCTGGGCCATTGGCTGCAAATCCTCAAAGAGGATTCCCGCGCGATCTTTCACGCGGCCAGCCAAGCCAGCAAGGCAAGTGATTTTCTCCTCGCGTTTCGAGAGCTGCGAGGGGCCGAGATTCCGACCGCTGAGGCGGCGGAATAGGTGCATCCCGCACCAACCCGGCCCCGCCCGCGAAAGCGCAAAACCCACGGACAGGGACGGTCCACTTCCATTCAGGAGCAGACCATCATGGAGCTTCAACACATCGAAATCAGTAAGCTCAAAATCTCCAAATGCAACATGCGCTATCGCGACCCGGAGCCCGATATTGCCGACCTTGTGCCGAGCATCCGCGCCAAAGGTGTCTTGCAGCCGCTCATCGTGCGGCCCGAGGATGGCAAATTCGGCGTCGTGGCAGGGCGGCGACGCTATTTCTCGCTGCGCGCCGTCAAGGCGGAATGCGGCGAGGTCGCAGCCCCGCCTTGCGCCATCATGGAGGAGGGCGATGCCTATGATGCCTATGCCCCAGCATTGTTCAACAAAGCAGGCGCGATTGCCGCGCTAAGCGGTTTCGGAGGTTGCGCCGTCGCCATCATGGGCTCGCTCTGGAGGGCGCGGCAGGCCCACCTCTCGACCACGTATGGATCGTCCCGTTGGGCAACGCCGCACGAAATCAAACAGGCAGGCTTATTCCGCGCTGCCGGCGTATTTATCGGTCAAGTTAGTGGCGAATATCTGCGTCACGACGGCCCGGAACACGTCATGGCATTTGCACCGACGCGATCCGGCAAGGGCGTCGGGTTGGTCGTGCCCACGCTCTTGTCGTGGACGCAAAGCGTCGTCATCCACGACATCAAGGGCGAGAACTGGCAACTGACGGCAGGTTGGCGCAGCCGGTTCTCGCACTGCTTGCTATTTAATCCGACCGACCCGAAGAGCGCGCGCTACAACCCACTTCTCGAAGTCCGCAAGGGGCCGGACGAGGTTCGCGATGTGCAGAATATCGCCGATATTCTTGTCGATCCAGAAGGCGCATTGGAACGGCGCACGCATTGGGAAAAGACCAGTCATTCGCTTCTGGTCGGCGTGATCTTGCATGTCCTCTACGCCGAGGAAGAAAAGACGCTCGCGCGTGTCGTGAGTTTTCTGTCCGATCCCAGGCGATCGTTCGAGCATACGTTGCGCGCGATGATGGCGACCAACCATCTGGGTACGCCCAAAGCGCCGGTCGTGCATCCCGTCGTTGCGTCTGCTGCGCGCGAGGTTCTCAACAAATCGGAGAACGAGCGTTCCGGTGTGCTTTCGACGGCAATGTCGTTTCTCGGTCTTTATCGTGACCCGACCGTAGCCCGAACGACAGCCGCCTGCGACTGGCGAATTGCCGATCTGGTCGATGCATCACGCCCCGTATCGCTCTATCTCGTCATTCCGCCTTCGGATATTTCGCGAACGAAGCCGCTGGTCCGCCTGGTGCTCAACCAGATCGGTCGGCGCCTGACGGAGCGCCTGGAGGGCGATCCCAGCAAGAGCCGCAAATACAAGCTGCTAATGATGCTTGACGAGTTTCCGGCACTCGGCAGGCTCGATTTCTTCGAGACGGCGCTTGCCTTCATGGCGGGCTACGGGATCCGCGCCTATCTTATCGCGCAATCGCTCAACCAGATTTCCAAGGCGTATGGCGAGAACAATGCCATTCTCGACAATTGCCATGTGCGCATCGCGTTTTCATCCAACGACGAGCGCACGGCCAAGCGCATTTCGGACGCCTTGGGCACGGCGACGGAATTGCGCGCCCAGAAGAACTATGCAGGCCATCGCCTGTCGCCCTGGCTTTCGCATGTCATGGTCAGCCGGCAGGAGACAGCCCGCCCGCTCCTGACGCCCGGCGAGGTAATGCAATTGCCGCCAAACGACGAGTTGGTGTTGGTGTCGAGCTTGGCACCTATCCGGGCAAAGAAGCTCCGCTATTACGAGGACAAGAACTTCACGACGCGCGTGATTTCCGCGCCGGTGCTCGCAGACGGAATCTACCGCGACAAACCGAAACCGCGTTCGAACGATTGGAGCGGCCAAGTGCGCGGGCCGCACGAAGTCCTGGCAGCCGTACTCGACGACGAGAATGGCGCTGTGGCGGACGAGGGCGGTCTCCAGCAGCAGCGCCACCCCGGATTTCCCGAACGAGAGACGATTTCAGCCGGCGATGACAATGAGCGCGATCGCTCGGTCGCAATCGAGGGAGAGGGCGATTTGGCCGCGGAAGCGACCGCGATGAATGGCGGCCAGCTCGGCACCGTGGGGAAAGCGCACGCCATGAACGAGGGCGAACACCGCCGCAGACCCGGCGACGATCTGATACCGGAATTTTGAGGAACGCCATGAAGCCGCGCCACCAGTTCTACCTCGACGAGCCGAACCAAAAGGAACTTGACCGGCTGGCGGCCACACCCGGCGCGACAAGATCGGCCATCGTGAATGCGGCGCTCAAATCCTATTTCACCCACCGCGGTGCGAGCGAGCTTGAGCGGACGTTCCGCATGCGATTGGAACGGATGAGTGAGTTCCTGGAACGGCTTGAACGGAACCAGCACATTGCGCTGGAGAGCTTTGCGCTCTTTGTCCACTACGAACTGGGGATCACGCCGCAACTTCCGCCAGCCGAACAGGCCGCCGCGCAGGCGGTCGGACGCGACCGCTTCCAGCACTTCATCGAGCAGGTCAGCCGCCGCATGGCGGGCGACCGGCGCATCGCCGATGAAGTTGCCGCGCGCGCCGTGCAGACGAACCAACCGGAAGAACCTCAACAAATGGCTGCCGAATGAGCGCGACGCACGAACATCCGGAAAGCCGCGAGCGCCGCAGGACGATGCTGCGCACGGCCATGGGGCCTGAGATTGCGGAGGCCCTGGCCGATCCGCTCGTCGTCGAAATCATGGTCAATCCGGACGGCCTGCTGCGGTTGGACCGTTTGGGCGAAGGCCGCTCCGAGACGCCCTCGCATCTGGCACCATCAGAGGTCGAGCGGATTATCCGTCTGAGCGCATCGAGCAATCCCGGCCGCGTGGTATTGGGAAAGCCGAGAATCGTCAGCGTGCGCAGATGCGCCTCGCCCAGCATCGGTTCCAGACCGCCATGCAAAGGCTGGTCAGCGAGAATCGCGTCCAGATAGATCGGCTCCGCCGGTGGTTCGACGGTATGCCGTTTCGTGGAGATCGTGCGATGCAGATAAGTCAGCGTCTCGCCATCGTCGAGCGGCGCGATTTCCGCCATGACCTGGCTCAAGAGATCGAGTGTGCGATTGGTTTCGGCGATGTAAGCGTCCAGCTCGTGCCGCCAATCGCGCTTTTGGTCGTCCGCGCCGGTGTCGATCAGCGCCCGTTCGGCGCGGGCAACGTGATCTGGCGGTGCCATATATAAGAGTGTGAGGTAATAGGCGTTCTCGTAATGCTCCCGTCGGGTGCCCTGGATTTCGTCGGCTCCGGCGAGAATCCCATCCTCGAACTGGGCGCGGCGCTCCTCGTCCACAAGCCAGGACGCGGGATCAGGAAATTCTGATTGCGGATAGCCGGCGGCAGCGAAGCGGTCCGCCTCGAAGAACAGCGCCCAGCCGGAACCGAGGCGTCGCAGGACGTTGTTGACGCGGGCGCAGGCCGCCACCAGTTCGGCCTCGGTCGCGCTTTCGAGATCCGGCCCGCGAAAACGAAATGTCCGCTGGAAACTGCCATCCTTGTTAAGCACGACGCCCGGCGCGACCAGCGCCGCCCAAGGCAGGTGATCGGCAAGACGATCGGATTTGTTGCGATATTCGGCGAGGTTCAACATGACAGATACGACCATTGGCGAAGATGTCTGCGCAGAACTTCCGCGAAGTCCGGGTCGCGCTTGGCGGCAAAGACGGCGAGCGAATGGCCAATCACCCAGAGCAGAAGGCCGGCGATCCACAGCCGCAGCCCCAATCCAAGGGCCGCCGCGATCGTTCCATTGACGATCGCGATAGCGCGCGGCGCTCCTGCAAGCAGGATCGGCTCGGTCAGCGAACGATGCAGCGGTATTTCGAAGCCTTCGATCACCGCACCAGCGCTCCGCCGCCGAATGAAAAGAACGACATGAAGAAGCTTGAGGCCGCGAAGGCGATCGAAAGGCCGAAGACGATCTGGATCAGCCGCCGGAATCCTCCCGCGGTTTCGCCGAAGGCGAGCGTCAGGCCCGTGATAATGATGATGATGACGGCGACGATCTTGGCGACCGGCCCCTGCACCGAGTCCAGAATCTGCTGCAAAGGCTGCTCCCACGGCATGTTCGTGCCGGCGGCGTGGGCGGCCGAGGCAAACAAAAAGGGCAGCGCGAGGCCTATGGCGAACGAGCGGCAAAGAGTCTTGAGCATGTCGTGTCTCCTTACAGGGCCTGAAGTTTTGGATTTTGGCTGTGCACAAGGGCGTAGTCGCCGTCGGGCGCGAGTCCGCGTATCTCAGCGATGGTCTCGATGCGCCGCGACACGCCGCGCCCGCTGATGAACACGACAAGATCGATGGCCTCGGAAATCAGACGCTTGGGCACGCTGACGACCACCTCCTGCACAAGCTGTTCGAGCCGGTAAAGAGCGCTTTGCGCCGAGTTTGCGTGGACCGTAGCGATGCCGCCGGGATGGCCCGTGTTCCACGCCTTGAGCATGTCGAGCGCTTCTAACCCGCGCACTTCGCCCACGATGATCCGGTCGGGGCGAAGACGCAGCGTGGAGCGCACCAGATCGGCCAGCGACACCACACCCGCCTTGGTGCGCAACGCCACGCAATCACGCGCCGCGCATTGCAGTTCGCGGGTGTCCTCGATCAGGATTACGCGCTCGTCGAGCTTGGCGATCTCGGCCAGAAGCGCATTGGCGAGCGTGGTCTTGCCGGAACTCGTGCCGCCGGCCACCAGAATGTTCTTCCGTTCGGCGACCGCGAGGCGGAGCGCGTCCGCCTGGGCCGCTAACATGATCCGGTCGGAAACATAATCGTCGAGCGTATAGATGCGCTTGGCAGGCTTGCGGATACTAAAACACGGCGCCATGGAAACGGGAGGCAGTAGGCCCTCGAAGCGCTCACCCGCCACGCCGTCTTCGCGCGGCGGCAATTCCGCGCTGACGATCGGATTGGCGCCATGAGCTTCTAACCGCACATTCGAGGCCACCAACCATCTCGATTTTCCCTATCGTTGGACGACGCGCTTCATCGCGATGGATAAGACCGAAGCGACCAAGGTGCTGACCAAGCTCCGGCGCCAGTGGTTCAACAAGCGCAAGTCCATCACCCAACTCCTGCGCGAGGTGATGCACAATGAGCCGGTTCAGCTTCTCGATTCCGACGCCGACAACAAGGTCGTGGATTCCGACGAGGCGTTGCAGGCCTTGGGCGGAGACCATGTTGCCTTTGGCTATCTAACGACGACGGTGTGCCTGGCGGATGAAAGCCGGATGCGCGTTGAGGAAAAGGTCCGCGCCGTCGAGCGGGTCATCAACGGTCTCGGTTTCACGACCATCCGCGAGAGCTTGAACGCGGTGGAGGCTTGGCTCGGCAGTCTGCCGGGACATGTCTATGCCAATGTGCGCCAACCGCTGGTCCACACCCTGAATCTAGCGCATCTCATGCCGTTGTCGTCTGTCTGGGCAGGGCCCAGACAGAACGAGCATCTGGGCGGTCCGCCCCTCTTTTACGCTGAAACCAGCGGTTCGACGCCATTCCGCTTTTCCACCCATGTCGGAGACGTCGGCCACACCTTGATCGTTGGCCCTACGGGTGCAGGCAAGTCGGTGTTGCTGGCGCTGATAGCCTTACAGTTCCGGCGCTATGGCGAAAGTCAGGTCTACATCTTCGATAAGGGCAACTCCGCGCGTGCCGCGGTTCTCGCGATGGGCGGGGCGCATCACGAACTCGGCCGCGATGGCGCGCTCGCATTTCAGCCTTTGATCCGCATCGACGATCAGAGCGAACGCAGCTGGGCCGCGGAATGGATCGGCACGCTGCTCGACCACGAAAAGGTCACGCTGACGCCGGAGGTGAAGGAAACGCTCTGGTCTGCCTTGACCAGCTTGGCTTCGGCACCGGCCGAGGAACGCACGTTGACCGGGTTGTCGATCCTCCTGCAATCGAACGAGCTCAAATCCGCGCTGTTGTCCTACACATTGGAAGGACCGTTCGGCCGCTTACTCGACGCGGCGGAAGACAATCTCGCTCTGGCCGATGTACAATGCTTCGAGACTGAGAGCTTACTTCATCAGACGAGCGTCGTCCTGCCGGTTCTGACCTATCTGTTCCACCGGCTGGAAGCGCGGTTTACGGGACGACCCACGCTTCTCATTCTCGACGAGGCCTGGGTCTATCTCGACAATCCGTTGTTCGCCGCGCGCATCCGCGAATGGTTAAAGGTGCTACGCAAGAAGAACGTGTCGGTTGTCTTTGCCACGCAATCTCTGGCCGACATCGCGAACTCGTCAATCGCACCGGCCATCATCGAAAGCTGTCCGCAGCGCATCTTCCTTCCCAACGAGCGCGCGATCGAGCCGCAGAGTCGCAGTGCCTATGAGCATTTTGGCCTCAACGACCGACAGATCGAACTCGTCAGCCGCGCCGTGCCCAAGCGGCAATATTACCTGCAATCGCGACGCGGCAATCGTCTGTTCGAGCTCGGGCTCGGCCCGATTGCGCTAGCCTTCTGCGCGGCGTCGTCGCCGGCGGAACAGGCACTCATAGACCGCACCAGAAGCTCCTGCGTGTCCGACGGCTTCGCGGCGAGTTTCCTGGAAGCTCGCGGGCTGGATTGGGCTTCAAATCTTCTCAAGCAACAACCGAACCAACAACTGGAGGCAGCAGAATGAAACGCGTACTTCGCAGCTTATTGCTCGCCGCAACCATCGGCGTCGCCGTCACACCCGCACCGGCCACGGCACAGTTCTTCGGCGGCGGTATCGTCTTCGATCCGACGAACTACTCGCAGAATTTGTTGACAGCGGCGCGAGCGCTTCAGCAGATCAACAATCAGATTCAATCGCTGCAAAACGAAGCGATGATGCTGCAGAACATGGGGAAGAACCTCACATCCCTGAGCTCCTCGCAGCTGGGCACGATGGTTTCCGCGTTGACCCAGATCAGCACCTTGATGAATCAGGGCCAGGGGATCGCCTTCAACCTCAACGCCACCAATACGGCCTTCGCGCAGAGCTATCCGCAATCCTATCCCACCGGGACGTCGATGACGACGCTCGCGGCGGACGCGCTGACGCGTTGGCAAAATACGATGGCGGCCTTTCAGCAGACGCTGAAAATACAGGCGCAAGTCGCACAGAACGTTCAGGCGGACTCGGTGACGCTGACAAGTCTGACGAACACATCGCAAGCCGCTATTGGCAGTCTGCAGGTCAATCAGGCGACCAACCAACTTCTGGCGCTCTCCATCAAACAACAGCTCCAGATTCAAAATCTGATGGCGGCGCAGTATCGGGCCGCATCGCTAGATCAGGCGCGCACCGCCGAATCTGAGGCGCAGGCCCAGTCCCAATTATCTACCTTCCTTGGCAATGGCTCCGCCTACACCCCGCAATAGAAGAACGCGATAGGGCTTTGGGACGTGAACAACCTCAATGTCATCGACAGCTTCATGCAGACCTTCATCCGCTACATCGACAGCGGTTTCGGTCTTCTGCAAGGCGACGTTGCAGCCCTCACGACAGTCCTGATCGGCATCGATATCACCCTTGCAGGATTGTTTTGGGCGATGGAGGGCGAGGCGAACGTCCTCGCCCGTCTCATCAAGAAGGTTCTCTATGTCGGCAGCTTCGCCTTCATCATCAACAATTTCTCGACTCTCTCGATGATTATCTTCAATTCGTTCTCGACGCTGGGTCTTCAAGCCACCAATAGCGGATTGACGGCGGCCGATCTGCTCAGGCCCGGTAAGCTGGCTGGAACAGGTTTCCAGGCCGCGTGGCCGCTCTTGCAGCAGGCGGGCTCGCTCATCGGTTTTACGACCTTCTTCGACAACTTCGTCACGATCGTGGTCCTGCTGTTTGCGTGGATCGTGGTTGTGCTGTCCTTCTTCATCCTGGCGGTACAGCTTTTCATCACCATTCTGGAATTCAAGCTCACGACGTTGGCGGGATTTGTACTCGTGCCCTTTGCGCTATGGGGCAAGACTGCGTTCCTCGCCGAGCGGGTGCTGGGGAACGTGGTCTCGTCCGGCATCAAGGTGATGGTACTCGCGGTCATCGTCGGCATCGGCACGACGTTCTTCAGCCAGTTCATCTCGGCGCTTCAAGGCCAGCAACCGAGCCTGGCCGACGCGATGTCGCTCGCTCTCGCTTCTCTGTCGCTGTTTGGGCTTGGAATCTTCGGGCCGGGCATCGCTACGGGTCTTGTCTCCGGTGCGCCGCAGTTGGGTGCGGGTGCTGTGCTCGGTACGGCCGGCGCACTCGTCGGCGGTGCGGCGCTTGCCGGCGCTGGCGCAGCAGGGGCGGCCCGGTTGACAGGGGGCGCCGGTCTGGGCGCCGTTCGTGCCGGAACGGCGCTCACGGCGGGAGCATCGGCGGCTTATCAGCTTGGTCAGGCAACATCGGGGGCCACGGGCGCAGCAGGTGTCGGTGCAGGATTGGCCGGTGTTGCGCGCGCGGGCGCCGGCGCGGTCGGCAACGCTGCCAAAGGTGTCGGCGAACGCATAGCGTCGGGGTTCAACGACAGCGTTCAGGCCGGCCGGCACGCTGCGTTTCGTGCCAGCGGCGGCACGCGGACCGGAAAGTCTGCCAACGAGAACAAGGCAGGCAGCGCGCCGCCGCCCGCTTCGTCGGGTGGAACGCCCGATTGGGCGCGAAGGTTGCGCAACGAGCAGCGCCTGCGTGCGCACGCCCACACGACGACCCAAGCCATCAAAGAGGGCGATCGACCGGGGGCTGCCGCCAACCCAGACCTCGATCAGCGGGAGAGCTAGATGTTCAGACGTACGCTGCAACGTTATGGTCAGACGCCAGAAGCCGCGACACCCTACCAGAGAGCCGGGCAGGTATGGGACGAGCGGATCGGCTCGGCCCGCGTGCAAGCCCAGAACTGGCGTCTTGCTTCCTTCGGCTCGCTCGGACTCGCCATCCTTCTGGCCGGTGGAATGATATGGCAGTCGATGCAAAGCCGTGTCGTCCCCTATGTCGTGCAGGTCGACAAGTTCGGCGCCGTGCAGGCTATCGGTCCGGCGATCCAAAATTATGCGCCGACCGACGCCGAAATCGCCTGGTATTTGGCGCGCTTCATTACGGATGTGCGCGAATTGTCGCTCGATCCCGTCGTGGTGCGACGCGATTGGCTGGAAGCCTATGATTACGCGACCGATCACGGTGCGGTGTTCCTCAATCAATACGCGCAGTCCAACGATCCCTTCAAGGCTGTCGGCGAACGCACAGTGTCGGTGCAAGTCAGCAGCGTGGTGCGGGTCTCCGACAATTCGTTTCAGGTCAAGTGGACCGAGCAGACCTTTGAGCACGACACGCTCGCCAAGACCGAACGTTGGACCGCAATCCTATCCATCGTGACCAAGCAGCCCGCGACGGCCGAAACGCTAAAAAAGAACCCACTCGGACTCTACATCAATGGCGTGAACTGGTCGCGCGAACTCGACGGCTAAGCAAGGAGCATCCCATGAAACACCTTATCCGTGTCGCCGTATTGTTGCCGTTGTGCGCAACGACGCTCTTGGGTTGTGCGAGCGCTGACTGGTTGCCGTCGTTCCTGCAAAAGGACAGACCCTTGCAACGGGCCACGATCATTCCCGACCCGCCACAGATTGTGCATACCGTGGAGGTGGTGCAACCGCTACCTCTGCCGGGTCAGCTTCAGCCAAAGCCGCGTCCGGTCGCCCATGTTGCAAGGCCGCCAACGGTTCGCGTCGAAGCCGCCAATCGCGCCGCGCTGCAGGAGCCGACCAGTGACGGCTATGTCAACGCGATACAGATTTACCCGTATTCGGAAGGAGCGTTGTACCGGCTCTATGCGGCGCCGCGGGAAGTCAGCGACATAGCCTTGCAGCCCGGCGAGAACCTAACCGCGATCTCGGCTGGCGACACGACGCGCTGGGTGGTCGGCGACACGACGAGCGGCTCCAGTGCGACCAAACAGGTCCATATCCTGGCGAAGCCCTTCGCGGCCAATCTTCGCACCAACCTCGTCATCACCACGGATCGCCGCAGCTACCACCTCCAGCTCGAAAGCACCGACCGCACCTATATGGCGGCGATTTCCTGGACCTATCCGACGGATGGTCTGGTCACGGAAAATCACGGCGATGGGACGGTCGCATCCCATTCGCCTACCGACAATATTCCGGCGCTCGATAATCTGAATTTCAACTATGCGATCGACGGCGATGATCCGCCGTGGAAGCCCGTGCGCGCATTCGACGACGGCTCGCATGTCTATATCGAGTTTCCGAAGGCGCTCGATCAGGGTGAGGCGCCTCCGCTGTTCGTCGCCGGACCAGGCGGCAGCAGCGACTTGGTAAACTATCGAGTACGCGGCAACTACTACATCGTCGATCTACTCTTTAAGACCGCGGAACTGCGTCTCGGCCAGAATCATCAGCAGGTGGTCCGCATCAAGCGAACGACCGATCTGCGCACTGCGGACACAAGCGGCAACCAACGGGCCCGGTGAGCACCATGAGCGATGCAGCAATCCATCCAGGATCAGGGGGCCCACCGAAAATCGATCCGGAGTCGCTTGTGCTGCGAGCTCGACCGAGACCGGTTGCGCGCTTCAAGCGGCATGTGGTGATCGGTATCGTGTGTGTGGCCGCGATCGGAATCTTCGCCGCCACATGGCTTGCGCTCAAGGCGACGCCCATCGCGAAACCTGTGTCAGGCAAGGAGCTCTACAGTATTGACCGCAAGCCGACGGCAGACGGCCTCGCGGCGCTGCCGTCCGGTTACGACAAGATCAAGCCCCCCGCCTTGGGACCGGCGCTACCGGGCGATCTCGGACCAGCGGAGTTGCGCGCGAGAAAAAATCTCGGTGTGCCCGTCTCGGGAACGGCGAGTGAGAACGACGCGGTCCGCGCCGAGGAAATGCACCAAGCCCAACTTTTCCGGCAGGCCAGTGAAGCAAATGTGTTCTTCCAAGCCGGCTCCAGTCATGCCGGTTCGATCGATCCTGCAACATCTGGCTCAGGTGGTCTGCCTCCTTCTGCAGACACAGCCGCGACTGGGGGCGCGCGTCTTGCTCTGGACCCGGCGCGCGATCCTGGCGATGTGCAGCGCAAGCTCGACTTCGTCAATGCGCACGACGATCGCAATATTTACAATCCGCATGCAATCCAAGACCCCGTGTCGCCTTATGAAGTCATGGCTGGGACGCTGATCTCGGCCAGCCTGATCACGGGATTGGATTCGGATTTGCCAGGGCTGGTCGTCGCCCAGGTCACGCAAAACATCTACGACTCCGTTGCCGGCAAAACACTGCTGATCCCGCAGGGTTCGCGACTTGTCGGTACCTATGACAGCGTCGTTGCCTTCGGCCAAAGTCGCGCACTTGTCGTCTGGCAGCGGATCATCATGCCGGATGGCTCGTCGATCCAGATCGACAATCTACCGGCGACGGATGCGCAGGGGTACTCCGGTCTCAAAGACGATGTGGACTATCACACCTGGGCCCTACTCAAGGGCGTGGCGATCTCAACCCTGTTGGGTGTCAGCACACAACTGACTCTGAACGGTCAGAGCGATCTTGTGACGGCAATCCGGCAATCGACCCAGGACAGCGTCAATCAGGCAGGCCAGCAGCTAACGCAAAAGAATCTGAACATCCAGCCGACCATCAGGGTGCGGCCCGGCTGGCCGCTTCGCGTCATCGTTCACAAGGATCTCGTGCTCAGGCCCTACCGCGGCTGAAGGAGGCTATCTATGACAACGCTGAAACTCGCCAAGTTACCGGACCGCAAGCCGGTCAAGATCTCGATCACAGTGTCGCCAGAGTTGCACGCTTCGCTGCAAGCCTATGCGGAGACCTATCGTACAACCTACGGTGATAGCGAGGAGGTCCGCGACCTCATCCCCTACATGATCGAGCAATTTCTCGCGGCCGATCGCGCGTTCACACAAGCTCGAAAGGTAACGTCCGGTGCGCAAACGAATGGTAGACGCGAAGGGCGCGCGAAATAGCAGGGTTCCAACGACAGCAACAAGGAGAGACTAATGGCTATCATCGGTACATTCACTCCAACGAAGGATGGCGGCTGGAGCGGCGCGATCCGGACACTGACCATCGACGTGAAGGCCAAGTTTGTGCCCAACGACAATCGCGAAAATGACCGAGCGCCAACGTTTCGAATATTCGCCGGACGGTCAGAGCTTGGCGCCGCCTGGGCGCAACGGACCAAGGACGAGAACCCGCGGGATTATCTCAGCGTCCAGATCGATGACCCGAGCCTGCCAGAGCCGATTTCGGCGGCCATGTTCCATGCCAAGGAAGGCGAGGAGGCGCAGCTCGTTTGGAATAGACGCCGCACCGAAGGTTAGGGCGGGCTTCTTCCATACGGATTTCGATCCCAGACCGGCGAATCGGTCCACAGAAAAGGCACGAAAAGGGAACATTTTGTCTTCCAACTTTAGTCGCGGCAGTCTATTTTGTGGTTGGCTCGGTCGAATACCCTATGCCTAGCCATCAATGCCGTGGGCGGATTTAGACGCTGGCGCGGCAGTGGATTGGGCTACCAGGGGGCGCACACATAGCCCAAGCGCAGGATTGAAGCCTGAAGCGCGTGTGCCGGCCAGTCTCCCAGCGGTCGCAAGTAGCAGGCAACTCGACGCGCGGGAGATGCGACGGCGAGGCCGAAGGCGACGGGCCGGCTCCGCCGAGCATGATCGCATAAGGCTGATCCCGACCACCGGTATGCCGCTGGCTGCCGGGGCTGGTCGGATCATGCCTTTTGCTCTGGACCTCACCACCGAGCACTGACCTCTAAGATTATAGTTAGATAGAGAGGGAAAACTATCGGCGGCCCAAAATTCTGACCGAATCGAAGTCGGAAACAAAATTTTGGCGCGCGGCGCGAATGGTGATGTCGCGCAATGATGGGATGTAGGTTTGAACTTCGAAGAAACGTAACATCGGATTCGGCGGGGATCGAAGATGCGCATCGTCTATCTTGAAATCCAGAATTTTAGGGGCATCAAGGACCTCGCGTGGGCACCTGCACCGGGTATGAACTGCCTTATTGGGCCGGGCGATTCCACCAAGACAACGGTACTGGATGCCATCGAACTATGCCTCAATCCGCGGTCTTACATTTTTGCCGACGACTGCGATTTCTTCGATCTTGATGTCGAACATTCCGTTCGGATCGCTGTGACGCTGGCCGGGCTTCCTGCCGAGTTCATAACGGAAGACCGGTACGGTCTTCATCTGCGCGGCTGGAACCAAGCGGCTACAAAGATCGAGGACGAGTCTGGCGATGGCCTCGAAGACGCACTTACGATCAAGGTTGTTATCGACCGAACGCTTGAAGCGCGCTGGTCGATCCACAATGACCGAATTGATGCTGCCGAAAAGGATCCGCCGACGGTTCGATACAAAGACGCGCAAAGGTTTGCGACCAACCGTCTTGGCCCATACGCCGAGCGGCATCTCGGTTGGGGCCGCACATCCGTGCTTACGCGACTTGGCGAAACTGGCGATAACTACCACCTCCAACTGGCAACCGCGGGACGCGCTGCCCGGGCCGCCTTTCGGGCAAGTGATCAAGGGGTTTTCAAAAAGGCCGTAGACAAGGCGCAAGAACTCAGCAGGCTATTTGCCGTCCCCGTTCGCGGCAAATTCACCGCTGAACTAGACGTCCAAGGGGTCAGCATCACCTCGGGCGGAATTGCGCTTCATGACGGCAGTCTTCCCTTGCGCCGTCTCGGCACGGGATCTTCTCGGCTTCTTGTGGCTGCCCTGCAGTACGACGCGGGCCCGCCCCATATCGCCATCATCGACGAGATCGAGCATGGGCTGGAGCCGCACCGTATCGCGCGGCTGCTGAGATACCTCAAAGTGCCCAAGGAAGGCGCAGGTACGGTACAGCCGCAGATATTCGTAACCACACACTCACCAGTAGTCATCCGCGAGCTCGCGGCGCCCGACATTTTTGCCGTTCAATTGAATTCTGGGGTCACTAGCATCAAATCGGTTTCGACCATCGCCAAAGATGCGAACATGGCGCAGCGCCACTTGCGCGCAACGCCGGAAGCGTTCATGGCTCGGAAGATCGTCGTCGGCGAAGGCCGGACAGAGGAAGGCTTGCTTCGGGGCCTCGACATTTGGTGGAGCGACAAGGGGCGCGACTCCTTTGCATTCCAAGCAGTGGTCGCAGTTGACGGCGGAGGCAAGGACAACGCACCTGCGTTTGCTGAGCATCTCTGTGACCTCGGATTCAAAGTTTTTCTGCTGCTCGACTCTGACAAGCCCCCGAACGCCGATGCCTTGAAACGCGCCCTCGACCGAGGTGCGACGCTGGCGCAATGGCCGGACGCCTGCTCGACGGAGGAAAGGCTGTTTCTCGATCTTCCCTGGCAAGGCGTAGCCGCGATGATCACCTATGCCGTCGAATGCGTCGGCCAGGAGAGCGTGATCGCAGTCGTCAACAATGCTCTGGCGGCGGCAAACCTCGACCCTGTTCCGGATCTCGCGTTCCCGCCCGCACGGAATGTTCCAGGATTTCGGCGCGCACTTGGGAAGGCCGCCAAGGACAAGAGCTGGTTCAAAGGCGTCGCGCGTGGGGAAAAATTGGCGGAGATCGTCGGACCACATCTCGGCGCCATAAGTGCCACGCCGCTTGCAGCGGCGATAAGCGTTATACGGAAGTGGGTTGATGACTGACGATGCAGATGCAGAAATCGGTCGCCTAGCAGCGAGCCTTCGCCGCGGCAGCATCGTCGCGGCCGCTGGTTGTGGTAAGACTGAGCAGATTGCGCGCGGCGTTATTGTTTCAGGTCGCAGGCGCCTCGTTCTCACGCACACACATGCTGGTGTTGATGCCCTCACGAGACGGCTTAAAAAACACAATGTCCTTAGCGACAAGTATCGTCTTGATACAATTGCTGGATGGTGCCTCCGGTTCGCAGCGGCGTTCCCCAATCGCTCCGGTATTAGCGCCGTCGAGCCGAAGTCGACGGCCGAATGGGATGCAGTATACAACGCGGCTGTCAAACTGATCGACAGCGGCGCCGTTGATGGCGTAATCGCGTCCTCATATGGCGGCTGTTTCGTCGATGAGTATCAGGATTGCACGAAGCACCAGCACGCCGTGATTCAACGGCTCGCTAATCACCTTCCTACCTGTGTTTTTGGCGATCCTCTCCAAGCCATTTTTGATTTTCGTGGCCAGCAACCTGTTGATTGGGAGCTGGACGTTTTTCCGACCTTTGTTAGGGAGGGCGAGTTGATAACGCCCTGGCGTTGGAAGAATGCAGGAAATTTTGCGTTGGCCGAATGGCTGCAGACCGTTCGCCAAGCTATGGAGAGTGGCAGCGCTTTGGATTTGACGATGTTGCCGGAGGGTGTGACCCGGATAGCGTTGCCGACAGACATACGATTTCAGCAAGGCGCCATTGTTCGTCAATGTCTCGACTCTATGGGCGAGGCGCATCTAGGAAACCTAATCGTTATCGGCGACAGCAAAAGTGCGAACCGACGCTCGGCGTTGGCGCAGAAGCTCGCCAAACAGGGCTTTACCAACATTGAACCGGTGGGTTGCAAAGATATTTTTTCGGCGGCTAAAGCCATCGATAGTTCAACTGGCGTGGACCGATTTAAGGCGCTGTTGCAGTTCGCCGAGAAGTGCATGACCGGAACAAACAGAACAGAATTTGAGAAAGCTGTGCGGGCACATCAACAAGGACGGCGCTTGGGGCAGGCCAAGTTCGGCGTGCTTCTGTCACTTGCAAACGCCGTTATTACGACGGGTGGCGATAACGCCATGCTTGCCTTTCTCGGTGCACTGCAGAGCCATGCGGGTGTTCATCTTTACCGCCGCGAGATGTTCTGTGCGATGAAGTCAGCCCTTCAAGTCAAAGCTACGCGCGAAATCGGCAACTTGAATGATGCGATTTGGGAGGTCCAGAACCGTAGTCGCCACATAGGTCGCCGCCTTGGCAATCGGAGCATTGGAAGTACATTGCTGGTAAAGGGATTGGAATTTGATCGCTCCATCGTGCTATATTCGGGTGCAATGAGCCCCAAGGATTGGTATGTTGCGTTGACACGGGCGACGCAGCGAATTCGTATTATCTCACCAGAGCCTCGCTTCACGCCTGGGGCATGAACCCGCAGGCAGTGGCTGGCGCAAAAGGGCTTGAGGAACAAGGACGCCCATGCCGGTTCCGGCGCTGCCACAAGATCTGTGGGTGCTCAACTTCGTGTCAGACCAGCTCGATTCCGGCCGCCGCTTCCGCATCCTTGCGATCTACGACGTCTGCCCTCGTCAGTGCCTGGCCGCGATCCGCTCCACACACCTTAACAGCGAGACTAAGCGGCTGGATCAAGACGAATTGTTGCGAACGCTCGCTTGCGACCTTGCGGCTTTACCACGATATCGACTTCACAGCCGAGCTTGGTCAGCATTCGCATAATACGCTCAACCGAGACGTCCCGGAATTGTCCTTTCAACATTCTGGACAAATCTGGTTGGCTGATGCCGGTCACGCGAGCTGCCTCTGTCTGAGTGAGCTTGCGATCTTGCAATGTGTCCTGCACGCGACTCATCAGCTGCGCTTTGAGGAGGTGAGTGTCCGCATTCGGAAAGCCAAGATCGGCAAAGACGTTTGCCGAGCCGCGCCGGATGGTGGTGTCGTCTTTCTTGCTCATCTTATACCTCGTCTCCGCGCCAAATCGTCCTCCTCGGCAACTTTCAGCCGCCGACGCACCAATTCGATTTCTTCGCGCGGCGTCTTGATCCCTTTCTTCGATTTTTTCTGGAATGCATGCAAAACGTAAATCGCGCTTTCGAATTTCACCGCATAAACGGTGCGGTACGTGCCGTGCTGATCGTCCTCTACAAGTTCAACAACACCGGCACCGCCGAATCCTTTCAATGGTTTCGCCGACAAGTGCATGCGTCCGATTTGCGCCAGATAGAGGGCATGCCCCATCTCCATTTGAACCGCATCAGGAAACGAGACAAAATCCTTGTAGCTCGAACCTACCCATTCAACAGGCTTCATTTTCGCTATCCTGTATTATGGTTGTTTCACCATAAAATGTCAAGACCGCAGCTCAGGCTGCTGTGAGTTTCGGCGAATCCTGGGTCGGCGGCGTCAATTCCCTGACGTGCTTCGCCCAGGCATCCAGAGCTGCCCGCTTTTGCGGTAGGTATTCATTGAGATCGTAGATCTCGGTAACCGCGGCGCCGTCTCGGATTCGATGTCCCAACACTTTCGAGACGATAAAGCGGGTGAAGCCATACTTTTCGTCAGTTAGCGTTGTCGCACCGGTCCGCCGGAAATCGTGCGGGGAGCCATGGGGAATGCCAAGGCGTTTGCAAAGCCTGGTTATCGCCCGCGCAACACGGTGACCGTCTATATGATTTGACGGGTCCTCCGTTAGGGGGAATACGAACTCGCAATTTTGATCGTTGAACAGCAGTTTTGCGACCGCCGCGGCGTTATCCAAAATGGCGATTGCTTCATCGGACAGCGGCTTGATCTCTGTTCGCCTGCTTTTTGTTCGTTCGCGCGGCACAGTCCATTTCTTCGAAGCCCGATCAATTTCATCCCACCTCGCCGCAACGGCCTCGCCACGACGACAAAGAGTAACGACCATGAGCCGAGCCGAGAGGCAGGTCAGCGGGTCGAGCCGCGACTGCGGGTCTTCCGGCAAGAACTCGCCCGGTAGGATGGGTTTGGAATGAAGCACGAGCACGTCCCACAATGCCTTTAGAGCAGTATCGCTGAACCGACGTTCCCGGCTAACCCAAGAAAGGGGATGCGATAGCCCGGTGACCGGATTCGATTCGATCCGATCCTCATGAACGGCAAAAGCGAAGATGCCGCTCAGGACTTCCCCAACCCGTCCGACACTGGAAGGTGCGAGACCACTATCCGCGGCCACGTCCCGCATGAACTCCTTGATGTCGCGCCGTCTCACCTCGGTAAAGATCTTGTTGCACAGCTTGGGTGCGATGTGGCGCTCATACAGCCGGGCTTCGTTGGCGATGGTGGACGGACTCTTAGGCTTTTTACGCCCCCCATGAAGACCGAGTTTGGCTGCTTTGAAGGCCGCCCTCGCCAGTTGCTCCACCGTCTCGCCCGTTCTTTGAATTCTCTTCGAGGCTGCCCGCTCGGCCGAAGGGTCGTTACCCTCGACGACCTCATTTTGGAACGTGCCAGCCTTCCTTTTTGCATCGGCCAATTTCAGCGCTGGATATGTCCCGAGTTTCATCCGCCGGCGTGCGCCATTTGCGGCCACATATCGAAGCTCAAAGACCTTATCGCCTTCGGGGTACACCCGGATCGACAGCCCACGGGCATTCTTGATGCCGACCTCGTACCGACCAGCCTCGTCTGGTCGCAGCCCCAGGAGTTCGCGATCGGTGGCGATGAGCTTGGTGCTACACTTCATATACGCCTCCCATTACGCGGCGCGATTCGCCCCAATCCAAGACCGCACTGGGGGGCAGCTGGGGGGCAAAAAAGCAGAAGCTTCCCGCACCCTCGACGAACGACGTGAAACGATTTATAGTGGGAAAGCAAGGGGTTGGACGGACTGTGAAACAGCCCGCAACAGCCCGAAACCGATAAAAGATTCTTTACACCGAGAGGGTCGGGAGTTCGAAACTCTCACCGCCCACCAAGTGCCATGGCGCCTCGGCCGCCGGGTCAAGTTGAACCTGCCCCGGAGCATCGCATCACCATGAAAGGTTATATGCAATAGTCCAGAGGGCAGGTGGTAATGCTTGTCTTCCGCAATCCTCTGGCTAGGTGTTTTGTGTCCTCCACCACGGCATTTTTCCCCGCTCTCTTCAAAAGGTTGCTAGTGGCGCGCCCGGCATCGGTGCGGCTGGAAGAGGGCCAGCGCGTCTATGCCGTGGGCGACATTCATGGCCGGGCGGATCTTCTCGCCGCGCTGCTGGAGAAGATTCGCGCTGATGCGGGGGACCGGCCCAGCACCCTGATATTTTTGGGTGACTACGTTGACCGCGGTCCGGCTTCAAAGGAGGTCGTCGAACTGCTGCTAAATCTGGATTGGCCGGGCTGGGAGATTGTTTGCCTTCGCGGCAACCACGAAGAAACGCTCCTGCAGTTTTTGCGAGACCCGGACACTTATCTGGCTTGGCGTCCCTATGGGGCAGCCGACACGCTGTGGAGCTATGGCGTCAAGCCGCCCAGCTTTTCGAGTGCTGCTGAGATTTTGCGTGCGCAAGAAGACTTCGCCGCCAAGCTGCCACGGCGCCATCTCGCTTTTTTTATGGAGCTGCCCTTCACCCATAGTGTGGGGGGATATTATTTCGCCCATGCTGGCGTTCGGCCCGGAATTGCGCTTCATCAGCAGCGTTCTGAGGACTTGCTTTGGATTCGCGACGAATTTCTGCTGTCGGACGCATCCTTTGGCAAAGTGGTCGTGCATGGCCACAGCCCCTCCGAGGAGCCAGTGGTAAGGCGCAACCGTATCGGAATAGACACGGGCGCCTACGCCACACATCGCTTAACAGCGGTTCGATTGGCCGGGGATGGGGTGACCTTCCTCACTGCGCAAGGCTCTCCTGCCTGAGCCAAGGCCCTCTAAGGGGTCCTATTGCGTCCCCTTGCTGGTTTCAGCCGTGGCGGTGGCGACATTTGCCGGGGGCATCTCAAAGCTGATCCAGCCCCAATCGTTCTTTGCATCTTGGCGAGCGATCCAGCGAAAGCCCGTTTGATTCCAAGGCAAGATGTCGTTGGTTTCGTTGTCGAGTACGAAATCGCCCTGATCGGTCGCAACGGTCAGGACGGCGTGTCTGTTGTGGCGGCCGGTCAGGACGACCGCGACACGTAAGGCCTTCATCGGCAATCCCAATTTTGCGAGTTGCTGACGTTTGGTCAAGGCATAGTCGTCGCAATCACCGTAGCCATCGGTGGGAATCGTCCAATACTCCGGTTGGCCATAGTGGCGTTCGTCATCAACTGGCCAGAGAGACCCATTCACCCGCTTATTTACGGCCATCAACTCCCCCCACAGGTCCGCGCTCAGTTGCAGCGTGGAAGGTTCATTGTCACTCGATGTGCACTGGTCCTGAAAGCGTAGGCAAAAGCTGATGAAGCCGGGGGGCGGGTTTGCAGACGGACTGCCTTGCGGCATGGAGGGACTGAGCGGCGGCACCATGGCGACGCTTCCAGGGGGCACGCTTTGGCAGGCCCCCAGAAGAAGAGCGAGAAATACGAGGATATATCCTGACTGATATCGACCCATGCGCTGCGCGCCCCATCCGAGTGCGCAGGCAAATTAGGCATGGGTGGTTTGCGGTCGCGTTAGACCAAGCCATTGTAATTGAAGCAAAATTAGTTTGAATTTTAACAATCGATGGAGGTCGCGGCATTTGCCGTTCTGGGGAAGGAGAATTGCGCTCTACCTTAGGGCGCGCGCTTCTGCCATCATTGCGACTATACTTCTGAAACGCCGAACTGTTGGGCAGATGGGGGCTTGAATGCTTCGCAGTGTTGTTCGTCTTATTCTCTTGGGGATGGCCCTTATGGCCATGGGATTACTGACCGTTTCGGCCCAGTCGGCAAGCGCACCGTCCGATGCTTTACAGGCAGCCTATAAACTCGGCACCGGGGATAAGCTGCACATCAGCGTCTACGGTCAGACAGAACTCAATGGCGAATACAATGTTGATGCGACCGGCAATGTGCAGTTGCCACTGGTCGGTGAAGTGCCTGCTGCCGGCCTCACCGTCGCCGAGTTTCAGAAAGCGTTGGCGACCAAGCTCTCGGACGGCTACTTCGTGAATCCAAATGTAAGTGTAGATGTGGTCAATTATCGCCCTTTCTACATCATGGGGCAGGTCGCAAAGCCGGGTGAGTACCCGTATGTGAATGGTATGAGTATTCTCACGGCTGTAGCCTTGGCTGGCGGATACACGAGCCGCGCCGACGAAAGCGAAGCCTATCTCCGCCGCAACGGGTCTTCAAAAGAAGCGCAAGTCCCTGCGGATGAAACAACAAAGGTACTGCCAGGCGACATCGTTCGCATCTCCGAACGTTATTTTTGATAGCGGGAGCGTCCTCAGCCCAGGACGATAATTGGCTATACGGCCTAATATAAATGCCAATTTGTGCCGCTTGATGGCCCAATCTGGTATTGGCCGCCTATCTTAATACAGATGTCACCGACTGCGCGTGTCACCGAAGATTGTGATTTCATTCGTTGTGTCTACGAAATTACACTGTTACAATGCCACCATAGAGGGAATGTCGTTGCTAGCGTGGCAAGTGACATTCTTGGTGAGGGGAACATGCGCAAAAACACCAAATATAACGCCATCCTACGGGCCGGGGCCAGCGCGCTTTTCTTGGTCGTTGCAACCGGTTGGACCACTGGCGGCCACAGTTTGGCCGCCTATGCCGATACGCTTACGGCCGATCAGGTCAGCGCTGTTCAGGGCTTGATTCAAACCGCTCTCGCGAATATCGACCCGAGTCTAACGGGGACAGCGCGGCAGCAAGCCGTTGCGAGCGCCCTGGCGCAGGCGACGACCGGCGCAATCCAGATCTATGGGACTTCCGCAATCGCCACCCTAACCAGCGCTGCGGTCGCGGCTGGCGTCCCGGTCGCGCAAGTGGTTGTCGCTGTTCTACCTGCCGCGGCTGCGGCGGCGGGCGTGTCGGTGGCCGTCGCAAGCGTTACCCTGGGGGCGACGGCAGCGGGCGCTTCGCCAACCCAAACGGCCGAAGCAGTGATCGTTACGGCAACGCAAGCACAATATGCGTCGGCCGATGTCGGTTCTGGCTTGGGTGCAGCCGCGGCGCAGTTGTCCGCGACCAACACCGGTTCCGCCACCCAGATCGCGACAGTGATTTCCAACGAGGGGACGGCTGGTATGGGATCTTCGTTCTCGGCTGCCGTGGTTCAAAACGGCGGTTCGCAACAGTTGGCCAATGTCGGGACACAGAACCCGAATGCTACTGGAGAGACCGGCGGCACCACGAGCCAGACGGTTAACAATCAGACCAATACGAATACGCCGACATGCACGAACCCTTCGTGCACCTGAGCGGTGTCTGCGAGACGAAAGCAATTCGGGGGTGGGTGGAATATGCTAGGCAATAGACGTTTGGCCGTCATGGCGATTATGGGCGGCTGCGTTGCTGCGGCAGGCAGTCCTGCAATAGGGCAAGTTGAAGCGAATGGTGTTCCGCTTGGCGGCTTTCGGCTTTATCCCACGCTGAAGTTGACCGCGAGCTACGACGACAATGTTTACCGCACCGACGGCGGCACGGTGAGTGATACCTTCTTTACCGAAGCGCCGGGCTTTACGCTCCAGTCGGATTGGCTGCGCCATGATCTGCAGCTGTTCGGTAATCTTACTGCCGATCAATACGCCTCCAGGTCGAGCGAAAACGTCAATGACTGGAATCTTGGCGGCAGTGGCCGTCTTGATATCGCCAAGGGCTTGGATCTATCAACCAGCGGCAGCTACAACGTGCTGCACGAAGCGCGGACGTCACCGGACCAACCTGGTTACGCGAAATCTCCTACCGAGTATTCCATGGGGCTGGCCCATGCCGCTCTGCAATATCATCCCTATCACTTCAGCTTTACTGTGGGCGGCGATTACGCTCGTTACGATTACGATCCGACCCAGCTCATCGGAGCTGCGGATCTCAACAACACGGATCGTAACCGTGACGAATACACCGGTTATGTGAAGGGCGGCTACGAATTTTCGCCGGGGTATGCTTGGTTTGTTCAAGCCAATTACCGTGAGGTTCAATACGATCTGAAAATCGACCGCACGGGCCTAAACCGCACCAATCACGGTTACAGTGTTAACTCCGGTCTGGACATGCTGGTGACCGATCTCGTCAAAGGTCAGCTCTTTGTCGGTTACCTGAACGAAAGCTATAAGCTAGGACTTCCAGACGTGAAGGGCTTCAATTTCGGCGCCAATGTCGATTGGAATCCGACACCGTTCTGGACGGTGCATCTCACCGCCTCGCGCACGCCCGCCGCTACCACGGTTGCTCTGGCTTCTGCATCCGATGACCAAATGGTGCGCTTGGGTGTTGATTACGCCATTCTTTCGACCGTCACGATTCTTGCTCATGGCAGCTACACCGACTCCGATTTCCATGGCTCGCCGCGGCACGACAAATATTCCGAAGGTGGTATTGGTGCGAGCTACTTCGTGAACAGATACGTAGACCTTAAGGTTGAGTATACGCATCAGGAACGAAGCTCGTCCTTGGGAGGTCAGAATTACAAAGACAATTTGATTTATGGTGGTTTCAATCTTCACATTTGACCGGGCAAGGGAGGGTGATTCTGATAACGGGGTGCGTCGAGCGGTTGCGTCGCAGCCCAAGGGTCGTCGCTGTCAACAACTGTGGTCTATAGGTCCGGCAGCATGACTGTTCAAAAGAACATCTTGAGTCCCGGGGTCTCGTTTGATCCTGACGCGGAAGTGGTCGAGACGAGCGGCTTCGACTTGACCAGCTTTTTGCAGATGCTGCTTGTGCGCAAACGCATCATTATTGGTGCGGCGGTCGCAGTTGTTGCACTCACAACCTTCATCGTCTTTCGCATGACGCCAATGTACGACGCCAATGCGATCGTGATGCTCGACCAGAGACAGAACAAAGTGATGGATGTGGACGCCGTTATGGCGGGCCTGCCGACAGACGCGACCTCCATCGAGAATCAGATCTATATTTTGCGTTCGAGAGCGCTGATGTCCCGCGTCATCGACAAGATGCACCTCGACCAGCAGCCGGCTCCGGAGCCGGGGGCCATGGGGGTCCTTTCCGCCGCGGTTTATTTCATCAATCCGCTGCGCTGGTTTGGCGGCCCCGTGAGCGCGAAAACCAAAGATGAAGTTGATCAGGAGCGCCGCAACAGCATCATAGACGGGTTGCTCGACGCCGAAACCGTAACCGCGCTCGGTCGATCTTCGGCAATGAAGATCACCTATCGGTCGGATAATGCCGATAAGTCAGCGGCCATGGCCAACGCGATCGCTGACGCTTATGTCGACGATCAGTTGAATGCGAAGTTTGAAGCGACGCAGAAAACGTCGCAATGGCTCGCCGACCGTCTGGAGCAACTTCAATCTCAAATGCAGGCGGCCGATGCCGCTGTGCAGCAATACAAGGCCGACAACAACATTACGGAGACTGTCGGTGGCGGATCTGTCATTGACCAGCAACTCGGCGAATTGAATGGCCAACTCATCCTTGCCAAATCGCAGCTGGCAGAGGCACAAGCCAAGTACGCGCGGGTAAAAGCTTTGGCCGCCAACGGCCAGGCGGAGGACGTCGCCCAGGTCTTTTCATCCGGCATGATTGGTCCTCTGCGGGCGCAGCAGGCCGATCTACTTCGGCAAAAAGCGCAATTGGCGATGACCTTCGGCCCCAGGCATCCCAAAATGGTGGACATTGAATCTCAGTTGCGCAATGTCGATTCGAAGATCGACGAAGAGGTCAAGCGTGTCGTTGAGACGGTCGCCAACGATGTCGCGGTGGCCCAGGCGCACGTGAATTCACTTTCCTCAAGCCTCGGAGGGCTGGAGTCGCAGACCACGGTTCAAAACAAGGCCAAAATTAAGCTGACCGAATTGCAGGCGCGATCCGCCTCCGTTCATCAACTCTACGAGGCCTTTCTGGGAAAATTCAAGGAGACCCAAGGCCAAGAGGGAATCCAAACGCCTGACGCGCGGATCATTTCCAAAGCGGTTATTCCGACATGGCCAGCCGCGCCGGATAAAATACGCTCCATCGAACTCGCCCTTGTCGGTGGGCTTTTGCTCGGGCTTGCCCTTGCCTATATCGCAGAACGTCTGGACGCGGGTTTTCGCACGGTGGCAAATGTTGAGGGGCTGCTCGGTGTTCCTGTGCTTTCGACCTTGCCCGAGTTGCAGGGCGTTATGAAAGAGGGGGGGCAGGCGGCCGATAGAATTATCGACAAGCCTATCTCATCCTATTCGGAAGCGGTTCGCGGCATGCTGATGGGACTCATGCTGTCGAATGTTGACCAAAAGCCGAAAGTCATTCTGGTTACGTCGTCAGTGCCCGATGAAGGCAAGACAACGGTCGCCCTTAGCTTGGCCAGGATCATCGCGCAGTCGCAGAAAAGAGTTGTCCTTATCGATGGGGATATGCGCCGGCCTAGTATTCTTAAATCCGTTCAATTGCCGAAAGCAGGGGCGGGCTTGGTCGAGCTGTTGTCGGGAGAGGCGACGCTCGAGCAATGTCTTGTGAAGGATCCGCGGTCGAATGTTTTGTTGCTTCCGAGCGCCAAGGTCGCCGGCAATCCGCCAGACCTTATGGCCTCCCGCGCCATGGAGAACCTCATTGCCGGGCTGAGAACATCCTTTGACGCCGTCATCATCGATTCCGCGCCACTTCTTCCCGTCAATGACACTCGAATTCTCGCACAGCTTGTTGACGCCGTTGTGTTCGTCATCCGCTGGGAGCGCACACCGCGCAATGCTGTCGCGAACGCGGCCCGTGCGCTTGCGGATGTGAAGGCCAAGGTCGCAGGCGCAGTCATCACCCGGGCAGACGCGGATCGATACCGTTATTACAGCTATGGCTATCAAAACTACTACAGTTACAACAAGTACTACAACGACTGACGGCCGTCCTGGACGGGCCGGTCCGATACTATCGCTCAGCGGGCAAACGCTCGAGCGTGTTTCCTTTGGCATGTTCATAGCCATTTTGGCGTGGGCACCGTTTCCGTTTGGCAGCAATCGCGGCTGGTCGTGGTCGCTGATTTGTCTGCTTATCGTTTTGTGCTGGCTGGTGTGGCTGGCCTCCGTCTGGGCGAGGCCGCATAAGATAGCGGATCTTGTATCCCGAACTTGGATACCCGTTCTTCTTGCTGTGCTGGCGCTCGGCTGGAGCGCTTTGCAAGTGGCGTCCTTTGTTCCGCAAGGCTGGGCCCATCCCCTATGGCAACTCGCGGCTGATACCCTCGGGCACGCCGTACCGGCGACCATTTCCATTTCTCCGTGGCGCACGACCACCGAAAGTATGAAACTGCTGACTTATGCGATGGCCCTATGGCTCGCATTCGCCCATGCCGTCCGGCCGGATAAGGCACGCACTTTGCTCATCAGCTTGGTTGTCATCGGTGTTTGCTATGCGTTTTACGCATTCGTACTGGCTTCGTTTGGAATTTCGCAGCTGAATATCGTCTATGGCGGGAGCGGGGCGGGCCGCGATATTGCGGGACCATTCGTCAACCACAATAGTTTTGCCACCTATGCCGGACTGGCGACACTCTGTGCCAGCGCTTTGCTGGTCGAAGCGGGTTGGTCCTCGATAACTATCCGCCACGGTGGACGGCGCTTGCTGTTGTCTGTTGTGCAATACCTATTTGGCCGGGGCATCCCTTATCTCCTCTTTTCTGTGGTCGCGATTTCGGCCGTCATTGCAACAGGTTCACGCGCCGGCACATTTTCCACAGCGGGCGCATTGCTTGTTCTGTTGATGATCGGCGGAGGATTTGCCTTACGGCAAACGAAGCCGCGTTGGATTTCGACCGTGGGCCTCGGGCTTTTCGCCGCCGTTGCGATCCTCTTTGTTATGAATGGTGACGTCTTGGCCAGGCGGTTGAACGATATCGGGGCGGCCGGTGTAAGAGACGACACGCGTCTCATGCTATGGCACGCCGCGCTGCGCATGATTCATGACGCGCCGATTCTGGGACTTGGGTTGGGTACCTACGAACGCGCCTATCCGATGTATAGCGACACTATGCTGCCGCTCTTCATGGACAAGGCACACAATGACTATCTGGAACTCGCCGCGGGGTGGGGGCTGCCGGCCAGTCTTCTCTGGCTAGGGGCGATTATTGTGTTTGTCGCTATGTGCGTGCGAGCTTTGCAACGCCGCCATCGTGACCGGCTCTATCCCATTGTTGCAATAGGCGCCACGGTGTTGGTTGGGCTCCATTCCCTTTTCGATTTTAGCCTGCAGATGCCTGCCATTTCGTTGACCTATGCAACCCTGCTGGGTATGGGCGTGGCGCAGTCATTTTCCACTCGCGCGGTGGCAGTAAACGCGCGCACTGAAGCGGTTATCAACAAGTCCATCACGCGATTCGTTGCACTATTGCCTGCCATCGTGGTGGCCGGCTTGGCGGGGCCACGCTTCGTCAGCGGTTTGGCACAGGAGGCTGCCGCACCGGTGACCACGCGCATGCTGACAAATACACCGCTGGCGCTGAAGTTCTATACAAATGCGTCTGAGCTGCTCTCCCACACTTCGCACGCGGATGGCGAAGCGCAAATCTTGAGAGCTGAAGCAATGGCGCTCGTGGAGGCACGGAGCAGCGACGTGTACCCGGTCCTTGAGACGGGTCTAGAGCGCTCGCCAGCTTCTGCACGGGGGTGGCTTATTTTTTCCGGCCTGACCCGTTCAACAAACCCTGCTCAGGCCTACGCCGCCTATAGTCTGGGTACGCTAATTGCGCCACGGGAATACTATTTGATCGTACCGCGCGTCATGGCAGGGGCGCCTCTATGGAACAGGCTTTCGGAGCGCGAACGCCAATTGCTGGTGGCGGATACGCGCCAAGTCCTGAACGACATAAATCTCTCCTCCGCGTTGCACCGTGTGCTCACGGTGGAGGGGGGAGCCGCCTTGGTGACGCGAGCATACGCCGGTCATCCCGAAGCCCTTCGAGGCCTCAACAGGGCTATGGCTCGCCAGCGTCTCGGAATATAGAGCTGAAACACGGCAAAACGTTATTGCGCGCCGTGCTGCAAGCCCGGCTGGGAGACACCGCTAGCGGCCGAATCTTGGAGCACTGAACTGGCTCCAAAATACGCTTCCCGTGAAGATACGGCGGTGGCCTTGGGTCTCTTCGCATCCTGGCGTGAAATTACGACGATACCAATGTAGGCTGCAAAGCAGACCAGGAAGGTCGCGCTGCCGGCCCGCACGTCTATCTCACCGACCACACCGGGTGCAGCCAGCAAGACAAGATAGATGATGAGAGCATAGCGACGGCGCGTGCCCTCATGCAGCATGTGATGGAAATGCCCGCGGTCGCCAGAGAGCGGTGAACGCCCTAACGAGGTTCTGCGAACAATCAACCGAATACAATCGATCACAGGCAGCCAAAACCAAAGCATTGGGAGTTCGGCCGGCATGGCGCCATTCGATTGGCGATAGGCAAGAATTGCGCCCAAGGCGACAAAAACCGATGCCGCATAGGCTCCCGAACTGCCGGAGAAGAGCTTTCCGCGCAGATTGAAGGAAATGGTGACGAGCGCCGAACAGACCACAGTGAGAAACGGTACCGCGGAACCAAGGCTAAGATGCATCGCAATGAACAAACACCATATCACCACGGAACCGAGAAGCTGCCCATTCATCCCGTCGGCCATATTGGCGGCATTGGCAAAACCCAGGATTATCATCACCGTCACCGACATGGCGAAGGGATCGAGCGACAAGCAAATACCGCTGCCGGGCACGCCAAGACATAGCGTGTGCAGCACAAATAGAGGCTCGAGGCCGAAAGCGGTAAAGATAATGAACATCATCACCAGCAACCGCCACACAGGCGATATGCCGGTCCTATCGTCGATGACACCAACGATCAGAACCAGGGCCGCCGATACCACAGCGAGCAAGAGGTGCGCTTCGTGATAGTGCGCCAGTAAGTATACGGACGACACAAGAAAGCTTGGAATCAACAGGGCAATGCCACCGATCAGCGGCGTTGCATCAACATGCAGCTTTCTCACGCCATCCGGCTTATCGAGCAGGTTGGTCCGCGTAGCAAAGGTTTTGGCAAAACAGCATACGCCGGCACTCAGCGTAGCGGAAACAACACAATACGTTGCTGCTATCGAGGCAAGTTGCCCAGCCATCACGCCCCTCCACCCGTAAAAATATAGTCAGCTATCCAAACATACTCAACCCAATTGGCGCACTTATTCAAGTATTGATTGAACGTCTAATAGGTGACAGGGAGAAGACAAGCAATAATATATGCCGCTAACAAGCAAGACGAGGGCATGGTACGGTCGTAATAATCGGGCAATAAAGTGAGCGGCAGGCACTAACAAAATTGAGCGGTGGTCAATTCTCGCAGAGAATTCGCAAACTTGTACCACGCATCTAAGGGGTGTTAGTATAAGTTGCGTTGAAGGTGTGCCCTTAGGGCATCTTTTGTAGATTTCTTGGCCGGGGGGGCATCTGGTTTGCGACGCGAAAACAAACGACAGTCGGGGTGCGCTCACGGGACCGATGTTCGGGGCGAGAGCATTGATAAGAAACATGTATTGACGTTCTTCATGCCTCTTCTGGGATTTGAGGTATGATGGCGAGTGGCGCGCGCGCGGAGGGTTTCTGTGCAACTGAGAGCGAGGCGCGCGAAACGCCCTCCGACGAAACGCGATGGTATGCGGTGCACTGCCAGCCCCATCGCGAGCACGGTGCTGCTGTACATTTGGCCAACCAGTCGTTCGACGTGTTCTTGCCCTATCGCGAAAAGACACGTCGCCACGCTCGCCGTATCGATACGGTCCGCGCGCCTTATTTCCCCGGTTATCTGTTTGTAGCACTCGATCTCACACGCCAGCGCTGGCGTTGCATCAACAGCACCTACGGTGTCGTGAAATTGGTATCCAACAACGACAAGCCGTCGCCAGCACCGTTTGGCGTCATAGAAGGTTTGCGCAATGTCTGTAGCCCCGACGGGGTCGTCGTGTGGCGGCCACAATTGCAGTTGGGTCAAAAAGTCCGTGTGCTGATCGGACCGTTCACGGACTTCGTCGGCGAGTTGGATCATTTGACAGATGCAGGGCGCGTTTCTGTCCTCCTCGATTTAATGGGGGGAAAAATTCCCGTCTTTCTCCCCCACAGTCACGTAGCACCAGCAGACAGTTGTTTATAAGGCTGGTATTAGTTTGATGTTGCGCCCCGGGTGAGCCTCTCACCCGAACTGCGGTAGCATGGAAAAGTGCATGTCTACGAACACACTGGGAACTTGATAGTTTCGTTTATCGGCTGTGCAGTAGCGGATATTTGTGCTGTTCGACGCCATAGGTTTCAGGGGGAAGTGCCATCTTGGCCCGTCGAAATCTTTGGTACCTAACGTCTGATCAATAAATTCGGGTTCAAATGTTTATCCTTAGAGTGGCGGGTGAGGCGAACCGATTGCTGAGAGGTCGATGATGTCTGAAACGACAAAGAGAGCGCTCGTCTGTGGAGCAGGTGGATTTATTGGTCATCACATGGTCAAACGACTTGTGAAAGAGGGCTTTTGGGTTCGCGGTGTTGATCTGAAGTATCCACGTTTCAACGATACCCAAGCGCACGATTTTGTAATCGGTGATCTTCGCGATCAGGGCGTTGTCTGGTCGATCTTCGACCAAGGTTTTGATGAAATCTACCAGTTTGCAGCGGATATGGGCGGCGCTGGATACATCTTTACTGGCGAGCACGATGCTGATGTGATGCACAATTCCGGGACGATCAATCTAAACGTTCTAGAAACCGCTCGGCGACGCAATTCAAAGCGAATATTCTATTCGTCGTCAGCATGCATCTATCCGGCGTATAATCAGGAAGATCCCAACAATCCCAATTGCGCCGAAGAATCAGCGTACCCAGCCGCTCCCGATAGCGAATATGGCTGGGAGAAGCTTTTCAGCGAAAGGCTCTACTTTTCTTATGGCCGAAATTATGGAATGCAGGTTCGCGTTGCGCGGTTCCACAATATTTTTGGCCCGGAAGGAAGTTGGAACGACGGCAAAGAGAAAGCGCCAGCGGCTATGTGCCGGAAAGTAGCGATGGCCAAGGACGGCGATGAAATTGAAATCTGGGGCGGTGGTGACCAGACGCGTTCGTTTCTCTACGTCGACGAATGTATTGAAGGCGTACGTCGTTTAATTCAGTCAGATTGGACTGGTCCAGTTAATATTGGTTCCGACGAGATGATCTCAATTGACGGGCTTGTTGATCTCGTTGCCGAAATTGCTGGAAAGCGGATAACCAAGCGCCACATTTCTGGCCCAACCGGTGTTCGCGGTCGCAATTCTGATAACAAGCTGATCGAGCGGAAACTCGGATGGCGTCCGACCCAATCGCTTCGATCCGGCATTGCTAAGACGTATGACTGGATCAAGTCCCAGGTTGGTACCGGCGTCGCCGCTCTTCCCGACTAGTCGCGCATTTAGGCTATTCACTTTGCATTCTAACCGTTGTCGTCGCTCACAGAGCTCTCAGCATTGAAACCTGCCGATCTGCCGAATCTTGAAATCCTAGGCATGAGAGTGCACGGACCGACGGTTGATCAAGCTCTCGACCTGATTGAAGGCTGGATCGGGGAGCCCCGCGTACTATGCCGTACGGTGATTGTAACAGGGTTCCACGGACTGTGGGTGGGTCATCAGGACGCTGAGTACCGGCATTTTCTCAACGATGCAGATTTGTTCTGTCCCGACGGAATTGCGCCGATCTGGCTGTCCCGCCTGCACGGAAAACCGCTGAAGCGCCGAGTGACTGGCGCTGAACTGCTGGAGGCCTTTCTCGGTCGGGCGCAGGAAAAAAGGCTGTGTAGCTATTTCTACGGCGATAGCGAAGCAACGCTGGTCACGCTGAGAGCGCAGATCAACTCCCGATTTCCTTCAGCAGTTATAGCAGGTGCCTTCTCGCCGCCGTTCCGGGCATTGTCCGATGCCGAAGAGGCGGCACATGTCGAGGCGATCAACGCATCGAATGCCGATGTATTATGGGTTGGCTTGGGGCTACCCAAACAGGAGCGGTGGATTGCGCGCAACCGTCATCGTCTGAATGTGCCTGTGGCGATCGGTGTTGGAGCGGCGTTCCGCTTCGTCGCGGGAACTGTTTCGAGAGCACCACAATGGATGGGCGACGCCGGCTTCGAATGGGTCTGGCGGTTCGTTGCGGAGCCCAAGAAGCTATGGCGGCGCGACATAATCGACGGGCCGCGGTTCATCGTGGCGGCTCTGACGGACGTTGCGCGCGCCCGCGCGCGTGCAGCTATGCAAAGAAGATCCGCATCGTGAGCACTGGTCGCAACACGATCTACAATGTGGCCGGGGCCGTAGTATCAATCGCGATTACCGTCGTCACCGTTCCTCTTTACATCCATCAGATCGGGGACGCACGCTATGGCGTGCTGGCTATCGTCTGGATGCTGCTGGGATATTTCGGGCTGTTCGACATGGGGCTCAGCCGTGCGACGGCTCAGGCGGTAGCGGCCCATACCGGCGCTGGACCCGAAAAGCAGAATGACATCATTTGGGCCGCTTTGCTGTCCAATCTCGGATTCGGGAGCATTGGCGCCGTCGCTTTATGGCTTGTGGCGCGCTGGGCGCTCGCCGGCCCGATCGCGATGTCCGGAGAATGGCGAAGCGAAGTGCTCAACGTTCTGCCGTGGATTGCCGCCTCCGTCCCGATTGCCACCACCACATCCATCTTTTCTGGTGCCCTTCAGGGCAGGAGCCGGTTTCTCGATTTGAATGTGCTATCGGTCGTGGGGCTGGCTCTGTTTCAGATCATACCTGTATCTGCCGCTTATGTGATCGGGCCGAACCTGAACGTCGTAATTCCTGCCGCTATTGCCGCACGCGTGATTTCGAGCGTACCTTTTGCGCTGGTCTGCTGGCGCCGGGTTCCTCTTCGTGGCCCACGTCGTGCGTGCCTTGCGGAGCTTCCGGCCCTGTTGCGCTTCGGGGTCTGGGTATCGGGTGCGAACATCATCGGCCCGCTGCTCGCCAGCGCTGATCGGCTCGTCATCGGCGCCATCGCCGGAGCACAAGCCGTAGCATATTATGTTGTGCCGATGAGCCTTGCCGACAAATTGAAGATTGTGCCCGGCAGCCTTGGATCGGCGCTTTTTCCGAGGTTCGCGAGCGCCGCAGACGGAGAAGAGGCGCGCCGCGAAGCGGAGGACGTGTTCGTGTCTTCTGCACTGCTCCTCGCACCTTTGATGTGTCTGGCGATTGCACTTCTGCCGGCATTCCTTACGATCTGGATCGGGCAGGCGTTTTCTGCGAAATCAGCCTTGACGGGGCAGATTATTGTTGCAGGAACATGGGTCAACGCAGCGGCAATGATCCCCTACATTCGAATCCAGGCGATCGGGCGGCCGCACCTGCTCGTGAAATATTATCTCCTTGAACTGATCCCATACTTGATGTGCCTTTGGGCTGGTTTGTGGGCGTTCGGCGTGGCCGGCGCTGCCTTGGCCTGGAGCTTGAGGACGACGGCAGACACAGTTCTTCTTGCCCGCGGCGCTGGGTTCAGGCGCGGGGCGGTTGTGACGTTGCTCCCCAACCTCGCCCTGTTGTGTGCGGCGACCGCGCTAGGTGCGGTGAATGTATCGCCACCGCTGGTCATCATGAGCCAACCTGTCATCCTCGCCTTATCGGCATGGATTTCGTGGCGACAGTTATCGGATCGCGCACGTAGACTCGTGTTGAGCAAATTGGAAATGGTCCGCAACCTCAAGCTGGCCCACTTCCGCAGCGTGTGAGCAGAAACTGATCGTAGAGCAATGTTGGATACAGCTACTGACGATACCGGAGATGGTTCAATTGCTCCGTGGCCGGAAGAAGGGCTGGAGTTCTTGGGCAAGTGTCCCGTCTGTTCCGGTGCGAGCCGGAGCGTGCTCTACGACGGCTTGACGGACACCGTGTTTCAGTGCGCGCCGGGTAAATGGACATTGTGGAAGTGCCACAGCTGCGGGTGCGGTTATCTTGACCCGCGGCCCGATCGGCAATCGATCAGCCTTGCCTACGCAAACTACTACACCCACGGTTCTCGTGATGCAGTTCTACGCCAGCCACTGTGGCGGATACTGCTTGATCGGTCGAAACGGGCCGTATTCCATGATTATGTGAATCACACATTCGGGCACCGTTTGTCGCCAGCGATCTGGGGAGGGCGCTGGCTGTGCCGCATGCATCCGCGGGTCCCGCGCTATGCCGGTTTGCTGGTACGCCATGTGCCGCGATCGCAAGAAGTTGGGGAACGCTTATTGGATGTAGGGTGCGGCGATGGCAACTTCCTCATCAAGGCACAACGGCTGGGCTATATGCCTGAAGGGCTGGAGCCTGATCCGGCTGCCGCCGAAGTTGCCTCGCGAAAAGGGTTTGCGGTCAGCATCGGCTCTCTTCCCGGTTCCGGTCTAAAGAATGAGTCCTTTACCCAGATAACTCTGCACCACGTGCTGGAACATTTGCACGATCCCATGCCCGCCATGCGGGAAGCTTTGGCATTGCTGCGCCCGGGCGGCAGGCTATGGCTGGCGACGCCCAACCTGAAAAGCCCGTTGCTGGAAAGCTTTCACGAGCACTGGCGCGGTCTGGAACCACCGCGGCACCTCGTTCTCTTCAGTGCCGAAACCATCCGGAAAGTGTTGACTGCGGTCGGTTTTTCCCGGGTCGAGATACTTCAGCCGCATCTGGAGGCGCGCGGTATGGCGGTTCGCAGTTACCGGATCATGCGGGGTATGCGCGAAGACGATCCGACGCGATTACCTCCAGCCTGGCTCAAAATCGCTGATCGCGCCAACGGCCTAGCATGGAAAGACGTCCGGCGCGGCGAAACCGTTTATGCGGTGGCGTTCAAATGAAGATCTCCATCGCGATGGCCACCTATAATGGCGAACGCTTCCTTCAAGAGCAGCTCGACAGTCTTGCCGCGCAGACGCATCTGCCGTGCGAACTCGTCGTCGGCGACGACGGCTCGATCGACGGCACGCTCAACATCCTGGAACGCTTCGCCGCGAAGGCACCGTTCCCGGTGCATATCCATCGCAATCCAACCAATCTTGGCTACGGCGAAAACTTCCTTCAAACCGCCAGCCGCTGCACGGGCGACTGGATCGCTTTCTGCGACCAGGATGATGTGTGGTTGCATCAAAAGCTTGCCAGAGCCTGTAATATACGCAACCGCAATCCAAAGATTGGGCTTATCGTCCATGAGTTGGTTGCGTGTGACCAAGAGCTCCGCCCCATATCGATGCACGTAAACGGCATTTTGGTATCCCATCGGCGCGGCACACTAAAAGGAGTGCACCGCGTTTTTGCTGGCTGTTCGATGGTATTCGACAAAAGTCTGCTCGACACGACATCGTGGAAACATAGGCCGCATTTTGCCGATTTGAATAAGCAGCTGCCCCACGATTCGTGGATTGGTCTTCTAGCTTATGCATCGTGTGGCCAATTCTTCGAGCGTAAGCCGTTGGTGCTCTACCGGCGACATGAGAGTGCGGTAACAGGCGACTACACTCACTCACTTTCTGACCGGCTTTCGCGCGTCAGAACGACGTCTGCATCGCACTTCAGAATCGCCAGCGCTCGCTATTACGATATCGCACGCGGCCTAAGAAGTAATTCTCTGATTCGTAACACGCAGATTGGCACGCAGCTTCTTAATGCCAGTGCCGCGGTAGAGCGGCAAGCACAACTGTTTTTGAGACGCGCGGAATTATATGAAACCGGTACATTGGCTGGCCGGGTGCGCCGGCTCTTCTCGTTGTATTCCACTTCGGACTATTTGATTCTATTCGGCGTTCGCGACCACGTGAAAGACTTTCTCCGCGCTGTGGCTTCTTAAGCGAGCAAGGGTTCTTATTGGCTAATCCGGCGTAAAGGACGTTCATGCTTAGACACTACGTGGCAAATGTAATTCGTTCCAGCCATGCACGCGCTTGGGCGCGAACGGTCGCGCGAGGCTGCGAGAAATACCTGACTGCGTATTACAATCAGGGATTTTGGGATATGGAAAGGAACGGCGAAGGATGGTTAATTCGTCAACTTTCCAGGCACGTTGGCCCAACGGCCATCAGGGCCGTCGATGTTGGTGCCCACGAAGGAGGCTGGGCATCTGAGTTTTTGGCATTATGTCCTCACGGCCACGTAACGTGCTTTGAAATTGTACCGGGTATTAGAGAATCCCTTGGCAGGAGATTTTCTAGCGATCCGCGTGTGGTGATAGCGCCGTGCGGACTATCCGATAAGCCCGGCCATGTCGCTGTAACGTGGAACAAGTCGTTCAACACAACGAACGCCATTTGTCCCACAAGTGACGCTTACTTTTACCGGGGTGCTGAAACTATATTAGGGCCGAGACTCATTAAATCCACCAGACGATGGCGGCCACGAGGCATACGGAAGCGTGGTAGTTCCTGGCGAGCCTGTCATAGCGAGTTGCGATACGCCGGAAGTCTTTGAGACGGCAGAATGCATTCTCGATGCGG
>JAATGP010000041.1 GCA_015654635.1 Alphaproteobacteria bacterium | reverse complement strand
GGGAAGTGCCGCGTGATGTCCTCTGGTCAGCTTCTGACGTTTGGGGAGCAACTGATCCAAATGCCCTCGCCATCGCGCCGGGTTCTCGCCTTGGCGCTTTCCTTTGGCCTTGGCGGCATCAAGGACATTTTCGATCCGGCCACGAAGGCGTTTGGCCGTTTCCGGGACGCGGGTCCACAACGGTTGCAAAATGGCCAGAACATCTCCGGTGGTGATCTCATCCACCGGCAGGCGCCGAATTGGCTCGCAATAGGTCTTAAGGGTCATCCGCCATTGGGCGATGTGCTTGGGATTGCGCCAGCCAGATTCCATGGTTTCGACATACGCGTCGGCAAATTCCCCAAAGCGCGGAACCTCCTCGTCGCGGGCCCGGACCGTCTTGGGGTCCTCACCGCAGGCTAAAGCGGCCCGTAACGTCGCCGCCTCCGTCCGAGCGGTGGCCAAGGACATATCGCGTCCACTCCCCAGCCCCAGCTCTATCCGCCTGCTCCGGCGCGTATAGAGAAATACCCAGCGCCGACGACCGCCCTTATCGATCGACAAAAATAGCCCGCCGCCATCGGAATGGCGCCCAGGCGCGATCAGTCTCTCCACCTTTTTTGCCGATAATTTGTTGAGCGTGTGGGCCGCCATGACCAAGTCTCCGCCGAACTATTTGGGCCCCACTTCGGGTCCCACTTTCGGCCCCACTTTCTGCCTGAGATGCTCCACTCTGTCCAGAGACGTCGTGAAACGAGGAATTCAAAAAGTGCTTATAAATAGCGGTTAATATGAACGCGTATGAAATCTCGCGACACACGATGAAACGTAATGTTCGAATCTCCCCCTGTCCGCCACTTCCCCTTCAGCAGTTTTTTCGGCGCCTAATGATAAGCGGGCGGCAGGCCGTCATCGGCGTGCAGATAGCGGTCGCGCAGTTGGAAGGCGCGCGAGGTGTCAGGCTGCTCGGCACCCGCGATGAATACCGCAAGCGGCCAGGTGCTGGTCTCTAAAGGATCGCCGTTCCAGATCACGACATCGGCGTCCTTGCCGGGGGCAAGGCTGCCAAGATGCTCGGATAGGCCCCAGATACGGGCTGGGTTGGCGGTAATGGCCGCCAGAGCGTCTTCATAGGCAAGACCATTGGCCACCGCTGTGCCCGCATTGAAGCGCGCTTGGCGCAGCATGGCGGTGCTATGATTGCCGGTGATGGCGACCAGCACACCGGCCTTTTGCAGCCGGGCCGCATTGTCGAGACGGGCGCCCAAGGTTTCGAATTGCTGCGGCAAGTCCGCTTCGGTGTCGATGATCACCGGTGTTTTGGATGCCGCCAAGGCATCGCCAACCAGCCAAGCCTCTTCGGCGCCTTCCAGCACGAGCTTGATGTGCTCTTCCTTGGCCAGCTTCAGCAGTTGGCGAATATCGCCAGCGCTGTGCACACGTACGAGCAGAGGAATCTTGCCATTCAGCACCGGCTGCAAGGCCTCCATCTCCTCACGCGCCAGCGCAAAGCTGCGGCTCTGCCCGTTTTCGTAAGCGCTGCGCCGCTTGGCATAGAAGCGCGCGTCATCAAGCGCAGATTTGAGCAGTTGCAGGGCTGCGCCATGCGATCCGGCCACGCGGGCGCCATCATCACCAAGATCGGCCACCATGGCGGCCTTGGGCGCGAATACGGGCTCGGCAACGCCGACATTGAGGCGCAGTCCGGCCGCCAGTCCTGCAAACAGGCTGGAGGCGTTGACGCCGTCATTGGTATCGCCGGCGGTATACTCTTCGCCCGCATTTTCGTCCTGATCGCCTTCACGGCCATGTGGGGCCACCGGGGTCACCATCGCCCGTGTTACCCCGCCTTGGCGCACCAAGGGGATCAAGGTGGACGCGGGATTGACGCCATATTGAACATCGAAGGCTGCACCCAGCTTGCTGCTTTCTTCGTGGGTGTTGCGCACGCCCTCAACTTCCATGACGGAGAGATCGCTGGAGACTGCGAAGATGCCCGGCGTTACCACGCTGCCTTTGGCGTCGATAATTCGCGCATTGGCCGGAATAGCCACGTGCGCGCCGACGGCCGTAATTTTTCCGTCCTTAAGCACCAGCGTGCCGTCTTCGATGGTTCCGGCAGCGCTGACGGTTTCGATCTTGCCATGGGTAATGGCGACGGTCTCGGCCGAAGCGGAGAGCACCAGCGTGCTGGCTGCCAGAAGTAGAGTGGCGAAGGCGCGGCTCATTGGAATTCTCCTTGGCCGGGCTGACCCAGTTCAAAATCGGATTTCGGCTGATAATGCGGATCGAAGCGGTCATAGGTCAGCGCCCCGTCGATGAACACTTTGTCGGCCTTGGCATAGACCGAAAAGGGATCGCGGTTCCACAGCACCACATCCCCTGCCTTGCCCGCTTCCAATGTGCCGGTCTTGTCGAGAACACCGATGGCCTTGGCCGGATTGGCGGTAATCCAGGCGATGGCATCGGCCCTGGTAATGGCCAAGCCAATACGATTGCCGGCGGCCATGGCGATGGCCGCTTCCTGATTCAGATGCTGGGTGATGGTTTCGTCGTCGGAATGAATCACCACACAGACGCCCTTCTTGAAGGCGATGGCGGCATTGGCTTCGATGCCGTCCAGACTTTCCATTTTGAAATTCGCCCAATCGGCCCAGGTGGCGATGCAAACGCCTTCTTTGACCAGCATGTCGGCGGCTTTGTAGCCTTCGGATGCGTGGTGGAACATGGCGACGTGAAAGCCGAATTCGTGGCTGATGTCGATCATGGTCGCCATTTCGTCGGCGCGGTAGCAGTGGTTCTGCACCAGGATTTCGCCGCGCAGCACGCCGGACAGCGTGTCGAGGGTAAGATCGCGCTTGGGCGGCTCGGCCTTTTCGCCCTTGGCGGCTTTGGCGTGATATTCGTCCCATTTGCGCTTGTATTCGGCGGCATCGATCCAGGCTTTGCGATAGCCTGCGACATTGCCCATCTCGGTCGAAGGACTGCGATGCATGCTGCCATAGACACGTTTGGGATTTTCGCCGCAGGCCATTTTGAGGCCGTACGGCGCGCCGGGAAACTTCATGCCCTGGTAGGTGAGTGAAGGCACGTTCTTGATGATGGCCGCGCGGCCGCCGAACAGATTGGCCGAGCCGGGAAGAATTTCGAGTGTGGTCACCCCGCCGGCGCGCGCCCGATTAAAGCCCGGATCGGCAGGCCAGATCGAATGCTCCGCCCACACTTGCGCAGTATTGGGATCGGTCATCTCATTGCCGTCGGAGCGGGCCTGCACGGCGGGCGTTGGGTAAACGCCAAGGTGGCTATGGGCATCGATTACGCCAGGGGTCACCCATTTGCCTGTGCCATCGATGACGACAGCACCTTGTGGCACTGCGGTTCCGGAAGGGCCCACGGCGATGATTTTTCCCGCCGTCATCACTACCACGCCACCATCGATTTCCTGGCCGGTGGCGGTGAGGATATTGGCGCCGACAATCGCCGTCGGTCTGCTTGGAAGCGGCTTATAGGTAGATGGGAAAGGATCGGGATTCAGCGAGGCATCGAGGCCCATGACCAAAGGTTTGGTGGAGGCGTCCGCCTTGGCTGCTTTTTCGCCGCCCGTTGTTGCACAACCGCACAGAACAAGCGCCGCCAGCGCCGCGGCACATAGCCGTTTCACTCGTAATTCCCCCACCAAACTGTCCTCGTCTTGTGCCCGCGCGAAAATCTCGCGACCATCGCCAGCATCAACGATAGCCACACAAGGACGACACGGAAAGACGCAATCGGCGTCGGCTGGCCATCACAACAGCGTTACGATATCGCTTTGGCATGCGAGATAGCGGCGTCACCGCCTATTTTATCGCCAAGCCGCCGTTTGATGAGGCCGCGGTGATACCAAGCGTTCTTCAGGCGCGGCTCCAGGGCAATAGCTGCATCGAAATCCGCCAGCGCTTTTTTGTCTTCGCCCGCCCGCAAATGCACGCGGGTACGCCAATACCGCGGCGCTGCGCGTCTGGAAGGCACTGACTTGTTGCTGGAAGGTAAGTTCCGTGCCGCCTCTGCAGACGGCCTTGGTCAACCCAATGATGGACGGTGCCGGCACAACCCACTGCGCGGCAGCGACGACATCTGCTGACGTCGCGCCCTATCAAATATACGCCCGCATTACCCACCCTGTTATGGCGGCAGGCTAACCCAGATGGCGCATGCGGCGCGCTGGATCAATGATGCTTTGGAGGCTCGATCACGGTCAGCTGTCGCACCGTCAGATTGTCGATTTCCGCGGTTTTAAGATGCAGATGCCCAATGGCGATGCGGCCAACGGCGAGCCTTGCGATCGCCAGGGCTCCGATCGAAAGCGCGCCGATTGCGAGCGCGCCCAGCAGTGCAAATCCGACCGGCACGGTGCCGATCGGCAATGCGCCAACGGCACCAATCTTCTTTGCTTCCTTGCTCATGGTACTGGTTTGACCCCGTTATGTTCCACCAGAACGCCTGGGCTCGAGAGTTTACCACCCGCGTCGGCAACCGCAAAAAGCGATACGGCTTTGCCGATTTGCAGCCAAGTTTGATCGCCCAAAAGCCAGGCCGTCACAATGGTTTTGCCGGTCACCACAATTTCGGCGTCGCCTGTACAAGGTCCTTGTTCGGGCGCTGGCGCATGGCCGCTGCACATCCCGTTTGGGCCCGAAGTAGAGCCATGAAAAGACAGTTTCAACACGCCCCCTTTGCCCTTGGGTGTCACCGCTGTGGAGATCACCGCAGCATTGGTCAGGCTGGCGCCCTCATAAGGATATTGGCCTTCGCCGAGACCGCGCAGTGAGGGCGGAAAAATCCGCAGCTCTTTGGCGACCAAGCGGCCGTCCTTGCCCGCCGCGGCGGTGGAGGCAATGAAGTCGCCTGGCTTTATGGTGGAAAATTGGGCTTTTTCATTGGCAACGATGCGCGCATCCGGCGATAGCGTGATCGCCACGCTGCCTTTGGCGGTCTTCACGGTCAGCACTGGGACAACAAAACTCTCAACGGTGCCGGTTATGCGCTGCGCCGCTGTTTCGGCACGCGCCGGAAGGAGCAGAAACAACAAGGCGACAGCCGCTATCCGCATGGGTAATGCTCCTATTTTGCCTTCAGGGGTTTGCGGAATTTATAGAGGAACTGGTCGGTATGGCCGCGGATGGTTTTATCGAAGATATTGGCGGTCTTAGGATCGGCGGGATTGCGTAGCACTTTGCTTTCGCCAATAAATTCAAAACCTGCCGCCATGACTTCCTGCTTTACCGCCGCTTCGTCGATCCGGTGCAGCGTATTGGTGTCGCGAAGGCCCGACCCCTTCTCCGCCGCATGGTCGAGCACGATATAAAGCCCGCCAGGTTTCAAAGCATTAAACACCGCCTTGTTGACGACTGCCGTGTCGGCTGGTTTGAAGAAATCGTCTTTGAGATCGTGATAGTTCTGCGCTGTCCACGCCACATCCAGAGGCTCGGGTGCGGTCAGGCTGTTGATCGGCGCCCGAATGACGCTGACATTGGAATAGCTGGCTGCAACGCTCAAAATTTTTGGCGGTTTGCCTTTGGAAAAGGCGTCGAGCTCGGTCGGTTGATAAGCATAGACCCAACCTTGCGCTCCCACCGCTTTGGCGAAGAGGCGCGTGAAATAGCCCCCGCCGGGAACGATATCCATCACCTTGGCGCCCGGTTTGATCTTGGCGAAGATGAGCATCTCGGCGGGCTTGCGATCGGCATCGCGCGCGGCGTCCTCTGCCGGACGCGCCGGGTCCGCGATGGCGGCTTTGATGGGACTGGTGGAGGAGGGGGCAGCAAAAGCTGCCTGTATCAGAAGCAAGCATGCTCCAAACGCGGGCCAAAGTTTTTTCATCGTCGCTTCTCCTCTGTTGCTGCCCTATGGACAAATATTGCCATGCTGCGGCGCCCAAATTGGCCCATTCCCCATCGCTTGGTCAAAGGTGATGCCTTGGCGCTGCTTTCGTGGCATTATCTCCAGATGTTGCTCTCGGGCCCATCACATGTGCTTGAATGCCCTTGAACCGGCCCTAATCAGCATGGGGTTGATGACGCCTGGACAGAGTATCGCCGCCGACGCTTTGGCGGAGGGTGTCTCTTGCGATGTCGCTTTGGTGACGGTGGGGGCACGGCGGTTTTGCGTCAAACGGCCTTTGGCGAAATTGCGGGTGGCCGCCGAATGGCGCGCCCCGGCAGAGCGTAGCCATGCCGAAGTGGCCTGGATGAAGCTTGTCGGCGGCCTTGATCCCGATTGGGTGCCCATGATTTTGGGTGAGGACCGGCCCCGCCACCTCTTCGCCATGGAATACCTGCCGCCCGATACCCATCCGGTGTGGAAAGACCAATTGGCAGCAGGCCATACGGATCCGGCTTTTGCCGCCCAGCTCGGCGCTCGGCTCGTCCGCATTCATGGCGAGACGGCAGGGCGGGAAGATATCGCCCGCGATTTTCGCAACGGACCGCAATTCCATGCTTTGCGTGTGGATGCCTATCTTCTCCACGTGGCCGCCAAACACCCCGATGTGGCACCGGTCATCCGCTCGATGGCGAAGAATCTGGGCGTCGCCCATATTGCGCTGATGCAAGGCGATGTCAGTCCTGAGAACATCCTCTGCGGTCCCGATGGTCCTGTCTTTCTCGATGCCGAAGCCGCCTGCTACGGTGACCCAGCCTTTGATTTGGCCTTCTGCCTCGCTCATCTGTTGCTCAAAGCCGTCTGGCTTCCGCAGTATAGTGACGGCTACGCTGTGTGTTACCGGGCCCTCAAAGACGCCTATTTGGCTTCTGCTGCGTGGGAGAGCCACGCCGGGCTGGAGCGGCGCACGGCTGGTTTCGTTGCGGCCCTCCTTCTCGCTCATATCGATGGCAAGGCACCGGTTGGCTATATCACTGCGGAAACCGACAAAGCTTTCGTGCGCGGCAATGCCAAGGCCTTTCTAACCGGCAGCCTCAGCCGTCTCACGGAATTGCAGGAGCGCTGGACAGAAGCGCTATCCGACCGTCAAATGTGACCCGACTCAAATCGGGCGGGCATTATGCGTATTTTCGGGCGGCGGAAGCCCATTGACTCGGTGCATGACAATCCGGGTGGCGAGAAACTCAAGCGCACGCTGTCGTGGCCGCATCTTCTGGCCCTGGGTGTTGGCGGCATCGTCGGCACCGGTATTTATACCCTGATCGGGCAGGCGGCAGGGCTCGCTGGTCCGGGCATGATCATCTCTTTCGTCATCGCCGGTGTGGTTAGCGCCTGTGCGGCGCTGGCCTATGCCGAGATGGCAACAATGATGCCTGCCGCCGGCAGCGCTTATACCTACAGCTATGTCGTGATGGGCGAGCCGGTGGCGTGGTTCGTCGGCTGGAGTTTGATCCTTGAATACACTGTCGTGTGCGCCGCGGTGGCGGTGGGCTGGTCCGCCTATGCGGCGGGCTTCATGGCATGGCTGCATTTGCCTATCATTCCCGCGTTGTTGGCAGGGCCAAGCTCCGGCGGGCTGGTCAATCTTCCGGCGGTGGGGATTTCGCTGGCTGTGGCAGCTCTGCTCGCGGCCGGCACGCGCGAGAGCGCCACAATCAATGCCATCCTCGTCGTCCTCAAGCTTGCCGCGCTGGCGGCTTTTGTGGCGCTGGCATTACCGGCTTTCGATCCGGCCCATTTCAAGCCGTTTCTGCCCTATGGCATTTCCAGCGTGACGCCCGAAGGCGTGAAGCTCGGCGTACTGCCTGCCGCCTCTCTGATCTTTTTTGCCTTCTATGGCTTCGATGCGATTTCGACCGCCGCCGAAGAGGCGAAGAATCCGAGCCGCGATCTCGCTATCGGTATTGTCGGCTCGATGCTGCTGTGCACGGCAATTTATATTGCCGTGGCCGCCACCGCTATCGGTGCGGTTCCCACCATCCGTTTCGCGGGCAGTGCCGAGCCTTTAGCCCTGATCCTGCGTACCCTGCATCAGGACAATTGGTCGGCGGTGATCGGTGGCGCGGCGGTGATCGCCTTTCCCACCGTCATCATGGTGTTCATGTTTGGCCAGAGCCGCATCTTTTTTGTCATGGCGCGCGATCGTCTGTTGCCCGGCGCCTTGGCGCGGGTGAATAGCAAGACCGGCACGCCTATTGCCGTCACCATCTTCACCGGCGTAGTTGCCGCCATTATCGCAGGCTTGGCGCCCTTGAAACTGATTGCGGAGCTGGCCAATTCCGGCACGCTCTGCGCCTTTGTGGCAGTGGCGTTGGCGATGATGATCTATCGCCGCACCAATCCCGGCCGCCCACGTGTCTTCAAAGCGCCGCTATGGTGGCTCGTCGGTCCTGCCGCGATCCTGGGCTGCCTGTACCTCTTCTGGAGCCTGCCGGCACTCACCCAACGCTTGTTCCTCTTCTGGAACGTCGCAGGCATGGTTGTCTATGCCGTTTACGGCAGGAAGACGTCGCGATTGGCAGGCTCGTAGCGCCTACAGTTTGCTTTCGATCGGCACGCCCGGTGTATTTTTAGAGGCATGGATCGAAAGAGCTGTCTTGACGCTCGCGACGTTCTTCTCGGCCGTAAGAGTTTCCGTGATGAAACTCTGAAAGGTCGAAAGGTCCTTGGCGACAATTTTGAGAATGAAGTCGACTTCGCCCGAGAGCATGAAGCACTCACGAACGTTGGGCCAGCTACGGACGTGTTCCTCGAACTGCTTGAGGTCTTGGTCGTGCTGGCTGGCCAAGCCGACAAAGGCAAACCCCGTGACTTCGAAGCCCAGAGATTTGGCGTCCAGATCGGCGTGATAGCCCTGGATATAGCCAGCCTTTTCTAGCGCCCGCATGCGCCTTAGGCAGGGCGGGGCAGTAATTTTGGCTCGGCGGGAGAGTTCGACATTGGTAATACGTCCGTCGGCCTGAAGTTCTGTGAGAATCTTCACGTCGATGGAATCGAGCTTATGGTGCTCCAAGGGTGTTCCCCGAAATTATCTATCGCGCCGCTTTTTACCCCGGGACGGGCCTGGGGAGCAATAATATTTCTACAAATGGTGCGCTCCCGGCGCGGCTGCAACGTCGCGGGTAGGAATGAGAAGCGACACAGGTCCATCCGAGAGGGACGCAGGGGCGGGACTTCGCTGCGCTTGACCTTTGCCCTGGCGATCCCGATATGAGCGTGGCACCGTTGCAACGAAAGTGTCTCTCCCGTGTCCGATCAGGCCCACCATTCCAAGATTATTATCCTCGGCAGCGGCCCGGCAGGCTGTACAGCCGCCATTTATGCGGCCCGCGCCATGCTCGAACCCACCATCATCGCAGGGCTGCAGCCCGGCGGCCAGCTCACCATCACCACCGAGATCGAGAATTTTCCGGGTTTTGCGGACGCTATCCAAGGGCCTTGGCTGATGCAGCAAATGGAAGAGCAGGCCACAAAGCTGGGGACAAAATTCGTCTCCGACATTATCACCGCTGTCGATCTGGGCCGCAGACCCTTCACCCTGGTCGGTGATTCCGGCATCCGCTATACCGCCGACACGCTGGTCATTGCCACCGGCGCCCAAGCCAATTGGCTTGGGCTCGATTCCGAGCAGGCCTTTCAAGGCTCGGGCGTCTCGGCCTGCGCGACTTGCGATGGTTTTTTCTACCGGGGCAAGAAGGTGGCGGTGGTTGGTGGCGGCAATACTGCGGCCGAAGAAGCACTCTTCCTTACCAATTTCGCCGATCACGTGACCTTGATCCACCGCCGCGACGCCCTGCGCTGCGATCGCACCAACATGATCCGGCTGGAAAACAACCCTAAGATCGACATCGTTTACGACAGCGAAATTGCTGAGGTTTTGGGGTCTGACGAGCCGAAGGGCGTAACCGGCGTGGCAGTGCGCAATACCATCACGGGCACGATTACGGAGTTTGATGTAGACGGAGTTTTCATTGCCATTGGCCACTCGCCTGCGACATCCTTGTTCAAAGGTCAGGTGGAAATGGACGAATTCGGCTATATCAGAACAGCACCCGATTCCACGCATACCAGCGTGGCCGGTGTTTTTGCTGCCGGTGACGTGAAGGATCGCGTCTTCCGTCAGGCGGTAACCGCGGCCGGTATGGGGTGCATGGCGGCGCTGGAAGCCGAGCGTTTTCTCGCCAGCGCTCACGAGGCGTGAGTGCACGGATAGGGTTTGTGAGGGGTTGGTATGGACTGGGACAAGCTACGTATTTTTCACGCCGTGGCCTCCGCAGGAAGCTTCACCCATGCCGGACAAATGCTGACCCTCAGCCAGTCCGCCGTCAGCCGCCAAATCAGCGCGCTGGAAGAGGAAATCAACACCCCGCTATTTCAGCGCCATGCCCGTGGTCTGACCCTCACTGATGAGGGGGAGATGCTCTATTCGGCGGTCAGCGATGTGTTGGCGCGTCTTGCACAGGCCGAAGAGGCGCTAAAAAACGTCCACGATGCGCCGCGCGGCTCCCTCAAGATCACCTCCACCTACGGCATCGGCAGTTATTGGCTGGTGCCGCGGCTCGCCATTCTCTTAAAGGAATGCCCGGAGCTCGAAATCCACCTCATGATGGAGGATCGCGAGCTGGACTTGTCCCAGCGCGAGGCCGATGTCGCCATCCGCATGCGGGCGCCGGTACAGGCCGACCTCATCCAGCGCAAGCTCTTCACTGTGCATTATCACGTCTACGCCACGCAGGAATATCTGGATGGCGTCGGCACGCCCGAGAAGCTGGACGATATCCCGGACCATACTGTCATCTCCTATGGCGAGACGGCACCGGCGGAAGTGCGTGATGTGAACTGGCTTGCTGATCATGCCAAGCGCTGCCATCGCCCACATGCCAAAGGCCGCATTGTGCGAATTAACAATGTCACGGGTGTGCTCAACGCCGCGCTGACAGGTCTTGGGATTGTCTCGGTTCCTGACTATGTGGCGATTCAATATCCGCAGCTCATTCGCATTCTGCCCGATGTTGCGGGCCCAAGTTTTGATGTGCATCTGGTCTATGCCGATGCCTTGCGCCAGTCGAAGCGAGTGGCGGCTTTCCGCGATTTTCTCGTCCGCGAGGCTAAGAATTGGTGCTACTGAACAGCGCCATTCGCGGTACGCTTGTGCCGCGGAAAACGGCTTGTTGACAGTCCTTGAAAAGATAGGAATGCCCCCTATCTAACAGATACGGCAGCATCGTCCCCCCACGGTCCTGCCGGCGGCGGCACCCCCGCCGCGAGAGCCCAGGGCGGTGCTTTTTTGCCGCCCGGCTCTGCCTGCGATCCAACCTCGCGGGCAATCCCAAGCTGAATTGCCGGAGCGCCCCCCCGCTCCGGCAATTTTTTTGTATTAAATGGGAGCCCCTTTGATTCGGAGGGGCGAATTGGGAGGTTGTCGATGTCCTTTTGGAAAAATCTCGGGCGTCTTGCGGCTGTGGCCGTATTGGGCGTCAGCCTTGCGGGCTGCGGGGTCAATTCCTTGCCGAAGCAGGACGAACAGGTCAAAGCCGCGTGGAGCCAAGTGCAGAACGAGTATCAGCGCCGCGCCGACCTCGTGCCCAATCTTGTGGCGACGGTAAAAGGCTATGCAAAGCAGGAGCAGAGCGTCCTGGTGCAGGTCACGGAAGCGCGAGCGAAGGCCACCCAGACGGTTCTGCCTGCCGATGTCGCGACCAATCCCGAAGCGTTCAAGAAATATGAGGCCAATCAAGCCCAACTTCAGGGCGCACTTGGCCGTCTCTTGGCGATCAGTGAGAATTATCCGGATCTGAAGTCGAACCAGAACTTCATCGCCCTGCAGGCCCAGCTCGAAGGCACGGAAAACCGCATCACGGTGGCGCGCCGCGACTACATCCAAGAGGTCCAATCCTTCAACACTATGCTGCGCACCATCCCGACGCGCTGGACAGCGTCGCTGCTTTATCCGGAGCTGAAGCCCTATCAGAGCTTCCAGGCGAACGAAAAAGCGCAGACAACACCGTCTGTGCAGTTCTAGTGGTCCCCCTCTGGGCCCACGTCGTCATGGCCGGGCTTGACCCGGCCATCCAGCCGCCAAGCCTAGGCAAAGCGAACAGATTCTGGATGGCCTTCTCAGGTGCGGCCATGACGATGTTGGGTATGGTCCCTCATGATGCTCTCCCGCTTTAAATCCTCGCAGACATTCGCGTTTATCGCGGTTCTGTTTGCGCTTTTCGTTACGGTTCAAGCTCATGCTACGCTCGCCTTTCCGCAGCTCACGGGCCGTGTGGTGGACAATGCGGGCATCCTCTCGGCGGAAGTCCAGCAAAAGCTCACCGCTTACCTTGCCGAGCACGAACAACAGACCGGCAATCAAGTCGTCGTCGTCACGGTCAAGGATCTCGGCGGTACCGATATTGCCGATTACGGTTACCAGCTCGGTCGTGCCTGGGGCATCGGCCAGAAAGCTAAGAACAACGGCGCGCTTATCATTATCGCACCGAACCAGCGCTCCACTCGCATCGAAGTGGGGTATGGCCTGGAAGGCGCGCTGACCGATGCGCAGTCCAAATTGATCATTGAAAACGGTATGCTGCCGCATTTTCGCAAGGGCGATTACGATGGTGGCGCGATCGAAGGCACGGTCGATGTGCTGCGCACCCTCGGCGGCAAGCCGACGGGGGCGGAGGCCATTCCGGATCCTGAGCAGCACGAGCACGGTTCGCCCTTTGGCGGCATTATCTTCTTCGTCATATTGTTTGTTCTCTGGGCTGTGTTCGGTCGTTCCTTGTGGCCGCTTCTTTTGCTCGCGAGCATGGGGGGCGGACGTGGCGGCGGCGGCTGGGGTGGTGGCAGCGGCGGCGGCGGATTTTCCGGCGGTGGCGGCTCGTTTGGCGGCGGAGGGGCATCGGGAAATTGGTGATGAAACTAACAAAAAGGGCGCATGAAGCGCTCCGCGGCGTTACGGCGGCTGCCGAAAAGCGCACCAGCGCGCGTATTGCCGTGGTGACGGTTCCCGTCAGCGATCGTTATGACCTCTACCCGCTGGTGTTCGGTGCGGTGGTGGGATTTTTGGTCTTCTCCGTGCTGGCGGGCTTTTTTCACCACTTGGCGCTGCGCGAAGCCTTCCTAATCACCGCGGCGGTGGCAGGAGCCGCAACGCTTGCGCTCGAGATCATGACGCTGCGGCTGATGATTGTACCGCGCCATGCCAAGAACTGGGAATGCTGGGAGTTGGCGCATCGTGCTTTCGCCTCGCGTATCCTCGCCCAAAACGATCGCAAGACGGGCATTTGCCTATTCGTCTCGCTGGGCGAACGCTATGTCGAAGTCGTCACCGATCGCGATGTCGATCTGCATATTCCGCAAACCATCTGGGATGCGATCATCCAGGAATTTCTCGCCGAAGCCAAACAAGGCCGCCTCGGCACCGCGCTGCCCAAAGCGGTGGATGCTTGTGCCACGGTGCTGGCGCAATACTACCCGCCCGTTTGAGAGGGCGCGCATTACGCCCCCCGCATTTCGAGCGCAGCTAGGTGTGCACTAGTTGAGGCGCCCGCCGCCGCCGCATGGCCGGCATGCGAAACCACGCTCTTGCCGCCACTAGTATGAACTTCACACCTTATAAAAAGTATTTGATTTCACGAGAGGATTTGGCGTTATGCGGGTGGGTCTGGGTGCGGTTCTGGCGGCCTCCTTGTTGAGTGCTTCGGCGTTGGCGCAGGCCGATCAAAGCAGTGTCCTGCAATACCCCGCCAGTTTCTTCGCCGATTCCCGGCCCTCGACCGCCTATGACATGGTCTCGCGCCTGCCGGGATTTGTCTTTGACGATGGCCAGTCTGCCCGCGGTTTTGCCGGTACTGCCGGCAATGTGCTGATCGACGGCCAACGCCCCACTGCCAAGACCAACGATTTGCAGGCGATCCTGAACCGCATCCCGGCTTCCGATGTTGACCATGTCGAAGTCATCCGCGGCGGCGCGCAGGATGTTGATATGCACGGTCAAGCGGTGGTGGCCAATATCGTGCGCAAGAAAGGCGCGTCCACGCAGCTGATTGTCGATTTCAGCAACGATATCTGGACCGATGGCCATATGAACCCGGCCCTGTCGCTGCAACTCACCCATCGCGTGGGCGAAACCACGTATGAATTCGCACTCGAAACCTCGAACAGCTATGACGATTCCGTTGGCCACGGTTTCTACAACATCACCGATGTGGCGACCGGGACCGTGCAGCATTTCGAAACGCGTTCGAAAAATTTGGGTCTCGGTTGGATGACAACGGGTGCCGTCACCACGTCGCTCTGGGGTCGACAGTTTAAAGTCAATTTCACCTATCAGGATTCGCCGGACCCCAATGGCGTCTACTACAGCATGCCCGGCAACGATTTCTCCAGTCTCGACCGTTACGCCACAAAAAAGGGCGAGCTTGGCTTGCATTGGCTGGGACCTGTCGGCAAGGCAGAGCTGGAAACGCTGCTGTTGCAGCGTATGGAACGCGATACCGATTATCAGATCCAAAATCCCATCGGGGATGTCGAATCCTTTGCTCAGCGCAATCGCAGTGCCGAGAGCATTGTCCGCGCCACCTTGCGCTATCGGCCTGTCGATGTTCTGACGTTGGAAGCGGGTGCCGAAGGCGCGTATAACCAGCTCGACGGCGCCAGCACCTACATCGTCAACGGCGCGCAAGTGCCGCTGCCGTCCGGAAATGCACGCGTCGATGAAAAGCGGGGCGAAGCCTTCGCCCAGGCGACCTGGAATTTTGCTCCCGCCTGGAAGCTTGAGGCGGGTTCGCGCTTTGAATATTCGCTGATAACCGAGAGCGGTGCCAATGCCATAAGCCGCGAGTTCTTCTACCCCAAGCCGCGCCTGCTTTTGGCCTGGACACCAGTGCCGGAAACGCAGATCCGGGCTCGGGTGGTGCGCGTTCTGGGCCAGCTTGATTTTACCAACTTTATTGCCAGTTCGAATTTGTCCGCCTACGGCGTCAACGCGGGCAATCCCAATCTCGCCCCGGACCGACATTGGCAATTCGAACTTGCCGCTGAGCAGCATTTTGGTCAGCGCGGCGCGGTTTCGCTCTCTTTGCTACATGAAGATATTGCAGGCGTGCTCGACTACATCCCGGTTACCGGTTCGTCGGGCGCCTTCGATGCGCCGGGTAATATCGGCGGCGGCCACAGGAATGTAATCGATCTCGAAACGACACTTCCGCTGGACGATATCGGATTGACCAATGGATTGCTCAAGACCACCACGGTATGGCGTCTTTCGGGGGTGCGTGATCCGGCGACAGACCAGACGCGCGAAATCTCCGGTGATCGGCCGCGCAATTTCCGCGCCACGCTGACCCAAGATATCAATAGTTTAAAATCAACATGGAGCGCCTTTTTCTTCACCGGCTGGCACGAAAGCTATTATCGACCGTTCCAGCTGCGCCAGCGCGGCGTCATCCCGCTCTATGTCGAGTTGGAATGGGACTACAAACCAACGCCGCAATGGCTGTTCTCGGTTGCCGCCAAGAATGTCGGCCGTTTTGGTTATGACGACATCAATACCTCTTTCGACGGCTTGCGCGGCAACGGCCTCGTGTCCGAGATTAGCGAATACAAAGTGAAGTCCCAGGCGCGGCTCTTTGTCGAAGTCAAACGGACATTTTAGGGGACTGCGTTTTCCTTTGTGGTGGCGGGGCTTGCACCGGCCACCGGCAGCCTTCACAATCGCCAGCCCGCCCAAAAGGATCGCGCATGTCCACGTTGTACGATTTTTCTGCCCCCAGTCTCAGCGGCCAACATGTAGCGCTCAAAGATTTCGCGGGGCAGGTGGTTTTGGTGGTCAATACCGCCAGCAAATGCGGTTTCACGCCGCAATACGCCGGGCTGGAAATACTGTATCATACATACAAATCAAGCGGCTTTGTTGTGCTCGGCTTTCCTTGCAACCAATTTGGCCAGCAAGAGCCCGGCAATGCCGATGACATCGCTTCTTTCTGTGAAGTCCGTTATGGCGTCACCTTTCCGCTGTTCGCCAAGGTCGACGTCCATGGGCCAGACGCCCATCCGCTCTTTGTCTATTTGACGAAGGCACTTCCCGGCTGGCTGGGCCGCCGCATCCGCTGGAACTTCACCAAATTCCTTATCGCGCGCGACGGCACGCCTTTGCGCCGCTTCGCGCCCACAACAGAACCGGCAAAACTCGTGCCCGCAATCGAGGGTGCGCTCGAACAAAAGTAGCGGACAGGTCGCCCCATCCGCTACGTCTTCTGCTATCTCGTCCGCTCTTCGCTCACCCCGCCCGTGCTTCGTCCTTGGCGGCTTTCTTCGCGGCCACCACTTGGTCGGCGAACTTGCCGGTCAATTCGGCGAGGTGATCGAATTCCATTTCGAAGGTGCCGACGCCTTGGGTCAGCGAGCGGAGATCGACAATCAGATTGCCGATCTCCGACATCGGCATTTCGGCTTCCACCGTATCCCAGCCGCGCCAACCCTCGCGCGCATCGAAGCCCAGCAGTTGGCCGCGCCGTCCGCTTACCACCGCATTGATCTTGGAGGTGGCATCGTTCGGCACATGGATTTTCACATGCGCGATGGGTTCCAGAAGAACGGGCGAGCATTGGGGCATGCCATCCTGCATGCCGACGCGGGCCGCCGTCTGGAACGCCGCATCCGACGAATCCACGGTGTGATAGGAGCCATCACACAACGTCACCGACAGGTCCACCACCGGAAAGCCGAGCGGGCCTTCCTTTAAGTATTCGACCACGCCCTTTTCCACCGAGGGGATCCATTGCCGTGGTACCACCCCGCCCACAATCCGGTCTAAGAAGGTGAAACCTGCGCCGCGTTCCAGCGGACGGATGACCAATTCGACATCGCCGAATTGTCCGTGTCCGCCCGATTGGCGTTTGTGGCGCCCGCGCTGACTCACCGATTTGCGGATGGTTTCCTTGTAGGGAACGCTGGCTGGCTTCGTATTCAGCTTGAGCCCGTATTTGCTCATCAGCCTGTCGGCGGCTACGCGCAAATGGATTTCGCCCTGACCGGCGAGCGTCATCTCATGCAGCTGCGCATCCTGTCCGAATTTGAGGGCGGGGTCCTCTTCCATCAGCTTGGCCAAAGCCGCCGTCAATTTCACTTCATCCTTACGGTCGGCGGCTTGGATGGCAAGTTTGTAGACGGGGGTCAGCATCTCCACTGCCGTCTTCGGCGGGGCCGTTTTGCCGCTTGTCACTGTGGCGCCCGTCACGACGCCTTCCAGCCGCGCCAACGCCACGGTCTCGCCGGGCCCGGCTTCCGCAAGCTTGTTTTGCGTCGCCCCGACCAGCGAGAAGATACCGCCAACGCGCGCTTCTTCGCCGCTGCTGGTTTGCAACACGGCGCCGTCTTTGAGAACGCCTTGCATCACACGCACGATGGAAAGCTTGCCGCCGTGGGGCGAATAGACCGTCTTCAGCACCTGGGCATAAACGTCGCCGCTCACCGGAATAGAGAGCCGCGCCGCCGCCAGGTTTACATCGGGGCATTCGTGGCGCAGCGCCTTCAAGAGCCGCGTCAGCCCGTGCCCGCGTTCGGCCGAACCGATGAATACCGGCACCACCAGCCCCTCGGCAAAATCGCGGCGCAGACCGCCAAACACTTCTTCGCGGTCCGGTTCCTGATCGGAGAGCAACTCTTCCATCAGGTGCTCGTCATAATCGGCGAGCTTTTCCAGCATGGCATAGCGCGCTTCTTTCTCGCGCTCCTTATCGCTGATATCGATAGTTTCGGAATTCTTCCCCTCGCGATAGGCAAAGGCACGCTCCAGCGCCAGATCAACGAAACCGGTCACGACCTCGTTTTCCCAAATAGGAATCTGGCGCAGCAGCAGCGGGGTTTGGCTCGCATCCTGCAACGTGGCGAGGATGGCGCGCAGCGAGCCTGAGGCCTTGTCGATTTTATTGACGAACAGCATGTGGGGGATTTTGAGGTCTTCCAGGCGCTTCAGATAGGGGCGCAGCATTTGCACCTTGGCGGGTTCGGGCTCGATCACCACCACGGCCGCGTCAATGCCGTGCACGGCAAAAATCGTATCCTGCAAGAATTCGATGGAGCCGGGGCAATCCAGAAAGGTGAAGGACTGATCCATGAAGCGCGTGGTGGCGCAATTAATCTCGACGCTCATCTGGCGGGCGCGGGCTTCAGGACTAAAATCGCCCACTGTGTTGTTCTGGGAGACCCCGCCTTTGCGCGGGATGGTGCCGTTGGCGAACAATACGGCTTCCAGCAAGGTCGTTTTGCCGGACCCATATGGTCCTACCAGGGCCACAGTGCGTGGCCCTTTTCCTCCATTGGATTGAGACATGTTTGGCCTCCTTCGGGCCCCCTTTGGGAAAATGGGGTCCGGGGGGTCGCGGCGGGCGCCAGTCCGGTCAATCGGGCCGCGTCACGCGCCCCTCTTATTGGTGTGCAAGCCTCGCGCTGAATCCCCCTCTTTGGCAAGAGGGGGATGACAACAGGGCTTTGCTGCCCCAGCCGAAAGGCAGTAGCGTGCCAGTGTAGTCCCCTTTCCCTTCGAGGTTTCCGTGGCCGACGCCGCCAAGCGCCCGACCCATCCGGTGCTTTTTCTCATTCTGTTTGTGCCGATGGGCATTTCCAACGGTTATGTGGTGGTGACACTTGCTTATCTTCTGGCGGCGGCAGGCATCGATGCGATGGGTATTGCGGCGTTGGGGGCCTGGAGCCTTGTGCCCCAGACCTGGAAATTTCTAGGCGGTCCCTTGGTCGATACCACCTTGACCAACAAGCTTTGGTTCTTGCTCTCGGCGGTGGCCACCGGTCTATTCATGATCGCAGCCTCGGTGATCACGCCCTCTGCGGCCAATTTCACTCTGATAGCGGTTTTCTCCTTTCTCTTCAGCACCGCGTCCGCCTTCAACGCGCTCGCCGCCGACAGCATCATGGCCTATGCCACGGTGCCGGAAGAAAAAGGCCGTGCCGGTGGTTGGAGCCAGGCTGGCAACCTTGGCGGTTCCGGGCTGGGCGGCGGGCTCGGTCTTTGGCTGTCTCAGAATGCGACAGCCTCGGGCGATAAGGGCTTTGGCCAATGGTTGGCAGCGCATACGGGCTGGCACAGCTTTGCGGAGGCGGGTCTTTGGCTGTCCCAGCATGTGGGGGCTGGGGCTATCTCTGGCGTGGCGGTGGGGCTGGTTTGCGTCCTTTCGTCCATCGCGCTGCTCTATGTGCATGAGCCGGTGGTGGAGCATCGCGCCGACAGCTTCGGGCAAAGTCTGATCAATGTCGGCCTGGATTCCTGGAATCTTGTTTGTTCCCGCAAAGGGCTCCTGGCCGTCGTCCTTTTGGGGCTTCCAATCGGGGTCGGTGCCATGACCCAGCTATGGTCGGGGGTAGCCTCCGATTGGCATGCCTCGGCGGGCTGGGTGGCGCTCGTCAATGGCGCCATGGGCGGGGTGCTGTCGATGATCGGCTGCATCGCGGGGGGCTGGCTGTGCGATAAGATGGACCGCATGACGGCGCTCAATCTCTTCAGCCTGGCGACCTGTCTTTGCGCGCTCGCCATGGCGCTTGCCCCGCGTAGCCAAGCCAGTTTCATCTGGTTTGTCTGCGCCTATATGATTTTGACGGGCTTTTGCTATGCCGCCTTTGGCGCCGTGGTGCTGGAGGCGATTGGTAAGGGTGCAGCCGCGACCAAATACAACGTGTTGGCCAGTATTGCGAATTTCCCCATCATCTATTTGTCGATTCTGGACGGCAAAGCCCATGACCGTTGGGGCTCAGGGGGAATGCTCATCACCGACGCCCTGGTGCCGGTGATTGGCACCGCCGTCTTTCTCGTCTTCGCGCTGCTGACGCGGCGCTTCTTCAAAGACCGACTTGAGGTTGCGGCGTAATCGCGCAGGTGCGGAAATTCGGTTAGGATGCACCCGCAATCGCGCTGGGGAACATCATGAACCACAATCACGTTGGTCAGGATCAGGATCAGGCCTGCCGTGACCATTGGCATCGCCGCGGCTTTCTGGGGGCAGGTCTTATTGCTGTGACGGCTGCCGGGATTATTCCGACCCGTGCCTTTGCCGGCCACGCCGAGGCCTTGGCGCTGACCTGTATCGATTACCGCTTGGTCGATGATGCGGTGCGTTTCTTCAACGCCAAGCATCTGACCAATGAATACGATCAGGTCTCGTTGGCAGGCGCGTCATTGGCGGCGGTATCGGATAAGTTTCCTTCCTCGAATGCCGCCTTCTGGGATCAGTTGGACATTGCCAAGACGCTACACCACATCAAGAAGGTGGTGGTGCTAGATCATCGCGACTGCGGTGCCTTCAAAGTGGCCTTTGGCGACAAGTTCGCCTCTGAGCGCCACGCTGAGACGGCGCAGCACAAGCACGTCATGGCGCAAATGAAAGCGGTGCTGAAGGCCAAGCATCCCGATCTCGGCGCCGAGTTCTATCTGCTGGCGCTTGACGGCACGGCGGAGCAGATTGTGCTCTAGGCGGCGTCTTCCCGCTCGACCAGCACGGTCTCACCAGCCCGCTTGGCAAGCGTGGCGACCCGCTCTTCAAGCTTCATCGCCGTCCATAGCATGAGCTGACGGTAAACACATCGCCAGCCCCAGCGGTACGTTGCTGGGGTTGCTCACCGCAACGAGGCACAAAAGCGCTGGATGCGAGTGCAAGCTTCTTCCAGCGCCTTGGTGGAGGTTGCGTAGGAGACGCGGAAAAAGGGCGACAGGCCGAATGCTGCGCCATGCACCACCGCCACGCCTTCGCCTTCCAAGAGTTCACCGGCAAAGACTTCATCACTGGTGATGACCTTGCCCGAGGGCGCGGTCTTGCCGATCAGCTTGCGGAGTGTGGGATAGACATAGAAGGCACCTTCGGGTGTGGGGCATTCGATACCGGTGGCCTGGTTCAACATCGAGACGACAAGATCGCGCCGTTCTTCGAAGATCTTCTTGCGTTCCGGGATGAAGTGTTGCGTTCCGTTCAAGGCTTCCACGCTCGCCCATTGGGAAATCGAGGTGGCGTGGCTCACCGACTGGCTTTGCAGTTTGGCCATGGCTTTGACCAGCGGCTCCGCGCAGCCGCAGAAGCCGATGCGCCAGCCTGTCATGGCATAGGCTTTGGAGACGCCATTCATGGTCAGCGTGCGCTCATAGAGCTTCGGCTCGACCGCGGCGATGGTGGAGAACTTGAAATCGCCATAGACGAGATGTTCGTAAATATCGTCGGTCAACACCCAGACTTGTGGGTGTTTGAGCAGGACATCGGCCAGCGCCTTTAACTGCGCGGCGGTGTAGCAGGCGCCTGTCGGGTTGGAGGGCTGGTTCAGGATCAGCCATTTGGTCTTGGGTGTAATGGCGCGGTCGAGTTGTTCCGGGGTCAGGCGGAAGCCGTTTTCGAAGGTGGCTTCGATCGTCACCGGGGTGGCACCGGCGAGGGCCACGATATCGGGATAGCTGACCCAATAGGGGGCCACGCAGATGACTTCATCGCCAGGATTCAGAGTCGCCAGCAGGGCGTTGTAGATGATGGCCTTGCCACCGGCCGAGACGAAGATCTGTGAGGGGTTGTAGTCGAGCCCATTTTCGCGTTTGAACTTGGCGGCAACGGCCTTACGCAGCTCGGGAATGCCTTCCACCGGGGTATATTTGGTCTCGCCGCGCCTAATTGCCGCAATGGCGGCTTCCTTGATGTTATCGGGGGTGTCGAAATCCGGCTCGCCCGCGCCCAGACCGATGACATCGCGCCCGGCCGCTTTCAGATCGCGAGCCTTTTGAGTCACCGCAATGGTTTGGGAAGGCTGAATGCGTCCCAATGATTCGCTCAAAAATCCCTTTGGTAGCGCGGCCATGGTGTCCTCACTTCGGTGAACCGGTCGGCGCTTTGCCGCCGCAAAACGTCAAAAATTGGGCGGCATCCCGCCGCCATTAAAACACGCTCGCACCTGCGGGCGAGAATGATTACCCTGAATTACCATTTTTCAAGATTCTCTTGCGTATAATCACACGGTAGAGGGAACGGGTGTCATGCGTCGGTTTGCCATCCTACTGCTAGCGGGCCTGCTGCTCGGGTCTTGCTCCAAGCACTTCGATCCCCCCGAGGGGCGCTGGATCGGTCATTACGAATCGCCCCAGGTCGTGGTTGTGGCTTGGCTGGAGATCCTGCCGGGCGGTGACATCCGCGTCAGTGCCCCCGATTACCTCGATGTGGGTGATCCCACACCCGACCAGCGCGATACCATGCATAAACGTCTCGCCAGCGATCTGTCGGACAGTTGGGGTGAGGTGAAAACCCGCCGCTACGAATTCGACGGTCATGTCTTTCGTAAGGAAGGCGGGGTGGCGCCGCAAATGGAATGGGACTCCGGCAAGAAAGAAATGAAGGTCGTGTTCTATTTCGGCATGCAGCACTCGATCCGCATCCCGATGACACAGGTCAAGAATTTCAGCGAGGAGCCTTGGTTGCCCTAGGGATTCGGTCGCTACCCCTTCAAAATTTGTGAAAGGCAAAGAACGCCGCCATGCTCAGAAATCCGAAGGCGACGAGGTGGTTCCATTTCAGCGCCTCGCCCAAGTAGAAGGTCGAGAAGACAGCGAAGATGACGAGGGTGATGACCTCCTGCATGGTTTTGAGCTGGGCGGCGGAATAGACGGTATAACCGATCCGGTTGGCGGGAACGGCCAGGCAATACTCGAAAAAAGCGATGCCCCAGCTCACCGGAATGACCAGCCACAGCGATGCACCGGGAAATTTTAATTGCCCATACCAGGCAAAAGTCATGAACACGTTGGAGCAGATGAGCAGGGCAATGGGGGCAATAGCGGACCAGTTCATGTGTTACCTCTTGGCGTAAGCTGTACTCGCATAATGCGCCGCATCGGGAAATTGGTCGCGAGACTTGGGCGATGGCTGGCATGCGACACATGTTTACAAATTCGCTTTGCCACTCACTACCGCAATCGCGAGCGCCGTTTCACTATCGCCTCGAACCGCAGCAACGCGGCTCAACGTCATTGCCCGCTTTTTGTCCCTCCGGACCCAATGGGTGTGCAATGACGGGATTGTGCCCAAACCATGCTCCACCACGTGGCACAGTCGTTAGGACGGCCGGACCTTTTCGGGGTCCCCAAGACCGCAGAGTGTCCGGCCGCCCCCCCGCCCCAAAAAAGCCTAGCCTGAACGCGATGCTCGCGGCGCCGGGATGGTGTAGGGTGGTGCAATCAAGGAAAGTTGTCCTCTCCCGGGGCTAGCCAAATCAAGATCATTCAGAGAAACATGTTGTCGAATGCCATCTGAACCCCATATTGAATTTTCAACGGCCCGATGCCCGGTCTCGAACGAGCGAACTCCATGAAGACCCTATTGAACAGTGTTTCCATACTCGTGCTGACATTTGCCCTGGCGGCATGTGCAACCACCGCCCCGCAACCGATAAAACCGGAAGACTTTCCAAAGGCATACCAGGCTCCGGCCGCGGATGCCGATAAGGATGTCTCCGCCGATTGGTGGAAAAGCTTCTCCAATCCGGAGCTGACCTCCTTCGTCGATGAAGCCCATGTCGGCAACCTTGATATGGCAACCGCCGCTGCCCGGTTGCAGCAGGCCCAAGCCCAAACTGGTGTCGCGACGGCAGATCTTTTCCCAACGGTAGGGGCGCAGTTCACTGCCCAGCGGCAAGGAATCGCGCGTAACGAGCGCTTCAATCAGGGCGCCGCCCAGAATTCCTTCGGGCTTAACGGCGCAGCGAGCTATGAGCTCGATCTCTTTGGCAAGAATATCAATTCCGTGCGCGCCGCCCGCAATACGGCGCTGGCTGCCGTTTATAACCAGGATACCGTCCGCATCACGACCGAGGCGAACGTCGCGAGCAGCTATTTTTCGGTTCTGGCTTTGCGCGAACGTGTCGACATTGCGCAGAAGAACGTCGAGGCCGCTAAGCGCATTCTCGCCATCACCCAGGCGAAGGTGTCGAACGGCGTATTGTCCAATCTCGAATTAGCCCAGCAGACCGCCATCGTGCTCGGCCAGGAAGCAACTATTCCTGTGCTTGAGGAGTTGGAGCGTGAGCAGCGCAACGCACTCGCTATTCTGCTTGGCCGCATGCCCGGCACGCTCAAGGTCGATGGCAATAGCCTCGAAGGCATGGTTGCTCCGCCGGTAAAGCCCGGACTTCCCGCCACCCTGCTGACACGCCGTCCCGATGTTGCTGAAGCCGAGGCGAGCTTGCTTGCCGCGCACGCCAATCTCGATGCGGCGCGGGCAGCCTTTTTGCCGGATGTCAGTCTGACCGCCGGTGGCGGCTGGCAGAGTGCGGTGTTCAACGGCCTCATCAATCCCGGTAATCTGGCCTTCAATATTGGGGCCACGGTGGCGCAGACCATTTTCGATGGTGGCCGTCTCACCTCGCAGCGTGACTACAACAAGGGCGTCGAGAACGAGTTGATCGCAGCTTATCGCTCGGCTGTGTTGTCGGCTTTGAACGACACCGAAACCCAACTCGGCAGTGTCTCAGCGTATGGCGAGCAGGAGCGGCTGACGACGGATCAGGTGAAGAATGCGCAAGAAGCCTTCCGCATCTCGGAACTTCAGTATCGCGAGGGCGTGATCGATCTTCTCACCGTGCTGCAGGCTCAGCAGACGCTGTTCACGGCGCAGGATACGCTCATTCAGATCAAACAGTCGCGGCTGCAATCGGGCGTCGGCCTCTACCGCGCGTTGGGCGGTGGCTGGGATGTTACGCAAAGTTCCGACAAGGATTTGCGCAACACCTTTGTTCCGGTGCCGGATTTCACCGATTTGCCTATCGGCTTGCCGTTCTAAGGCTGAATGGCAGTTTGAGGATTGGACAGGCCCGCTTTATGCGGGCCTTTTCATTGGTATTGGCGTCTATTCGCGCTGTGCCCCTAGCTGCCATACCCATCTACAGCTAATAATAGCCAAGATGGGCAGCGCGATGAATGCTTCAAACCCATGGTTCCGTGTGGACCATGACGGCCAAACGTTGCGGCTCACAGCTGGTGGTCCGTGGACGGTGTATCACGCTGCCGCGGTAGATGCGGGGCTTCGAGCCATCGCCACCAATAATGCTTCCGTTGCGGAAATCGACGCCAGTCAGGTCGATGCCTTGGATACCACCGGCGCTTGGCTGCTGCTGCGCACCAGGGCGCTGTTCAAAGATGCGGGCCTCAAGATCAACCGTTTCGATATTCCCCAAAACTACCAGCCGCTGATTGGCGTTATTGAACGGGAGGATCTGGTCGCGCCGGCTGAAGTCGTCACGCATGTTTCTCTGGTTGCGTTTCTGGAGCGCCTGGGCCGCGCGACGCATGCCGTGATGATCCAGGGCGTGGGCATTCTCGGTTATCTCGGCCGCATTACTGTCGAGTGGTTCAAGCTGATGTACGCTCCCCAGCGCCACGTGCGGTTTACGGCGACGGTCAATCAAATCGAGCAAGTCGGCATCAACGCGCTGCCGATCGTGGGGCTGTTGATGTTCCTGATCGGCGTTGTTCTCGCCTACCAGGGTGCCGATCAGCTCAGCCGCTTTGGCCTCGACATTCTGACGGTGAATGCGCTTGGCATCGGCGTTTTGCGCGAGCTTGGCGTGCTCATCACTGCGATCATCATCGCCGGGCGTTCGGGATCGGCCTTCACTGCCGAGATCGGCACCATGAAGGTGAATGAGGAGATCGACGCGATGCAAACGATGGGCCTCAACATCGACGATGTTTTGATCCTGCCGCGCGTCACTGGCCTTGTTATTGCGTTGCCCTTTCTCACTTTCTTCGCCGATGTCATGGCGCTCATCGGCGGCGCGTTGATGTGTTATTTCCAACTCGGTATCACCGTTCCGGCCTTTATTCGGCAGTTGCATGAAGCGGTGAACGTCAACACCTTTCTGGTTGGCATGATCAAGGCGCCGGTCTTTGCCTATGTCATCGGTATGGTGGGCTGCTACGAAGGTCTGAATGTGGAGCGCAACGCCGCCAGTGTCGGCAAGCTCACCACCCGCGCCGTGGTGGAGTCCGTTTTCCTTGTCATCGTGCTGGACGCGGGCTTCTCCGTCATGTTCTCGATTTTGGGGTTCTGAATGGCGGTGGAAACGCAACAGAACGCGCAAAATACAGATGAGCCCGTCATCAGCATCCGCGGCCTCGTGACCAATCTTGGTGGTCGCCTCATCCACGATCACATCGATCTCGATGTTCGCCGCGGCGAGGTTATCGCCATCGTCGGTGGTTCGGGCTCGGGCAAGTCGGTGCTGCTGCGCTCCATCGTCGGGCTGATGCGCCCGCAAGAGGGCACAATAGAGGTCTTCGGCGAAGATGCACTGGCCACAGATGAGACAGCGCTCAGGCGCCTGCAGCAGCGCTGGGGGGTTCTCTTTCAGGAAGGGGCGCTGTTCTCCTCGCAAACCGTGGCCGAGAACGTTCAGGTTCCCTTGCGCGAATACGCCAAGATGTCCCAGGAGTTGATGAACGAAATCGCGGCCGTCAAGCTCGCCATGGTCGGGCTCGGTGAAGATGCCGCCACCAAATTTCCTTCGGAACTTTCCGGCGGCATGAAAAAGCGCGCCAGCTTGGCCCGTGCCCTGGTGCTCGATCCCGAGATTGTCTTTCTGGATGAACCCACGTCCGGCCTTGACCCTATTGCCGCCAACGCCTTTGACGAGTTGATCCGCAACCTTCAGAAAAGCCTCAATCTTACGGTCTTTATGGTGACCCATGATCTAGACACTTTGCGCTCCATTGCCGACCGCGTGGCCGTTTTGGTGAATCGAACGTTGAAAGTGGGTACGATTGCCGAGGTGATGCGTGACAAGGACCCCTGGATTCAGGACTATTTCTCCGGCCCGCGCGGACGCGCGGCGCTCGGCTCATGAGGTGAGATGATGGAAACCAGGGCCAATTACGTTGCGGTTGGGGCCTTCGTTTTGGTCTGCATCCTGGCGCTTGTGATCACGATCCTGTGGCTGGCTGGCGCGCAATACAGCCACGAATACAAATATTACCGGACCTATTTCCACGGTCCCGTGACCGGTCTCGGCAAGGGCACCGCGGTGCGCTACAACGGCATTGAGGTCGGCCATATCCTCGATCTGCAGTTCGATCCCACCGATCCGCAAATTGTGATTGCCACGCTGCAAGTTCAGCCAGGGCTCGGCATCCGCACGGATTCCATTTCGTCTATCGAACCGCAAGGTCTGACCGGCGGCTCCTATGTCGAGATTTCGGGTGGCACCAAAAATGCCCAGCTGTTGGACAATCAAGGCGGCGAGGGCTTTCCTGTGATCAAAGCAGCGCCTTCGGCCCTGCAGCAGCTCACCCAAAGCGCCCCGCAGCTTCTCTCTAAGCTCAACGATGTCGCCGAGCGGCTTCAGGCGGTGCTTTCCGACGACAACGTAAAACATTTGACGCATACGCTGGCAAATGTCGATCAGGTGACGACCACCATCGCTGGCCGTTCCGCTGAGATAGATAAGGCGTTGGCCAATTTCTCAGCCGCCTCCAAAGAGCTTCCGGGAACCATCGCCACCGCCAATCAGAGTCTTAAGAAATTCGGCAAACTCGCCGATGATGCGGATGATTTTGTGCGCGGTGATGGTCTTGCGGAATTGACTGGCCTCATCGCCGATACACGGCGCACCGTCACGAGCCTGGATCGCCTCACCACGCAGCTCGACCGTCAGCCGACCAAGCTTCTCTTCGGCGACAGGCGCAAGGGATATACACCGCCATGACCATAACGCTTCATCGCCGCGCCTTGCTCGCGGCTGCTTCCGGACTCCTCGTTGCTGGGTGTTCCGATATTGTGGGTCCGCCGCCGGCGCCGAAATTGTATGTGCTGGAACCGAAAATGGCCGCCATTCCGGGCGCTGCCGTTGCTTGGGCGCTATCCGTGCAAGTTCCGGATTCGACCGCTGGGCTCGATAGTGAGCGTATCGTGATTTCGCGCCCACCTGCCGGGCTTGATTTTTACGCCAATGCGGCCTGGTCGGATCAGGTGCCGGATCTGGTGCAAATCGCTCTAGTGGAGGCTTTTGAGCGCTCCGGGCGTATTGCCAGTGTGGCACGCGACAGTAGCGGAACCCGGTCAGATCTCATCCTCAACACCGATTTACGAGACTTCGAAACCCGTTATGATTCCGGCGAAGGCGCCCCGGTCGGCGTTGTGCGGATTGGTGTGCGCCTGATCGAGGCGCGCTCACGCCGGATTGTCGGTACCACCGAGATCACCAAAGAGGTTCGCGCCTCGGCCAATTCTGTGGATGCCAGCGTTGCCGCGATCACAGTCGCTTTCAGTGCGGTGCTGACTGAGCTTGTGCCTTGGGTGTTGCAGCATCAACCGAGCTAACCTCTTCGGCATGCGAGGGGGTGAGGACACCTTCCGGTATTAGGGCTCTGAAGGCATTCGGCACGAATGTGATGTCGGCCGATCGTTTCAACATCACACGTTCCCCGTCGAGAAGGGCTGGAATGGGCCGTTTGGCGCTGATCGTTAGTGAGCGTGTTGCGATGGTCGTTACCTGTGCCGCCACCCGCCAATCCGAGAACAGCCCAGCGAGCGCGAGCGTGAACGCCTCACCGAGATCGCGGGTATGGAGGGCTGCCACTTCAAACGCCGGCGCATCCCAAGGCATAACCTTGGAGATCAAGGGGCAGAGCACGGCCAGCGCGGTGGCCCTATCGATTTCTGCCGAGCCTATGTGATAACCAAGCCGCATGGTGAAGCTGCGCCGGTAAGCCTTTAAGGCATGAGCGAACGCTTTGCGGAATTGGTTTTTGCGCCAAGCTTCGCGCGCTTCGGCCCAATGGGCGGGTGTGCCGAAGATGCCGGCACAAAAGAAGCGCAGCCCATCCACCTGTCCTGCGCCAACGTCGACGAGCCGCGGCCGGGCCGCGGTATCGCGCAGTGCCTGTTGCCAATTGCGTTCGCCATAGAGCGCCTTGGGCAGCATGTTCATGGTGCCACCCGGCAAGGCGATAAGCGGGATATCGGCCTTGCTGCATTTTTCTGCGGCGCTGCGAATGGTGCCATCGCCGCCGAGCACGATCAGGGCGCCAAGATCAGCTGCCGCTAGCCGTCTCAGCGCGGCATCCACTTCGTCTCCGAGGACGCATTCCATCACGGCTGGCGTCAAGCCAGCTTCGGGCAACAGGTTTCCAAGGGTTGCTTCCGCGGCGGCATCACAACGGCCGCTGGAACGGTTGAGCAACACCCCTAGCTTCAGGGCTTTAAGATCAAAAGGCGAGGGAACCATCGCTTGCATCACCGGTCTTGTATCTGGGACAACGCCTGAGGCCGCCCGCTGTTCACCAGGCCCACAGGTGAATTGGGCTGCCAAAGAAGGTTCCCTGTGACGACACGCATTGTGCATCTCTCCGATCTGCACTGTCCGGCCCGCAGCGAGGCGCAGGTCGAGGCTTTGATCGAGAGCATTGCTGCAGCAAAACCAGACTTCGTTGTCGAAACCGGCGATCTCACGCGTCGTGGCCGCAACAGAGAATTTGCAACGGCGGCGGCTCTATTGGCGCGCCTGCCAGGCCAAAAGCTGGTCGTACCGGGCAATCACGATGTGCCCATCGCCGGTATTTTCGGCAAACCCTTTTCACGCTTCTCACGCTATTTCCTTGACCAGCCGCTCTATCTGGAAAGCAGCGATGTTCTCGTGATCGGCCTTAACACTGCGGTTGGTTCGCGCTTCGGCGATTGGTCACTCGGCAATGCGGCTTCCGCGAGGGTCGGCCCGGTCGAGGCATTGCTCCGGGAAAATCTACAAGGGCGGCTTGGAATCGTGGCCTGCCATCATCCATTGCGGCCCCATGCGCTCGATGTTCGCCGCTCCACCACCTCCCGCGGGCCCCGGGCTTTCGACGAATTGGCCGCCGCCGGCATGCGCCTGCTGCTACACGGACATCTCCATCGTACCAGCAAAACCTGTGCCGATGCATCGGGTACGGATATCTGCGAGCTTTGCGCCAACACTGCGCTTTCGGATCGCGAGCGCTCGGGCGCGGCAGGCTACAATATAATCGATGTGGCGGCGTGCGATTACACGGTCACCGCCATCAGTTGGGATGGGGCGCATTATGCCCTTTCGACGGTATTATGAGCCGCCGCCAGTGGCGTAAAGCGGAAAAGGGTGCGGCACGCGGTGTAGCCGTCAACACGCCGCCATGCCCTTCGACGATGGACTTGCTGATGGCAAGCGCAAGACCCGTGCCATTGGCTGACGAATAGTAAACAGAAGTTGTCGCGACAGAAGATGAGGGCGCGGCTTAATGCGATTTGATCCGCTCAATCTGGGCTGCTGCGGCATCGACCGGCACGGAGAAGCGGAAAATCGTACCGCCGCCAGGATTGGGTTCAACGGTCATTGTGCCGCCGTGGGCTTCGATAATGGTCTTGCTGATGGCCAGCCCGATGCCCATGCCGTGATCTTTTGTGGTGATGAAGGGTTTGAAGAGCTGGCTGGCGATGGCATCTGCGATGCCATGTCCGGTATCAGCGACGGTAACCTCGATACGGTCCTCACCTTGCCGCGCGGCTGTGACGGTCAATTGGCGCCGCTCCGCTTGCTCCATGGCCTCCACGGCGTTGCGCAGCAGGTTGACCAGCACCTGCTGAATCTGCACGCGATCGACCAACACTGCGGGCAACCCAGCTTCGGGTTCGAAGTGGGTCTGGATGTTGCTGGCTTTGGCACCGATCAGGCCGAGCGCCATAGCATCGTCGACGATCTCCACGATATCGTCAAAGGCCCGCTGACCGGCGCGCTTTTCGAGGAAGTCGCGCATGCGGCGCACAATCTGTCCGGCGCGTTCGGCCTGTTGGGCGACTTTGCCGATGACTGCCTGGACTTTTTGCATATCTTCGGCATTGCCGCTGGCCGATAGGCGCCTGGCAGCATTGGCATAATTGAGCATGGCCGTGAGTGGTTGGTTAAGCTCGTGGGCAATCCCGGCTGAGACTTGGCCAAGCTCGCTCACCCGCGCCACATGCACCAACTCCTCACGCAAGCTGAGAAGGTGCGTTTCATAGGCCTCGCGCTCCTGGTAGAGCGCCGAAAGGTCGTGGACGATGCCGATGAAGACGCGCTTGCCGTAAAGCATGCCGTCGCCAACAGACAGGTACATCGGAAAGATGCTGCCGTCCTTGCGTTGACCGCTGACTTCGCGGCCGATCCCGATAATGCGGGCCTCTCCAGTCTTTTTGAAATGGGCGAGGTAGTCGTCATGCTGGTCGCGATAAGACGTCGGCATCAGCATTTTGACATTCTGCCCTAGCACCTCAGCCTCGGCGTACTGGAAGAGGCGGACGCAGGCCGCATTGTAGACCTGGATGAGCCCCAGATCGTCGATCACCATAATGCCGTCGACAGCCGTGCGGATGAGGCATCCAAACAGGCTGTCAGGGGAGAGCTCCTGTTCCGGCCAGGGAGGGGCGAAGTTCATGTCCATTCACACGGTCCCACGGCAAAACGCGCCCAGAACCCCAATCAACACCATCAGCCCCAAGCCTTTGATCCTTCTGTCCCCGACGGCAAGCATATTAGAACATTACCAGTTATAAAGCGACCCATTACCGAGCGGACGCCAGTAGTCGCGCAAGGATAGAAAAGCGTCGCCTGGATCGTCATCGCAATAAAAAACTATAATCGCCAGTCACTTACGCACTGGGGGGGACGCGCCGGGAGCGCATCGACCCGCCCGGTACGGCCCGCCTCGGCGTTGACATCCGGTATGGCCACTGCTTTTCATCGCCAATCGATCCACTGCGAGGCTTATAGCTGCGACGGTGCGGCGTTTTATTGGCGTGATTTGCTGCTCCATCTGTCCCCATCGGCCACGGTCGGGCATCTTCTAAAGACATTGGGACCACTCCAAGCAGCATGAACGACGGGATCTTTCAGTCTGCGGAGGTGCGGCGAAGGCTTTTGGCCTATATCAGCCGCCGCGACCGCAACCCGGCCTCTTCCGAAGATGTGCTGCAGGAAACGCTGCTGCGCCTTCTGGAGCAGACCCGAAAAAAGACGATCGACGATCCCATGGCATATGCCTTCCGGATTGCGGATACCGTGATCTTCGCGCGGGCGCGGCAGCGCCGACGAGAGACGGAGCTAGGGGACCTCGACTTTGAATGCACGGCGCCGCGGGGGGATCAGGTGCTGGAATATAAGCAGCGGATGGCGCTGTTCCGGGATGGCCTCCTCGCCATGACGCCGGTTCGCCGGGCCGTTTTCGTTAAGCGCCATCTGGAAGGAAAATCGCGTGGTCAAATCGCCGAAGACATGAATCTCAGCCTCGAAGCCGTCAAGAAACACCTCCTGCGCGCCATGATCGAACTCACGAACCGGAACGAGGCGCTCGAAAGCCCAGCGCAAATGGGCAATGTTAAAGGGTCAAGCCATGAACAATAAGGCCCCACGGGACGAAATACTGGAAACCGCCGCCGATTGGTGTGATCGGCTGGAAACACTGACGCCCGGTGAGCGCCGGCAGCTCAATGCTTGGATTGCGACCGACCCCGAGCATGCCCGCGCTTATGACACGATGCGCCATACCATACTCGACGTGGCCTTGCTGGAAGCCGCCGCGAATCTGCCCTCTGAGGAACTTCGCAAAAACCGATTTCCGCTCGGCGCGTGGGTCGCGCACGTGTTTGCCCCGAAAGCCAGTTGGGGTGTTCTGGTTGGCGCCGCAGTGGCCGCTTGCGCTGTAACCGTGTTCCTGCTGCGGCCGTCCGCCCCTATGGTCGCGCCACCGCAACTTCTCGCGACCAAGACGGGCGAGCGCAGCACCGTTGCACTTGCAGACAAATCGGTTGTTTACCTCAACGCCGACACGCAGATCTCCGTTTCCTATTCGAGTCATGCCAGGCTGTTGAACCTTTCGCGCGGCGAAGCCATCTTTCAAGTCACCAAGGACAAGGCCCGGCCATTCCGCGTCGCGACCGCTATCGCCACCGTCACGGCGGTTGGCACGCGTTTTGGCGTTGATCGCGTTGGGGATGCGGTGGAAGTTCGCGTCTACGAAGGTACGGTGGATGTGGAACGCAGCGGCGTGGATCACCGTGCTGTCAGCCGTGGTCAATGGCTTCTCATCGATCCCAAGCGTGGCATCTCTGGCGGGAGTTTTGCGCCCGAAGCCTACCCCAATTGGCGTACCGGTTGGCTCGAGGCCGATCGCATGCCGCTCGCCTACGTCGTCGCGCGGCTCAATCGGTACACGGATGACAAGATCGCGCTTGATAGCAAGCTCGATGCTGTCGAATTAAGCGGCCGGTTCCGGCTGGATAACACGGCTGTCTCGCTACAAATGATAGCGGCGGTTTTTGATATCGATGTGACGCGGCAAGATCATCGTATTCTTCTGACGCCAAAACACAAATAGGGCGACATCAATCCTTCGCGCTTCCGTCGTGAAAAATTCACGGCCCAAAACCGTCCCCATTCACCGCTTTTCAAGCTCCCCCCAATCGAGCCGGCCACGTGTGCCGCGCACATTGAACGAGGGGTGTTTAGGCCATGAGCCTTGGAAAATCAGTTTGGATGATGACGACGGCGATGACCGCGGCGTTGGTAACGCTGTCCGCGGCGAGCGCCCAGGATGCCGCAACCCAGGAAACCGTCACGGTATCCGGCTATCGCGCCAGCTTGGCGAAGGCGTTCGAGCTGAAGCGCGATGCCGTGGGCTCGCAGGACAGCATCGTGGCTGAAGATATCGCGGCCTTCCCCGATTTGAATCTCGCCGAATCGATGCAGCGCATTCCGGGCGTCGCTATTACCCGTGACGCCGGTGAAGGCCGTCAGATCGTGCTGCGCGGCCTCGGTCCCGATTTCACGCGCACGCAGCTCGACGGTATGGAAGTGCTCACCAACACCGCATCGGGCATGGACAATCGCGGCAACATCAGTCGCACGCGCGCCTTTGATTTCAGCATGTTCGCCTCGGAGTTGTTCAATCGCGTCACCGTGGAAAAATCCTGGGCTGCCGATCAGGACGAAGGCGGCATTGCCGGTACTGTCGAACTCGCCACCGCCAAGCCGTTCGATTATGATGGCTTCAAAGCCGTGGTGTCGGCAAAAGGCATGACCAACACCAACGAAACGGCAGTCACACCGCGCATCGTGGGCATGATCTCGGATCGCTCGGGCGCGTTCGGCGCCTTGATCTCGGCGGCTTATAGCACCAACGATTCCAACGAATACGGCTATCGCAATTGGGGCTGGGGCCAGGCCACGATTAGCGCGGCCCATATCAGTCCCAATGTTAGCGCCTCGGATTCCGCACTATTGCAGAGTGGCAGCCTGTTCGTGCCGCAAGCGATTACCTATTCCACCTGGTACACCCATCGCGAGCGGCTGGGTCTCACCGGCGCCTTCCAATATCAGCCCAGTGATGCCTTCGGCCTTGACCTCGATGTGCTTTATGGCCGCCTGACCAATCATCGCGACGATTACGCGCTGGCAGCCGCTGGCGTGAACGCGGTCTCGGGTAGCGTCACTGGCGTCGCCACCCCTTTCCAAAACACGCAGGTCTTGCTTTCGGACACCATCCAAGGCAATACCCTTATTGCCGCCAAATACTCGGGCGTTGATCTGCGTAGCGAACGCAATGCCATGAACGATTCGACGAATTTTTATGAGGCCGTCGTGCATGGGCATTACGATTTCAGCAACGCGTTCAAGATGAAAACGATGGTCGGTTACTCGCGCTCGGAATATTCCTTGCCGGTATTCGACAAGGTGTTCATGGAGTCGAAAAATCATACCGTCGGCTATAACAATATCGATGAGAACAATCCCAGCAACAGCTATGATTTTGACACGACAGATCCCTCCCAGTGGGGCTTGATGCGCTTGGACGCGCAGGAGACCGGCATTGTCAGCGACTATGACAATGCGAAAATCGACTTCGACTGGGCGGTGGATTCTGCCTCAAGTGTCACCTTCGGCGCCTCGTATAAGAAGTTCCTCAACCGCGGCTGGAACCGGAATAACAAGGTCTTCTACAACAATGCCACCCTGGGCACAGACACGGCCATTCCGGACGCCGACAAAGGCACGGTTCCGCACGACACCACCCAGAACTACATCGTCGGTAACCCCGACACGGTCTTCCCGCTGATGGGCTTCAATCGCGATCTGTCCTCCATGCCGACGACGGGCGGCACCGATTACGCCGTGGTCGAAAAAACACTTGCCGGTTATGTGCAGTACGATCTGAACACGGCCGTGCTCGGCTTGCCGTTACGCGCCAATGCCGGTGTGCGCTATTTCTCGACCGATCTCTTATCGGCGGGTCTGCAGAATGGTGCGCCGGTTGCCTTCTCACATCATTATAATAGCTTCCTGCCGGCGGTGAACGTCGCCGTCGACGTCAGTGAGGACATGGTGGCGCGCTTCAGCATCAACCGCAATATCAGCCGGCCCGCGCTTACCGATCTGGCAGTGGCCGGCTCGGTGTCGACCAACTCCACGAATTCCATCGGCGGATCGATCTCGGCTGGCAATCCCAACCTCAAGCCGTTCATGGCCGACTCGATCGAAGCATCGCTGGACTATTATCAGGGCAAATCGGGCTACGCCTCGATCGGTGGCTTCTATAAGAACATGGAAGACATGAGCACGTCCGAGAATTCGGTGGTGCCCTACGGTTCCACAGGTTATCCGCTGTCACTGCTGCAGCCGACACAAACGGCCGACACGTTGTTCAACTACACCCGTCCGGTCAATGGTCGTGGTGCGCACATCGCTGGTATCGAGGCGGCGGTGAAAAAGGATTTCGACTTCCTGCCCGCGCCCTTCGACAAGTTCGGTGTCACCGGCAACGTCACCTATGCCGACGGCAACAACGGTGTGATCTACAACTACGGAACCGCGAGCCAGTTCACCAGGAGCCTGCCGCTGTTCAACCTCTCCAAGTTCTCGGCCAACGTCACGCTCTATTATGAAACGGATAGCTGGGGCGCGCGCATTTCCGAAGCCCATCGCAGCCGGTATCTCACCGATGGCGGCAGCGGCGGCAATATCGGCAGCGGCATCGAACCCACCGACAATATCGATTTTGCCGCCCATTATAATCTTTCGGACAATCTCAAACTTGTCGTCGAGGGCGTCAACCTGACCAACCAGCCGATCATTCAATATGCCGACATCACGGCGAAGCGTTTGCTGGTCAATACCACCAGCGGTTCGACCTTCACCTTCGGTGCCACCTACGAGTTCTAATTCCCAGTGGCGGACTTTGCGTCCCCTCGCAATGTTCGTCACACTCTCGTGGAACAGTCCCGGTTCAAAAGATCGGGGCTGTTTCATTTTGAAAGGCGAAGTCATGGACAGGCGACAACTCATGGGCCTATCTGCCGCGGCGGCGGTCACGGGCATCACCCGTGCCTCTGCCAAGGATGAGACAGACGCCATGTTTCGGATCGGCGCCATTGCCGATGCACAATATGCCGATAAGGATGATTGGCCCCCCCGTATGTACCGGCGCACACCGGCAAAGCTTGCCGAAGGGGTCGCTACTCTCAACACGGCGGGGATCGATTTCGCCGTGCATCTCGGCGATGTTATTGATGGCGACGAGAAAAGCTTTGATACGGTCCTGCCTCTGATCAGCAAGCTGAACTGCCCTATGCACTTTGTCCTCGGTAACCACGAATTCGCGGTGCCGGAAGAAAAGAAGCTGCTGTTGCCGCTGCGCCTTGGTATGCCCGGGCGCTATTACAGCTTTGCCCATAAGGGCTGGCTCTTTGTGGTGCTGGATGGCAATGATTTATCCACCTATGGTTGGCCTGCTGGCAGCGCCGAAGACCTCGCAAGCCGGAAAATTCATGCTGAAAAATATCCGGACGCCCCGACCTGGGATGGTGGCATCGGGCCTGCGCAATTGCTGTGGTTGGAGCAGACGCTCACCCAGGCGGATAGCAAGGGGGAGAAGGTCGCATTGCTATGCCATTTTCCCATTGCGCCGGAAAACCAGCACAACTTGTGGAACGCGGGTGACGTAATTTCGCAGATCACGCCGCACGCAAGTGTCAAAGTATGGCTCAACGGCCACAACCATGACGGCAATTATGGCGTGATTTCCGGCATTCATTGCCTGAATTTGAAAGGCATGCTCGATACCGAACAGACATCCTATGCCGTGCTGTCTTTTTATGCCGACCGAATTGCCGTCAAAGGCTACGGCCGCCAAGCCGACATGACATTGCTGCTGCGCCCATAACATTTGTGACACGCGCCGCCGCTAAGGTTTGCCGCATCAACCGGGGCAAACAAACGAGCGTGTGTGGTGGGAAGTCGAACGGCTTCTCGTGCCGTGGTGGCACGATGGGTGAATGCGCTGCTTCGTTGCGCCCTATCTTTCATCGCCTTGTCTACCGCAGCCCTGGGTGAAGCCGCGCCGGATACAGCGCATAGTTTCGTGATTGCGGCCGGAACATTGACCGGTGCCATCCAGGCGCTATCGCAGCAAGGCGATGTGCAGATTATCACGGCGGTCAATACCACACGCCTGAAAAGCCCGCCCGTTCATGGCATTATGCGAACGGATGAAGCGTTGGCGATTTTGCTAAAAGGCCTTCCCGTCCGCGCCGAATACTTGGCCGGCGGCTATATCTTAAGACACGCAAATCCCGAAGCCCCGCCGCCAAAACAGAGTCAAATTCCCCCCGAAGAAATCGTCGTCACCGGCTATCGCGGCAGCCTGCAGCGCGCCATCGATCGCAAATTTGCCGCCGTGGTATCGCAAGACAGTATCGTTGCCGACGACATCGCCGCCTTTCCCGATATCAATTTGGCCGAATCGCTTCAGCGCATTCCCGGTGTGGCCATTACGCGGGATTCCGGCGAGGGCCGCCAAATCACAGTGCGCAGTCTAGGGCCGGATTTCACACGCACCCAACTCAATGGTATGGAGGTCTTGGGCAACACCGCCTCGGGTATGGACAATCGCGGTCTTGTCAGCCGCACACGCGCGTTCGATTTCAGCCTCTTTGCTTCGGAATTGTTCAGCGCGGTGAGTGTGGTGAAATCCTATGCCGCCGACGAGGACGAGGGCGGCATCGCCGGCACCGTCAAACTCAGCACGGCCAGACCGTTCGACTTTCCCGGCTTCAAGGCAGCGGTGTCGGCCAAGGCGATGGTCAATAGCGACGATCAGACCCCCACACCGCATATGGCAGGTCTTATCTCCAATCGTTGGGGCAATTTTGGCGCTTTGCTGGCGATCGCCTTTTCCACCGCCAATTCCGTCGAATACGGCTATCGCAATTGGGGTTGGCATCAGGTGGCGATGGGCGCCGCCAATATCGGTCCCGGAGTGAGCACCGCAGACACCCAAACGCTTCTGGCAGGCCAGCCTTTTCAACCGATTGCGGAAACCTATTCGTCCTGGTTCGATCACCGGGTCCGCATCGGCGTCTCCACCTCGCTGCAATATCGCGCTGGCGATCATTTCGAACTGGTGCTCGATACAATCTATGGCCATTTGTCGAACCACCGCAGCGATTACGCGCTCGCCGCGGCAGGTACGAATGGTTTGACCTCTGATATCACCGGCACCCAGCGCCTTGATGCCGTCAGCATCGTCGGCAACAGCGTTGTGGCAGCACAGCTTTCGCATGTCGATCTGCGCAGTGAATCCAATGAGATGCGCGATGCGACCGATTTTTATCAATCCGTTCTTAACGGTCGCGCCGCACTCAGCCAAAGCTTGACCGTCACCGGCCTGATCGGCATCTCGCGTTCGGCCTACGGTTTGCCAGTCTTCGACAAAGTGTTTTTGGAATCGCAGGACCGCAATTTTGCCTTCAGCTACATCTCTCAAAATCATCCTGTAAATGCCTATGGCGGCGATCTAACCGATCCCGCACAGTGGAATCTGATGCGTCTGGACACTCAAGAACAGGCGATCACCAGCCAATATATCAATGCAAAATTGGGGGCTGAGTGGCGTCCGCAGGGCGGGGGTTGGCTTACCGCAGGGCTCGCCTACAAGCGCTTTCGCAACAGCGGCTGGTCGCGTGCCGACAAAGAATTTTATAACGACCCCACCGACGAGAGTATTCCGCTTGCGGACAAATATGTCGTTTCCACCGACACGCTCACGCCCTATGTGGTGGGCGATGTCGGCCGCACCTACGCCACAATTGGTCAAATCCGCGATCTGAACCCGTCTTATAATGTGCCTGGCTCGGATTATCGCATTTGCGAAGACAGCTTGGCCGCCTTTCTGCAGTACAATCTCGATACCGCAGTAATGGGGCATTCGCTGCGGGCCAATTTCGGTCTGCGCAGCTTCACCACGTGGCTCACCTCGAGCGGCACCTTGAACAACGGCAGCAGCCTCGCGCCGGTTGCGGTGAGCTATCGTTATGGCGAACTCTTGCCCGCGGCCAATGCCGTGATCGGAGTGGCGGATAATCTTCTGTTGCGCGTCAGCGCCAATCGCAACATTTCCCGCCCGGCGCTGTCCGATCTGGCGGCAGCGGGCACGCTTACCACGGCCCCATTTGGCGGCTCGCTGACGATTGGCAATCCCAATTTGCGTCCCTTTCTCGCCGACGCTGTGGAAACGTCTCTCGAATATTATGACGAAGGCGCCAGCTATATGTCGCTCGGCGTTTTCTATAAAAACATGGAAAATTTCATCACCACGACCACCACAATGATGCCTTATAGCCAAACCGGTTTTCCGTTGTCATTCCTGCTGCCGCATCAAGATCCCAACGTTCCTTATAATGTCACCACGCCGATCAATGCCAAGGGAGCTTCGTTTCTCGGGCTTGAAGCGGCGCTGCAGCGCGATTTCAAATTCCTGCCTGCGCCTTTCGACCAATTTGGGGTCATCGCCAATCTCACCTATGCCGATGGCAACAGCGCGGTGATCTTCAATGGTCAGTCCGTGTCGCTGCCGTTGACCAACCTTTCCAAACTCTCATTCAACGCCACGCTTTACTATGAGAGCGATGCTTGGAGCATCCGCGTATCCGAGGCTTATCGCAGCCAATACCGCGACAGCGAGGGGGCCAACGGCAATATCGGCGACTATTTCGCGGCGACGAGCAATATCGATTTTGCTATGCATTACCGTCTCAGCGATCACCTCAAAGCGACCGTGGAGGGCATTAACATGACCGACCAGCCCATTATCCAATACACCGATGCAACAGCCAAACGCATCGAGGTGGTGACGCGCAGCGGACACACAATCACCTTCGGCGCGTCTTATGAATTTTAGGGCGTCAAGGCCAAGTGGGGGCATCCTTTGCTGAGTTCGATCCTATCCGCAATTGGGTCCTCAGCTCGAATCGCGATGGCCGGCCCAGTGTGGCCGTCTTCGTTTTCCAATGCCCTGGCTGAACCGCCGGAATGCGGGTGGCGAATAGCGCCTAGCGGGAAATTTCCGGCCGAACATGCCACACCCATTTCGCCACATCCTGGCGACAGCTTCGCCGTAGGCTTGCGTTACGGGAGCGGGATGGAGGATGGATGGACAACAAACTTATTCGCGCCGGTGCCGCGCTTGTCGTGGCATGGGCTGCCGCCGGATGCGCGTCGGAACCACAGCATCCTCCACGCCATTACGAAAAGCTGACTGGCCTCGCGCTCGTTCTCGCGCGTTTCGCCGACAGTGACGGTAACGTGACCCGCGCCGCCATGGAGGAGGGGCTCCGCAAGGATTTTGACGCCGCCGATCTCGATCACGATGGCGTCCTCCAGCCCGACGAAGTGCGGCCGCTCAACGATGCACGCGCGGCGGAAAATCCTCCCGCCCCTCGGATTGTCGATTGGAATGGCAACGGCGTCATCGATTTCAAGGAATACGTCGTCGCGCCGCATGCCTTGTTTGACCAATTGGACAGCGACGGAGACGATGTGCTCACGCCGGACGAGCTTCAGGGCAATGGCGTTGGCCCCAGCGGCGGCCAGGGGCATAGCGGACGTGCATCGGGTGGCAGCCATCGCAGCCGGCGAAGTGGCGGCTAGATATTTCTTTGATGCTGTAAGGGGTGCCTTCCGCTCGGGCCATTCCCGGCAGGGTCGCGGGCAAAACCGTGCGACGCAAGCCGGCTTCGGGTATCCGATTTGCTATCGGCAACTATCGGACCCTCGTTGGATACCGGTGTCCGCATCGGATTATCCTGAAAGCTGACATTCAGCGCGGGGGGCCTGTCACCGTCGCGCCCGATCAGGCCGCGATGGTTCACGTTACCCGGCCGGTTCTGACATCGTTACCCGGTTTTTTACGCTGGGACGTTCCTGCATCCTTGCGTACCAAGCTTGAAGCGCCTCGCACTCCGCAGGCACCGGCAGCTTCACGATCTCCGCAAAGATCAGACCACCGATGACCGTGATGTCGGCCATCGAGAAGATCTCACCGGCCACGAACTTCTGTGTTCTCAGAACGGCATCGAAATAGTGCATCCCCCTCACGGCTTTGTCGCGCTGACGCAGCCCCCACTCGGCGTTCTGATAAACCTCGATGTTGGGGCCAAGCCCTGGTGTGGCGTGGTGGAAATAAACACTGATAGCGTCGAGAAACTCCAACTCGGCCCGCTTGCTCATCATATGGATCAGGCCCTTTTCGCGCGGTGTTCTGCCGGTGAGGGTCGGAGCGCCATCGAGCGCATCGAGGTATTCGGTAATGGCCGTGCACTCGGCAATCAGGGTCCCGTCGTCGAGTTCGAGCACCGGCAGCGTGCCGGAGTAGTTCTTGGTGGCGACGAATGCGGGCTTTTTGTGCTCGCCTTTGTAAAGATCGACCATCTCGAACTGGACGCACGATTGCAGATTCTTCTCGGCCAAAGCGATACGGACGCGCGCCGGATAAGGGCCCCTGGGAAAATCGTAAATCTTCATCCTAGGCAGTTTGGTTGCGTCGAACGTGAGGATGCCGGAATTCATAAAGCGCCTCTACCTGTCAGTTGGTAGATTAAACATAGGACTTCAAATTGAGGCGGTCAACGTCTATCTATCACTTGGTAGGTAATCGGCGGCGAAATGGTGAGGCCTGTAATGAGTTCAAGCTCTCGGGAAGCTATCCTGGCGGCGGCCAAACGGACGGCGCAGGCGCATGGCTACAACGGCTTGAATTTTCGCGATCTTGCGGACGAGGTGGGCATCAAGGCCGCAAGCATCTATTACCACTTCCCAAGCAAGGCCGATCTTGGAGCAGAGGTGGCGAGGCGCTATTGGCAGGACACAGCGTCCGGTCTCGAATCTATGTTGGCCGAAACCCTGGATCCGGTCCGCTGCCTGCATCGCTATCCCGAGGTGTTTCGCAACGCGCTCGCGACTGGGAATCGCATGTGCCTGTGCAGCTTCATGGCCGCCGAATACGATGACCTGCCGGAAGCAGTGAAGCGCGAAGTCCAGACCTTTGCCGATGTCAACGTGGCGTGGCTGAGCAGGCTCCTATCCGCAGCGGCCGTGGTTAGCGCCGGGGAAAGCGAACAGAGAGCGCGCGCTATCTTCGCCGCCGTCGCTGGCGCGCAACTGATGGCGCGGAGCCGCTCGGATATTGCGCTCTACGACAGCTTAATCGATGGCTATCGCGCAGCCGGTCTCCTGCCCGCGTAAAGGGCACAATCTTCCATGGCCGATGTGCGCCAGACGAGGCTTTGGTTTTCGAAATCCTGCGAGAGTCCGCTTTTTTGATAACTCCGGCACAAGGGGGACAGTCGCTTTCCCCCCGCTGCGGCTTGTCGGGGTGATTGGCACGGTATCTGCTATGGAGGTGCAACTTCGCCAGACCACATGGCAGCCGCGTGCAACGCTGCCGAAGGCACCACCAGCACGCAGCATAGAAAACGCCGATTCTAGGACCCACCCACCTTCGGCACGCTATACCACGCTAGACTTTGATGGCGGACAGGGCGGGATTCGAACCCGCGAAACGCTATTAACGTTTACACACTTTCCAGGCGTGCGCCTTCAACCGCTCGGCCACCTGTCCGCAGAGGGATCGCGCTTTGCGGGGCTGCCGCAAAATTCGGTCCGGGGCGAGGGGTTTATCGCATCTGTTTGAGAAAGCAAGCGGGGGTGTCAAAGCGGCGCTGCGCCCGAAATGCGGCAGCCCCAGGACAGCCCTGGCCCCCCAATGGTCGGATGGCCAGGGTCCGATGTCTTGCACCGCAATGCTCCCTCGCGGAGGCACCGCAGAGCTTAGTTGTCGCCGACGCCGATGGTGCGCCGCAACGTCCTGGCGTTGATCAGAACGGCGACGATCGCTGCGGTCAGACTGATGATGGTCAGGATCACGAAGCCGACATTGGCGAAGATCTCGAAATGGGCAACTTTGGCGATACCGAGCACGAACAGCACCAGCTGCACCACACCCATGCCAACCATGGTGAGGGCTTCCAAAGTGTTGTCGATACCCGGATGCGACACCTTCATTTGCTCGGCCAGCCCAAGAACCGCTGACAGAATCAGAAGGATTTCGCTCCAGCTGAAGGCAAAGTTGGTGTTCTTGTAGAAGGGCTCCTGAAGATCGGCCCCGCTTTCTTTGACGATGATGTAAAGCGCCAGCACCACCAGAAAATACGGAATATAGCGCAGCGCACTGCCGCCGGTGCCCGCATGCAAATCCAGATGCGCACTCTTGTCGTGTTCAGACATTAAAGCACTCCCCGCAGAGACCCTTTGGGGTAGTGTCCGCACGACGGTTAACATTGTCAATCGCCAAGCCATGACAGTCGCGGCGACCGCGTCTCAAGCTTTGGTTTTCTCGCGATAGATCAGCATCAGGTTGCGGGCATAAACGACCAGCCCTCCCACTTGCCCCATCAGAAAGGGCAGGCCCGTTTTTCCCAGATGCACAGCGTAAACAGTGGTGACAAGCCCCCCGCCCAGGCTGAAATACCAGAACGCTACCGGGATCACACTCTTCTTGGCCCGCTCGCTGTAGAAGAGTTGCACAAAGAAGCGCGAGGCGAAGAGGAACTGGCCGCCAAAGCCAATGGTCAGCCAAATAACGTCGGAGGCCGAATGCAGGCCGAACATCCCACTGATCTGATCGATCATCTAAAGTTCCTTCGCCTCGGTTTTGCCCCGCATGCGCCGCTGCAGCCAGCGCACCCCCATCAAATCATCGATGCCGACCAGCATGCGGCGCCAGTTGGTGTATTTGGATTTGCCATGCAGCCTCGGGCGGTGGTTCACATCGACAAAGGCAACGCCATAGCCTTCACGGATCATCATGGTGATGAGAAAGCGATGCAAATGGTCGAAATAGGGTAGGGCAAGAAACGCCTCGCGCCGGAAGGCTTTCAGCCCGCAGCCCGAATCCGCCGCGCCGTCATGCAGAAGACTTTGGCGCACGCTATTGGCGATGCGCGAGGCCAGCCGCCGCGAGGCGGTGTCTTGGCGGCGGGCTCGCACGCCTCCGACAAGGCCGAGCCGGTCATCGCCCGCCGCGAATTTGGCGAGGAGTTTGGGGATGTCGGCCGGGTCGTTCTGACCATCGCCATCCAGGGTGACGATGACGTCGCCGTGCGCTGCCCGCACCCCGGTCCGCACGGCCCGCGACTGGCCGCGATTGGCGCCATGTCCGATGACGCGCAAATTTGGTATTTCGGCTTTTAGCGCTACCAGGCGTTCTGGTGTGCCATCGCTTGAGCCGTCATCCACGAAGATGATTTCGGCCTCGTGGCCAGCCACTGCCGTGGCGATTTCGCGCGCCAGTGGCGCGACATTCTCGGCCTCGTCTTTAACCGGCACCACCACGGATAATGTCACAGCCATTCGAGGATTCCGCTCGCCACAATCATAGTCTAGGGTCAGCTCCGCTGCCGGATTCCCTTTCGGGGCCGGGGCCTTATACAGGCTCGGCGCCGTTTGAAACAGGCCGCGGGAAAACAGGCCACAGGCGGATGGGCCAGAAGAAAGCGCCCGGACGAAAGCGGCTAGAGGAGCAGGTTGTGCAATGACCGAGGGGGGCAAATGACCGACATCGGGGAGCGCCTGCTGGGCTTCATGGGGCGTCGTCCCCGCTTTGTCCTTTTGGTGTTCTGTCTCCTCTTGTGGACGCCAGGGGTCTTCAGCCTGCCGCCGCTCGACCGCGACGAGAGCCGCTTTGCCCAGGCTTCCAAACAGATGCTGGAGACCGGCGACCCCGTCGATATCCGCTTCGGCCAGGTGCCGCGCTATAAAAAGCCGGCCGGTATCTATTGGCTGCAGGCGGCCTCCACCGCCGTCGCCGGGCTAGGCCGGCGCAGCGAGATTTGGACCTACCGGCAGCCATCCCTGTTCGGGGCGATTATCGCCGTCTGGCTGACCTTCTGGTGTGCACGCGCCTTTGCCACTGCTGAAGCCGCCGTGCTGGCCGCTGCCTTTTTAGGGGGGACACTGCTCCTCACCGCCGAAGCCACCATCGCCACCACCGACGCGGTGTTGCTTGCGGCCATTCTGGCTGCACAGGCGGTTTTGCTGCGCGTCTATCTCGCAGCCAAAGGGGGCGGTGAGCCCGTGCCGCGGTGGATCGTTCTCGCCGGCTGGGCAGCCTTCGGCATCGCCGTCCTGGTCAAGGGGCCGGTGATCTTTGCCGTCACCGGTCTGACCGCGATTCTACTGTCGCTCTGGGATCAGGATGCGCGCTGGCTCAAAACCACGCGCCCGCTCCTTGGCATCGGCCTCGTTCTTCTCATGGTGGCGCCCTGGATCATCGCCATCGGTCTTAAAAGCCATTGGCAGTTCTTCCAGCAGTCGCTGGGCCAGGACTTTGCCACCAAGCTTCAAGGCGGTCAGGAATCCCATGGCGCGCCGCCGGGCTATTTTCTCGTCCTCGTTACGCTCTGCTTCTGGCCTGCCGTGCTCTTTCTCTTGCCCGGCTTGGTCAGCGCCATCGCGCACCGGCGTGAACCGGCGCTGCGCTTTCTTCTGGTCTGGGCGGCGTGCTGGGCGGGCTTTGAACTGGTGCCGACCAAGCTGCCCCATTATGTCCTTCCCACCTATCCGGCTTTGGCGATCCTGGCGGCGTTGTGGGCGGTGTCGCCGCGCATGACCGGCGGGTTCTGGGGGCGCATTGCGGTCTATGCCGCTCCGCTGCAATTTGCTCTTGGCGCGGTGGCACTGGGTATGGGTCTTATGTGGCTGCCGCTGAAATACGGTCCCGGCTTTGCGCCTTGGACCGTCCTGCCGCTGCTATTGTTTGTCATCCTGACGGTTCTGGCCCTTTATCGTTACTTGAGCGAAGCCACGATTCCGGCAGCCCTTCTGGCCTTGGCCGCACCACTGGCACTCTATCCGGTACTGACGGCAGGGGTTGCGCCCATGCTGACGGACCTTTGGGTAAGCCCGCGCGCTGCGGCCCTGGTGCAGCGCTTAAGTCTGCCCAGTGATCCACCCCCGGCCTTGGCGGGCTATGTTGAGCCCAGCCTCGTGTTCCTGCTCGGCACCGAGACGCGGCAGACCGATGGGCGCGGCGCGGCAGAGGCGGGCACAGCCCAAGGCGGTCTCGCCCTCGTGGAAGATCGGGAAGGGGCCGCCTTCAAAGCCCGTCTCGCAGAGTTGGAGGTTGAGGCCAAGGAGGTCGGCGCGCTCGACGGTTTTAATTATTCACGCG
>JAATGP010000063.1 GCA_015654635.1 Alphaproteobacteria bacterium | reverse complement strand
GATCAAGCGTCCGCGCGCCTATGAGTTGATCATCGGTGTTGCCACCGACGTCACCTTCGGCCCCTACCTTTTGTTCGGTCAGGGCGGCGTGTCGGTGGAAGTGGTCAACGACAGCGCCCTGGCGCTGGCGCCGATCAACACGACGCTGGCCGTCGATATGATCAGCCGTACCCGTATCTACAAGCAGCTTCAGGGCTATCGCGATCGTCCGCCGGCGGCGATCAACGATGTCGCTGACGTGCTGGTGCGCGTTTCCAAGCTGATCAGCGACTTCCCGGAGATCAAGGAACTCGACATCAACCCGCTGCTCGCCGATGAAAAGGGCGTGATTGCCGTTGACGCCCGCATCAAGCTCGGTGCGGTTGCCGATGGCCCGCGCGACGCGCATCTGGCCATCAAGCCCTATCCCAAAGAGCTTGAGGCCCATGAAGCGGTCAGCGGCCTGGGCGAATTCTTCGTTCGCCCGGTTCGTCCGGAAGACTACAAGGCATTCAATGAGTTCTTCGGCAAATTAACACCGGAAGACGTCCGCCTGCGCTTCTTCTCGACGATGCGCTCGCTGCCGACCGCCCTGCTCAGCCGCCTGACGCACATCGACTATGACCGCGACATGGCCTTCGTGCTATTTAATGACAAAAGTGAACTCATCGGCATCGCCAACTTTTCGGCCGATCCGGACAAGGCGAAGGCCGAGTATTCGGTCATCGTCCGCTCCGATCTCAAGGGCCGCGGCCTTGGCACCGCGCTGATGAAGCGCATTGTCGATTATGCGAAGTCCTTTGGCGTGCTCGAACTTTACGGTGATGTGTTCGAAGAAAACACGCAGATGCTGGCGCTTACCAAGGAACTCGGCTTCACGGTGTCGCCCGCCAAGGATGGCATCGTTCAGACCAAGTTGAATCTGAAATAGCCCTAAGTTTCTTAGGGGATTTTCGGAAATTACGTATGGGGGGTGGCTCTTTACAGAGGGCCGCCCCCTAGCGCTATTGTGGGGTATGTGGCGTGTTCGCCGCGGAGTAGGAGTGCCCGTGCAGCGCAGGTTGGCAACGACCGGCTTTGATACCCCCGCCAATACGGCAAAGCCGGCAGGCTGTGAAAACGGTTGCCGTTTTTTTGCGGATGCGGGCTGCATCACCAAATCCGAGATGGACAAGGTGGGGGCGAGTGTCCGCTTCGGCCGTAATGAGATCATCTATTCCAAAGGCGATGAAGCCCGCTATTCCTACAAGGTGGTCGAGGGCGCGGTGCGCCTGTCGCGCATTTTCGCCGATGGGCGGCGCCAGATCGTCAACTTCTTCCTGCCCGACGAGACCTTCGGCATCGAACTCGACCAGGAATATACCGCCACCGCCGAAGCGGTTGGCGATGTTCTGGCCTTGCGCTGCCCGCGGCTCTGCATCTCGCAGATGACAGAAGGCGATCCCGATATCAGCCAGAAGCGGCTGGCGATGTTCTCGCACAGCCTTGCCGCCGCCGAACGGCACGTGGCCATGCTTGGTCATCAAAGCGCCAAGGAGCGCGTCGCTTCCTTCTTCCTGGCGCTAGAAATCCAGCGCCGCAACCATGATGAACACACACTGGATCTGCCCCTGTCGCGCCAGGACATTGCCGATTATCTCGGGCTCACCATCGAGACTACCTGCCGGGCGCTTTCCGAATTGAAACGCCTCAACATTATCTCCTCACCCAGCCGCCGCCGGATCGTGATCCGCAATATCGCCGGCCTGCAGGCACTGGCCGAAGGCGCCGGCGACTGACCGCGAAGCGTTCCCAAATTGACAACTCTCAATGTCACGCTGGGTTCTATGGGCTTTGCTCCCCAGATCGGGCCGGGAGGGCCCCAAGATCAGCCTGCGAGGCAATCATGCCGTTCATCAAAATTCTTGTGCCTATGGCCGGGGTCACGCGTGACCGCTTCGCGCTCGCCACGGCACTCGCCGCCGCTAAACCCTTCAACGCCCATGTCGTTGCCATGTTCGTGCATGTCGATCCGCGCGAGAGCGTGCCTTACGGTGAGCTTCCGCTCTCACCCGACATCGTGCAGGATTTGATCGACACGGCGGCCGATCTCGAAAAGGCCTCCTGCAAGGCCGCGCGCGCCACGATTTCATCGATGGCCGCCGAAGCCGGTGTGCGCATCGTCAGTGCACCGGAGCATGGCGATGGCGTAACATTGTCTTACGAGGAAATTCGCGAGCATCTGCCGCGCGCGCTCGACAAGGCGGCACGGCTTTGTGATCTTGTCGTCTTTCCGCCGATCCGCGAGACCGACGATCCCGAAGTGCAGGACGGGTTTATTCGTACACTGATGAAGATCGGACGCCCTGTCTTGCTGTCTGCCGAACATTGTCCGGCGGAAATTGGGGGCAATGTGGCTGTGGGGTGGGACGGTTCGATCGCCTCAGCCCATGCCCTGACCGCTTCCTTGCCCTACCTGCGCAAAGCTTCCCGCGTCGAGATCCTCATTGTTCAGAACGGCTCATTACCGGGCGATGGCAGTGATGTTGCGGCTTATCTGGCGCTTCACGGCGTGACCGCATCGGCCCGCACTCTGCCGCGCGGAGATTCGATGACGGCCGAGGTGCTGCTCGATACCGCGGCCAATGGCGGCTTCGACCTCCTGGTGGCGGGCGGCTATGGCCACAGCCAGATGGCAGAAGCGATTTTCGGCGGCGTCACCGAACACATCGTGTCGCACCCCAGGATTCCCGTATTCATGATGCATTAAATCGGCCTCGTCTTTCGCATTTTCCTTGCATTGCGGCTGCCCGCTGGGCTTTTCTCGGGCGCAAAGGAACATTGCGCATGACGACTAGCCTGCAGCTCGACAGCCGGGAAACAATTCGCCTCCTCGGGCGTATTTTGGGGCAGGTCATCAAGGAGCAATACGGTCAGGGACAGGTGGATGTCCTGCGCGGACAAGCCGACCTTGATCTCGTGGAGCATATTCGCCGCCAATCGGTGGGCGAGCACCGCACGGGAGTGAAAGAAGTTCCGCTCGACAAGCGGCTGACCGAACTGACCCCGCGTGAGGTCCAGCTCCTCATCCGCGCCTTTACGATTTTCTCGCAGCTCGCCAATATCGCCGACGATCATTGGGCCCATTCCGAGAAGGGGCCGGGTCCTTTGCAGCAGCTTGAGCATCATGCCCGCGTCAATGCCAAGCAAGTCGGCGCCTATTTTTCGCAGGCCCTGATATCGCCTGTGATCACCGCCCATCCCACCGAAGTGCGGCGCAAATCCATATTGGATCGCGAAACTGACATCGCGATGCTGCTGGACCGGCTCGACAGCGCCAATCTGCATGAGGGCGAAGACGTCGAAATTGAATCCCAGCTCAAGCGCGAAATCCGCACACTGTGGCAGACGCGCATGTTCCGGGCCTTGCGTATCCATGTTACCGACGAAATCGAAAACGCCATCGCCGTGTTCGCGCGGACCTTTTTGAGCCAGCTGCCACTCGTCAAGCGTCGTATTGCCAAGCTCTATGGCATGAACGGTGCGATCCTCCCATATCTGAAACCCGGCTCGTGGGTTGGCGGTGACCGCGACGGCAACCCTTTTGTTACGGCTCAGACGCTGGAATACGCCGTGCGCCGCCAAGCCGAGGTGGTGATTGACCATTATCTGAGCGAGGTGAACATCCTCGGCAGTGAGCTGTCGGTGTCGGATGAATTCGTCGGTACCAGTGCGGCGCTAAATGCATTGGCGGCCAGTCCCGAACACGTTTCCCGTCATCAGATGGATGAGCCTTATCGCCGCGCGCTGATCACCTGCTATGCGCGCCTTGCCGCCACCCGCAAATCCCTGACGGGCAGGGCGCCTGCGCTGATGCCCCGTTGGGAAGCCGAGCCTTATATCTCGCCCGAGGACTTCGCGACCGATCTCACCATCATCATGGATTCGCTGAAGGCCAATGGCGATTCGGATCTGGCCGATGGGCGCCTCCTCACCTTGCGCGAAGCGGTGGGCTCCTTCGGCTTTCATCTTGCCGCCATGGACATGCGCCAGAGTTCTGACAAGCACGAGCGCGTGGTCGACGACCTGTTGCAGGTCGCGGGTGTGGTGCCCTCCTATATCGAATTGTCGGAGCCTGAGCGCATTGCGCTGCTGCTGAAGGAATTGCAGAATCCGCGCCTGCTGCGCTCGCCCTATCGTGAATACAGCGATCTTACGCGCTCCGAACTCGATATTTGCGATAAGGCCGCGGAGCTGCGGCAGCGCTACGGTGATGGGGCGATCACCAATTACGTCATTTCGCACACCGAGAGTATTTCCGATTTCCTGGAAGCGGCTATCTTGATGAAGGAGGCCGGTCTCTTCGTGCCGGGCGAAACCCCTCGCGGGGCTTTGCGTATCGTGCCGCTCTTTGAAACCATCCGCGACCTCAGAGCCGCCGACGATATCATGCGCGGCTGGCTCGAGATGCCCTTCGTCCGGCGTCTGCTGGAAGGCCAAGGTTCCATTCAGGAAGCCATGATCGGCTATTCCGATTCGAACAAGGATGGCGGCTACCTCACATCCAATTGGGAAATCCGCACCTCGATTGCGCGCCTTACCTACCTCGCTGCCGCGCGCGGCATCCGCATGCGTTTTTTCCACGGTCGTGGCGGCGCGGTCGGTCGCGGCGGTGGTTCCAGCTTCGATGCCATCCGGGCTCTTCCTTGCAACGCTTCGGGCAGCGGCATCCGCATCACCGAGCAGGGCGAGGTTGTGTCGTCAAAATACGGTAATCCCGAAATCGGCCGTAAGAGCCTCGAGACCATCATTGTGGCTGCGGTGCTGTCGGAGCTCAATCATGAGGTCGATGCGGCGGACGGGGAAGCGGCGATCCTGCTTTCGACCATGAGTGAGGAGGCGTTCAAGGCCTATCGTGCGCTGGTCTATGAGACCCCGGATTTCGACGCTTATTTCCGCGAGTCCACGCCCTTACCGGAAATTTCCGATTTGAAGATCGGCAGCCGTCCGGCATCGCGCTCGCAAAGTGCGCGTATCGAGGATCTGCGGGCGATTCCCTGGGTATTTTCCTGGTCGCAGGCGCGCATCATGCTGCCGGGCTGGTACGGTTTCGGCACCGCGGTGCGCGAAACGGGCATCGATCACTTGCGTCCGCTCTATAAGAACTCGCCGTTCTTCCGCACCACCGTCTCCAATATGGAGATGGTGCTTGCGAAATCCTCACTGCCCATCGCCCGGCGCTATTCCGAACTCGTTGAGGATAAGGTTTTGGCGCGGGGGATTTTTGCACGGATTGAAGAAGAGTGGCGCCGCACGGTGGAGGCGATCCTGCAGCTCACCGAGCAGACAACATTGCTCGAGCGCAGCCCGAAATTGCGCGACTCGATTCTCTTGCGCCTTCCCTATATCGACGCTTTGAACCACTTGCAGGTGGATCTGCTGCGCCGGCGTAGAGCCGGTGACGACAGTGATGGCACAAGCCGTGCCATTCACATGTCAATCAACGGCGTCTCCGCAGGTTTGCGCAATAGTGGATAAGCAGGCGGCTTTAGGCCGCCTACTCGTTGACAGCCAAAAGCTCGGTGGCCTTGCCTTCGGCAAGCTGCTTGGCGAGATTGAGGATCGCGCGGCGATGCTTGGGCGAAGTGATCGAGGCATAAGCATCTAGAAGCTCGGCAGCGCCGGGCTCACTAAGGCTGGCCAGGTGGCGCGAAAAAGGCTCGCCCCCTTTTGAATGGTCCAGATCGCCGACAATATCGACGATGCCGCACTTCAAGGCCTGCGCGATTTCAACCAAACGCGAAAAGCTCACCCGGTTGGTGCCATGCTCGTATTTTTGAACCTGCTGAAACGTGATTCCGACTTCGCGAGCGAGTTGTTCCTGTGAGAAACCAAGCTCACGCCGACGCAGACGAATCCGCGATCCGAGGGTTACATCTAGGGGATGCGGAGAACCGCTCTCCGTAGTCTTCGACATTCTTGTGCCTTCTATCCTTGCAAATGAGCACCCCTGCTCCGGCCCCACAAATTATTCCATTCTTTGGTGCGCGTTGGTTGCGCAGCCGGGAGTTGAGAGGAATTCGACGCAAATTTCATCCAGTGACTAGAACTGAGGTTAATCGGGCATTGTGGCGCAACTATAGCGTTCTTTGTCTCGAATCTGCGCGAAAAGTCGCGTTATTACAATTGTTCAATTGTTTCTGCCCGGTTGCAACCAGATGGAACTTCGCATTGCGGCAGAATACCAACTCGGCTTGTTTGCAGCATTAACGAACGGCTGTGCCGGAGTGACACGCCCTGTGATAGGGTTTGTCCGCATGCCGTACATTTACGCGCCGAACGTCGCGATTTGGCACGTTAAGGCCTGCGTCGTCCTGGCACAGCTCCTGCAGCCCGTCCATCCGAAGCCATTGGATCGACCAGGCCGTGAGCACACATTCTGTCCCCTTCCTCGCCAGCGGTGGAGCTATTTCCGAAGTCATCGCGCAGTTGCCCTCCGCTATCGATTTCTTGCCGGCCGATGCGGCCGACAGTTTTGTTCCTGTAAATACGGACTGGAATTGGGCTTCGTGCACTGCAAAGCGTGGCCTCGACCTCGTTCTGGCACTGCCGCTCGCCTTTCTGCTTGCCCCCCTTCTGGCAGCAATTGCGCTATTGATACGCATTGAATCCAAGGGGCCGGCCTTTTTCCGCCAGACCCGCAATGGCATCTGCGGCAGGCCTTTCCAGATCCTGAAATTCCGCACGATGTGCGTCATGGAAGACGGCGCCGGGGTGGTTCAGGCCCGCCCCAGAGATCCGCGCATCACTCGTGTCGGTCGTTTCCTGCGCCGCTACAGCCTCGACGAATTGCCGCAGCTTTTGAATGTGATTATCGGAGACATGTCGCTCGTCGGCCCGCGGCCGCATGCTCAGGCTCATGACCGCGAGTATGAGGGGCTTATCCCGGCTTACCGGCACCGTTTCGCGGCCAAGCCCGGCATGACTGGCTGGGCCCAGGTTCACGGCCATCGCGGTCCGACTCCGACGGTCGATGTGATGGCTGCCCGCATCCAACACGACGTCTTTTACGTGCGCGAGGCCAGTTTCCTGCTTGACCTCAAAATCCTTTTTCGTACCCCGCTTGCGATCATTCTGCCCAGGAATGCTGTGTAATGAACGTGCCTTTGGCCCCTCAAACCAACACCGTTCAAACCCATCCGGTTGCCGAACGCCGTTCGGGCTCGCGCCTTTATGCGCGCGTGACCATCGGCGGCCTGCGGACCGCTTGCGTTTCGCGCCGCCAGCTCGGAGCGGTTATGGTCGGCGATTGCCTGGCAGCGCGCGGTGGCAAACGGCTTCCCAAGCTGGTGTTCGCCTCCAACGGCCATGCCATCGCCATGTCCGCCCTCGATTCGAAATTCCGTACCCTCTTCCAGCAGGCCGATCTTATCCATGCCGATGGTGAGCCGGTCGTGCTTGCTTCGAAGCTGTTCAGCAAAACGCCGGTTCCCGAGCGCAGCGCCACGACCGATTTTCTGTTTGATGCAGCCCATGCGGCCCGCGACGCCGGACTGAAGTTCTTCCTTCTCGGCTCGAGCGAGGCAGTCAATGCCCGCGCGGTCGAGAAGCTGCAACAAAGCTATCCCGGCATCGAAATCGTTGGCCGCCGCAACGGCTATTTCCGCCGTGAGGACGAGGCCGAGATCTGCGACGCCATTAACGCTTCCGGCGCCGATGTTCTTTGGGTCGGCCTCGGTGTCCCATTCGAGTACGAATTCTCGCTGCGCAACAAATCGCGTCTCAATGTGGGCTGGCTCGTGACCTGTGGGGGTTGCTTTAACTTCGCGGCAGGCGATTATGCCAGAGCTCCGGAATGGATGCAGAAAAACGGCCTGGAATGGGCATTTCGGCTTTGGCGGGAGCCACGCCGGTTGTTCTGGCGCTACCTGATTACCAATCCCATCGCGCTTGCCATGCTGGCGCTGAAAACCGGCGCAAGGTTTGCACGCTAATACCTATCAACCGATAGGGCGCTCGCATGTCAGCAATGGGAAATACCGCCAAGGGGGCGCCTTGGATCGCTGCGGTGCTCCCCTCGGCCTATCGCTATGGGCTGACCTCGCTGGGGCCGATCGCAGTATCGGGGGCCCATTTCATTGCCTCGGTGCTGTTCCTGCGGCTGCTCCGCCCGGCTGATTTCGGCCATTTCTCCTTTCTTCTCGTCGTCGTGCCATTTTGCCTTTCGGCCACGGGCGCCATGCTGGGGGCACCCGCTGCGATGACGCGCGGCAAGGATGCGATCACCGCCCAAGCCGAGCTTGTCACGCTACAAAAGGCAAGCTTCGTGGTCAGTTTGCTGGCGGGGCTGGTGGTGGCGTCGCTGATGGCTTTAACCGGTGCGACCGGCGTCGCTGCCATTTTGTTTGGCCTCTACGGCGCGAGCTATACGCTGCGAGCCTTTTCCCGCATCCATGCCAATGTGTTGGGCCGCATTGAAAGGGCCGCCGGGTCTGACGTTCTCTATGCCATCAGCTTGATCGCGGGGCTGGGTCTGCTGGCCTTCTGCGGCGACTTCACCTTGGTCCATGTGGCGGCGATGCTGGTGGCGGCAACACTTATCGCGCTTCTGCCCTTCGGGCGGGATTTTGGTGGCGGCCTTGTAGTGGCATTGCGCACACCGGGGTTGGCTGGTTATCGCGCCATGTGGCAGCAAGTGACACGCTGGTCCCTGTTAGGCGTCGTCCTCACGGAAGTGGCGGTCAATTGCCATGCCTATCTGGTGACGTTTTTGTGCGGCCCGGGGGCTTTCGGGCTTCTGGCACTGGGCGCCCTGTTCATGCGCCCAGCTGCGCTGGTGCTGGGCGCTTTGCCGGATATCGATCAGCCGTTGATGACGAAAAAGCTTGCCGCAAGGGACGTTCGGGGTGCCTTTCGTGTGGTTAACGAATTTCGAACGGCAGCCGGTGCAGTCTTGGCCGGAACAGTCCTTTTGGCGGTCCTGCTCGTGCTCTTCGTACCCCATCTTCTGCTCAAGCATTACGCCGTGGGTGATGTCTGGATTGTGCTCGCCTTTTGGACCGTGATTACGGCGCTCAGGGCTGTGCGCACGCCTGAATCGGTATTTGTGATGGCGACAGGCGCTTATTCGAAGCTGGCTTGGATTAGCGGTGTTTCTGGTGCTGCCGCTCTTGTCGTCACGCTCCTATTACTCTTGGTCGCGGGCCCGATTTATGCGCTCGGCGGCGTTGCCGCGGGCGAAGTCGTGATGCTGGTGATGCTCTACCCGATCAATCGGCGCTGGAGGGCTGAGGCCAATGCTTGAACCCCTTTCGAGTGCCGTCACGGAAGTGGTGGTTGCCATCCCGACCTTCCGCCGCCCGCAATCCTTGAAGCGCTTGCTCGATGCGCTGGAAAAGCTTGAGACCACGGCCCAGATTATCGTGGTGGTCGCCGACAACGATGCTGTCAGCCACGCTGGCTACGATCTCTGCCGCGAGATCTCCAGTCACTATCGCTGGCCGCTTGATCCCATCATTGCTGAGGAGCGCGGTATCGCGCAGGTGCGCAATGCGCTGGTTTCGCGTGCCCTGGGCTATCCCGGTGCAGCTTTTGTGGCCATGCTGGATGACGACGAATGGCCTGCACCGCAATGGCTGGAGGCACTCCTGGCCGTTCAGAAACAGACCAAGGCCGATGTGGTCGAGGGTTCGATCCTATTCGAGCGTGCCGATGGCGCAGCCGTTTTTGAGCCCGGTTTCGATGGCGTCAGCTCGATGCGCCGCCCGACCGGGCCGACGGCGATGCTGGAAGGGGCGGGCAATATCCTCATCGCGCGCAGCTGTCTCGACTGCCTGACGGCGCCTTGGTTCGATCCGGCCTTCGCCCTTACCGGCGGCGAGGATCGCGATTTTTTTGAGCGCGTGAAAGCCGCGGGCGGCCACTTCGCCTGGGCTGACGCGGGGCTCGCCTATACCATCGTTCCGGCGCTGCGCCAGAGCCTCGCCTGGGTGTTTAAGCGCGCCTACAGCATCGGCAATACCGAGATGCGCATCTTCCTCAAATACCGCCCCAGTCTCAGGATGCGGCTCAAGGAATATGGCAAGATCACCGCCGCCCTTCTGGCTATGCCGCTTTTCGGTCTTGTCATGCTGACAAGCCCGCACCGGGCCGCCGATATCTGGCGCCGCGTCTTTCGCAATGCGGGCAAACTTGCCGCGCTCGCCGGTGTTACCCATCGGGCCTATGCGGTGACCCATGACGAGTGACGTTTTCCATCCTTCAGCCACGCCGCGCAGCAGTGAACGGCGCTGGATTGGGGAAACGCTGTTTGTTGGCTTTCTATTGCTCGCCTTTATCGGCATCACGCCGTTCAAATCCGCGCCGCTCGAGGCCGAGGTGGGGACGGTGGTACAGACGGGGGCGGGCGACAGCCTGCGCCAAATTTGCTACCTCGCCGTTTTCGCCCTGCTCGTCTTTGCCGCGATGCGTCAGCGTGGGAGCAAGATTTTTTCAGCGCTGCCGCTTGTTTTGTTAGGGTTACTGGCATGGTGCGTGGCCAGTGCGTTGTGGTCCCCGGAGCCAGTCGTCACCATCCGCAGGGCAGGGCTCGCCACGGTACTGGTGGTTTCGGCCTTTCTCAGTGTCGAGACGGTGGGAACGGAGCGGAGCCTTGTCTTATGGCGCTGGGTTCTCTTGGCCGTTCTCGTGATCAATCTTGTTTCGGTCAAATTCGTGCCCGCAGCGGTGCATCCTTTCGGCGAACTCGATCCCCAATTGGTCGGCAATTGGCGCGGCATTTACGGTCACAAAAACATCGCTGGCTCGGTGGCGGCAATAACGGCGCTGGTCTTCTTGTTCATGCCCGCACGCCGCTTTTGGGCCAAGCTCTTCGACTTCGCCGTCGTAGGGCTATCCATGGTTTTTCTCATCGGCACCCATTCCAAGTCGTCGTTGGGGCTGTTGGCCGTGGCGATTGTTGCAGGTGCGATCTATCGCATCGCTTGGCGCCAGGAAATCGACCGCACCATTGCTCTTGTCGCTGTGGGGCTTCTCGTTGTTGCCGGAGCTGTTTTTGTGCTGGCCGATCAAGCGGCGATTGCCCGCCTCTTGGAGGACCCCACCCAATTCACCGGCCGGACGGAGATTTGGAACGCCGAAATCGCCCATATCCGCGATCATCCGATTCTGGGTTCCGGCTTCGGCACCTTTGCTGGGACCGGTAAGGATTCACCACTTGCGCCCTATATCGGTGGCTGGGTGATCGGGGCGAGCAATGGCCACAACGGCTATCTGCAGCTCTTGGTGACTGTGGGTGGGGTCGGTTTTGTGCTGGCCTTTGTCGCGCTTTTGGTGGTGCCGGCGGCGTCCTATTGGCGGCGCGGTGACATTGGGCTGAAGGCGTTGCTGTTTTCGCTCTTTGTCTTTTTCGTCCTTCACAATCTGATGGAAACCGATTTTCTCGAAGGCGATGGCGTGACCTGGGTCGGCTTTTTGCTGATGCTTGCCATGCTCCGCCATATGGAGGGGACGACGCGATGACGCCGTTCTTTTCGGTTGTGGTTCCGGTCTACAATCGCGCCCATCTCTTGGCCGCGACGTTGCAATCGGTTCTGGCCCAGACCGAGCAGGATTTTGAAATCATCGTGGTCGACGATGGTTCCAAGGACGATCCTGAGACGGTGCTGCGCCAGCTCGGCGATCCCCGCCTCGTCTATATCCGCCAGCCCAATGGCGGCGGCGGGGCAGCCCGCAACACCGGCATTGACCGGGCGCACGGCATGTTCATCGCCTTTCTGGATTCCGACGATCAATTCCTGCCGCACCATCTCGCCGATATGCGGGCTTTACTCGAAAACACGGAAAATCTGGGCGCCTATTCGCGCTTCATCGTGGATCGCGGCAAAGGCCTGACCTTGCTCAAGCCGCCGCGGGCTATCCGCAAGGGCGAGGATATGAGCACTTATCTGCTCTGCGATCGCGGCTTTCTGGCCACCTCGACGATCGTGGTGCCGGCTGAGATGGCCCGCCGCATCCGTTTCGACGTGAATCTTCCCGCCGCAGAGGATACCGATTTTGCCATCCGGGCTGCGCTCGCGGGCGCCCGTTTTGTCATGGCCACGGATCCCGGCATGATCTGGCGCGATTGGGCCGATCCGAATCGACTTTCTGCCGGAAGGCGCTGCGAAAGCATGAAGGGCTGGATCGATGGCCTCCGGCCCCTCATTGCCGAGAAGGCCTATTACGGCTGTCTCGGCTGGGCTTATGCGAAGTATGTGGCGGTGAGCGACCGGCGCGCGGCCTTGAAGCTCTATTTTGATGCCGTCTCTCGCGGCTGCTACCACCCCTCTCTGGCAGTCATCGTTTTCCTGCAGATTTTCTTGCGCGATGGCATTTATCGCCGGGTCGCCGACTACGCCATTGCGCTGTTCGGCCGCCTTTGGGACGCGAGCGCCAAGGTCTGACGGTTCTCGTTCGTTCACCGGGTGTTGACTCTGTGCGGCCTAGTGTTGGGGGATGCGCACGAAAATACTGCTTGTAACCACAGTACAATGGCCCTCGGCGGCCCGCTTGGCTGGCGCCTTTGCCAATCTCGGCGCGGAAGTCGCGGCAGTGTTTCCGCGTGGGCATATGCTGGCTTCCAGCCGTTATCTGAGCGCTGGGTACACCTACAAGGCTCTGGATGGAGCCCGTTCTGTGGCTGCCGCCATCATTGCTGCCGAGCCCGACCATATTATTCCTTGTGACGACCGGGCTCTCCTGCTGCTGCTGTCGCTGAAGCCCTTTGCTGCCCTCCTGCAGCCTTCACTGGGGCCACTGGAGGGTTATGCCACCCTTGTGGCACGCGCGCCCTCTATCGCCGCAGCCCGCCAGGAGGGGATTGTCGCGCCCTTGACGCTCGCGGTGCCGGATCGCACGGCTCTGCCGCAGCTTCTCAGCGAGGTTGGCCTTCCTTGCGTCATGAAATCCGATGCCAGCTGGGGAGGGGAGGGCGTACGCTTTGTCGCCAGCCTCGCTGAGGCTGAACGTGCCTTCTCGGCCCTAAACACGCCACCGCCGCGCTGGCGCAGCGTGGCCCGCGCCATCCTGCGCAAGGACAGCCATTTTCTGCATGCGGCGCGCCATCCGCACCCCGCGCAAGTCAATGTTCAGGCGCTGGTCGAGGGCAAGCCCGCCACCACGGTCTTTGCTGCCCGCAATGGCAAGGTCCTGGGTGCGCTGCACATGGATGTGGAATCCTGGAAGGGGGGGACTGGCCCGGCCAGCCTGATGAGCCGCCTTCGCTGTAGCGCCATGGACGAGGCCGCGAAGAAGATTGCCGCCCGCTTTTCTTTGAGCGGTCTTCATGGCCTCGATTTCATGCGGGATCGCGATGGCGTACCCCATCTCATTGAGATCAATCCGCGTGCCACACAAATCTGTCACCTGCCGCTCGAAGCCGATTTGCCCGCTTGCTTGATGGGTGTGCCCGAACGCCTGCCGGTCACCTCAGCGCGCCAAATCGCTTTGTTTCCGCAGCTGCTGACAGCCGGAACACTCCCTCCTGCGGTCTTTCGGGATGTTCCCTGGGATGATCCCGGCGTCCTCAACGCCACCGCCGGGGATAGTATGCCGGACGTCGGAACCACGGCATTCATCGAGCTATTTGGCCGCCCAGATGATGGGCCGCCAATCCTGCGCCGCCGCGCCTAGTCGGCGCCTGCGGGCCAACGACTTTTCCGAGTGTTAACCAATCCTCAGCGCTCTTTGGCTAAACCAAGGGGCAGGCTGAAGAATATATGTCCACACACGAGTCAACATTGACCGCGCCAGACGCCCCCGAAGCCCACTTCGGATTGGGCGACTTTCTGGCTGTGTTGGGAAAGCGCAAAGGGCTGATCGTCAGCATTGCCCTGCTTTTTGTGGCGGTGACCGCGGCGGTCATGATCAGCTTGCCGACGCTCTATTCGACCTCAGCCGTCATCATGCTCGACCAACGCAAGAACGCTTTGGCCGATGCGGCCTCGGTGCTATCGGCGCTGCCGACCGATCAGCCCTCGGTACAAAATCAGATTCATGTGCTGGCCTCGCGCGATCTCGCGCTCAAGGTGGTGGACAGGCTGCATCTCGAAACGGATCCCGAATTTAGCGGGCCACGGGCGGGCGCGCTATCAGGATCGTCGCGCGATGCCATTGTCAGCGCCTTTATCAGCCGTCTGAATGTTTCCTTGCTCGGGGTTTCGACCTCCATTGAAGTCGCCTTCGCCTCGAAGGACCCGCAAAAGGCGGCACTGATCGCTAACACGCTGGTGGAGATCTACACACAAGACATGGTCGCCACCAAAGTGGCGGCCTCGCGTCAGGCCGCGCAGTGGCTGACCGATCGTATGCACCAGCTTTCGCAGCAGTTGCAGCAGCAGGAAGGTGTCATTGAACTCTACAAGGCTGAGCACGATTTGGTGGAATCGCAACCGGGCAATTCGCTGGTCAATCAGCAGCTGATGGCGATCAATACCCAGCTGGTCACCGCCCAGTCAGACCTTGCCGAGAAGAAGGCCGCCTACGACCAAGTGGTGGCGCTGGCCAAGACTGGCAATACCGCAGACGTTACCCAGGTCGTCAACTCCAAGATGATCGGCGATTTGCGTAGCCAAGAAGCCGAGCTGGTCCGTCAGGAAGCCGATCTTGCTTCGCGTTATGGGCCCAATCACCCCAAGATGCAGGCCATTCGTAATCAAAAGCGCGATCTCAGTGCCAAAGTTCAGCGCGAAGTCGACGGTATTGCGGGCTCGATGCAAAGCGAGCTTGAAATTGCCAAAGCACATGTGGCCTCGATCAATGCCAGCCTTGCCCAGGTCGGCCGTCAGGCGCGTGATGCCAATATGGCGCGCATCAAGCTGAGTTCGCTGGAGGCCAATCTGGCATCGACCCGCACCATGTACGAATCGTTTGTCCAGCGTCTGCGAGCGGTACAGGGCCAGGACGACATCCAGATTCCGGAGGCCCAGATTATATCGACCGCGCCGGTGCCCACAGCGCCCTCCGGGCCGCATCGTGCGCTCTTCGTCGGCGCGTCCATTCCGGCAGGCCTGCTCTTTGCCATTCTCGTGGCCTTGCTGCTCGAGCGTTTTGGCACGCCCGCTCCGCTTGGTCTGCGCCAAGCTGTGAGTTCGCCCGAAGCCCGGTATGCCGAGCCCCGCCGGCCCTTGCGCCCGGCAATGGCGCAGTCAGATTTCTCATCCCGTGCGGCTTCGGTCTACCCTCTGGCACCCAGCCCGGCAGGGGCATCCCGCTTTGCGCCCCCTCCACCGCCGGTCACCATGCCCCCGCTACTAGCCGAGCTGGCGGCCTCAGCCGATTTGCGTTTGGCCGATTGGTTGCTCGACAATCCAGCCTCGCCCTATGGCCGATCCCTGAACACGCTGTTGGAGGGACTCCTTCCGGCACGTGCAGAGCGGGCCCGCGTGGTGACTATTACTGCCCCCGCCGCCGAGGCCAGCAAATCTGTCGCCGTTTTGTCGCTGGCCCGAATTGCGGCCTTGCGGGGCTTGCGCACCATTATTTTGGATGCCGATCTGGGCCGGCTTGCTCCGGCCTCCCCCAACGGAGGGGTAGGGGGCTTCATGCAGGGTGTTCCCCTCAACACGCTGCTCTTGAAGGATCGCCGCTCGCCTGTCTTTCTGCTATCTGCGAGCGCCAGCCTGTGGCCCCAGCCGCGCACCGTTGAACTCATCAACCATTTGAAACAACACTGTGATCTTATACTGATTGATGCCGCACCGCCGCTGACGGCCGGCCTCTGGCCCGTGTTGGCACGGCTCTCGGATACCGTGGTCCTATATGCCGCAGCCAAGGGCCCACAGCCGGTTTTGGAAGCCGCGCTGCGTGCGTTGAGCGCCATGGCAGCCCCCGTTAAAGGCTTGGTTTTGGCGCGTTAAGCGAGCCTGCCCGAGGCTCTTTGGCGGCCCCCGCTATGGCCCCAATTTCGCCGCATCAACCAACATGTCGAATATTTTCATTGAGAATTTGGCAAGATATGGGCTACGCGAAGCTCCGGTTTTGCCAACAGCAGCTTTTTTGCCGACCGCATTTCCTTTTGATCCACCGTAACAAAGCGAACCCCCATGAGCGAACTGTCTCCTCCGCCAACGCGCACGAGCTTCGTTGACGGGCTTCCTCCCATCGCCAAGCACGCGGCGATTTGGGCGGGTGTCTTCATTATTGGCGCGTTGCTGGGCTGGATTGGCCGCGGCGTGCTTGCTGGCCCGCCTGACGTGGCGAGCGTTCTGGTTTATCAAGACTGGCGCCTCATTTGCCCGGCACGCAAAGAAAAAGACGCCAACTGCCGCATGACGCAGGATATCGTCGATTCCAAAACAGGTCAGGCGATTGCGAGCTTGGTGCTGTTCAAGGAAATCTCCAAGGATAAGAAGGAAACGACGCTGCTGGGCATCAATGTCCCGCTGGGCGTTCTCTTGGACCCTGGTGTTGGTCTTAAATTCGGCAACGATCTCAAGAGCTATGCTTATAAAACGTGCCTTGAAGGCGGTTGTTTGGCTGTAGTTCCGGCCGATGCAGCGCTGGAAAAGTCGATGACCGGTACCGACGATGCGGCCGTCAATGTCGCGCGTCTGGACGGCAAGACCGTGCAGCTCCCCTTCTCGACGAAGGGTTATACGGATGCACGTAAGGCCTTCAAGAACTTCGATGCAAAGCGTTCCTCCTGGTGGTGGAGACTGTGGTCATGAAATCGTTTCGTATTGCTGTAGCCTTTGCGGCTGCTCTTCTCGCCGCCCCTGCCTTTGCGCAGGATGCCCCCCCACAGGCCCAGAAGCCTCTGCAGCCGAGCGATGTGAAGGAGTTCAAGGACTGGACGGTGCGTTGCTATCCCGTGGCCTCACCATCGCCTTGCGAGATGATCGAATTGCGCGTGGCCAAGAAGAGCGGCCAGCGCGTGCTCGGCGTCCTTCTCGCCTATATGCCTTCGCGTGATGCCCACATCTTGCAGATTTCCGTGCCGCTCGGCGTCGCGCTGGCGAACGGGCTCGTGATCGATGCCGCTCCCTACAAGTCCGGTGTCCTCAAGTTCCGCCGTTGCGATCAGCTTGGTTGCTATGTGGAATCGGCTGTGGGCGGGGACGTCATCGCTCAAATCGCTCAAGCTTCTAAGGGGCAGATCCAAATTGTGACGGTCGATGGCCGCCACTTTAATCTTGCGTTCTCGCTCGATGGTTTCAGCGAAGCGCATGCTGCTCTCGTTGAACTCAGCAAGGCCAAGGCGAAGGCTCCGGCAGCGGCTCCGGCTCCCACCCAGCCCTAAGGTGTTCCAGCTTCGGTTGGTGTAGAGAAAGGGCGTGCGGATTGCTCCGCGCGCCCTTTTCGCTTGGCGCGCAACCCGCAATACTGTGGTGCGTTTTCGTCAAGTTGCGCGTTCATGATAAGATTGGGAGCAAAATACCGTTGCGCAACGTGGGGATTTCGCTCTCACGACAATTTCGACAAACTTCCTTGAAATCGCTTTGCTATTTCGACTGAGTTCCGCCGCCGGAACGTTAGAAGGCAGGGGAGCCGAGAACCGGACCGCGCATGAGCAAGCAAGATAATACCATGGACACCACGCCGGGCTGGGCCCGCCGCAATATTGCGCAAGCCCGCGGTCGCTTTGGCGGCGCACCGCAGGGTGAGGGCGACGGGGGGTGGGTTTCGCGTAACGTTCCCGGCGGCCCAAAAACACTTTGGATACTGCTCGCCATCGTGCTGATTGTGCTCTTCGTCTGGTGGCTGCTGCCCGGTAAAGCCAAGGACAGCATGCAGCGCGGCATGGGCGGGCCCCAGCCTGTCGGCGTGGCGTTGGTCCAGCGTGGCCCTCTGGATGTGACGCTCAATGCGCTCGGCACCGTGACCCCATTGGCCACCGTCAGCGTGCGCCCGCAGGTTTCCGGCCAAATTATTCGCTTCAGCTTCAAGGAAGGCCAGATGGTCAAGGCGGGTGATGTTATCGCCGAGATCGATCCGCGCACTTTTGAAGCCGCCGTAACGCAAGCCCAGGGCACGCTTGCCCACGACAACGCGCTGCTCGCCGACGCCCGTATCCAGCTGACGCGCCAGCGTGCCCTTATGGCCGCCAATGCGACAGCCCAGCAGACGCTCGACACCCAGGCCGCGACTGTCAAGCAACTGGAAGGTACGGTGCTGTCTGACACTGCAAATGTGAAGTCTGCCCAGGTCAATCTCGGCTATACCCATGTGACCGCCCCCGTGGCTGGGCGCGCCGGTATTCGTACCGTCGATGTCGGCAATTTCGTCAGTGCCGGTCAGACCACTGCGATTGTCGTGGTCACACAGCTTGAGCCCATCTCGGTGCTCTTCACGGTGCCGGAAGATAACGTCCGCGCCGTGCTGGAACGCTTCAACTCCGGCGAAGATATGCAGGTCGAGGCTTATGACCGTGGTCAGACCGTAAAACTTGCCACCGGGCGTCTTGCGGCGATCGACACCCAAGTCGACCCCACCACCGGTACCGTCAAAATGCGCGCTATGTTCGCCAATGACGACGGTGAGCTGTTCCCCAATCAGTTCGTTAATGTGCGGCTTCTGGTCAACACCTTGCAGAATCAAGTGGTGGTCCCCTCCGCTGCCGTGCAACGCGGCGCCAGCGGCACCTTCGTTTTTGTGGTGAAGGCCGATCACACCGTGGCGATGCGCGTGGTCAAGCTCGGTGCCCAGCAGGGTGATCGCGTCGCCGTGACGGCGGGATTGAACCCCGGCGAGACCGTGATAACCGATGGCGCCGACCGTCTGCGGGATGGTAGCGAAGTCACCGTGCCGAGCGGCCAGAAGGTCTCCGATGTGAAGGGGCCCGAAGGTGCCGGTGCCTCCTCGGGTCTGAGCGATAAGGAAAAGGCCGAGCGGCGCGCCAAGATGATGGCCGCTTGCGGTCCCGACATCAAAAAATACTGCGCCGACGCCAAGGGGCGCGAACTGATGATGTGTATCCGTGAAAATCGCGAAAGTTTCAGCGATACCTGCACGGCCGAGCTTAAGAAGATGCGCCGTAGCGGCGGCGGTGGAGCGTCGCGCGGTGGCCCCGGTGGGCCGTAAGGAACCGCGCCCATGAACCTCTCGGCTCCGTTTATCCGGCGCCCGGTGGCAACCTCGCTGCTGATGGCCGCGATCATGCTGCTGGGCCTGCTCGGGTATCAATTCCTGCCGCTTTCTGCTCTGCCGCAGGTCGATTACCCGACCATCCAGGTGCAGACGTTTTTGCCCGGCGCCAGCCCCGATGTGATGACAACCTCCGTCACCGCACCGTTAGAGCGTCAATTCGGGCAGATGCCGGGCCTTAAGCAGATGTCGTCTGTCAGTTCCGGCGGTGCTTCGATCATCACGCTGCAATTCGATTTGAGTCTGTCGCTCGATATCGCAGAGCAGGAGGTTCAGGCGGCGATCAATGCCGGCGGCAATTTGCTGCCGTCAAGCCTGCCCGCGCCGCCTATCTACAACAAAGTCAATCCGGCCGATGCTCCGATCCTGACGCTGGCGGTACATTCCAAAACGATGTCGCTGACGGCGTTGGAAAACCTTGCCGAAACGCGCCTTGCCCAAAAGATTCAGCAGTTGGCCGGTGTGGGTCTCGTCAGCATCAATGGTGGTCAACGCCCCGCCGTGCGCGTGCGCGCCAATATTCAGGCGCTCGCCTCCTATGGGCTCAATATCGACGATTTGCGCACGACGATCTCGAACGCGAACACCAACTCACCCAAGGGCAGCTTCGACGGTCCTTCGCGTTCTTACACCATCAACGCCAACGACCAGATTCAGAGCCCCGAGGATTATAAGAAAATTGTCGTCGCCTATAAGAACGGTGCGCCGGTATTTCTGAAAGACGTGGCGACCGTCGAGGACAGCGCGGAGAACACCAAGCTCGCGAGCTGGATGAACACGACCCCCGCCATCATCGTGAATATCCAGCGCCAGCCGGGTGCCAATGTGATTGCGGTTGCCGATTCGGTGAAGGCGATCTTAACGGGCGTCGAGGCGGGGCTGCCTGGTTCGGTTCAGGTCGACGTCGTCACCGACCGTACCAATACGATCCGCGCCTCGGTCTCGGATGTGCAGTTCGAACTGGCGCTGGCCGTGATCCTGGTTGTGCTGGTGATCTTTGTCTTCCTGCGCAACTTGTCTGCCACATTTATCCCCTCGCTCTCGGTGCCGCTTTCGATCGTGGGCAGCTTTGCCGCGATGTATTTGTTCGGCTATTCGCTGAACAATCTTTCGCTGATGGCACTCACCATTGCCTCCGGTTTTGTGGTCGACGACGCCATCGTGATGATCGAAAATATCTCGCGTTATCTGGAGCAGGGCGATTCGCCGTACGACGCTGCCATGAAGGGCTCGGGCGAGATCGGCTTCACTATCGTGTCGCTGACCATTTCGCTGATCGCGGTGCTCATTCCGCTCCTCTTCATGCAGGAGGTGGTGGGGCGCTTGTTCCGCGAGTTTGCCATGACGCTCGCCATTACCATTCTGATTTCGGCAGTGGTGTCGTTGACACTTGTACCCATGCTCTGTGCCAAGCTTTTGCGCCACCGCCATGAAACGCGCGAGATGGGGCTCGTCGCCCGCAAATCCGAAGCCTATTACAACAAACTTGTTGGGGCCTATGACCACGGTCTGCTCTGGGTGCTTGATCACCAGAAGGTGACGCTGCTGGTGGCGGTGGGCACGCTAGCCCTCACGATCTTTATGTATGCCGTGATCTCCAAGGGGTTCTTTCCCTTGCAGGATACCGGTTTGGTGCAGGGCATCAGCCAGGCTGGCCCCACCGTCTCCTTTGCCGAAATGAGCAAGCGTCAGACCGAACTCGCCACAGAGCTTTTGAAAGACCCCGATGTGGCGGGCCTGTCCTCTTTTATCGGCGTGGACGGCACCAACAGCACGCTCAATGCGGGCCGTTTCCTGATCAATCTGAAACCCAAAGAAGATCGCAGTTCAAACTTCGATGCGATTTTGGCGCGCCTCGCCGATGCCAGCAAACGTGTGACCGGTGTCTCGCTTTATCTCCAGCCCGTCCAGGACCTTACTATCGATGCCACGGTCAGCCGGGCGCAGTATCAATTCGTGCTGGAGGATGCTTCCACCGCTGTGCTCAATCAGTGGGTGCCGCGGCTGATCAGCGAGCTGCAGAAACAACCCGAACTCACCAATGTTTCGACCAGCTTCCTCGACCAAGGCCTTGCCGCGTACATCACGGTCGATCGCGATACAGCGGCGCGTTTTGGTATCACCTCGGCCACCATCGACAACGCGCTCTACGATGCCTTCGGCCAGCGCATCATCTCGACCATCTTTACCCAATCGAACCAGTATCGCGTGATCCTGGAATCCGGCGGGCCGGAACAGAAATCCCTATCGGCGTTGAGCGGCATCTACCTGCCGTCGTCGGGCAATGGTCAGGTGCCGTTGTCGGCTTTGGCACGGGTTGAGGAACGGCTGGCCCCGCTCGAAAACGATCATCTCGGTCAGTTTCCGGCTGCCACGCTGTCCTTCGATCTGGCGCCCGGCGCTTCGCTGGGCTCCGCCGTCGATGCCGTCAAGCGGGCGCAGAACAACGCCAGACTGCCGGCCAGCATCAACACGAGTTTCCAGGGTTCGGCGCTGGCCTTTCAATCGACCTTGGGCAACGAAATCCTCCTCATCATGGCGGCGATCGTTACGGTCTACATCGTACTCGGTGTTCTCTATGAGAGTTTCATCCATCCGGTCACGATCCTCTCGACCTTGCCATCGGCGGGCATCGGCGCGCTGCTGGCTCTGATGATCACGGGCAACGATCTCAACATTGTCTCTATCATCGGCATCATTCTTCTAATCGGTATCGTGAAGAAGAACGCCATCATGATGATCGACTTTGCCCTCGAAGCCGAACGCCATGAGGGCAAGACCGCCCGCGAAGCGATCTATCAGGCCGCGCTTCTGCGCTTCCGCCCAATCATGATGACGACCGTGGCCGCTATGTTCGGCGCGCTGCCCTTGATGATCGGCTCAGGCACGGGGTCGGAGCTGCGCCATCCGCTCGGTCTTGCTATTGTCGGCGGCCTGATGGTCAGTCAGATGCTGACGCTCTTTACGACGCCCGTCATCTACATCTATTTCGATGAAACGGTGCAACGCGTGCGGCGCTGGCGCGGAAAACCCGCGGAGTCTGGAGCCGCCGGGACATGAATCTCAGCCGCCCCTTCATCGAGCGCCCGGTTGCCACCACGCTCCTCACCATGGGGTTGGCGCTGGCGGGGGCGGTGGCTTATTTTCTGCTCGCAGTGGCGCCGCTGCCGAGCGTCGATATGCCCGTCATCTTCGTGTCGGCGAGCATGCCGGGGGCAAGCCCCGAAATCATGTCGACCAGCGTGGCGACGCCGTTGGAACGCCATCTCGGCACCATCGCGGGCGTCAACGAGATGACCTCGTCAAGCTCGACAGGCACTTCGCGCATCACCCTGCAATTCGACATGAGCCGCGACATCGATGGGGCCGCTCGCGATGTGCAGGCCGCTATCGTGGCTGCCCGCGTGGACCTTCCCGCTGCACTGCGCTCCAATCCCACCTATCGCAAGGTCAATCCTGCCGACCAGCCCGTGATGATCCTGGCGCTGACCTCCGACACACTGACGCCCGGTCAGATCTACGATTCGGCCTCTACCATCCTGTCGCAGAAGCTGTCCCAGGTGGGCGGAATCGGTCAGGTGCAGATCAGCGGCTCCTCGCTTCCGGCGGTACGGGTCGACATCAATCCGCGCGCGCTCTTCAAATACGGCATCGGGCTCGAGACGGTGCGGGCGGCGTTGAGCGCGGCCAATGCCAATGCGCCCAAAGGGGCTCTGGAAGAGGGCACCAAGCGTTATCAGGTTTATGTCAACGACCAGGCCCGTAATGCCTCGGACTTCCGCACTCTGATCGTCGCCTATCGCAATGGGGCCGCCGTTCGCATCGCCGATATCGCCGACGTAAGCGATGGCGTGGAAGATGTGCGCAATCTTGGCATGGCCAATGGCAAGCCGGCAGTGCTGGTGATTCTGACCCGCCAGCCTGGCGCCAACATCATTGAGACAGTCGACAACGTGAAGGCGATATTACCGCAGCTGCAGGCCTCGTTGCCGCCGGCGATCAATATCGATATCGCCAATGACCGCACGACCTCCATCCGGGCTTCGGTGACCGACGTGCAGATCACCATGGGCGTCGCCGTGCTGTTGGTGATGCTGGTGGTCTATCTCTTCCTCCGCAACGGCCGGGCGACGATCATTCCCTCCGTGGCGGTGCCGCTATCCATTCTTGGTACCTTCGGCATTATGTATCTGTGCCATTACACCCTTGATGTGCTGTCACTCATGGCACTCACGGTCGCTACCGGGTTCGTGGTCGATGATGCCATCGTGGTGCTCGAAAACGTTACGCGCCATGTCGAGGCGGGTATGCCGCGGATGCAGGCGGCGCTTATCGGCACGGGGGAGGTGGGCTTCACCGTTGTCTCCATGAGCCTGTCGCTCATCGCTGTCTTCATTCCCATTCTTTTCATGGGCGGCCCGATCGGAAGCCTGTTTCAGGAATTTGCCGTGGTGCTGGCTGCTTCCGTCGCCATCTCGCTGGTGATTTCACTCACCACCACGGCGATGCTATGCGGCCATCTCAATCTCGAGCGTGGCGAACAGAAGCAGAATTGGGCCTTGCGCCAATCCGAGCGGGCGTTCAACTGGATGCAAGCGGCCTATACGCGCTCGCTTGCTGGTGCCCTTCGCCATCCCTTGCTGCTCGTGGTGACCTTTCTGGCGACGGCCGGGCTCACCATCTTCCTTTACGGGAAAATGCCATTCGGGCTGATGCCTGCTGAGGATACCGGTCAGATTCAGGGCAATATCCGCGCCGATCAGTCCATTTCTTTTCAGCTCATGGAGCAAAAGTTCAAAAGCTTCGTCACGATCATTTCTAAGGACCCCTCCGTGCAGAGTGTGGTGGGTTTCACCGGCGGGGGCGGCGGCGGCCCGCGCGGCGGCAGCGTCAATTCGGCCAGTGTCTTTGTTCAGCTGAAGCCCCTCGGCCAGCGAGTCGGCCATATGCAGACCGACGATGTTGTCGAGGTTTTGCGCAAGCAGCTCACCGGCATTGCCGGGGCTCGCATCAGTCTACAGGGAGCGCGCACCTTCCGCGTTGGCGGGCGCACCAGCGATTCTTTTTATCAGTACTCTCTGCTCGGCGATAACATCGAAGATCTTGACAAATGGGCGCCGAAAATCGTCGATGCGCTGACAAACGAGCCCGAATTTGAGGATGTCAATTCCAACCGTCAGGATGCGGGGCTCGAAATCCAGATCCAGATTGACCGCGCGACAGCGTCACGTCTTGGTATCTCCACCACCCAGATTTCTTCGACACTCTATGATGCCTTCGGTCAGCGCCAAGTCTCGACCATCTATGAGGACATGAACCAGTATCATGTCGTGATGGGGGTGGCGCCCGCCTTCTGGCAAAGTCCGGAAACACTGAAGGACATCTATGTTTCGACCTCGGGCGGTGCGGTATCGGGCAGCCAGTCCACGGCTGCAGTCGCGAGCACGGTGGCGATCCCTGCCGAGGCCACCACGGCTACCACCGCCACCACCGACGCCTCGGATGATTCACGCCGCAATCAGCAGCTCAACGCGCTTGTCTCCACCGTGGGCGGTTCAGCCTCCACCGCGTCCTCGCTCTCCACATCCACGGAAACGATGGTGCCGCTGTCGGCCTTTACCAGCTCTGGCCCCGGCCTCACGCCCCTATCGATTGCGCATGAAGGCCCGTTTGTATCGACCACGATTTCGTTCAACCTAGCCAAGGGCAAAACGCTGGGCGACGCCATCAACACCATCAACCGCACGATGGCCAATATCAATGTCCCCGCCACCGTCCACGGCGAGTTCGGCGGCAATGCCCGCCTCTTCCAGCAGAATTTCTCGAATGAGCCGATTCTGGTCCTGGCTGCTATTATCACCGTCTATATCGTGCTGGGCATTCTCTATGAGAGCCTGATCCATCCCCTTACGATTATCTCAACACTGCCCTCGGCCGGTTTGGGCGCGTTGATCGCGATTCTCTTCGCGCGCAAATTCGACGACTCGATTGATCTCAACATCATTTCCTTCATCGGCATCATACTTTTGATCGGCATCGTGAAGAAGAACGCCATCATGATGGTGGATTTCGCCCTCGATGCGGAACGCCGCCGGGGGCTTTCACCACGCGATGCGATTTTTGAAGCCTGTCTTTTGCGCTTCCGTCCCATCATGATGACGACCTTCGCTGCCATTCTGGGCGCTCTGCCGCTTGCCTTCGGCTTTGGCACGGGCTCGGAAATGCGCCAGCCGCTCGGTATCGCCATCGTCGGCGGCTTGCTCGTCAGCCAGGTTCTGACACTTTACACAACGCCGGTCATCTATCTCTATATGGATGGCTTCCGGCTTTGGGCAAGCAAGCGTTGGAACCGCTTTTATGCGCGGCTTCTGGGCGACCCCATTCCCGACGCGGCCGAATAGGCAAACAAAAAAGGCCCGCGCGAGCGGGCCTTTGCTTCTTCGACGATGCCTCGCAACTCAAAAATCCGGCGTATCGGTATTGGTGCTGGGCTTGCCGTTGTTGATCTCGGAATTACGGTATTGGCGGTAGAGGCTACGGGTCGAGCCATACATGTCGATCGAGGAACGCTCGATCTGCTCCAGCGTGTCGACATTGCGTGCCCGCAAATCCAGGATCGAAACGCCCGCACGCACCGCATACCACGTGTCGGAGCCGTGGAAGGTGATGTAGGTGGTGGGGTCCATGAAAAGGTCCACCACATTACCAAAAAGATCGCGGGGCGGGTTCGGGCCCATGAAGGGCACCACCAGATAAGGCCCTTCGCCCACACCATAGGTGCCGAGGGTCTGGCCGAAATCTTCGTCATGCTCGGGAATGCCGATCATGCTCGCCACATCGACAAGACCGCCGACGCCCAAGGTCGTGTTGACGGCAAAGCGATAGACCGTCTGGCCCGCGCGCTCGGCTTCGCCCTGCAAAACGTCGTTGCCGAAGGTTACCGGCTTGCCGAGATTGGTGAGGAAATTATGCACCCCGTTGCGGGCGCTTTGGGGAACGGCGTGGTTGTAGAATTTCGCAACCGGCTTTGCGACCGCGTTGTCGACTCTGGTGTTGAAGGCGAAGATCGCGCGGTTGGTCGGCTCATAGGGATCGTTCTGGGCGATGGCCTCAGGATCTTTGCTCGCCGTGCACCCGGCCGCGAGTACAGCCAAAATCATCACACTGAAAAACTGCTGCCGCATTGTTTAATCCCGCTCCGCTACGCTGCAGAAGATCGTCACGATGCAGCGTCATCCCGAATATCGGGTTTCACTCCCTTACCTTCAAGGGGTAAGCGCATTAGATTCCGCGATAGTGGCGATTAGCTGTGTCTTCTCAGTCGCCCCTGCCACTCCCGTAAATAAATGAACGCCCCCAAAACAGGCTCGATCATGTTGATGTATTTGGGCATTTTGTAATTCTGGGTGACCTTGGCGCAATCATAGTGATGACCTTCGCAATAAGCGCAGCTTTGCGTTCATTAAGCGGCGCCGTGAAAATCTGAACGATGGGGAGACACACCTGTCCGTGCTATCGACAACCTCATCGTCACAATACGTACACCCTTCATCTGTTGACCCGATGCTGTTCAGCGGTGATGGCTGGTCAGTAATACCTACGGCCCAGATCGAGATTGGTTGCCAAAGCCACTGCACTTTCGGCGAGGACGGCATGCCCATCGCGTTTCACGGATACGTGTGGGAAATTTCTACCGTAAGGGCAGGGGCTGCCGGTGACCGGCCTTTTTCCGGCCAACCCAACGAAGGGTTCCCGCCCGAAGTGTGCCATTGTTGCGTGCGACAAACACGCTACCCCGCGATGGCCTGCGACAGGCGTATAAGGTCCCGGGAACAAAGTCCGCCGCACGAATCGGTCAATGCACCTGCAATCTGCCCCAGAAGATAGCAAAATTTCGCGCTGCCCGCGAACCTCAACGGCGCTTCGTCTAATAGACATTCTTCGTGCGGGCTGATTACGTTACAGCCCCAGACCCCAGGAAAATTCCATGTCAAAGCCTTTGCTTCCGCACCCTGATCGCTTTTTCCAGGCCGATAAAGATACCGGTAACATCGCTCGCCGCCTGTTTGAGGAGGTCGAAAAACTCCCGATCATCTCCCCCCACGGCCATACCGATCCGTCCTGGTTCGCCAACGATACCCCGTTCGAGGATGCTACCTCGCTATTCCTATGGCCCGACCATTACGTCCTGCGGATGCTCTATAGCCAGGGCATTTCGTTTGCACAGTTGGGCATGGCTCCGAAGGGCGGTACCGCCGAGCCTGACCGCCGCAAGGCCTGGAAACTCTTTGCCGAGCACTATTATCTTTTCCGTGGCACGCCCTCGCGCACTTGGCTCGACCACGCTTTCTCGACTGTGTTCGACATCGATGTCCGCCTGGAGGCTGAGACCGCCGATCACTATTACGACGTGATCAAGGAAAAGCTCGCCCAGTCGGAGTTCAGGCCCCGCGCCCTCTTCAAACGCTTCAACATCGAACTTTTGGCGACCACCGAAGGAGCAAATGATGCGCTCCTCCATCACCAGAAGATCAAGCAGGATTGGGACGGGCGCGTCATCACCACTTTCCGCCCGGACGGCGTCGTCAATCCAGAGATTGACGGCTTTGCCCAGAACATGGCGGCGCTTGCCGAACTGACACATGAAAATGTCGCGAGTTGGAAGGGCTACCTCAGCGCGCTTGCGAGCCGCCGCCAGTATTTCCGCGAAATGGGGGGGGCTACGGCCACCGATCACGGCCATCCCACACCTTTCACGGCAGACCTCTCGGCAGTCGAATGCCAGGCTCTGCTCGACAAGGCGTTGAAAGGCACGATAAGCGCAGCAGAGGCCGAACTCTTCCGCGGCCAGATGCTGACCGAGATGGCGCTAATGTCCTGCGAAGACGGCATGACGATGCAGATTCATCCCGGCTCTTTCCGCAATCACAATCCGCTTCTTTTTGCCGGTTACGGAGCTGATCGCGGCGCCGATATTCCGCTGCGTGTGGGCTATGTCGAGCAGTTGAAGCCTCTGCTCAACAAGGTGGGAAACCGCAAGGACCTCACCGTCATCCTCTTCACGCTGGATGAGTCGAACTACGCGCGGGAGTTGGCACCGCTGGCGGGGCACTATCCCTGCCTGACGCTCGGACCGGCCTGGTGGTTCCACGATTCGCCAGAAGGCATGATGCGTTTCCGCCGCAACTGCACGGAAACCGCGGGCTTTTACAACACGGCCGGCTTTAACGACGACACGCGCGCCTTCTTATCGATTCCGGCTCGCCACGATGTGGCCCGTCGCATGGACTGCGTTTATCTCGCCGAACTTGTCGCGACCAAGCGGCTCGACGAAGAAGAAGCGGGCGAAGTGGCTGTGTCACTGGCTTATGGCCTGCCGAAGAAGGCCTACAAACTGTAAGCTCACGCGGAACGCGATACAAAAAAGCCCTCGCCGTAAGGCGGGGGCTTTTCATTTTGCCCTTATGATCTGCCTTATTTTTTCGCTTTGGCCTCAGCAGCCGCTTTGGCATCGGCGGCGGTTTGGGCTTCAGCGAGCCTATCCTTGAGGAATTGGCGCGTCGGATCGAGCGTGACGGCATCCTGCAGCTTGAGGGCCGCGCCAGCCGGATCGTCTTTGAACAAGAGTTGCGCCTGCGCTACGTCCATGTTGATTTTGGCGGCTTTGTTATCTGCCTGCAGCGACAGCACCTCGGTGAACTTGGCGGCAGCATTGGTAAAATCACCGCTCTTCAGCAGCTTGACGCCCTCCGTATTGAGCGACACCACCTTGATCAATGCGAGATTTTCTTTGGCCTGCTTGAAATTTGGCACCAGGACGAGCGCCTCTTCGAGATAGGCGATCGCCGTCTTATCGTCGTTGGCATCGTGTTTTGCGATGGCCGCCGCATTCAGGGTGCGTGCGGCGTTTTCCTTGAATGCTTTGCTATTCGGCACCAGCTTAATGGCTTCGCGATGTTTGGCGATGGCATCGTCAAGCTTGCCCTGCGCCTCCAGATCGAGCGCGGCAATCTCCGCTTGGTCGCCGATTTCGTGAGGGGAGGCTGCCGATGCGCGGCCTTCTACACCAAGCCCTGTCACCATGAACGCTGCAACCAAAGCCAGAATGCCCCCCCAAGAGCGTAAACGATAAAATCGCATGATTTACTTCCCCCCGTTGTTGATGTCTTTTGTGGCCGTTCCCAGACGTATAATTTTAGTGCACTCTAGCAGTTATGGCCAAGCCGGTGATGAATTTGTCGCATCGGCGTCCTAAACCCTGACCGTGCGGTGCTGCTCGGTGGTGTTGGCGCGATTCGATTCGCGTAGATCCTCCTGATCAGGCCGATCGGACAAGCTCAAGGTGATCGCATGCATATCCAATCTGTCTTTCTCTTCGATCTCGACGGCACGCTGGTCGACAGCGTCTATCAGCATGTTCTGGCGTGGGCCGAGGCGCTTGATGGTGAGGGAGTCGACCTCTCGGTGTGGCGCATCCACCGCAAGATCGGCATGAGCGGTGGGCTTTTCGTTGATCAGTTCCTGCGCGAGACCGGGCTATCGATCACCCCTGAGCTTTTGGGCCGTCTGCGCGAACGGCACGCCGCCGCTTACAATCGCATTGTCCATATGGTTAAGCCCTTGCCGGGTGCCAAGGATTTGCTCGCGGCGTTGACGGAAGGCGGCATTCCCTGGGCGATTGCCACGTCCGGCAGGCTGGAAACGGCCAAGCCCAATCTCGACGCGCTGGGTATCGATATGGACAAAAATGTCGTCATCACCCGCGACATGGTACGCTACGCCAAACCCGATCCAGATCTCTTTCTGACGGCCGCGGAAAAGCTCGGTCAGCCGATCGAGAACTGCATTGTCGTTGGCGATTCGATTTGGGACATGCTGGCCTCACGCCGCTGCCGCGCCTTGGGAGTGGGCCTGCTATCGGGCGGCTATGGCCAGGACGAGTTGGAACGCTCGGGCGCCGTGCGCGTCTACGAAGACCCCAGAGACCTGCTGAAGCACCTCGATGAGGTGGGCGGGCGGCGGTAGAACTGCCGGGGGCGCACTGACACGCCTTTACAGCGCGATTTGTGCGCCCAGCTCGACCACGCGGTTGGCAGGCAGGCGGTAGAAACGCGCCGGCGCCAGGGCGCTCATCGAAAGCCACGTGTAAAGCCACAACCGCGCATGGCCTAGGACCGGATTGTCAGCTTCGACGATGGTGTCCCGTCCGAGGAAATAGCTGGTGGTTTCGGGCTCTATGGCAAGGCCGAATTTGCGGGCCTCCTGCAAAGCCTTGGGAAGATCCGGGGCTTCGAAAAAGCCGTGGCGGATTTGCACCCCGTAAAAGCCTTTGCCGAGCTTTTCGACAACCAACCGCTTTTCGGGTGGCACCACCGGCACTTCGGCAACATACACGGTGACGATCAAAATGCGTTCGTGGAGCACTTTGTTGTGCTTCAGATTGTGCAAAAGGGCACCTGGCACCGCATCCGGGCGCGGGCTGAGGAACACGCCGGTGCCTTGGACCCGTACCGGAATCCGGTCGACATTCAGCAGGAAGCTCGACAGCGGCACTGCCAGATCGCGGTGGCGGTCGGCTTGTGCCCGTTTTCCCCGCCGCCAGGTATCCATCACGGCGAAGACGCAGAAGGCCATGAACAGCGGCAGCCAGCCGCCATCGAATATCTTCAGTGCATTGGAGGCCAGAAAGGCCAAGTCGACCAGTGCCAGGAGGCCGAACAGGGGGATCACGATGCGCGGAGACCAATGCCATTGCTTGATGGCAACGATGCCGACGAGCACAGTCGACAACCCCATCACGCCCGTGACCGCGATCCCGTAAGCTGCTGCCAGGGCATTGGAGGTGCGGAAGATGAGCACCACCAGCACCACGCCGATGCACAGATAGGTGTTCATGCGCGGCACATAGATTTGGCCGGACTCACGTGCTGAGGTGTGGCGGATTTCCATCCGCGGCAACTGGCCGAGCTGCACCGCTTGGCGGGTCACCGAATAGACACCGGAAATCACCGCTTGGCTGGCGATGATAGTGGCGAGGGTGGCGAGCGCTACCAGCGGATAGTGGGCCCAATGGGGGGCCACCGAATAAAAAGCGATGGGTGCATTGGCCGGGTCCCGCAGAATGGCTGCGCCTTGGCCGAAATAGGTGAGCACCAGCGCCGGAAAGACAAAACAGAGCCAAGCGAAGCGGATCGGCCCTTTGCCGAAATGGCCCATATCGGCATACAGCGTCTCGCAGCCAGTCACTGCCAGCACCACCGAACCCAACGAGACAAAGGCTGTCCACGGCTCTTCCACAAACAGCATCAGCCCGTAATAGGGATTGAGCGCCAAAAGAATAGAGGGCGTCGCCACGATCGAAGTGAAGCCGAGCACCGCCAGCACCAGGAACCACAACACCATGATCGGTCCAAACAGCTTGCCGACGACCTCGGTTCCGCGGGACTGGAAGACGAAAAGCGCGACCAGGATGACAAGCGCAAGCGGTAGAACGAAAGGCTCAAAGCCTTTGCTCTCGACACTGAGACCTTCCAAGGCACTCAGAACCGAAATGGCCGGTGTCAGAACGCCATCACCGAAGAAGAGGGCGAGGCCGAAGATCGCTGCCATGCCGATGGCGAGTTTTGCCCTGCGGCTCATGCGGTGGCAGCGATGAGCCAGCGATGCCAACGCCAGAATCCCGCCCTCGCCGTCATTATCTGCACGCATGATGAGAAAAACGTATTTCAGCGTCACCACAACAATCAAAGCCCAAATGATGAGCGAAGTGACGCCCATGATCGCATCTTGCCGTGTGGTGTGGTGACCGGCTGCCAGCGCCGATTCTCGCAACGCATAAAGCGGGCTGGTGCCGATATCGCCATAGACGATACCAAGCGCGCCGATGGTTAGCATCGCGTTGCGCTTGAATTTGGCGGAAGAGAGGTGCCCGGCAAACTCGGCCGGAGAAGACGCGACGTGTTCGCTCACGAAGTCGGTGACGAGACGGGCTCGCTCCCAGTTGGCATGCTGCGGATATCCCGGCGGGGACCGCAAGGGCCGCGAACCATAATCACGCTCCGGCACAACGCAAGCGGCAAAGTGCGCCGGAAGCCCTTCCAGCAGCGAAATGCCTGCAAAAAAGGCACTATTTAGCGCGTAGCCGCTATGCGGAACCGGCAGAGGTCGAGCGCGTTTGCCCCACGCCTCCTTTGAGCGCCTACTCGGCTATGGATATTGTTACAGTTCGCCATCTGACGCGCTATCGCTATGCCCGGCCGGTGGCGTTCGGTGAGCACCGCATCATGTTTCGCCCGCGCGCGAGTTTTGACCAGCACGTTCTGGATTATAGGCTCACCATCACCCCCACGCCCGACGATCTTCGCTACGTCCACGATGTTTTCGGCAATTGTATTGGTATCGCCCGTTTTTCGCAGCAGGCTGCCATCTTGTCGTTTGAATCGGCCGTGCGTTTACAGCACACTCCGGAATATTCGCTGGACTTTCCTTCTTCGCCGGAGCTGACGCGCAATTCCTATCCCTTTGCTTATCAGGAATCCGATATCCCTGATCTTTATTCTTCGATGCTACGCACGCATGGCGATGAAGGCAAAGCGCTTGCATCCTGGGCACGGAGCTTTCTCGACCATGTAGACCGCGTGGATGCGCCCCACGTGCTGGCGGCAATGACACATGCCATTCATAACCAGTTTGACTATCTGCCGCGCGCCAAGGGCGCTCCCCAATCCCCCCTCGAAACATTGCGCATTGGCGCTGGCACCTGCCGTGATTTCGCGGTGTTGATGGTAGAAGCCGCGCGCGAACTGGGGCTGGCGGCACGCTTTGTCTCTGGTTATCTCTACATCCCTTCCAACAGTTTTTCCGCCTCAGCGCGCCAGGGGGGCGGGAACACCCATGCCTGGGTGCGCGTTTTCCTCCCGCACGGGGGATGGGCCGAATACGATCCCACCAATGGTTTGGTCGGTAATCGCGATCTGATCCGGGTGGCGGTGGTGCGCGATCCAGCCCAGGCCGTTCCTCTCTCTGGGACGTTTATCGGAAGATACGAGGATTATATCGGTATGGATGTAAATGTGGATGTCAGTGTGGCCCCCCTCATGCGTAAGGAGGTTTGGCAATGATCATTCGTGCCGGTTATTCGATTTCGTTTGCGTGCACGGCTTTCACACCGCTGCTATTGCTCTTGCATATACGGCCCGAACGGGTGGGCGATCTGGCCACGCCCGACACGCTGAACGTATCTCCCTATCTGCCTGTCCATACTTTTTATGACCGCTTCAACAATTTCTGTACACGCCTGTTGCTGCCGCCCGGCCGGACCAATCTTTCGGCCGACTTCACCATTTATGACAGTGGCATCGAGGATCAGTTGCCCATCGGGCTGCGTCAGCATCCCGTGGAAGATTTGTCCGATGACGTTCTGACGTATCTGCTGGGAAGCCGGTATTGTGATACCCAGCGCCTCATGACTGTTGCTTGGGATCTCTTCGGGTATCTCGAACCGGGCTGGCCGCGTCTGGAAGCCATTTTGAATTTCACCCATGAGCGCATCCAGTTTGGCTATGGCTTTGCCCGCAATGACCGCACCGCCTTCGAAGCGTATGAAGAGCGCGTCGGGGTCTGCCGCGATTTCGCGCATCTGGCCATCACCCTATGCCGCTGTATGAATATCCCGGCGCGCTATTGCACCGGCTATCTCGGCGATATCGGCGTGCCGCTCGATCCCAATCCGATGGACTTTTCCGCGTGGTTTGAAGTTTATCTGGAGGGACGCTGGCACACCGTTGACGCCCGCCATAACCGGCCGCGTATCGGACGTATTTTAATGGCGCGCGGCATGGATGCCACCGATGCGGCGATCAGCACGGCCTTCGGCTTTGCCCAGCTTGTCGAATTCCAGGTGACCACGGAAGAGGTGGGTGATCAGCGCCCGCTCCAAAGCGCCGTCAACGCGGTTTCCACCGCTTGAGGGCTTTCGAGTTGGCATAGCCGCGCCTTGGCGGCCCGCCGCTCGTCTGGCGCCTCGGGCAGGGGCGCCTGTTCGATGTAAGCGGCAAGATGCTTGCGGAACAATCTGAGTCCGAAGCCATCGCCGTAAAAGCGAAGGGTGTCGGCCAGATGGCCGAGCACGATGGCAAGCCGTTCGTTCATCGCCGGTTCTTCCATCGGTGTGGCGCTGTTTAGAGCGCGCTCGACGGCCGCAGCAATCCAAGGGCGGCCACAGGCGGCGCGGCCGATCATCACCGCATCGGCGCCCGATTGGCCAAGTGCAGCGCTCGCCGAAATATCATCGGTAATATCGCCATTGACGATGACCGGCAGGCCGGTAGCGCTTTTCACCTCGCGCACGGCATGCCAATCGCAAACTCCTTTGTAAAATTGATTGCGCGTGCGGGCATGGACGGTAATGGCTTTAACCCCGCAATTTTGCGCCCGCAGCGCCAGTTCCGGTGCGTTACGGCTGCCATCGTCCCAGCCGAGACGCATTTTTAGGGTGACGGGTCGTGTCGTGGCCACGACGGCGGCCTCGATCAGGCGCTCGGCATGATCCAGATTGCGCATCAGGGCGGCGCCGCAGAGCACGCCCGTCACCTCGCGCGAGGGGCAGCCCATGTTGATGTCGATAATATCGGCGCCCGCATCCTCGGCCATTTTGGCGCCGAGCCCGATCCAGCGGGCTTCCCGTCCGACCAGTTGCACCACCGTCAGCCCCAAGCCTTTCACGGCGGCGCGGCGCACCACATCCGGGCGTCCGCTGGCCAAGGCATCGGCCGCCACCATTTCGGTCACGACATAACGCGCCCCCGCCCGTGCCGCAGCCAAGCGGAATGGCAAGTCCGATACGCCGCTCATGGGCGCGATCAGGGTGTGCATCCCGATGGAGACGCCGCCGATAGTGAGAGGTGCATGAAGCATCGCTCTCCTGTGGCAGAGCGCGCTGCCTGGGGCAAGCCGCAGGCTAGCGTAAGGCGTCCGGGGCCTCGATATGGGCCGCAATGGCGTCGATGAAGAGCTTGCCGAAATCCCGCAGTTTCGAGGTTCCGACGCCACTGATCGCAGCAAAAGCATCCAAATCCCGCGGCGCCTGCCGGGCCATCTCCTGCAGCGTCTTGTCGGAGAAGATCAAATACGCGGGGACGTGGCGGCGGGCAGCGATGTTCAGGCGAAGCCGTTTGAGGGCGGCCAGAAGATCACTTTCTTCGTGGCTGAGGCTCGTGACCGCTGCGCGCTCCTTCCCCCGGGGACGTGCATGCTGGCGGACCAGAAATGGCTTTCCGCCTTTGAGCACCGTTTTGCCATCCGCGGACAGCGAGAGCCCGCCATAGCCGCTGACGTCGTGATGAAGACAGCCGCCGGCCACCAGTTGGCGGATCAGCGAGCGCCACTCGTCTTTCTTGCGCGCGCTGCCCGCCCCGTAAGAGGCCAGCCTATTGTGGCCGCACTGCAGAATCTTTTCCGTTTCTGCGCCGCGCAGCACGTCGACGATATGGGCCGCCCCAAAACGCTCCCCGGTTTGTTGCACGAGGCTTAAGATTTGCCTCGCTGCTTCGGTGCCATCGACCATCACCGCCGGTTCAAGGCAGGCATCGCAATTGCCGCAAGGCTCGAATTCTTCTTCCCTGCTTTCGCCGAAATAGGCCAGCAATGTCCGGCGGCGGCAACTCGTGGCCTCGCAATAGCCGACCAACGCCGCCAGCCGCTGATGCTCGCGCCGCTTGTGCTCGTCGCTGGTATCGGCCTCGTCGATGAACATACGCCGCATGCGGATGTCGCCCAGCCCGAATAGCATATGCGCCTCGGCCGGCTCACCGTCACGACCGGCGCGGCCGATTTCCTGGTAATAGTTTTCCAGACTGCCCGGCAGATCGGCGTGAAAAACATAACGCACATCGGCCTTATCGATCCCCATACCGAAGGCGATGGTTGCCACCATCACGGTATAGGGTTCGGTCATGAAGGCATTCTGATTGGCTTCGCGCGCCTCTTTAGCCATGCCGGCATGATAGGCGAGCGCCTTGATGCCCGCCTCGACCAGGAATGTCGCCACGGTTTCGGTTTTTTTGCGCGACAGGCAATAGACGATCCCGCTCTGCCCCTTATGGGCTTTGATAAAGGCTAGAAGCTGGCTTTTGGTATCCTGTTTGCTCGCGACCGTGAGGCGTATATTGGGGCGATCGAAGCCCAGCACGATTTGCTCGACGCTGCCGCCGAACAGCCGTGCCGCGATATCGGCGCGGGTGCTTTCGTCTGCTGTCGCGGTCAGCGCCATGAGTGGCACACCGGCAAAAGCCTCGCGCAAACGCGACAGTGCTTCATACTCGCGCCGGAAGGAAGGCCCCCATTGGGAGATGCAATGGGCTTCATCCACTGCGATTAAAGCAATCGGCAGCTTGGCGAGGGCGGCCAGCATTTGCCCCGTCATCAAGCGCTCGGGCGACAAATAGAGAAGGCGCGTTTGGCCGGAGGCGGCCCGCCGCCAGGCGGCCACATTGTCCTCGCGCGCACGCGACGAGTTGATGGTGTCGGCGGACACTCCCGCCAGCCGGAGCGCTTCCACTTGGTCTTGCATCAACGCCACCAACGGCGACACCACAATCGTCAGACCGCCCAGCACCAGCGCGGGCACCTGAAAGCATAGCGACTTGCCCGAGCCGGTCGGCATAACGCAGAGAACGTGGCGCCCACCCAAGGCCGCATCCATTGCCCGTTCCTGGCCGGGGCGAAAGCTGTCAAAGCCGAAGACGTCCTTCAGGATTTGCCGGCTCGAAGCGGCAGAATTGGCAACTGGCATACCGGCGAAATCCGAATCAAAAGCGCTGTGGACGAAGGTTGTAGCGTGCATGGCTGCGGTTCGACATTGGGGAAATCGTCTGGGGTATGTGCTGGCGGCAAAAGCCATGAGCAACCCGCGCCCGGCTCAGGCGTTATTTTGCCATCGCGACGGATCGCGATAGAGAACAAGGCGGCATCACCGTGATCACGATTTTGGGATATTTGGCGGCGGCCGCGTCAATGGCGAGCTTCGCGCCGCAGGCTTGGAAGGTTATCCGCAGCCGTCAAACCAAGGATATTTCCGTCGGCATGTATCTGCTCACGGTGGCGGCCTTTGTGCTCTGGCTGGGCTATGGCGCCCTTCAGCACCAATGGCCGCTGGTGCTTTCCAACGGCGTTTGCTTTTTGCTTTCGGCCTTCATCTTGGTGATGACACTGTTGCCGCAGCCGCAAAAGGACAAAGTGGCGGCGACATTGACGGCGGAAGAACCATAAAGCTCAACAGCCACTATTCCGCTGCCATTTGCAGATTTCGTCCCGGCACCGAACGGCCCATCGTCCAGTTGTTGCACATCCGCACTTTGGGGTTGGGCGAGCACCAAATTTCGCCATTGGCGTTCAGCGCCACCACCCAGATCAGGTTATGCTCTTGGCCGTAATCGATGACGGCAAAAGCATAGCCGGCGCCCTTTTCCTCCACCGTGACCGGCAGGGCAGGGTTCAATTGCGTAAAACTCATGGATCAATCCTTTAGGGCAAAAGGCATTCCCGTCTGCCGTTCCGCCGTCGATTTATATCGTTTGTAAGAGTTCCATCGGATAACGCACTGGTAGTCGCGACGTTCCGCTGAGCCCGCGCCAAAATTGCTCTTAAGGAATGCTCCCTTACAGCATTCCATCCAGCGCATAGTCGCCGACGAAGGGGTTGTTGCGGCGTTCCTCGGCGAAGCTCGACATCAGGCCATGGCCAGGCACGAAGGCAATGTCGCCACCAAGGGGCCAGAGCTTGTCCACAATTGAGTGGATCAGCGTCGCATGATTGCCGCGGGGAATGTCGGTCCGGCCGATGGAGCCTTTGAACAGCACATCGCCGCAGAAGGCGATTTTGGCTTCGCGCTGCAGATAAACGACATGACCGGGGGTGTGACCGGGGCAGTGTACAACCTCAAAGCTCACCTCGCCGAAAGACACCGCATCGCCGTCGTCCAAAAAACGGTCGGGCACGCAAGCTTCGGCGGCCTCGAAGCCGGGCGTTGTGCGGTTTTTGGCCAGCGCCTCTAGCAGGAAGGTGTCGTCTATATGGGGGCCTTCCAGCGTGGCTCCCGTGCGCCGCTTCAGCGCGGCAGCGCCCGAAGCATGATCCAGATGGCCATGGGTGAGGAAGATCTTTTCCACCGTCACGCCATTGGCCGCTGCGGCGGCCACCAGCCGGTCGACCTCGCCACCGGGATCGATGATGGCGCCCATCTTGGTCTTGTCGCACCACACCAGCGAGCAGTTCTGCTGATAGGGCGTGACCGGAAGGATAGCGGCGTGAAAGAGCGAAGAGGACATAGCAACCTTGTCGTCTAAGAGGCGCGGGCACGAGGTTAGCGGCAAACCTCTTCGAAGGCTGCCATTTCAAACCGAAAATTGGGAAAGAAAACTGGCGGCCGGAGGGATTAATAAATAGGCGTCAACCTATTGTATTAGAAAGACAATGCAACTTTTGAAATCCGCACATACCCCCGAATATACCCCCATATGAATTTTGTATCTAAAATCGTTTTTGAGCCAACTTTGTAAGAGTAGAACCATCTTCTTCACACTTCTCACAAAGATGGAAAAAACCAAGCGCTTTGACAACACTCCAAAAGTCCAGGTGACGCCATGAACGGCCAACCGGGTGAGCCGTAAAGGTCGAGTGCAAACCCGGTAGCCAGCCAGGGCTACGCCGCATTAGTTCAGGCGTTATTGGGTCTAACAATCCAAACAGCAGGATCAATAGAAATTACTCGGTCGAGAAGCGACCAGGTGACCGTATCCCACACAGCCCCATGTTCCGAGGACTTCACCATGGCTTCGCGAACTATCGTTGGATTGACCACTGGGCCTTCCAGCCGCCGCCAAACTTCGTACATTTGATCCCATAAGATAAATGGCTTCGTCTTCGGATCAGGGCGACCGAGAATATGATTGACGGTTCTCTTGCCCCAACGCGCAAGGCCGATCAGAACACGGAAACCGATAACGAGCGAATACAGCACTAACAGTACTGTGCCGACCACAGTCCAGTTATTACGAAAGGCGAGCCATATTGCGCCGATAGGTACAATCAAAAACCAAAACACCTTCGCCCACAACTTCTCCCAAACCTCAGGCCAGCGCGTCTCTATCATTTTCGAGAGATTACCTTTGCTCTGAAAGTACCTGTCGTTGAAACCGAGCAAATCGCGATTTCCGGGCGCAATTTTCTGTTTGAGCGCTTCCCCGTAAGCACTGAGTTCGCGTGAAACGGTCATGTCAACGAGAACCCAGTCCAAGTAGGGGAGGTGTAACCAACTATTTTGTAGGTACAGTGCAACGATTTCTGCCATCGTTTCCTTATCGGTATCCACATGGTGTGCTGATTCATACCCTTCTTGGAAAGCCCGCCTCGGATCATGACGCGTCCAGACAGTGCTTCGCGCCCGATCAATTGTCTTTTGTTCTTCCTCAGTCGGTTTGTCGTCCTCCTTCCAGCGGAAGCGAGTAGCAATCTCTGGTGCACCGACTGACCAGACAGAATGGAGAACTTCCAACGTAACATTTACAATATCATTCAGAGCATCTTCGCTACCGTCGCGACGTAGCGCTTCGTCAGCGCAGGCTAAGGCGAGCTGATCAACAAGCCAACGCATTTGGGAGAACCCAATTGCCTTGGCTGGCAATGCCATGTTCTCCGCAAGCGCATCGCGCGCAGAGTTTACAGCGTCCAATTTAGAAAGAGTTTCAACGCAACCCATGTCCCAGCCCCACAAAATTTTGAAATAATGTAGTACACGTGCGCAGGAAAGCAACCAAGGGTTTTGGTATTCTAGCTAACACGGAGTCGATTAGCATAGTGGCAGGCATACCAATCTGCTTTTGAAATCGCCGAACGGTATTCCACTAACGCCCTCTATACGGTATCGAGGAGAAACGGATATCCACAGACGTTTCATCAATTCCAATTAGATGAAGGCAGTCCCTTGCGAATGTCTCCGATCTTCTTCGGTCCGCCGCGGGGCCTATGATAATTTCCTTCAGCGCGCCCGGAGAAAATCGCCTCCAGTTATATTCGATGTATCGAACAAGACTGTAAGGTCGGGATCGATATTTGACTCCTTCTACCGGTCGGTCACTGCGCTGAATTTGAAGAAATCGGTACTCCGCCTCATTCAAGTAGGCGGGGTGCTTGAAATAGAGTGACGCCCAAAACACGAGCACGGAGAAGCATACGGACAGATGCTCCATGTATCCGTTGATCGCGGCATCGCACAAACCCCGCCCGCGAGGCGCGGACACGTACTCCGGCAGAATGCCGAGAATTTTGTCCTGAATTTCGCATAGCTGACCGTCGTCGTATGTTACCGGAAATGTCGAGTTATTTGGCATTGGCTTGCCGCTCGGGGTCGCGAATCCGTGTTCGAAATTGTTGCCGTCAAATCCTAGCGCAAAGCCCTTCCCATCATCCGCATATGCTCGCCACTGACATAGGTCGTCTCCATTTTTGCTGAAACAGGCGACAAAATAATGTGCAGACCGTTCAATTCCGCCATCACGTATTTTGGCGAAGCGCCGCGCAAATAGCTTAAACTCTGGTGCACCAGTTTTCGCTGACTCCGCAATGCGTGCTATCGCGTGTTCAATGCCGTGGCGCAATTCGGCCGGATCGTTGAGGGCAAAAATGTCTGTAAGCCACATCGTACCGGTCTCAAGAATACTTCGTAGGCCTTTGTCGTCTGTATAGTGATAGATGAGTGAGGGAGCAGGCTGACTGGCAAACTTCTGAATAAATTCATTAACGAAGGCGTCTCCGGACGTATAGAACTTTTCGCCAAGCGCGCGCATTTCCTCGGGCAAGTCGCGGGATGTTTTCATCTATGGCTCCGTTGCAAATACGGCGATCCGCCTTCAAGAGTTGCGCTCTGGTTCTGAACTCTGCCGATCTGTATACCAACTTTTGGTGATAGTAAGGAGCCCCCCTTTGGTGATAGTCGTCGAAAGCTCCTTCAGCCAATTTACGTGCGATCACCCGCGCCGGTTTTGGGCATGGCGATGTCGCTCCGGCTGCTGGCTTCTTTCCTCGGCCTCTGCCTTGAACGCTCGCGTCCCTTGACGCCGCCAAACGGCAATGACCTGCTCGCTGGTCTCCTGCTGGAGCTGGAGGAAAAGTTCGAGAAAGGCACCATACAGGGCTGCCCGATCATCGTTGACGAGTTCGACGAGCCTGGATTTGACGACAAGGCCGCCGAGTTCGATCAGACGGCGGGCACGTTCGCGACGTTTCATGACCCAGTCTCGCGTATCAGCTCTTGCTCGATGGGCTTGCAGGCGATGATGGGAGACTGTCGCCCGGCGCAGAGCTTTCGTGCTGGCCTGTAGTTCCGCCTTGAGCTGCCTTTGCCTTGCGAAAAAACTCCTCGCCTTGCTTCTTCCAGAGCCTCTTCTGTGCGGTGTCGGTGGCTTGCGCCATGGCGACGAGCCCGCCGGCCAAAGTTTCAATATCGAGACTATCGGCACCGGTCGCAACGATCAGATCGCCGAGTTGGCGCCGTTTGGTTTCCTTGAGGGCCTTGGTCTTTTCGGTGAGGGTCTTTAGTGCGGCGTCAAAGTCACGAGGTTTGCGCATATCGGGCTCCGCTTTGTTGATGTGAGCATAATAGCGTGAGACCTTGCCAAATGCGCTATTTGACCTGAGACAGTGTGGTACGGAACAATCCCTCACGGGATTTTTTCTCGTGAGGGCGCGCTTATACGTCGTGCCGACGTGCGCTTGGAAGCGTATCTCACAGGCATGGCAATCTATCACTTTTCGGCGAAGGTCATCAGTCGCGCCAACGGTTCGAGCGCGCTGGCCTCGGCCGCCTATCGCTCGGCAGGGCGTCTCTATGACGAGCGCCTCGACCGCCATCACGATTTTACGGCCAAGAGCGGTGTCATCCATTCCGAGGTGATGACACCGGAGAACGTGCCCGACGAGTTCCATGACCGCGAGCGTCTGTGGAATGGCGTCGAATTTTTTGAGAAGCGCAAGGACGCTCAGCTTGCCCGCGAGATTGAGTTCGCCATTCCGCGCGAACTCAATCAGTCCGATGGGATCGAACTCGCGCGAGACTTCGTTCGTGAGGAGTTTGTCTCACGCGGCATGATTGCCGACTTCGCTGTGCATTGGGACATCGGCGCCGATGGAATGGCCAAGCCCCATGCCCATGTCATGCTGACCATGCGCAGCGTGGATGAAAACGGTTTCGGGGCCAAGGTGCGGGAGTGGAACCGAACCGGACTTTTGGAACATTGGCGCGAAGCCTGGGGTGCTCACGTCAATGAGCGCTTGTCTGAGCTCGGCATCGACGCCCGGATCGATCACCGCTCTTTCGAAGACCAAGGCATTGACCTCGAACCCCAGCACAAGATCGGCCCCGCCGCCGCCCGCATGGCGGACAAAGGACTGGAATCGGAGCGGCTGGAAGATCACCGCCAAATCGCCAGGGAGAATGGCGAGAAGATCGTCGCCCACCCCTCCATTGCGCTGGATGCCATCACCCACCAGCAGGCGACCTTCACCCGGCGCGATTTGGCCATGTTTGTGCACCGCCATTCCGACGGCTTAGACCAGTTCAATCAGGTCATGGCGGCCGTGGAGGGTTCGCCGGATTTGGTGCGGATCGGTCAAGACGGCCGGGCCGATGAGCGCTTCACCAGCCGACCGATGCTGGCGGTGGAAGAGCGCCTGCACCGGTCTGCCGAGCGGTTGGCGCAACGCCAGCACCATCCCGTCTTTGCGGGTAGCCGGGAGCGGGCTTTGTCCGCCGCCGAAGAACGCGGTCTGGACTTGTAGCGCGAGCAGCGAGCCGCTCTTGCCCATATCACGGACGGACACGACCTTGGCATCGTCATTGGTTATGCCGGAACCGGCAAATCCGCCATGCTGGGCGTGGCCAAAGAGGCTTGGGAACGTTCTGGGTTTGAGGTTCGCGGGATTGCGCTCTCCGGCATTGCCGCCGAGAACCTGGAGAACGGCTCCGGGATCGCGTCTCGGACCATTGCGAGTCTTGAGCACCAGTGGACGCAAGACCGCGAGATTCTAGACTCCAACCATGTCCTCGTGATCGACGAAGCGGGCATGGTGGGCTCGCGGCAATTGGAGCGGGTTCTCACGGAAGCCGAGCGTCGAGGCGCCAAGGTCGTTCTGGTCGGCGACCCCGAGCAGCTCCAGGCCATTGAAGCCGGAGCCGCTTTCCGCTCCTTGAGCGAACGCCATCCCCATGTCGAGATCACCGAGATTCGTCGCCAGCGCGAAGCCTGGCAGCGGGACGCCACCCGCCATTTGGCAACAGGGCGTACCGACGAAGCGCTCGACGGGTACCGCGACCACGGCATGGTCCATGCCGTGCAGTCCCGTGATGAGGCGCGGGAACAACTGGTCGATGGCTGGGACCGGGACCGGCAAGCCTTTCCCGGCAAATCCCGCATCATCCTCACCCACACCAATGAGGAGGTGCAAAGCCTCAACCAGCTGGCCCGGACAAAGCTCCGGGAGGCCGGAGACCTGGGCGAGGACATCACCATCACCGTCGAACGGGGCAAACGGACCTTTGCCCCCGGCGACCGGGTGATGATGCTCAAAAATGACCGGGGTCTCGGCATCAAGAACGGCACCCTTGCCACGGTCGAACGGGTCAGTCCCATCCACATGGATATCCGGCTGGATGACGGCCAAAAAGTTGGATTCGACCTCAAAGATTACAGCCACCTCGACCACGGCTATGCCGCCACCATTCACAAAGCCCAAGGGGTAACGGTGGACCGGGTGCATGTTCTGGCCACGCCGGGCCTAGACCGTCACGCCGCCTATGTGGTGCTGTCCCGCCATCGCGAGCGGGTGGACCTGCACTTTGGTCGCGACGACTTTACCGATAATGCCAAGCTCGCCCGGATCCTGTCGCGCGAGCGGGCCAAAGACATGGCGAGCGACTACGCCCGAGAACCCACTGAGCCGGCCCGCGCAATTGGGCATGGCCAATCAGGCAGTCCCTCTGCCGCGGGCCTGCATCGCCGCCAGGTAGGGCCGGGATTGGATCGGGCGCCCGAGCAACAACAATCCGGAACAAAGCGCGGACTGTTCGCTTCCTTCCGGCCGCAAATGCCGGTGCCGAACCAAAGGATAGACCGGCAGCAAACCGCAGATCGCAGTGTTGTTGCCAAGCCGTTACGAGATGCGCCCGAGCGGGCGGCCGAGCGCGATGCTGCCATTGGCCGGTACGCGCGGGCACGCACGGATATCGATCGCATGCACGCTCGACAGCTGCCGGTG
>JAATGP010000012.1 GCA_015654635.1 Alphaproteobacteria bacterium | reverse complement strand
CAGCCACCAGCACATGCACGGGGTCGCCCAAATGCAAAGCCGCCGACACCGTCTTGGCGGTGGCATCGCTCATGCTCTTGTTGTTGTGTTCGGCAAGAACCAGGGTTGGCATCTAGAGCACCCCCGCCTCTTTAAGCTTGGCGAGCAATTCAGGGACCGATTTTACTTTAATGCCCCTCTCGCGCTTCGTGGGTTCGGATACCGACAGCACTTTCAGGCGCGGAGTCACATCCACGCCATAATCGGCCGGTGTTTTTTCGGCGATAGGCTTCTTCTTGGCTTTCATAATGCCTGGCAGCGAGGCATAGCGTGGCTCGTTGAGGCGCAAATCCGTTGTCACCACGGCGGGAAGGTGGAGTTCCAAGGTCTGCAAACCGCCATCGATTTCGCGTGTCACCCGGATAGTATGTTCGGCGATCTCCACGGCTTGGGCAAAGGTACCCTGCGGCCATCCCATCAGCGCCGCCAGCATCTGGCCCGTCTGGTTGCAATCGTCATCGATGGCCTGTTTGCCGGTAATGACAAGGCGTGGGGCTTCGGCCTCGCAAATGGCTTTGAGAATTTTAGCGACCGCCAGCGGTTCGATCTCGGCTTCGGTCTTCACCAGGATGCCGCGATCAGCGCCCATGGCCAGCGCGGTGCGAATGGTATCGGCTGCTTGCGCGGGGCCGATCGATACGGCGATCACCTCGCTTGCGATGCCTTTTTCTTTCAGCCGCACTGCTTCCTCGACGGCGATTTCGTCGAAGGGGTTCATGCTCATTTTGACGTTGGCGAGTTCGACACCGCTCTGATCCGCTTTGACACGAACCTTCACGTTGTAATCGACCACCCGTTTTACGGGCACGAGGACTTTCATGCGTTTCCCTGACCGGTAAGCCAGCGGGTCTTTCCGCCATTGGCTGCACGGCCAGCGAACGCTAGAAGCGAGGGCGGCCCCTGTCAACGAAGGGACCGCCTTGGGCTACCCGGGCGCAGTTTTTGAAATTCTATCAATGGTTGTTCCTGTCGTCTTGTCTGCCTCACGGTTTATCGGGCCGGAGACGCCCCAGCGATTACATGCAGGCGCTAGGCTGTCGCGCCCAGGGGCACGGCAAAGGAAGTCTTCAGACAGCAACCTTTTTCTGCGACGCTGCCGGGATGGTGAACCGCCGTACCGTGTTGGCGTCGGGCTTGGCGTCGCTGACCTTCCGTTTGGCTAGCCCAGGGGCACGGGCCGAGACGCTGGCCAATACCGCCCGCGCCCTGGTTGAAGAAGGGCGTTATCTGCCGCTGTTGCGCCAGATGCAGGCCGAAGCCGTCGGCAATCCGGCCATGCGCGATCCTCTGGCCCAGGTTCTCGCGATGACGGGCGACGAGGGTGCGGCCGTGGCCGACATCCCTACTCACTCACTCGCCGCACCCGGTATCTCCCAATGCATGGCGCTGGATGCGCTCGAGACTATCGTCGCCGCAGCCAAAACCCGCCAGATTGTCATCCTCAACGAGGCTCACAACATCTCTCGTAGCCGGGTGTTCGCGGAGGCTTTGATGACCCGGCTCTATGCCGAAGGATTTTCGGTCTTCGCGGCCGAGACCTTCACCAATACGGACCGCGCGTGGCCGTCACAGGCGATGCGCGATCTCAATGCCGGGGCATCGGTCACGGCGGGCCTGGGCTGGTACCTCGCCGATCCGGTCTTTGCCGAGATAGTGCGAGCGCGCGGCGCCTGGGCTATCGCTTTGCCTCCTATGAAGCGCGCCCCGATCAGATGCAATCGGCGGGGCCTTCTGCCGGCCAGCAGATCGAAGTGCGCGAGGACGCCGAGGCCAACAACTTCATCGCTCATATTCTCGACGGCGATCCCAAGGCGCGAGTCTTCGTCTATTGCGGCTATGATCACGTCTTGAAGGCACAGGTCTATGGCAATCAGCTCTGGTTTGCGGGCAGACTGAAAGCCAAATCCGGCATCGATCCGCTCTCAGTCGGTCAGGCTTGGACGGTGCCGCCGCCGGTCGGCCTTCCCGAAGAGACCACGCTCGCGGCCATCCTCGATCACTTCCGGCCCAAAATACCGATCATCTTGCGCGATGCGGCGGGCCAGCCGGTGTGTCTTTCCATTGCCAAGCCCGCGCTCGATTTTGAAGTCCTGCATCCGCGCCTCTCCGAAGTGGATGGCCGTCCGAGCTGGCTGGCGGCAGCGCCCGGCCGCCAAGCTGCCCCTTTCAAGCTCGAAGAAATTCCCGCGGCCAACGCTTTGTTGCAGGCCGTTCCGCAAGCCGAGGCGGCAAATCCCGCCGTCATCCCTGCCGATCAATATCCCGCGCCTCTCAACGCGCAGGAAGCAATGTTTTATCTGCGCCCCGGAAACTACGACATTCGCATCGAAGACGAAAACAACCGGCACACCATCGGCAAGTTGACGGTCTGACCCTTTCCCCAGAAACATTTTGGCCGGCACCATTTCCACCTGGCATAGGGTCTGTATGGTCAGCACACAGCGGGGCCTGTCGCATTTGAAGATGGACAAAAAATATGGTGCTCTTGGCCATCGCAAAGGGCGTGATTTCATGCCGCTGTAACGCTGCGACAGAGTAGGATTGGCGCGACATTCGCGGGCCGCTGGCATGGGGATAAAAAGAGGTGAGTTTATCTCGCGGCAGGCGGTATGGCGCAGAACACCGCCATGAACCTACCTCTGCAGCTTGACCGCGCCGCTGCGGCTCCCCTTCAAGACCAGCTTTTTGAGCAATTGCGTCAGCTCATTCTGACCGGGCGGCTCAAACCGAACACGCGGGTCATTGCCACGCGCTTCTTGGCGGAGCAGGTGGGCGTCTCCCGCCGTACGGTTCTGTTCGCCTACGAGCGGCTGATCAGCGAAGGGTATCTCGAGGCGCGCCCCGCCATTGGCACGTTCGTCTCCGCCATTCCGCCGAAACAAACCAAACCCGTATCTGTTGCCAATCCGTTGGTGGACGTGCCGCGTCAGGCCGCGCTGCACCCTCCAAAAAGTTACCCTGTCGTGCCGCCGCGTGCTTCAGACTGCGTCGTCGATTTCAGCCCGTCTCAGCCGGATACCGGCCAGCTGTTGGCACCGAAAATCTGGCTGCGCTGGATGCGCGAGGTCACCGATCCCGATATTTTCTTGAAGCCCGAGGGAGGCGCTCAGTCCCTGCGCCAAGTGATCGCCACCTATGTCGCCGCCACCCGCGGCATTTTGGCTTCGCCCGAACAAATCGTCATCGTTACCGGCCGTCGCCACGCCTGCAATCTGTTGGCGCATCTGTTCCAACATCGCGGCGATAAAATCATCCTCGAACTGCCGGGCGATGCCTCTATCGCAGCGCTGTTTCGCGCCCGCCGTGCTGAGGTCATAGGTGTGCCGGTTGACGCCCTGGGGCTGCGGACCGGCCATCTGCCGCAAGGCCCCGTTGCCCTGGCCTATGTCACACCCACCCGGCAAAACCCGCTCGGCGGTGTCATGCCCCAGCCGCGGCGGACAGCCCTGATCGAATGGGCGCGAGGCGCCGGTGCCTACCTCTTGGAAGACGACAGCGATTGCGACCTGCGCTATCACGGACAGGCGCTGCCGCCTCTGGCGACGCTCGATCCCTATGGCTTGGTTTTCTACCTGGGGTCTTTCAGCAAGACACTCGGTGCCGGGCTCAGCCTCGGGTACCTGGTGGTGCCGCCCGAATTTGTAGCACCGATTCTGGCGGCCAAGACTTTGGGCGCGGAGGAAGGTCAGTGGTTCGAACAGCTGGTCGTGTCGAATTTGCTCGCCAGCGGTGCTTATGACCATCATCTGCGGCGCCTGCGCAAATTCTATCTTGAACGGCGCGATGCCTTGATTGCGGCCTTGCGTAGCGCGTTTGGGGCCGTGCAACTGCTCGGCACCGAATCCGGCACGCAATTGACGTGGGTTTTGCCGGATCAGATTGGTTCGGCGGCGGCTGCCTGTGCGGCGGCGCGAGACCATGGCGTCGCTATCGAAGGGATCACGGACCCTGCCGCAATCTCCTGCCCCTTCTACGACAGGGCTCTCATCTTAAGCTATGCCGCGCTAACGCCGGAGCAACTCCAGCACGGCGTCTTGCTTTTGGCGCAGGCTTTGGGCCGATAAGCGGTTAGGCTTTTGTCCCGGGCTCGCCGGCATCTTCGTCTTCGACCTCTTCATAGCCGGTGACCATCGCCTTGATATGCTCCATCGGAGTGCGGCCGAGTGTGGCGAGATAGGCGTGGAAGGGAATGTAGCAAGCGATGACCGTGAAAATCAGCACGTGTACCGTGTCCACCACGCGCACGCCGCCGAGAAAATCGATCACTTTGGAAAAGCGCGCAATATCCCACAGCAGCACACCGGTAATGCATTGCAGGGGCACGAAAACCAGCATGACGATCTGATAGGTCAGGGCCTGTAGCGGATTGAATTTGTGTTCCTTCGTCAGATGGAACGGGTTGGGAAAGCCTTTGAAGATGCCATAGCTGTAATAGATGATCTGGTCCAAGCAGCCTTTGAACATCTTCATCGGACTCAGTTCGGCGTGGTAATTGCGGGCCTCACGGGTAAAGAGGTGCAGCAACAGCCAGATGAAGAAATTGCCGATGATGATGAAGCCGACCCAATAGTGCAGGATCACCGCGGTGCGGAACGACACCACATTGATCAGGTCCACATAGCGGATCTGGATGCCCGTCAAGGTCAGCAGGATGAAGCCGACAGCGTTGGTCCAGTGCCAGATGCGCAGCAACAGCGGATGGATGTACAAGCGGCGCATCTAGCCTTCCTTCTTATCCTGGTCTGCGGAATCCGGCTTTGCGGAGCCCGGCTTGTCCGTAGGCCTGCTCGCCAGCCAGCGGATCGTTAGGTGGAGGGCGGGGATGCCGAAGCCGACCAAGAGCCCCAGAGCCAGCAGCACGTCGAGCAGCGTGATTCGCGTCGCGCCCATGGCGTAGAAGCCGCCAATGGAGGGGATTGAGAAGGCCGAATGCAGCACATCCTTGGTAATGCCGTAATGCACCGGAACGCCGCCCGCACCGGCCACCGAAATCGTCACGCTTTGGAAGGCGGCGGCGCCGGCCTTGTGACAGGTGGAGCAGTTCTTGATCGCTTCGGAGGCTGCCGCAATCTTGTGCGCCTCAACCCCAGAGCTGACATCCAGCATCCCTTTGATGCTGGTCTTGTTCTTGACGCCAGTCCGATTGAGCGTCTGCATCAAGGTGAAAAGAGTGGCGGGGTCCAGTCCCTTGTCGCCCGCGGCACCGTCCGGTGGGCCTTGGAACTCGGGCACACCAATGGGCCGCACCGCATCTTCCTTGGTCGCGCTGTTGCGCAGCATCAGGTCGACCTTGCGATGCGCCGTCGGCGAGTGACATGCCGGGCAAGTGATCACGGTGAAATGTAGCTGGGCGTTCGGCAGCCAAATCTGATGCTTGGCAACAGCATCGGTATGGCAACCAAAACAGGTATCCTTCAACCCGGCACCGGCCGTCGGTACTTTGATGTCATGGGCGCCGTGGCAGTTGAAACAGAGTGGCGCTTGGGTGATGCCGGCAGCCCTAAGCGTGCCGTGTACGCTGGTGGCATAGGCCCCGAAGATATCGCTGTGACAGGTCTTGCAAGGCACCGTCTCCATGGCCTGGGCAGCGCCCTTCATCACGGCATGGGGCGAATGACAACTGGTGCATACCGGCGCCATGGGATTGCCGTCGCGCACCAGCGCGGCATGCACACTATGACTCCATTGCGTCGCTTGATCGGTATGGCAGGTGGCACAGACCTGGGCGCGGCCTATCGAGAAGCTGCGCTTGCTGGCGATCGGCTTCGCGTCACCGGGATGCTTGGCCGGATCGATGTCGCTGTGACAGGCGGCGCAGCCGAACATGCCATGCACAGACCCCGCGAATCTGTCCCCCTGAATGTGCAGGGAGAGCGACTCGCCATTGCCGAGTTGTTTTTCCATTCCGGCCGACTGGTGGCAGGAAAGGCAATGAGCATCGTCTGGCGACAAGGCGCTCGCCGGGGCGGTCAGCGCTATGACAGCCAGGGTCACAAGGGCGGCGAGGAGGCCGAGCGCACCCGCAGGGCGCTGTCCGGCTTTGTTTGTAGCGTGATGCTTAGCCATCAATTGAATCTCAAGGTGCGCCGGACGCGGCGGACCCAACAAATATCCCCTATCGAGGCCCCGGCCGATTCGGCCTTTGGCCTTATGCGCTTGTATGGCAGACGAACTAGCCCGCCTCAATGGCCAGCCTCAGGACGGCGTGGCCCCCCTGGAGTTGGGCTTACGGAGCACTTTGACCAGCATCGACAAACCGATAAACGGAAATAACGCAAGATAGGCAAGCGCGATGACGGGCGAAGCCAGAAAAAGGACGATGTCCTTCAGGACGGTGCTGGCGCTGCGCCTAGGCATTTGGTCTTCTCCGACGAACCATGCCGCCCCTCGCGGCCTTGAGCTGCGATACGCCGCTCGCGACGATACTCGCAGACCGCGGCGGATGCGGCAAGCCATCGCGCAATCGTCGGCGGCCAGAGATAATCGTACGGACACCCCCCTATCGCGTCAAAGCGTAGCGCCTTCCGATTGGCAGGCGGCGGTCCCCTCCACCGGGTGTAGAATCGCGATTGTCGTGTGAAGGATCGCACGTTTCCCACTTGCCTATCCCCGCACAGACATTCCGGGAGAAAACAAATGCAGAAGATCATTCTGGCTCTGGCATTGTCATCGCTGACGTCTGTTACGGCAAACGCGACGACCTGGGTCGCCACCTGTAACGACGGCAAGGCCCTGCAATACGTCCAGACGGTAAAGGGCGATGGTTTCCTTTATTTGATGGTCAACAAAGAGTTTTACCAAGCCGCCCGCCTGACCCAGACGGTCGACGGCGATACCACGATCTGCGGCGCTGTCCTGGCCAATGTCCCCGCGGCGACAAGTCCCCTCACGCAGGTTTGTATCAACAAGTCGCGCCAGACGATCTCGCTCAAATACCAGGATCCACATGCCGCAGGCGGTACCAAAGATGTCGGCGAATTTTGTGCTGCATCTGTCATTTTGCGCGCGACAAACCTCAGCACGCATTAAGACCTCGCGCTCGCCCGTTTCTAATGACAGGACCCGGCATGTTGTGGGTTGAGAACGCTTGCCCGTGGACGTGAAGGAACATGGCCTCAAGCAGGTGCCTCCGCGTGCTCCCGGAAAAAAGGCGTTTTGACCACCCCGTTGCTGTGTTAGAAGCATTCCAAGGCCTTTTCCGGGGCATCGATGCGAGGGATGCGGCGCACGCATGAAGCGTCGGTTGTGGTTGCGTTGATCGTGATTGTCATGTGCAGTTGTGTGGCCGGTGGGGCTCAAATTGGAACGCAGGGAGAACGCTCTGTGAGAACATGGCACGGTATGGCGGCAGCGATGTCCGCTTTCTGGCTCACCGCAACGCTCGTCAGTGCGGAGCCTAGCGGCCAACCCGGTTCCGCGCTTGGGGCCGCCAAAGCGGCCGCGGTGTGCCAGAAGTGCCACGGCCTGACCGGCGATAGCGTCTCTCCGACCTTCCCTCGATTAAACGGCCAGCAAGCCGATTACCTTAGCGCCCAGCTTAAGGCCTTCCGGGGCCACCAACGGGATGATACGCGGGCTCGCACCTATATGTGGATCGTTGCGCGCGATCTTGATGACAAGACGATTGCTGAACTCGGTAAGCACTACGCGAGTCAGAAGCCGACGCCGGCGCAAGCGGGCGGCGCCCTCGCCGCCGACGGCGAAAAGATTTATCTGAACGGCGACTTGGCGCGCGGGATCATGCCTTGCCAGCAGTGTCATGGCAAAATCGGCGATGGAAACGCCGTCTTTCCGCGGGTGGCCGGGCAGCATGCGGCCTATCTGCGGATGGTTATGGGGGCGTTCCGCTCGGGCTTACGCAAAAGTGATGTGATGGGCCCGCTCACCAAAAACCTCACGGACCGCGAGATCGAGGCGTTGTCGTCCTATCTTGCCAACGACTGAGGCTTGGCCTTCAGCGTTTAAGCATGCGGCGCTGCCTCGCAAGTGTTGCCGGCATCTGCTTTGTGCATTGCACTATGCGACAAATTCCTGCTTGTACGCTGCGGTCAACTTCGCCAAGAAGCGCCAACAAGGCGGCACCGGTTGACCGCAATAGTCTGTTTAGCGAAAGGGCCGCGCCGTGAGCGCATTTATCGACGCCCGAACTGTCCCCGATGGCACCGTTCTGGAACCCGATCTCGCGATCGTCGGCGGCGGCCCGGCTGGCATTTCGATAGCGCTGGCGCTCGCCAATACGCCGCTTCGTGTGGTGCTGCTGGAAAGTGGCGACATGAGTTTCGATCCGGCCACTCAGGCGCTCTATAGCGGCAACAAAACGGGCGTGAAGTATCTCGGGCTGGAAGCCTCGCGGATGCGTTTTCTCGGCGGCAGCACCAATATCTGGGGTGGCTGGAGCCGCCCGATGGACAAGATCGATTTCGAAGAACGTAGCTGGATGCCGCATTCCGGCTGGCCGTTCGGACTGGAGGCGCTCCAGCCGCATTACGCGCGTGCGCAGACGCTGTGCGAAGCCGGTCCCTGGCTCTACGAACAAGCCGAACATTGGTCCCAGAGCGAAATGCCGACAGTGCCGCTGGGGGCTGGCGGCGTGGCCACACGCTGGTTTCAGTTCAGCAAAATGCGCGGTAGCCTGCTGCCGACCCATTTTGGCGAGCGCTATGCCGACGACTTGAAGAAGGTGCGCAATCTCACCACTTATCTTCACGCCAACGTGACTCGTCTCGGCCTTGCGTTCAACGGCGGCCAGATTGAGCGTCTCGACGTTGCCACACTCAGTGGCCGCCACTTCGCCTTGAAGCCGAAAGCTGTGATCCTGGCCGCCGGCGCGGTGGAGATTGCCCGTTTGTTGCTGGCTTCCAACGATGTGGCGCCTGCGGGCGTGGGCAATGCTAATGACGTGGTTGGCCGCTACTTCGCCGATCATCCCATTCCGCGCGATATCGGCACGCTTATTCTGTTCGATGGCAAGCTGGCGCCGTATTACCTGAACACACAAACCACGCACGGTGCCATCCTGCGCGCAGGGCTCTTCCCCAGTGAGGGCTACCGCCGCAGCAAGGCGATGCTGGATTCCTCGATCACCATCGAGAGCAAGACGCTTCTGGACGCGCTGGGCAAGACCACGGTGGCAACCACCGCCGCAGCCTTGGGTGTGGACGCAGGCAAGGCCACAGCCTTCACGCTCGGTGGTGGTTGCGAGGTAACGCCTGATCCTGATTGCCGCATCACCCTGGACAGTGCGCGTGACGCCCTCGGCATGCCGCGGGTAAAGCTGCAGATGAAGCTTTCCGATTCCGATCTGGCCCATTTCCGCGCCACATTGAAAGAATTGGGCCGCCAGCTCCTGGCCGCGCGCGCCGGCATGATCCGCCTCAATATGAAGGAGCGCGGCCAATGGCTCACGGGTCTGGATTGGGGCAACCACCACATGGGCACGGCCCGCGCCCATGTCGATCCGAAGAAAGGCGTGGTTGACGCCAATCTTCAGGTCCATGGCGTCGCCAATCTTTTCGTGGCGGGCAGCGCGGTCTATCCCACTTATGGCGCGGTGAATCCGACCCTTAGCATCGTTGCGATGGCGCTCAGGCTGGCGGATCACGTGAAGGGTCTCTTGAAATGAAAACCCTGTTTTCCCGCCGCAACGTGTTGATGAGCGCGGCTGGCGTTGTGGTCGTCGGGGGTGTCGCTTTCGAAGCCAGCCGCGTGCTGCGCAAGCGCTATGCCCCAAGTCCTTATGACGACTTGCTCGCCAAGCTCGATGACCGCGATGGCAGCGCCCAAATCGGCGAGGCGGTATTGGCCGAGATCGACGATTTCGACGCCAAGACGGCCGCGGCCCAGTTGCGGACAAAGCTGCAGCAGGCGTCTCTGGCCGACATTGCTACAGCCGATGCCGCCGCGGAGCGGCTCGTGGAAGCCCATGGCTGGGTGTTGCCGCAGACCCTGGGCTTGCTCTGTGCCCTGGCGGCGAAAGCGGCAGCCTGAGGGGCGGCCTGTTTTCCGGAATGCGGCGGTGTTATCACTACCGCCCCGCCTCCTGCTCCCGGTCAAAATATGCATCTTCTCTACGCGACGCGCGATGGTCAGTCCCGCCGCATTGCCGAACGCTTGGCGTTGCGGCTCAATGCCTTAGGGGTGGCTGCCACTCCCAGAGCATTGGCTTTGGCACATCCGGTGCCCGGCGATCCCGCTGACCCCATCATTGTGGTCGCGGCGGTGCGCTACGGCAAACATCTGCCGGAAGCCGAGCAGTTCTTGGCCCACTACAAACGACTGGTTTCGCCCCCGCCGCTGGTGCTCTTTTCGGTCAATCTAACCGCGCGCAAACCAGGTAAGGACACCGCGGATGGGAATGTCTATTTGCGCAAAACCATCAAACGGCATGGGTTGAAGCCTGTATTGGCGCAGGCCATAGCCGGCCGCCTCGATTATGCGCGCTACACTTGGCTCGACCGCCAGCTGATTCGTTTCATCATGGTCCTAACAGGTGGACCGACCGACCCCCGCACCGCTATCGAATATACGCAGTGGGATAAGGTTGATGCCCTGGCGGCGCGCATCGCTGCGCTACATGTACCGGCGCGCTAGACCCCATCGCAATTGCCCCGTGATTCGAACACAGCCGCGACAGTGACCAACCTCTGTCAGCCATGGCTTGTCACGCAAGGCGGCCGCTCGCCTGCGGTGACTACCTATGTGTCAAATGCCACAAACCCGCAGAATTGTAGACTGGTACCATCAGTTCTCCGCCCACTGGTACTGTCTCTTTTTGTACGACCTTCTAAAGAATGCCTCCTGTAGGGAAATATTTCGCCTTCGGGACATCGTAGCAGGGGCAGAGGATGACGGCAGGAAAACGCATCGTCGGGTATGTCGTTCTAGGCTTGCTCTGCGCTTTGGTTGGCACCATCCCCGCGACCGCGGGGACCGCGGCGCACAAAGCGGCGATTACGGCGGCGTCGCCTGATTCCGACGACAACGCGGCACTCTATAGCGAACACGGCACGGCCACCTGCGTGCAATGCCACAATGAGGCGCCCGCCACAGAGATTCTCAAGACGGCCCATGCCATGAAAGGCGATATGCATTCGCCCGCCGGCCAGCATGGCTGCGAATCCTGCCACGGCCCCAGCGATGCCCATGCCAGAGGGTTTGCCGCGGGCAAACCGGCTTTGCCAGCCGTGGTCTTCAACGGTCCCAATGCCTCGCCGGTGGCGGTGCGCAATCAGGCATGCCTGGGCTGTCATCAGGACGCCAAGCGCATGGATTGGATGGGCAGCCAGCATCAAAACGCCAATCTGGCTTGCGTCAGCTGCCACAGCTTGCACGTCACCAAGGATCCGATCCTGGTGCGTACGACGCAAACCACCAAATGCTTCACCTGCCATGCGCAGCAGCGGGCGGAGAGCTTCCAGTTCTCGCATCACCCGATGCGCGAAGGCAAAGTTGTTTGCGCCGATTGCCATAACCCCCACGGTTCTGCCGGCCCCAAACTGCTCAAGGAATTCACCGTCAACCAGACCTGCTACACCTGCCATGCCGACAAGCGCGGACCGATGCTGTGGGAACATCAGCCGGTGCGCGAGAACTGCCTCAATTGCCATACGCCGCACGGCTCCAACGAAGCGCGTCTGATGAAAGAGCGGATGAACTTCATGTGCTCGAGCTGTCACAGCGCAGTCTCGAACAGCAGCGGCGGCGCTTTCGGTGGTGCGCATTCGATGGCGGGCAATCTCGCCGGAACGGCGGTCTTCAATTCCGCACTGGCGAACAACCGCACCTGCCTCAACTGCCATTCGCAAGTGCACGGGTCGAACAGCCCGAACGGCACATACTTCTTCCGCTGACGGTCGCAAGGACTAGGGGATTGTCATGACGCATAAGCTTTCCATCAGCGCTCTGGCTCTGCTTTCGACCGCCATGGTGTCTCCCGCGATGCTGGCACAGGATGCCGCGCCGCAAATTCCGCCGGAATTGAACCAGCCGGTTTTGGCCAAAGAGATCAGCATCGGTGTGCAGTATTCGGGCGGGCACAACACCGGACAATATGGCCGTTACAACGGTTACAATACCGATGGCATCGACATTCTGCTTGGCTTCGATGTGCAAAAGCGAGATGCTTGGAATTCCGGCGGCACCACCTATTTCAACTTCTCGGGTACCAACCTAGACCTCCAGACTGCCGATAAGCTGACAAAAGGCTTCCACGATAGCGCCTTTGAGCACGACACCTCGGCCAATATCGGCCCTGAAGCTGAGATCAGCTTGGCCTTCGGTCATCAGGGCAGTTGGGGCGTGTCGCTGGATTACAGCGCCACCACCTATACCGGCAACATCATTTCGTCGCTGTGGACGGTGAATGGTTCGCTGGGCACGCTCAACAACGGCTTGGCTCCCTATGGTGGTGCTTCGAACGCGCCGCCGACGAAGGGCGCCACCACGGCTTTCACCACAACGACGCTGGGCCCGAATTTCCGGCAGTTTCAAACTGGCACGCGGCGCGACAAGATCGATATCGGCGGCAAATACGAGCTCGACGAATGGACCTTTGCGACCAACATTCAGCACGAACACAAGCAGGGCAGTCTCGAAGAATCCTTGCGTGAAACCTATGGCGGCATGGCCTTCACCTTGCCGGTCGATTTCGACACCGACCGCCTCGACCTGTCGGCGAGCTATATCGATCCGGACTTTCAAGCCCTGATCCAGTATACCTACTCGCACTTTACCGACAACAATAGCGGCGTCGCGCTGCCCTATGTGGCTTCGATCGCCGCGTTGAGCGCTTCTTCGGGCCCCTACGCTCAGTCTGGATTGTATTCGACGCCGCCGAGCAATTCCGCCCATTATTTGACCGCGATGTTCAGCGACAAGCTGGCCGCGCAGACACGCATTGTCTTCAACGGCCGTGTGGGTGTGGAGCTGCAAGACAGCACCTTCACGCCGAATAGTGCCAACCCCGGTCTCAGCAGCACGCAGGGCAATCCGACTTATACTTGGTTCAAGAATCTCAACAGTCTCAATCAGGGCACCAGCGCCTCATCGCCCAATGCCAGGGCCTATATCTATCAGGGCAATGTCAGCTTCACGACCGAGCTTGCCGACCATCTGACCGGCCGCGCCAGCTACTCCCTCGATGGCCGCGACGTCCATCTCAACCAGTATCAGGTGTGGATCGGCGGCTCGAGCCCGGATGCCACCGCCAATACGGCTGTTTATGTCGTGCCGCAAGGCTGGGTGAAGCAGAACGGCAGTGTCGAACTCGATTATCTGGTTCTGCCCGAAAGCAGCACCAAAGTGACGGCGAGCTACAATTTCAACAACACGAACCGCACCAATGCCCAGGTCACCCATAGTGTGACCCACAGCTTTGGCCTCAATGTCAGTTCGATGCTTGGTAAGGAAATCCTGGCTCGCGTCAGTTACGAGCACGACAACCGCAGCGGTGTGCTGCATTACGGCACCGCCTGGGGCAATCTCGAAGCGGGTGCACCGGAATTGGAAGGCACGCCGTCGGGCGCCTATTACCAAGCCCCGATGACCGCCGATGCCGTCACGCTGCGCGCCGATTATGCGCCGGAAAGCGATCTTTCGGGCGGCATCTTCGCCAAATTTTCCAACAACCGCTACCGCTATCCTGCCGTGGATTCGGCGGCGACCGCCACCAATTCGGGCGATTGGACTTTGGTCGGTCATGGCGAGGGCATCACCCACAATTCCAGCCTGTCCCTCGGGCCCGACGTCAATTATCGCCCCAGCGCAGCAATCACCCTGCACGCTTACTACAGTTACGAGCGGATCTATTTCGACAACCGCGGCAACGGCAACTGCGCCGAGAGCGCGACCGGCCTCTGCGCCGGCTCGGTCGGCTTCTACCAGAACAACTACACCTCCAGCATGCACACGGCTGGCTTCAGCGGCGACTGGAAGGTGAGCGACAAGCTGAAATTTACCAGCGAGTACAACCTGTCGGTGGGCTCGGTGCTGTTCGGCCAATATAATGGGGTGGCGGTGCCGGCATCGAGTGTGTCGCAGTCCTATCAGAATGTGACCTCCTATCCGGATGTCAATTCGCGGATGGACGACATTACCGTGACGGCGGTTTATCAGCTGACCGACACGATCGAGGGCTCGCTGATGTACCGCTACAGCATGTTCAACAACAACGATTGGCAGTACACCGCTGCACCGGTGATTGCGACGACCAACACCGGCAATGCAATCAGTATTGTCAATGCCGGTTATGCGTCGCCGAACTACAATGTATCGACGGCTGGTATGATGCTGAAGATGAGACTGTAAGAGACTTGCGCAGCCGCTGTCGCAACCCATACGATGATGCCTAGCGTTGTCGGTGTAACTGAGGAGAACAGGATGAAGCTCTCGACTTTGGGATGGCTCTTTGCCGGCGCCGTCGTCGTCGCCAGTGCCGCTTCGGCTGCTGATGGCCAGGCGGTGTACGATGCCAATTGCGCCATGTGCCACAAGATGATGAAGCCGAAAACCGGCGACAAGGCGGCCTGGGCACCTCTCGTCGCTCAAGGCGTGGATACGCTCACCGCCACCACCATCAAGGGTAAGGGCATGATGCCTGCGAAAGGCGGCCACGCGAACCTTTCCGATGCCGATGTCAAGGCCGCGGTCCAATACATGGTCGACAAGTCGAAATAGCGCGGATGGCGTGCGGCCCTGGTCGCAAGGCCTAATCGCTTGAACCGGGTACCGGCCCTGTCGGTGCCCGGTTTTTGTTTACGGTTGTGCCAATTGCGCCGCCCGGTGTATTCAATCTTCCGTATATCGCAGCAGTTTGGCCTCGACAAACTCCCTGGCGTGCCCGAACACTCGCCCAGGCAAAACATGCGCCAAGCGCAACATTTGGACGTGCAGGGATGATTGCCGAAATTGGTCTGTTTGCGTTGATCTTGGCGTTGCTTGTTGCTGCCGTCCAAGCAAGCATTCCCTTGATCGGGGCCGCGCGCGGCGATGCCGTCTGGATGAGTCTCGACCGGCCCTCCGCCTTCACGCAGTTCTGCCTCGTCGCGATCTCCTTCGGCTGTCTGATGTGGGCCCATGTGACGAGCGACTTCAGCGTCCTCAATGTGGTGCAGTCGAGCCATACCGATAAACCGTTGCTCTACAAAATCACCGGCGTCTGGGCCAATCACGAAGGCTCCATGATGCTATGGACCCTGATCCTGGTGCTGTACGGCCTGGCGGTGTCAATCTTCGGCCGCGATCTGCCGCCGGCTTTGCGCGCCCGGGCGCTGGCCATTCAGGGCATGATCGGCTTCGGCTTCATCCTCTTTATTCTTTTGACCTCCAATCCGTTCCTTCGCGTCGATCCTGCCCCGGTCAACGGCGATGGCTTGAATCCACTGTTGCAGGACCCGGGCCTCGCCTTCCATCCGCCTTTTCTCTATCTCGGTTATGTCGGCTTCTCGATGGCGTTTTCCTTTGCCATTGCCGCGTTGATTGAAGGCCGTGTCGATGCGGCTTGGGCGCGCTGGGTGCGGCCTTGGACCTTGGTGGCTTGGTGTGCGCTGACGCTCGGCGTCGCCATGGGGTCGTGGTGGTCTTATTATACGCTCGGCTGGGGCGGTTATTGGGCATGGGACCCAGTGGAAAATGCTTCGCTGATGCCCTGGCTGGCGGGTACCGCGCTGCTGCATTCCTCCATCGTTGCTGAAAAGCGCGACACCCTAAAGTCTTGGACCATCTTCCTCGCCATCGTCACCTTCTCGCTGTCGCTGCTCGGCACTTTCCTGGTGCGCTCGGGTGTGCTGACCTCGGTGCACAGTTTTGCCAACGATCCCAAGCGCGGCCTCTTCATTCTCTTGCTGCTCGGCATCGTCACGGGCGGTTCGCTGATCCTTTATGCCATTCGCGCTCCGGCGCTAAAGGGGGGCGGCCTCTTTGCCATGGTTTCGCGCGAAGGCGGGCTGCTCTTTAACAATATCGTCCTTAGCACCGCGGCGGGCACGGTTCTGCTCGGCACGCTTTATCCTTTGTTTGTCGATGCGCTCAATCTCGGCAAGGTCTCGGTTGGGCCGCCCTATTTCAATATCGTCATGGTGCCGCTGATGCTGCCGATGATCGCGCTGATGGCGATCGGGCCGCTTTTGGCCTGGAAGCGCGGCGATCTTCCGCACGCCCTGTCACGCCTCAAATTCGCTGGTGCCGCCACAGCGCTCACCGTCGTTGCCACGCTGCTGGCAGCGGGCATCTCGACGCGCTCGCTCTTGGCGGGCATCGGTCTTGGCCTGGGCGTCTGGCTTTTCTTTGGCAGTCTGACCGAATGGGCGGGCAGGGTGCATCTTTTCCGCCATTCCCTGGCCGATTCGCTGCATCGCGCCTGGCATTTGCCGCGCTCGGCTTATGGCATGACGCTCGGTCATATGGGGCTTGCCTTTGTTCTGATCGGCGTCGCCGGTTCACAGGCGTGGCGCACCGAATATTTGGAAGTTATGCAGCCCGGCGATACCGCCACAGTGGCGGGCTATCAGGTGAAGTTCCTCGGGGTGGAGGAAAACATCGTTGGTCCCAATTACATCTCGGCGCGGGGCAATTTCATCGCCACCCGCAATGGCCGCTTGGTGGCGGATCTCACGCCTGAACGGCGGATGTATGCCAACCCGCAGCAGCCGCTCTCGACGGTCGCCATCTACACCAATCTGGTCAGCGACCTCTATGTCGTGCTGGGCGATCCTGCCGGGCATGGCGGTTCGGTGGTACACATCTTCCACAATCCGCTGGTGCCCTGGCTCTTCTTCGGCGCCCTCGTGATGGTGCTGGGCGGCATTGTCTCATTGACCGATCGCCATCACCGCATCGGTGCCCCGCGGCGGCGCATTGATGTCCGGCCCGTGATGCGGGCGCCCGCAGCGGTCGCCACAGCACCGGTCGGTGCCGCAGTCGCGGCCAAGCCTCGTTACAATTGGGTGACGGTTGTGCCTCTCGCGGGCTTTATCATCCTGGCCGGCTTTCTGGTCTGGCGGCTCTATCTTGTCGAGCTGGGCTTTGCGCCCAATCTGATCCCTTCGGTGATGATCAACCGCCCGGCGCCCACATTCGATCTACCGGCACTGGCCGACGGTCTGCCGGGCATCAAAACGGCCGAGTTGCAGGGCAAGGTCACGCTGGTCAACTTCTTCGCCTCCTGGTGTATTCCGTGCCGCGAAGAGCATCCGGCTTTGCCGCTCGTCACCCAAGCGGGTATCCGCCTCGTCGGCATCAGCTACAAAGACCGGCCTCAGGACGCCAAGGCTTGGCTCGATCAACTGGGCAATCCCTATAAGGCCATTGGCGTCGATCTTTACGGCCATGCCGGTCTCGACTTTGGCGTCTATGGCGTACCGGAATCCTATCTGATCGACAAGCACGGCGTCATCCGCCGCAAATGGACTGGTCCCCTGACCCCAGATCTCATCCGGGACGAAGTCGTCCCCCTGGCGGAGAAATTGGCACGGTGAGGCTGCGCGCAAAAATATCGATCATCTTGGCCAGCGCTGCGCTTGTGGTGACGCTGTGGAGCGGCACGGCTTGGGCCATCCGTCCGGATGAAATTCTGGCGGACCCCAAATTGGAGCACCGCGCCCGTGCCATCGGCACCGAGCTGCGCTGCCTCGTCTGCCAAAACGAATCCATTGACGATTCCAATGCCGATCTGGCGCATGATTTGCGCGTCCTGGTGCGGCAGCGCCTGGTGGCAGGCGACAGCGACGAACAGGTCAAACAATATATCGTGGCGCGCTATGGCAATTACGTGCTGCTGAAGCCGCCTTTCATGGCGGAAACCTATTTGCTCTGGTTCGGACCGGCACTGCTCTTGCTGTGCGCAGCCGGTGTGGCTGCGATCTATATCCGGCGGGTTTCGCAAACGGCGCAAACCGCTCCTCTCACCGATGATGAATCCCGGCGCCTCAGCGCCCTGCTCGGCGATGCTGGGCGTAAGAAAGAAGACAGCTGATGTTGTGGGTCCTCTTTGCCATTCTCTGTCTGGCGGTCATCGCCATGCTGGTCGTACCGCTGCTCAAAGGCGGGGCTGAGGCGCGGCCCCGGGTCGATTACGACATCGTGGTCTATCGCAGCCAACTCGCTGAAATCGACCAGGAAGTCGAGGAGGGCCTGCTTACCCCCGAACAAGCCGAAGCGGCGCGGGCCGAGGTCCATCGCCGCATGCTGGCGGCCGAAGACGCCGAATTGCAGCTGCCGCAGCAACCGGTGGCCCGCGCGGGCCGACTTGCCCGCATCGGGGCGATTGTGGCGATCGCCTTGATCATTCCGATTGGCGCCGGGGCTCTTTATGCGGCGCTGGGCTCGCCCAGCCTGCCCGGAAAACCCTATCTCTGGCGCATCCATAACGATCCCGAATTCGGCGCCGCGGCCAGTGCTGAGGCACTCGCCGCCCAGCTGCAAGCAAACCCCAGTGCCGAAGGCTATGAGCAGCTCGGGCGGACCTATTTTGCCGCCCGCCAATACGAAGAGGCCGCGGGCGCTTACCGCCATGCCATCGATATGGGTGCCAAAGCCGCCGTCACGTGGTCGGAATTCGGCGAGGCGCTGGTGATGACCAGCGGCGGCTCGGTCGGGCCCGAAGCCATGAACGCCTTCTCCAAAGCTATCCAAGCCGAGCCGCGCAGCGAGCGCTCGCGTTTCTATCTCGGCTTGGCCGAGGCGCAGATCGGCAATATGCGCCAAGCCGTTGCCATTTGGCGCGATTTGGAAAAAACCAGCGCGCCGGACGCGCCTTGGCTGCCCATGTTGCGCGAGCATATCGCGGCCTTTGCCAAGCAAGGCGGCTTTGATCCCGCCTCGGTACCGCCTAGCCCGCCGGATCTGAAAGCCATCGGCACCGCGCTGACGGCCATGACCAAGGCCATTCATCTGAACGCCGGCGTCATGCCGTCTTCTGGAGCAGCCCCATCGGCAGTTGCGCCCGCCGCGGCGAGCAATGCCGCCCCGCCGCCGGAGTCGAGTCCGGCGCAGCCCGATGTCGCCCGCGATCCCCAGATTGTCGCTATGGTGCAGCGCTTGGCCGACCGCCTGGAAAAAACGCCGGACGACTTCACCGGCTGGCAGCGCCTCGCCCATGCTTATGTGGTGATGGGCGATCTTCCCAAGGCACGCCTGGCCGCCGAGCATGTGGTACGCCTCAAGCCCAATGATGTGGCCTCGCAAATGGCGCTGGCCGAAGTGCAAAAGGCCGCCGCGCCACCGGGCGATGAACCCCCAAAGGACTTCACCGCCACCATGCGCAAGGTGCTCGCGCTGGATGGCGCAAATACCCAGGCGCTCTATTATGTGGGGCTGGCCGAAGCCAAAGCGGGCCACGCGCCCCAGGCGCGCACCCTCTGGACGAAGGCGCTAACCGGCGTGCCGGCAGATGATCCTTTGGCGGCGACGCTTCGCGCCAAGCTCGCAGGTTTGCCGAAATAGGGCTGCAAGACTTGCGGGCATTACTTATGCAACACTGGCCGCAAAGCTGTTAGGCAGAAATCGGCCGCGGCCACGGAAATAGGGCTGATCTATCAATGCCTTCACTGTTCGAATTTGCCAATCCGAAGAAATTCATGGACCTCAGCGGGTCGCTGCTGCCGTGGCTGGTGGCCGCTGCCGCCCTCACCCTTGGCGCCGGCTTGCTGCTCGGCTTTACCACCCCGCCGGATTATCAGCAGGGTGATACCGTCCGCATCATGTTCGTGCATGTGCCTGCCGCCTGGGTCGCGATGATGGCTTATGGCGTCATGACGGTCGCCTCGATCTTCGGCCTCGTCAATCGCCATCCCCTGGCCGATATCGCGGCGCGCGCTGCCGCCCCCATCGGTGCCGTGTTTACCGCGCTTGGCCTCATCACCGGCTCGCTATGGGGCAGGCCCATGTGGGGGGCGTGGTGGGTGTGGGATGGGCGGCTGACGTCGTTTCTGCTCTTGCTGCTGATCTATCTGGCTTACATCGCCCTCAACGATGCCATCGAAAACGAAACCCGCGCCGCTCGCGCCTCTGCCGTCTTCGCCATCGTCGGCGCCGTCAATCTTCCCATTATCGAGTTCTCGGTGCAGTGGTGGACCACGCTGCATCAGGGCGAGAGCATCCTGCGCAAAGGCGGACCCACCATAGCGCCGGTCTTCCTGTGGCCGCTGTTCTTGATGGCGCTGGGCTACACCTTTCTGTTTTTCGTCTTCTGGACGATCCGTATCCGCAGTGAAATATTGAACCGGCGGTCACGCACCCTGCTGGAAATGAGGGCTGGATGAGCGATTTTGTCACCCAAGGCGGCTTCGCAGCCTATGTCTGGCCCGCCTATGGCATCAGCGCCTTTGCCCTGGCAGTGCTCGGGCTTTGGATCGTGTCCGACTATCGCAAAGCCAAAGCCAAATTGGCCGCGCTCGCCGAGCTTGAAAGGCCCACCCCGTGAACGCCCGTAAGCGCCGGCGCATCGCCTTCGTTGCCTCCTTGCTCTTGGGCGGGGCTGCTGCTGCCGTGCTGGTGATCAGCGCGCTGCAGGACAATGTTCTCTATTTTTATAGCCCCAGCGACGTCTATACCAAGAAGGTCTCAGCCGGCACCGCGTTCCGCATCGGCGGGCTGGTGCAAAAGCACAGTGTCAAACACGATTCCGGCATGAAGATGCAGTTCGTCGTCACCGACGGGGCGCGCACCGTGCCCGTGGAATATAGCGGCGATGTCCCTTCGTTATTTCGCGAAGGCCAAGGCGTCGTCGCCATCGGGCGGCTGAACGAGGGTGGTCTGTTTCAAGCCGACCAAGTTCTCGCCAAGCATGACGAGAAATATATGCCCCCCGAAGTGGTCGACGCCCTCAAGCGCAGTGGCGAATGGCAAAAGGGCCAGTGACGAGCCTCAGTGCTCGTCGTGATCCGGCAGCAGCACTTCGCGCACACCCTTATGATTGGGCTTGGAGATGACTTGTTCGTCTTCCATGCGTTCGATCAGCCGCGCGGCGCGGTTATAACCGATCTGTAAGCGGCGCTGGATATAGCTGGTGGTGGCTTTGCGTTCCCGTGCCACGATGGCCAGCGCCTTATCGTAAAGATCGTCGCCGCTGTCGCCATTGCCTTCGCCAAAGCCGCCGCTCAAGGGGTCGCCGCCCTCGTCATCGGGCTCTTCGGTGATGGCGTCGAGATATTCCGGGCTGCCCTGGGTCTTGAGGAACTTCACCACCTCTTCGACTTCCTCGTCCGAGACGAAGGGGCCATGCACGCGGCGGATGCGCCCGCCCGCCATCATGTGCAGCATATCGCCCTGGCCCAAGAGCTGTTCGGCGCCTTGTTCGCCCAGGATGGTGCGGCTGTCGATCTTGCTGGTGACCTGGAAAGAGATGCGGGTGGGGAAGTTCGCTTTGATGGTACCGGTGATGACGTCGACCGAAGGCCGCTGGGTGGCGGCGATAAGATGGATGCCAGCGGCACGCGCCATCTGCGCCAGGCGCTGCACCGCGCCCTCGATTTCCTTGCCCGAAACCATCATCAAATCGGCCACTTCATCCACCACCACGACGATATAGGGCAGCGGCTCAAGCTCGAGGATCTCGTCTTCGTAAACCGGCTTGCCGGTCTCACGGTCAAAGCCGGTCTGCACTGTGCGTTTCAGAACTTCGCCTTTGGACGAAGCTTTCTTGACCCGCTCGTTGAAGGCTTCGATGCCGCGCACGCCGAGCTTACTCATTTTGCGGTAGCGCTCTTCCATTTCGCGCACCGCCCATTTCAGCGCGACAATGGCTTTCCTAGGATCGGTCACCACCGCGGCCAGCAGATGGGGAATGCCGTCATATGCCGACAGTTCCAGCATCTTGGGATCGATCATGATCAGTTTGCATTGGTCCGGCGGCATTCTGTAGAGCAGCGACAGGATCATGGTGTTGATCGCCACCGACTTGCCCGATCCCGTGGTACCGGCGATCAGCAAATGGGGCATCTTGGCGAGGTCCGCCATCACCGGTTCGCCGCCGATGGTCTTGCCCAGGGCCAGGATCAGTGGCGCCTTAGCTTTTTCAAATTCTGGGCTGGCCAGCATCTCGCGCAAATAGACTGTCTCGCGCGTCTGGTTGGGCAGTTCGATGCCCATCACATTACGTCCCGGGATCACCGCGATACGCGCCGCCACTGCCGACATCGAACGCGCCACGTCATCGGCTAGCGAAATCACGCGGGAAGATTTTACACCCGCGGCAGGCTCGAATTCATAGAGCGTCACCACAGGGCCAGGACGCACCGCCACGATACGCCCCTTGACGCCGAAATCGGACAGTACCGATTCCAGCATGCGGGCATTTTCTTCCAACGATTCGTCGGAGAAGTTGGCTTGATCGGGGTTATGGACAGGTTCGGTCAAAAGTCCCAGCGGCGGCAATTCGTAATCACCGGAGGCCAGCGCCAGCGCCGGCTGTTGCGCCCGTTTGGCCGAACTGGGCTTCTTGCTGTCGTCGCGTTTGACCCGCGATCCGGCAGGCGCCAGATCGAGCAGCGGCTGCTCGATCTCCTCGTCGTCTTCCTCTTCGGACTCCGCCTCATCGGACTTGGCGCCGCGGGTAAGCTTCGGTTCGACACGCCGCGTGCGTTTGGGGGGCTCTGGGGCTTTGAAGAGGCTGGCGATCCAATAAAACAAGGCGAGGACATGAAAGCCGCCCTTGGCGAGCGCCCTGAGGCGAATATCGGCAGCAAGAAAGGCAAGGCTCGTCCCAAGCACCAGCAACGCCGACGGCAGAGCCAAACTCACCCAGGGCTGTTGCCAAGCCACTGCCGCACGATCGGCCATCATGATGGCGAAGAGGCCAATGGTGCCGCCCGCCGGAAAGCTTACGGGGCCTGGAACCAGGCCAAGACCAGCCGCCATCGCCAGCGTGCCAATCGGCCAGGCAATGGCCCGCAATATGGCGTAGTCCAGACGCCAGCCAAGCATAGCGCGGGTGCCCCAACCGATCGGGGCGGCGAGAAAGGCAAGCGAGGCAAAGCCGAAATACTGCAGCAGAATATCCGCAGCGGTGGCGCCAATGGGCCCCAAAAGATTGGTCGCTTGCCGCGCCGTGGCGGTATTGGGGCTGGGATCGTCGGGATTGTAGCTCATCAGCGCCACCAGCACGGCGGCGGCTGCGGCCAGCACCAGCAAGCCTGCGCCGCGGTTCAACACGATTTTTAGCAGGCGTGCGACTTCACGGCGGGCATTGTCAAAGGATTCCGCCAGCGCGGCGCCTCGCTTGCGCGGCTGATATATGCCCGAGGTTCTGACCCCACTCATGGTGCCTCCTCGCTCATGGCCTTGGTTAGTATGTGGGCCATTCTATCGAGTGCGCTGTTAATGGTTGATAAATCGTTGACGAGCGCCACCCTTATATATGAGAAGCCAGGGTTTGTGCGGCTTTCCCCGGGAATCATAGCATGGCCCATCATGGCACCGGGCAGGACCTTGACCCCCGCTTCGCGCCAAAGCTTCACGGTTGTGGCTTCGCCATTGGCGACCTTCAGCCAGAGGAAAAAACCGCCCGCAGGCATGAAGAAGCCGGGCAGGTGGCCCAAAATCCGCTCCGCCGCCGCAAAGCGTTCGGCATAGAGCGCACGATTCGCCACGACATGGACCTCGTCGTTCCAGGCAGCAGTGGAGGCCGCAATCAGCGGCAGGGGCACTTGCGGACCCGCGTAATTGCGAAAGGCGCGAAAGCGCTGCATCAGCTCTACCCCGCCCGCCACGATCCCGGACCGCAGGCCCGGCAGGCCCGAACGTTTGGAAAGCGAGTGGAAGGAGAGCAGCCGCTCATAAGGCGCGCGCCGCACCGACAGAGCGCCCAAGGGCGGCGTCTCGCGATAGATATCGGCATAACACTCATCGGCGAACACCGTAAAATCGTAAGCGTCGGCGAGCGCGAACAGTGTTTGCCAATAGGCTTCACTCGCCACCGCGCCTTCCGGATTCGAAGGTGAGCAAATATAGGCGGCGACGCAGCGCATCAGGATCGAGACGGGCAGGCTGGCGAAATCTGGCAGAAAGCCGTTCGCCGCCGTGGAGGGCACATAGACCGGCTCAGCCCCCGCCGCATAAATTGCTGCCGCATAGCACTGATAGAAGGGGTTCGGCAGTAAGATCACCGGCCGGCCGCCCGCCTTTTCCTCTGGCGTCAGGATGAAGGGCGCCAGGAACAAACCCTCGCGCGTGCCGTTTAAGGGCAGCACCTGCACCTCGGGATCAAGCTCGGCGCCGAAGCGCCGCTTCAGCCAGCCCGCTGCCGCTTGCCGCCATTCCGGCGTGGCATTGACCGGCGGGTATTCGCCGAAACGGTGTCCATGAGCCGCAATCGCCTCACGGATAAAGCCCGGCACCGTGCCTCGGGGATCGCCGACAGCCAAGCTGATAGGCTCAGCCCCCGGCGGGATGGCGTCGAGCAGATTGGCAAGCTGGGCGAAGGAGCCTTGCGGAAGCGCCGCCAAACGGCCCAGGAAAAGGGATGTGCTGGTCATGATGGGCGGAATCTACTCCGGCCCCGAGCGAACAGTCCATGAGGCCTCAATTTAATCGAACCATTCGCAATCGTAATCCTCCAGCCGGGGTCTCCTCATGTTGCTGAGGTTAGCTCACCAGAGGGACAAGAGGAGACTTGGATGACGTACTGGCGTGTCGCGCTCACGGCTGTTTTGCTCGTCGGTCCTGCCGCAGCGGCGCAACCCCCAGCCGATTGGGCCACAAACGAGGTGGTTGTGGTCACCGCTCAGCCCCCAGGGCCCGCATTTTGGCACATCAAAAAGGGTGATTCGGAGATTTGGATTCTCGGCACCATTGCCGAAATGCCCAAGGGGCAGAGCTGGAACTCCAGGCATCTCTCCGAGGTTATTGAAGGCGCCCACGCGGTCCTCATCCCGCCCGTTGCATCAACCGCCATTCTCTCGGCTGGTTGGTTCCTCCTCACCCATCACGATCTGTTGTCGATGCCGGACGGCAAGAAGCTGGAGGAGACGCTGCCGTTGGATATGAGGGCGCGTTTTGTGGCGGCGCGCACCAGCCTGGGCATTCCCGCCGAAAAGTTCGAGGACGATTCGCCGATATTGGTTGGGTTCGAACTGCAGAACAAATTCGGGGAAGCGGCCAAGCTCGACAGTCACGAGCCCATCGGGATGGTCAAAAAGATCGCGGGCGAAAAACATGTTTCCCTACACCCTGTCGCCGATTATTCCGCGCTCGATATCGTCAAAGAGGCGCTTCGCCTGCCGCTGGCGGCGCAGGAAATCTGCCTGGATGAATCGTTGGAGAGACTGGCTCACCGCAGGAACCACGCTGCGGCATTGGCCGAAGCTTGGGCGGTCGGCGACCTCAAAGCGATCGAGGCAAATTACGCCGAGCATAGTTTTAGCAAGTGCGCCAAACAGATACCGAGTTTTGGCCGCGTCGCCGATCAAGCGGTGAAGGATTATCTCAAAGCCGTCGAGGATGCGCTGTCGAAGCCAGGCAAGACGGTAATGCTGGCGGATATCGGCAGTCTCTTGCGCGGTACGGGCGTGGTCGAACAGCTTCACGCCAAAGGCTTCGTCATCGAAGGCCCGGCGGAATAGAGGCAGACAATTCCTTCTTTGGGCCGCGACGGCGTGCCTCCCGAGGAAACAAAAAAAGGGCGCTCCGAAGAGCGCCCAGTTTCTGGAGGAGACGGTACCCGAAGGATCAGCCGTGCACCGTTTCGCCGTGAAGGTTGATGTCGAGACCTTCGACTTCGACTTCCGCGGAGACCCGCAAACCGATCACCAGGTCGATGAGCTTGAGAATGACAAAGCTGACGATGGCGCAGTAGACAAACACCCCCACCACATCGATGGCTTGGATGCCGATCTGAGCGAAGTTGCCGTCATGCAGCCAGCCTTTGCCCGCCGAGTTGATGGCGTTGGAGGCAAACACGCCGGTAAGCATGGCGCCGAGAGCACCACCCACGCCGTGTACGCCCCAGGCATCGAGCGAGTCGTCGTAGCCAAACAGCTTCTTCATCCACACTGCCGAGATGTAGCAGACCACACCGGCTGCAATGCCGATGAACAAGGCATCGAGAGGATTCACAAAGCCGGATGCTGGTGTGATGGCGACGAGGCCTGCAACCGCGCCCGAGATCATGCCCAGCACCGACGGCTTCTTGGAAATCAGCCATTCGGTGAACATCCAGCCGAGCGAAGCAGCGGCGGTCGCGATTTGGGTCGCGGCAGCAGCCATACCGGCATTGACGTTGGAGGTGACGGCAGAACCTGCGTTGAAGCCGAACCAACCGACCCAGAGCAGTGAGGCGCCGATGACGGAGAGGACCAAGTTATGCGGCGCCATGTTTTCGACGCCATAGCCTTTGCGTTTGCCCAGAACCAGGCAAGTGACAAGAGCCGCGGTACCAGCGTTCAGATGCACGACTGAACCGCCAGCGTAGTCGAGTGCGCCTTTGGTGCCCAGCCAGCCGCCACCCCAGACCCAATGGGCGATCGGGCAATAAACGAACAGCAGCCACAGACCCATGAACCACAGGAAGGCGGAGAATTTCATGCGGTCCGCCAAGGCACCGGCGATCAGCGCCGGCGTGATGATGGCAAAGGTCATCTGGAAGAACATATAGACGGATTCTGGAATGGTCGGCGCCAGAGCGCTGGTCGCATTCAGCGTCAGTGGCTTCAGGAACAGATAACCAAACCCGCCGAGATAGGGTTGGATGTTCGGGTCCGGATTGTTCGTGAAGGCGATCGAATACCCCACTATCATCCACAGCACGGTGATCAGGCCCGTGGCAGCGAAGCTCTGGGCCAGCGTGGCCAAAACATTCTTGCGGCGAACCATGCCGCCATAGAACAGCGCTAGGCCCGGAATGGTCATCAACAGAACCAAGGCGCTGGAGGTCAACATCCAAGCGGTGTCGCCGGTGTCGATCTTCGGGGCCGCGGCCAAGGCCGTACCGGCCGTGGCAACAAGGGTTGCCAACCCGGCAAGCGCACCATGCGCCAGCTTCTTCATATTCGATCCTTTCATGCGTAAGTCCCCTTTTCGATCCCAAGAATTGAGACAGCGCTCGTTAAAGAGCGTCGCCGTCGGTTTCACCGGTACGGATGCGCACCACCTGTTCGAGCGGCGTGACGAAAATCTT
>JAATGP010000059.1 GCA_015654635.1 Alphaproteobacteria bacterium | reverse complement strand
GCAGTGCCAAAATGCGATCGGCCATCTGGCTGACGGTCTGGCTTTCGATAGGAAGACCCGTGGTGGGCGAATAGGGCACGCCGACGCGCGCAAAGAGCAGGCGCAGATAATCGTAGATTTCCGTCACCGTGCCGACCGTAGAGCGCGGATTCTTGGAAGTGGTCTTCTGCTCGATGGCGATGGCGGGTGAGAGACCATCGATGTGATCGACGTCGGGCTTCGACATCAGTTCCAGGAACTGACGGGCATAGGCCGAGAGCGACTCCACGTAGCGGCGCTGACCCTCGGCGTAGATCGTGTCAAACGCCAGCGAGGATTTGCCCGAGCCGGAAAGGCCGGTCATCACCGTCAATTTGTCGCGCGGAATCTCGACATCGACATTTTTCAGATTGTGCTCGCGTGCCCCGCGGACAACGATGTTCTTCTGCATGATCCTGTAATCCGTACCCTTTGGTCAGTACCTGAACCCGCTCGCCGGCAGGAGGAAGAGGCCATTCTGCAACCCCGCCATGCCCATCGGAAAAGAGTCTGGAACATATAGGGAACGATCGCACGCGTCCATGCCGCACTTTCGGCGTAAAGGGACAATAGGCAGCCTGGAGAAGTTGGGCAAACGCCCGTCTCTTTCATGTAGTTGCCATGCGCCGAGATTCAACGCTTTTGCCCCATCGCGCCGACATCGATGCCTTGCGCGCGGTGGCGGTGATGCTGGTGATTCTGTTCCACTACGGAATGGGGATTTCCGGCGGTTTTGCCGGGGTCGATATCTTTTTTGTCATCTCGGGCTATCTGATCGGCGGCATTCTGGACCGTGAGCTGGCGGAAGGCCGTTTCAGCTTGGCGCGATTCTATGAGCGGCGGGTGCGGCGGATCTTTCCCGCCCTGTTCGCGATGCTGGCGGTAACGGCCGGGGCGGCCAGCCTGTGGTTGTTCCCGGCGGATTTGCAACGCTTTGGCCAGAGTGCTGCGGCAGCGGCGCTGTTCTGGTCGAACATCTACTTCAACGCCACTTCCGGTTATTGGGACGCGGCGTCGGCTTCCAAGCCGCTCTTGCACACGTGGTCCCTGGCGGTGGAGGAACAGTTCTATCTCGTCTTTCCGCTCGTGCTGTTCGCCATGAGAGGTTGGGCGCGGCGCTGGCGCTTGGCGGCGCTGAGCGGGATGGCACTGTTGTCCTTCGCGGCTAGCGTATGGGCGGCAAGCGCGATGCCGATTGCCGCGTTTTACTTGGCGCCTTATCGCTTCTGGGAATTTCTGCTCGGGGCGGGACTGGCTCTTTGGCCCATGCGTGCTTCGGGGCTCGCCGCACCATCAACGAGATTGGCTTTAGGCGGCATTGAGCAGCGAGCACCTCAGCGTGGCGGAACGAGGACGCGGTATTGGGGCGGAGGCTTGGCGGCGGTCGGTATCGCCATGATCGCTTACAGCGCGCTAACGCTATCACCCGCCAGCGCCTTTCCGGGTTTGGGTGCGGTATTGCCTTGTCTGGGGGCGGCGCTGTTGCTCGCGGCGGGACCGGCCAATGCGGTCTCACGAGCGTTTAGCTGCAAGCCCGTGGTCTTCGTCGGGTTGATTTCTTATTCGCTTTATCTTTGGCACTGGCCGGTCTGGGTCTTCGCCACGCATCTTCTGGCGCGTGCGCCGCAGGGCTGGGAGGTAGCCGGATGCGTCGGGTTGACCTTCACAATGTCGGTACTGTCATGGAAATTTGTCGAGCAGCCCTTCCGCCATAAAGAGGTGATTTCGCGCAAACTCCTCTTCGCGATGGCGGGCGCGGCGATGGCCGTTGTGTGCCTGTTTGCCGGAGCGGCGCTAGCCACCAAGGGCCTGCCGGGCCGCTTCGATGCCAAAGTTGTTGCCATTGTGGCCGAAGAGGCGCCCCTGCGGGCTCAGGATCGCTGTTTCGGTATTGCACCCAAGGATGTATCCGTGCAGCGGCTGTGCGGTATTGGCGCCGAGCGTCAAGCCGCGAGCTTCGTGCTCTGGGGCGATAGCCATGCCGAGGCGATTCTGACGCCGGTGGCGGATATCGCCAAGCGCCATCGCCGCCGTGGCCTGTTTGCGGGCTCACCCAGTTGCGTGCCGCTGGTGGGTGTGGATCGCTATGACGTGCCGCAATGCCGGGCCTTCAATGACAGCGTGCTGGCGATGATCCTGCGCCACAGAGAGATCACCACCGTCATATTAATGGCGCGTTGGGGCAAGGCGGCGCAAGGCACGGCCTATGGCAATGAAGGCCACGGCTTTGTCGCCATTGGCGACGATCAGGGACGCGCCATGAAACCGTCCGACAATGCCGCGATCTTCGCGCGCGGCCTGAGGCGTACCATTGCGGCGCTTAGGGCGGATGGGCGGCAAGTGTTGCTGGTGGGACCGGTGCCGGAAATCGGCTGGACCGTGCCGCAAGTGCTGGCGCGGCTGGAACTGGAGCACAAACCGGTGGTGTCCCCACCGACGCGGCAATTCTACGAGCGCGAGACGGCGGTGCTACCGCTGTTCCATGCCATGGCCGCGAAGAAAGGTGTCAGTGCGGTCTTTCCACACCAATATCTTTGCCAAAACGGTCATTGCGCCGTGCGCAAAGACGGCATTCCGCTCTATCGCGACGAACATCACTTAAGCGCATATGGCGCCAAAGAACTGGAGCCGTTGCTGAGCCACGCTATCGATCCCTTGTTCGCCAAGGTGTCGTAAAGTTTAGGCAAGGTGCGGCTTGCTGCGTTGCGATCGCAAGCGCTCGCGCTTAAGTTCCCGCGAAATTGGTGCAGGTTGGTGTCATGAAGTTTGCTTGGGCTGGTGCGCTCTCCTGCGCCGTGTTGGTAGCGGCCGGTTGTGGCGGGATTTCGCAGACCTCGGCGCCGCCGCCCTTGCTCACCCCGCCGCCGCAATTGCCGCCGCCGCCCGTTTCCACCGTGAGCGCCACGCTTTCGATTCCACTCGACGAACTATCGCGCCTCGTCAATGACAGGACGCCGCAGCGCTTTGCCGATCTGAAAAACCAGAAGCTGCGCTGCGTGATTGGCAATTGCCTGACGACACTATCGGCGACGCGGACGGGACCCATTACAGTTACGGGCCGGGGCGGGGCGCTGGTGCTTGGTGTGCCGTTTGCGCTGTCGGCCAGCATTGCTTTGCCGGGGCCGTTATCGATGCTGAATGCGGCGGTTAATACGGCGGGCCAGCTCACTGCTTCGACCGCCATCGCCCTCGGCCCCGATTGGTTGATCCGGCCCAATACCGGCGGCGCGGTGCAATTCCAAAATGGGCGCATCAAGCTCGGGCCGCTCGATACCGATGTGGCGCAGCTGTGGAATAGCAATGCCGAACTCTTGTCGCGGCCTTTGCTCAGTCAGATCGATGCCCAGATGGCCCCGGCGCTGGCACAGCAAAAGCAAGTGGCGCAGCTATGGGCAGGTGTCTTCGCGCCGATTAAACTGAACACCAAGCCAACGACGTGGCTGTTGCTGCAACCCGAACAGATTCGCGTGGGTCTGCCGGGCGTGGCGAACACTATGCTGACCATGGGGCTTGGTATCGATGTACGGGCGCGGCTGGTGGCGTCTGACGAGCGGCCTTCGCTAACGCCAACGGTCTTGCCGCCGCCAGCGCCGCTGCATGGTCCCGCCAATCATTTCGCCGTCAGCGTGCCGGCGGTGCTGCCTTATGATGTGGCGGCGAAACTGGCACTGGAGGCGCTCGCCAAAAATCCGCCGCGCGTCGGCAGTCACCGGTTGAACATCACGGCGCTCAAGATCATCCCGTCTGGCCAGGATGTCGTGATCGAGGCGGGCTTTTGCATTGTCGAAAGCTGGGACCCGACCGATGTCACCAGCGGCTGCGGCAGCGGTTATCTGCGCGGTGTGCCGGAATTTGATACCCAAAGTCAGACCATCCGCATCAGCCATGTCCACTATGACGTGCTGACACAGAATTGGATGCTGAGCGCGATGCGCGGGCTGGTGGGCGGCGATCTTGCCAAGGCGATGGAGCAGGCACTGCAATTTGGCGTCGGCGGTCAGATCAGAGCGATGCAGGGCCAAGTCTCCGCTGCGCTGGCCAAGCCGCAAGGCAATGTCGTCACGGTTTCCGGTGAGGTGCAGGCTTTCGGGCCTGTCACCTTAAGCTGGGGCAAAGACGGCTTTGTCGCCACCGTCTCCGCGGAAGGCCGTGTGCATGCCGATGTGAGAATGTGACGGCTACTCGTAACGCGAATGGCGGTGGTGATCGTTGTCGTAATAATAGACTTTGTGACGCGAGCGCCGTGCCGGGCGGTTGCAATCGCTATCGCGTTCAATGGCATTGCCGGCCAAACCGCCGGCCACCGCACCGCCAACCACACCGACCGCGCTGCCATGGGTAATGGCACTGCCGATCAAGCCGCCGCCAACGGCGCCGACCACGGTGCCGGTATTGTGATTGCGTCCGCTGCAGCGATCCGCATAGGCCGGTGCCGCCGCCGCACCAAGCGCGATGATGGCCGTGGCAAAAATTATAGAAGCTCGTTTCAACATAAGGCTTACTCCAAGGGAGGAAAATCGACCTCCTGCCGAGAAGGCAGCCTAGCAGTTGGCGGTGTTGACAGTAAGCTCGGTATATACCCAAGCGGCCGGTGACGGCGTCTGAGTAGATTCCGCAGCACAGTCGCGGCGCCGAAGGCAATGGGCAGCCGAACGTCGTAAGGGGTGGGCCTAGAACTGCGCCAAGCTGAGGTTGTTGCCGTCAGGATCAAGAAACCAGGCGACTTTACTGCCGCTGCCCGGCGCGGCCCAGATGCCAAGTTTGTCCTGTTCGAAGCCTGGGTAGCGGTTGAAGACGATGCCTTTGGCGGTCAGCGCCTGCACGGCGGCGGCGATGTCCGAAACCTCCCAGCCTAAGACCGTATGCAGGGGCGGCGTGTGATCGGGCACGGTCGATATGCGCAGCATCGTGCCGTTGAGATCGAAGACCACAGCAAAGTCATCTTCGCTGAGCTGGGTGAAACCGAGGGTTTCGCCGTAGAATTTTTTCGCCACGGTGCGATCGCGCGTAACGATGAAGGCCATCACTTTGGCGGCGGCCGGGAAGGCTGAATTGCTCATGGGGCGCAGAATTTCCCAAAATCGGCATTGTCGCAAGAGACGCCAAGCGGCATATAATATCGTATATGCGACATACGCTAGAACCCGGACCCGGAGCGTCGATTGCGACGCTTGCCTATGACTATCCAGCGGGTTGGCAGGTACCCGAACACAGCCACGCCGCCGCGCAGCTCGTTTACGCAACGCAAGGTGTGATGGAAGTCTCGGCGGAGGGCAGTGTATGGCTTGTTCCACCGCAATTCGCCGTGTGGATTCCAGCCGGGCAGCCGCACGCGATCCGCATGGCAGGTGGAGCGTCGATGCGCACGCTGTATCTGCGGCCGGAGCTTCTGCGCAAACGGCGCTGCGCTGTGGTTCATATTCCGCCGCTATTGCGCGAATTGATTGTCGAGGCGGTGCGGCTTGGCGCGCTGAAGCGGCGCAATAAGGTGCATCAGGCGCTGTGCGCCTTGCTGGTTGCCCAGATCGCCAAAGCCTCGCCGGTGCCAATGATGCTCGCAATGCCGAAGGATGCGCGCGCACGACGGTTGAGCGAGATGGTGCTCAGCGATCCCCGCCTCTCTCTGACGCTGTTGTGCCGGAAGATTGGTGTCAGCACCCGCACGGTGCAACGGCTATTTCGCCGCGATGTCGGGATCGATTTTGAAACGTGGCGACGGCAGTTGCGCCTGATGAAGGCTATCGAACTGCTCGCTGAAGGCAGGAGTATCAAGGCTGTGGCGTATGCCGTGGGCTACCGGCAGGCATCGAGCTTCGTTGCCATGTTCCGCACGCATCTTGGCACCACGCCGCGCACCTTTATCGCCTCGCTGGCCGATGCCAAGCCGCTGCACAAGCTGTGACGCCGACCGAGACAGTTCGGCGGGAGTGGTAAAACGAAGGCTGTGGCGTTTTTCGGCTGAGGCGGCGTAAAGTGCACCGCTGTTCATGCGGGTGGATGCCATGGCTTGGCCTGAAATCTTTCTGCGGCTTGGAGTTGCCGCTTTGCTTGGAGCGGCAATCGGGCTTGACCGCGAGCTACTGCACAAATCGGCTGGGATGCGGACCATTGGTCTGGTCTCGTTGGGAGCGGCCATTGCTATAATGATCCTGACGCCCAGTGATGCGAATGCCTCGTCACGGGTCATACAAGGTGTCCTCACCGGGATCGGTTTTTTGGGTGCCGGCGTGATCGTGCACCATAAGACCGCTGTGGATGGATTGACCACCGCGGCCGCCATTTGGACCGCTGCCGCGTTGGGCGCCGGTGCGGGGGCGGCGGCTTGGCCAGTGGTGGTGATCGGCGCCGTTCTGACCCTTGTGCTCTTGATCTTGGCGCGCCTGCTCGAAATGCGGCTGCTGCGCTAAGCTGGTTTGGTGGGCAAGGTGCGGGGGCAATTTGTTGGGGATTGACTCCGGCTAAGAGAACATAATAAGAACACAACCAAAGTTCTTACGCATGGAACCGGCGCCGCCGCGCTAAGGTCCCGCCCTCTTGGCCGGTAAAGGGTGCATCATGGCAGGCAGTGTGAATAAGGTGATTTTGGTCGGCAATCTCGGGCGCGACCCCGAAGTGCGGCGGATGACGTCGGGCGAACCGATCGTGAACCTGTCGATCGCGACCTCGGAATCTTGGCGCGACAAGGCCTCCGGCGAGCGCAAGGAAAAGACCGAGTGGCACCGTGTGGTGATCTTCAACGAGAACCTCGCCAAAGTGGCTGAGCAGTATCTGAAGAAAGGCTCCAAGGTTTATCTCGAAGGCCAGCTCACCACGCGCAAGTGGACCGACAAAGACGGGCAGGAGAAATACTCGACCGAAGTGGTGCTGAACCGCTTCCGCGGCGAGATGGTGCTGCTCGATGCGCGCGGCGAAGGCGGCGGCAGCTTCGCCGGCGGCGGCGGTTCGGCGCGCGTTTCGCAGGGTGGCAGCGATGCTCCGGCCAGCTTTGATCGCAGCGAGCTGGATGACGAAATTCCGTTCTAAGCGGCAGGCTGTTCTCGGCCTTGCTGTGCTGGTGTTCCTCACGGGCTGTGTCACGCGGTCGGGCGTGAAGCTGGATGGCACCCTCGCGCCCGATCTCGCCTATGCTTACATCCCGCTCAAGGCGTCATCGGTACTGTTTCCCGAAGCCGATGCCGGGGGCGTGGTGCTGGGCGGCGGTATTGCGGTTTCCGCGGCGCACGCCGGAGAATTGGTATCCCCCGCGCTCCTGATCGGGATTTCGCGGGATTACGATTTGCTATTCTTCCGCACCGATCGCAATCAGGCGGTGCTCGCGAACGGCGAACCGCAGGTCGGTGAAAAAGTTATTGCTTACGCCCATTATGAGGACACGCTGTATCGCGCCGAGGGCACTGTGACGGCACTCGAGGCCGCTGTGCTGCCGCGTTGCGAAAGCTGCGGTGCGCAAACCGCCTTCGTCTTCGAGGGCAATGCCGGGCCTGGCTATAGCGGTGGCCCGGTGCTGGACGCAGCCACGGGCAAGTTGATCGGCATTGTTTTCGGCTATCTCGATCAGCCTGACGGCCGGCGCCTGATCTATGCCTATCCCCTGAGCCGCGTCTTTGCCGAACTGAAGGCCGTGCAGGGCCAAAAGCCGCCGCCGTGAGATCCGCCTAGCCATTGTTTTCCGTCTTGCTGTATTCGGGCTTCAGATGGCCATTCACATAGGCCCCCGACTGGATCGAAATGTCCTTGTGGATGATGTCGCCGGTCATATGGGCGGTGCCGGTCAGCACCACTTTGCGGGCTTCGATTTTGCCTTCCACCTTGCCAGACAGCTCCACCTCATCCCCCGAAACCGTACCGCGCACCTTGGCGCCGGCACCCACCCGTACCGCCGCGGCACGAACATCGCCCTCGACTTCGCCTTCGATCTGGATGTCTTCCGAACTTTCAAGCTGGCCGGTGATTTTCAGGGCTCGCGAAATCAGCGAGACGCCTTTTGCAGGCTGAGGCGAAGGGGACGGGGTGATGAGCTGGGCCGAAGCTTGCGCCATGGCCGGGGAGGACGGGTGTTTGACCGGGGCCTGTGCTACCGGCTCTACGGGCTTTTGAGGCTCCGCCTTGTCGCTCTGTGAAGGCTCGTTGCGCGTGAAGATATTGCTCATAGCCTTGTCTCCGGAAGCTGGGTGAGAGTCGAAAAATAGCTGGGCGGACGCCATGGCATGCGTCCATCGATGCGCGCGCCTTGGGCCACGGACACGGTGTTGTGGAAGATACGTCCGGTGATGTGGGCAGAGCTTTCGACGACGACATGCTGCGCGAAGATGCGCCCCGAAAATCGTCCTTCCACATGCACCTCCTGGGCGACAACATCGCCCTCGACACGACTTTCCGCGCTCAAATGGAGCCGAAGGGCATTGATGCGCCCTAAAACCGTGCCATCAACGGTAAGCTCGCCATCCATTTCGACGAGACCGTGGACCCTGAGCGCGCGGCCAAGCCGGGACGGGGGCTGCTCGGTGTCGATCTCGCGGGCTCGCGCAAACATGCACGCTCCGTTCCTGTTCAAGCCCCTTGTCAGCTAACCACATCCCCCGAGGGCTGGGAACGGGCGTCCTGTGAAATATGGGAGAGCGCCATCGCTCCATCGCGCGGAACGCGAAATTTGCTCCACAAAGCGTTTCTGCGGGCGCCGTTTGCAGCGGTTTGCGGGGCCATCTTTTGCTGGCAGAATCGCTGCCATAAATGCTACAAAATCGGGCCGATTTGGCGACCGCCGGACAATCGTTCCGGTCCCACCAGATCCGGCGGCAAACACCGCGGCAAAGACGTCTGGCTGACCGGAAGTTTGACCTGATTTTGCGCGTCAGAAGGACCCTGCTTTGAGCGATACGCCTGTCCCCACGCCCCCCTCCTCGGGATCGAGCGTGAACCCCACCGCAATCGAAGAGGAGCTGAAACGCTCCTATCTCGACTATGCGATGAGCGTGATCGTCAGCCGCGCCCTTCCCGACGCGCGCGACGGCCTGAAACCTGTGCATCGGCGCATTTTGTTCTCCATGCATGAGAACGGCCGCGACTGGAACAAGCCTTATCGCAAATGCGCCCTGATCGTGGGCGATGTGATGGGCAAATACCATCCCCATGGCGACCAATCGATCTATGACGCCTTGGTGCGTATGGCGCAGGATTTTTCCATGCGCGTGCCGTTGGTCGATGGCCAGGGCAATTTCGGCAGTGTTGACGGCGATCCGCCAGCCGCGATGCGTTATACCGAAGCGCGGCGGCACAAAATCGCCCACGACCTGACCGAAGATATCGACAAGGATACGGTCGAGTTTCGCGACAATTACGACGGCTCCGAACGCGAACCCGTGGTGCTGCCGGCGCGCTTTCCCAATTTGCTGGTTAACGGTGCTTCGGGCATTGCCGTGGGCATGGCGACCAATGTGCCGCCGCACAATCTCGGCGAAGTGATCGATGCGTGCCTAGCCTATATCGACGATCCTTCCATCAGCATGGAAGCCCTGACCGACATCGTGCCGGGGCCGGATTTTCCCACCGGCGGTCTCATTATTGGCAAATTGGCGGCCAAGGCGGCTTTGGCGCGTGGCCGCGGCTCGATTTTGATGCGGGCCAAATGCACGGTGGAAGAGATCCGCAAAGACCGCGAAGCCATCATCGTTCACGAAATTCCCTATCAGGTGAACAAGGCGCGCATGCAGGAGCGCATGGCGGAGCTGGTGCGCGACAAGCGGGTCGAAGGTATTTCCGACATCCGCGACGAGAGCGACCGCCACGGCATGCGCGTGGTGATAGAGCTTAAGCGCGATGCTTCGTCGGAGGTGGTGTTGAACCAGCTCTATCGCTTCAGCGATCTGCAGACGAGCTTCGGTGTCAATATGCTGGCGCTGACCGATGGCCGCCCGGTGCTGCTCAATCTGAAGAGCCTGATTGGTGCCTTCACCGCCTTTCGCGAAGAGGTGGTGACGCGCCGCACGCGCTTTGAACTCAACAAGGCCCGCGACCGCGCCCATATTTTGGCTGGTCTCGCCGTGGCCGTCGCCAATATCGACGAGGTGATCGCGCTGATCCGCACATCGCCCGATGCCGCCACGGCGCGCGAGCGTTTGATGGCGCGCGATTGGCCCGCCAAGGATATGGCGCCGCTGATCCTGCTGATCGCCGACCCGCGCCATAATCTGAACGACGATGGCACCATCCGCCTGTCGGAAGAGCAAGCCCGCGCCATTTTGGATTTGCGTTTGCAACGCTTGACCGCCCTGGGCCGCGATGAAATCGGCGACGAGGTACAAAAGCTGAGTCTGGCGATTGCCGATTATCTCGACATCCTACGCTCGCGCCCGCGTGTGCTCACCATTATCAAGGATGAGCTGATCGCAGTGCGGGCCGAATACGCCACACCGCGGCTGACCGAGCTTATCGATGCCGATGTCGAAATTGAAGATGAGGCGCTGATCGAGCGCGAGGATGTCGCCATCACCGTCACCCATGGCGGCTACATCAAGCGCACCCCGATTGCCGAATATCGCGTGCAAGGCCGTGGCGGCAAAGGCAGAGCCGGTATGGCGACCAAGGAAGAGGATTTCGTCACCTCGCTGTTCGTTGCCTCCACCCATTGCCCATTGGTGTTCTTTTCCTCCACCGGCATGGCTTATAAATTAAAGGTCTGGCGGCTGCCCGAGGCGCGCATCCAGGGTCGCGGCAAGGCGATGGTCAATTTGCTGCCGCTCAGCAAAGACGAGCGCATCGCCACCATTCTGCCGCTGCCCGAAGAAGAAGCCCAATGGGAAAAGCTCAACGTCGTCTTCGCCACCAAGAGCGGCAATGTGCGGCGCAACGAGCTATCCGATTTCGTTTCGATCAACAAATCCGGCAAAATCGCCATGAAGCTGGATGAGGGGGACGGCATTGTCGGCGTGCAGGTCTGTACCAATCGCGACGATGTGCTGCTGACAACGAAGTTGGGCAAATGTATTCGCTTTCCGCTTTCCGATGTGCGCGTCTTCAAGGGCCGCGAATCCACCGGCGTGCGCGGTCTCAAGCTTGCGCCCGGCGACGAAGTGGTGAGCCTGACGCTGTTGCATCATTCCGATGCGACGTCGCCGGAAGCCCGAGCCTATCTCAAGCAATCCAGTGCCGCGCGCAAAGCCGTGCTGGGTGAGGACGAGGCGGCGGAAGAGGTAGTGGAAGAGGTCGAAGAGAACGGTGGTGAAGAAGCCACGCTGACGTCCGAACGCTATGCCGAACTCGGTGCCAGCGAGCAATTCGTGCTCACTATGTCCGAAAACGGCTTCGGCAAGCGCAGCTCGTCGTTTGAATATCGCGTCACCGGGCGCGGCGGCTCTGGCATTGTCGCCATGGGTATGGGCAAGAAGAACAGCGCCATTATCGCTGCCTTCCCGGTGGACGATGGCGATGATCTGATGCTGATCTCCAACACGGGCCAGACCATTCGCGTACCCGTCCGCCACATCAGTTTCCAGGGCCGCTCGGCGCAAGGCGTTACGGTGTTCCGCATGGATGGCGATGAGAGGGTAGTGTCGGTCGAGCGCATAGTTTCGGACGGAACGGAAGAGCCCGCATGACGAAGACGCCGGAACATCGCGTCGCGCTTTATCCGGGGACCTTCGATCCTCTGACATTGGGTCATTTCGATATCATCTCGCGGGCGGTGAAACTGGTCGATCATCTCGTCATCGGGGTGGCGACCAATTCATCGAAAACGCCGCTGTTCACACTGGAAGAGCGCGTGGCGATGATCCGCCATGATGTCGCGCCGCTGGCGGGAAATGGCCACGCCAGCATTGAGGTCAAGAGCTTCAAGGGGCTTTTGATCGAATTTGCCCAGCAAGTGGGGGCCAAAGTGATCATGCGCGGCTTGCGCGCGGTCTCCGATTTCGAATACGAATTCCAGATGGTGGGCATGAACCAACGTCTCCGGAGCGATATCGAAACGGTGTTTCTGATGGCCGATCCGCATCATCAAGCGATTGCTTCGCGGCTGGTGAAAGAGATTGCCCTTCTGGGCGGGGATGTGACGCCATTCACAAGCCCGCATGTTGCCCATATCCTGCGAGAACGCGCCAAACACTTGGGAGCCACGAAATGAGTCAAGAACGCTTGGTTATGGAATTGAAGACAGGACCGGTGGTGATCGAACTTCGCCCCGATCTTGCCCCCAATCATGTGGCACGGATCAAAGAATTGGCGGGCAGCGGCTTCTACGATGGTATCGTCTTCCATCGCGTCATCCCCGGCTTCATGGCCCAGACAGGCGACCCCACCGGCACCGGCTCGGGTGGCTCCAAACTGCCGGATCTGAAGGCAGAGTTTTCGAGCGAAAAGCATACGCGCGGGACGGTGTCGATGGCCCGCACCTCCAATCCCAACAGCGCCAACAGCCAGTTCTTCATCTGCTTTGAAGACGCGCCGTGGCTCGACCGTCAGTACACGGTGTGGGGCAAGATCGTCGAAGGCATGGAGCATATCGACGCCATCAAGAAGGGCGGCGAGCACAACAACGGCGCCATCTCGGGCGAGCCTGATAAGATCGTAAAGCTGTATATCGAGGCGGCATAAAAACCGTGTGCCTTAACCGGCGGACGGTGCTGGGTGCGGCGGCGGCAGGAATGCTGACCGCTTCCGCGCGCGGCGCCGAGCCGGGGCTCAGAGGGATAGCCTCCACGCATGGACGGTTCTACGGGACCGCTGCCGGTTCTTATCAACTGAACGATGCCGGTTTCGCCGCCACGCTGGCGCGCGAGGTCAATATTCTTGTGCCCGAATATGAGCTTAAGCGACTGATCGTGGAGCCCAAGCCGGGCCAGTTTGATTTTTCCGGCGCCGATATGCTGGCCAATTTTGCCGCTGCGCACGGCATCAAAATGCGCGGGCATACCTGTGTCTGGTATGCCGCCAATCCGCCTTGGCTGGATGAGAAAGTCTTTAGCGCCCCCGACGACGAGATCATGACCTTCTTCATCACCAAGATGATGGCGCGCTATAAGGGCCGCTTTCATTCCTGGGATGTCGTCAACGAAGCGCTCTGGCCACCAGACGGGCGACCCGATGGTTTGCGCAACTCGATTTGGCTGAAGCGTTTCGGGCCGTCCTACATCGATCTGGCCTATCACACCGCCAAAGCCGCCGATCCCGGGGCTCTGCTGGTCTATAACGATTGGGGCTGCGAGGGCGGCGAAGCGTGGAATGACCGTTTCCGTGCCGTGACCCTGAAATTCCTCGAAGATGCGCGCGCGCGGGGCGTGCCGATTGAGGCTCTGGGCCTGCAGGGACACCTTAATGCTTTTGGCCCGCCCGTCGATCAAAAAAAGCTGCGTCTGTTCCTGGATGAGGTGAAGGCGATGGGGCTGAAAATTCTTATCACCGAGCTTGATGTCGATGACAGCAAAGCTCCGCTTGATGTGCGCGTGCGTGACGCGGCGGTGGGGGATGCCACGGCACGCTTCCTCGATGTGGTGCTCGACAATAGCGCTTGCGAAGCGGTGCTAAGCTGGGGGCTCACCGACCGCTATCTACATAAGCCGGAAGGCTTGACGGCGGCGCTGACCGGATACAGCCCACGCAAGCTGCCGCTCAATAGCGATCTGGAGCGCAAGCCGATGTATGGCGCCATTGCCAGGGCCTTGGGCATGGCGCCTTCGCGATAGTGCCTTATTTCAGGAAGAATGCGGCTTCGGCGCCGCGACGGATCTAGCGCAGGAAGCGGCCCTCCTTGTGCAGTTCCTGGCGGATTCCTTGCAGCAGATCGTTGCGGGTAATGGCGGGCGGCTGGCGCTCCACCGCCAAGAGACAGGCAAAGCGCAGCACATTGACAATGCTGCCGCCCGCCAATTCGTATTCCCGGGCGATGCTGGCAAGATCGATATCGGCTGCGGCGCGGAAGTACTCATTCTGAATACTGGCCGACCATAGCTGTTCGCGCGCGGCGGCGTCGGGCATGGCAAACAGGATCGCGGATTGAAACCGCCGCGTGAAGGCCTCGTCCATATGGGAGCGCTGGTTGGTCGCCAAGATCACCACGCCGGGAAAATCCTCGAGCCGCTGCAACAGATAGGCGATCTGCTGATTGGCAGCGCGGTCGTTGGCGGAATGCGATTCAGTCCGTTTGCCGAACAGCGCTTCGGCCTCGTCGAAGAACAAAATCCAATTGCGATGCTGAGCTTGATCAAACAGGCTGGCGAGATTCTTTTCGGTTTCGCCGATCCATTTCGACACCACCCGCGAGAGGTCGACGCGATAGACGGGCAGGCCCGCGCTTTTGCCCAAGAGGCAGGCGGTAAGTGTTTTTCCAGTGCCGGGCGGGCCATAAAAGAGGCTGCGATAGCCCGGTTTTAGACGCTTGGCGAGATTCCATGTTTCGAGCAAGGTGCGCGAATGGCGAATCCAACGCTGGATCATTTGGATCTGTTCGCGCGTCTCCCCGTCTAGCACCAAATCCTCCCATTCCAGCGCAGTGGTGATGCGCTGAGCGGGAAAATCCGGACCTGGCTGCGGTAGATATTCACCGCCGCCGAGCAGGCGCTCAAGATATTCCGGTGACAGGCGTAGCAAGGAAGAGGCGACCGGCTCGTCGCTGTGGCGATGGTCAAGCAGCAAAATGCCATGGGTTTGGAATTTGTGCCCCGGCGCAAACAAGCGGCGCAAGGCAAGTCTTTGGCTGTGATCGCTGCCTGCGAGCAGGAAAAGCGCCGTTTCGATGGTCGGTAGAAAACCCGCATGGGTTTGGCCGACATAGCCACCGAACTCGGAGAAGCGCCGGCCGATCGCTTGGTTTTGCAAGAGAAAGGGGTCGAGCATTTCGGGCGCCAGTTGCGGTATCAAGGCGAGGATCAGCACCAGCCGCTCGTGTGGATCGAATTGCGCAAGCGCGCTGCCATAGGCGGTCTCGGGGTCCAGGGGCGGGGGGGGAGGCAAGTGCTCGGCGCGGGCCACGGCCTGCGCACCATGTTGGGCGAAGCGATGTTCGAGCACATGTTGGAACCAGGCAATCTCGTTTTCGATGGCTTTGGAATTGGCTGCGATCATAAACGTTCTCACCAGGTTACGTGCAAAGCTTCCGTCATCCAGCGCTGATAGATGACGGCGAAGCTCCACGGGATCTGATCGACCAGCACATCGACGGTCTTGCGCTGCACGCAAAGCGCCCAGCCATTGTCACCGTGGCTGAGCCGGCCTTCACGCTGTAGAAAGGTCTCGCGCAAACCGGCGGGCGAGGTATTGCGAATGCTCGCCCAATTGGCCAGCACGCCAGCCGTCACTTTGGCACACAGCGCCAGCTCCTCTTCGCTCGGCAGAATCGAGGCGGTGATGGGAACAGATGGCGCGGCACCGCAGAGAAGCTTGTTCAGCACCAGCTCATGTTCGGGCCGGTCGCAGCGCTCATCCACCAAGTGTTGCAGCAGATGCACGGCGCGCGACAGATTCTCGCTTCCGATGATCCGCGGTTTGCCCTCTGCATCCTCTTGCAGCACACCGAGCTCGTCAAAGAAGCGCGGCAAAAAGGGATTGAACAGCACCAGACCGGCATTGCCGATGTAAAGAAGATTGCCGATGTTTTCCCGATCATCGAAATGCGTTTGACGTGGTGGCTCGGGTTTGGCCTTTGGAGGCGTTGCACGGCTGCTCGCAGCTAGGCTGCCGATTATGGCCAGCAAGCCTTTGGCGCCGGCGTCCTCTGCGAGGATGCGAGTCTGCGTCAGGAAGCGTGTGCCGCTGGCCGGATCTCGCGCCGTCATGCGTTGGATGAGATCCTCCGTCAGGGAGCGCGTGGTGTAAGCGGCCACCGGGTGCGCCGCCAAACTATCAAACAGCAAGTCCCAAGGCAGGCGCGGGTTGTTGACGCGATGGCCGGAGAGACGCCAAGCGGCGCTCAACGTGGTTGCCGCCTCCAGAAGAAACTGCGCCTGACGCGGCGCTACAATCGTCAACACCCGCGCCAGAATTTCGTCGGGCAGGATGGTGAGCCAATGCGCCCGCAAGGCGGCATCGCCTATCCCTGCCAGGACCACTATGCGCAGTTCTTCGTCGCCGGCATCCGCGAGCTCTGCCCAAAGCCGTGCCAGCTGCTCGCTTTGCTGCGGCCTGGCGGCGATGGAACCCGCCATCCAAGCCAGCAGCAGCGCGCGGTTGACGGGCGCCTGCGGTGGTGGAGGCGGCAACTCGGACGGTGGTGCGGGTCTGGCGATGTCACCCGGATCCTCTCCGGTCAGAGTCGCCGCTGCGGCGCGGATGAGTGTGGCGGTGAGGTTTGTGTGTTGCTGCTGGACCAAAACGGATGTGAGGGGAGAAGGCGCCAGACGTTTCAGCACTGTGCGGCCGGTTTCGCGGCCGAGCGCATCGACGGCACGCCACAGCCGGGCAAAGCTCCGCGCGTGTTCTTCTGTCAGAAAGATCATATGCAAGTCAGCCAAAGGCCAGTCCGGCAAACCGCTGATCAGTGCCGCGGCCGAGGTGCCTTGCGGCGCCCACCAGGGCAATGTTCCATGGTCAAGCCAATGGCGCAGCAGGACGTGGTTGTCGAAACGCCGCGGAGGGGAGGAATTTTGCCGGGGCGTTTGTTCGCCCAGCAATCGAGCCAAAATCTGCTGCCACGCCTCCTCCAGATTGGCGCTGGTATTATCCGTCAGCGTCTCGCCCCAGGGCTGCACGGTATCGTCTTGTTCCCGGGTAAGGAGTTCGGCCACTTCCTCCGGCAACAACCATAGCAGCAGCCGCTCGCGCTGCAGCGGCCACGTGTCGGCCTCCACGAGCGTTCGCAGCATGGCCGCCAATCCCGCGGGATCGCTTTTGAGCAGAAGCACAAGCCCCGGGCCCGCGTCGCTGGGGTGGCCGCTACGCAAATAGGATTCAGCCAAGAGCAAGGGGTTCGCCCAGCGCGGCACCCGCGGTGGTTCCGCGAGCAGCTCTTCCAGCACCGTGAGCAGCGAGCCGGTGGGGACGCGGCGGCGGCCGAGCGCGTTCAGTCCCCGCAACAGCACGGCCATGAGGTCGGTTTCCTCGATGCTCTCATGAGCGGCGATGCCTTCGATCAGGCTGCGCAGCAGGCTGCGGCGATTGAACATGCTGCCCGGCTCGCGCACGACATAGCCTAGCGCCAAAGACCAGATCAGCTGCGTGAAACGCGATTCACCGAGCGGTACCAATGGTTGGCTGTGATGGGATTGCTCGAGCGTGTCCAGATAGCTTGTTACCAGTGCGGCATGTTCGCTGTCGAGTACGGCCAGCAAGGCGTGCAGCGTCTGCGCGTCGAGCACGCTGACCAAGCGATGCAGTGTCGATGGCTCACGGACCAAGCGGCGCGCCAATTCGGCCAGAAGCGGCAGTTCTTCGGCAGAGCATTCCGCCATCACAGCGGCCAGCGGTGCGACAGCGCCTTGCCGCAGCGCATTTTCGAAGCGGGCGAGCCAGGCGGAAGAGGTATCCGGCGCGACGGGGGGACTGTCGCCCGGCATGGATGCGGCCTCGTCTTCGGCCAACAACTCCTTCAGCACCGCTGGCAAGGATGAGCCGAGGGGAAGGCGATTTTCGGTGCGCTCCAGGCCCCAGCGCAGCAGGAGCAAGAGCGCGCTGTACTCCAGCCCTTCGCTCTCGGCGATACCCGCAATCAAGCGCGCCAGAAAGCTGCGACGGTTGAAGCGCGACCCGGCCTCGTGCAGCAGGTATTCAAAGGTCAAAAGCCATACCAGACGTTTGAGGCCCGCTTCGGACAGCGGCACCAACGGCTCGGCATGATGCAGAAGGATAACGTCGGCGAGGTAGCCGAGGATGGCAACGGCATCACCAGGGGCGAGCAAGGCCAACAAGCGGCGCAGGCCCTCTTCATCCAGTCGCAGCACAAGCCGCTCCAGCGCAAGGCGACCTTGCCGCCGCAGTAGCGCCACGAGATCGGAGGGAGCATTGGCGGCGAGATATTGCATCAAGGCTGCAAGCGAAAAGGATTCGGCGCGGGCCCAGGCGGGAAGAGTGCCGTGGACCAAGAGAAAATCCGCAAGCTCGAGCCGTGCTTCGGTGAGAGTTGCATGCGTCTTTTCCCCGCCGGGCGCCGCCGCGGCGACGGCATTCGGTAAGGTCTCCCGCAACGCCTGTTCGAGGGCAGCGAGCGCTGCATCCTCAAATCCCGCAACCGGCAGCGTGCCGAGATCGAGCTCAAGCCGCGCCAAGCGAATATAACAGTCGGCGGCGATCAGAGAGTCGAATACGCGCTGGAATACCGGCGGCGCCAGATCGTGGGCAAAGGCTTCGACACGTGCCAGCAAGTTGCGCGCCAGATCTTCGTCCGCCATCTGGGCGGAAAGATTGAGCGTGCCGATGCTATGGTTTTGGCCTTGCATGGTGTGACCGGCCGATCACTTTTTGCCAATTGTGACATGCGAGGCCAAGCTGTCCAGATAAAGCTTGTTGAGGGCGCTGACATCGCTGGCCAAGTCTGGAATCGTCTTACCCTTTTGCTTCGCTAGGCCGCCCCATGCTTTCCGGTTTGCATCCAAAAGCGTAACGAGTTCTGGCTCGATCTTATCCGCGTCGAGCTTTGGCCGCGCTATGCTGTTCTCCTGGTGAAGGCGCGACAATTGCTGACCGCCAGTGTTGCTCGAACTGTCTTTGGCGGTCGGCAAAAAAAGTGCCGTTTCGTTGAAGCCGCCGATCAAGCTTGGCGTTTTCCCCGATGCGACATTGTGCAAGATGCCGGTGATGGCCGGCAGGTTCGAGGAGGAGCGATGGATGATCTCGTTGTGGAACAGCATGGAGGCTTGTTCGAGCGCCAATTGACTGGTGCTCGATAAGAGGCTTGCCTTTAGCGTGTAGGCCGTACGATCGGTCAGTGAATCCAGCAAGAGCTGTGCGGTTTCGGGTTCGGATTGTCCGATTTTTTCAGGTAGTTTTGGAAGAAAATCGCGGTATGCCGTTTTTCCAAGCTGACTGTTCGCCACCGACATGAACCGCCCGGTGCCGCGCGTCGTATAGCTGTTATTGGCAGCGGTGCTCATCTTGATCGTGCTTTTTCGCGCATCATCGGTCGGGAGGCCAAATTTCGATTGGAATTGATCGGAAAAATCCAAGCTGCCACTGCGCTTGAGGTGATAGACGGCATCGGCAGATGGTATTTCGGTATCGGACACTTCGGAGGGAAGGAACCCGCCAAAATCGGGCTTGGATTTTTCCGCAGGTTGCGCAGCTGTGGTCTCTTCGTCGACGCCGGTTGACGAGCGTGGCCGCTTCAACGGCAAGGCCCGCTTATGCGCATTGAGTTGAGCCCCCATTGCGCTCAGCTGCGCATCCGATGGCCCCGTCTTGGTGACCGCGAGACTGGTATCCTGCATTGGCGCGGGAGCATGTTTCAGAGCGGCATATTCGGGCATCGGCGCTCCTTCCAGAATTGCAGGATCAGCCCAAGCGGTGAATCAGTGCATCGAGCGTGTTGGGTGGCGGCAGAAGCAACAGCTGCGGATCGACCACTGCCTGGATTTGTGCGTAGACGGCAGGCCTTGCCAGATGGAGGAAGAGACAGACGCGCAGCGGATCGGTATCGATCAGCGCCCGGGCATTTTGCGGATCGGCCAGATAGTGAATTGTGGTCGAGAGGAACTCGGTCTTGAAGTCGCCTGCATCGACTTGGGTGGCGTAGCTCGATTCCGGCGTATGGGCGTTCTTCTGCACGAAGTGATCGATGCTGCGCTCGCTTGCCTGCGAGCCAAAGGTGTTGCCGATCATATCGACGCCGAGGCGGGTCAGCGAGGAATGGCCGCCAACATCCGGATTGGGTAGGTTGGCATTATAGCCCTCGCTGGTCTGATCCTTGTTGCTGAGAGGACCATAGCCGACTTTGCGCAGCTGCGGCCCCACGCTGCGCGCCGTCAGGAAGTTGTGCAGGGTGCCGAACTCCGAAGCTTCCAGATTATTTTCCAAATGATGGCCGAATTCGTGCACGAGGGTATCGGGTGTCGAACCCCAACCCACGGTGAGACTGCCATTGTGTCCCATATAGGAAACCGGATCGGTCCAACCGCTGGCCACGGGGCCAACGTTCGGCAACGCGGGGCGTTGCACCAAGGCATTGAACTTGTCACGCGCTGCAAGCGCGGGTCTTTGTGTCGGGGCGCCGTTAAAGTTCAGCGTCTGCCCCACGGCGGGCGCAAGCGCCGTACCGTTCAAGATAGATTGCACGAAGGCGTTGCCGAGCAAAGCCGTGTGGACGATGGTGGTGGTCCCCGCCGGTACGGCATTTCCGGCTCCGATTGCCGCTCTCTGGCCGGTACCGGTGTAGTAGCCGTCGATGATTCCCGCCAAACCGTCATATTTGACCTGGACATCGTTCACGGGGTTGGTGATCAGCGCCGCCGCCCTGATATGCTGTTGCAGCGGAATATCATCAAGCTGGTTGATGACTTGATTGATATTGGTGACATGGACACCAGGGCCAAGGACCGCCTTCGCAAATTCGTATGCGCGAATCCGCATGGTTTCGCCGATGGTTGGTGCCGCGCGTGTGCCGGGCACGATGGGATGCGGGGTCAATTTCGACTGCACATCGGCGCCGATGGTGCCGCCAAAGCCTGCGCCAATGGTTCCCAGAATGCCGCTGGTCACCTTGCCTGCGATGGGGCCTGCCACCGTGCCCAAAAGGCCGCCAAGCGCGACGCCACCAAGACCCAAGGCGCCAGCACCAAGACCCGCACCCACACCGCCGACTTTGGTGGCAGCGGCGCTAGCGAGCCCCAATCCGATGGCGGCGGGTAACGTCACGGCACCGCTTAAGGCTAACCCGGCCCCGACAGCACCGCCGACCAGCAGCGATTTGGCCGCTGTTTTGGTGGTGTTCCAGCTCGGCAAATAATCCCAAATGACGCGCTGCACCGGCATCATGGCAGTGGTGCCGAGAAGGCTGCTGCGCAAGGGCGGATGGCTGATCCAAGATTGCCGCTGCAGTGCTTGCCCACCCATACGATCCGCCTCGGCCTCCAGCGCGGCATCGTCGTTCACGGCAAGGCCATGCATTTGCATGGTGGCAGGAACGCGACCTTGCATCTGCTGAGCGACATGCCAAGCCTCATGCGGCAGATGCCGTTCTTGGCCCGCAGCGATATGAATGTTGTGACCTTGCGTGGTGGCGTGCGCCTGAAAGCGCGCAGGCTCGGCAGAATTGTAGTGGACGCGAACAGCATCCAGCGACAAGCCGGACAAACTCTCGACACCGGCCTTCAAACCATGGGGCAGGCCGGTGCGATTGGGCGCCCGCTGCAAAGGCGGGGCGAGGCTCTGCGCCATGCTCCGCAGCATTTGGGCTTGCGGCCGCCCCTGCAATGTTGTGGCAAGATCAGCCAGCGCGCCATCGCGAGCGGCGGCTTTCGCCGAGGCTGCCGTCGTGGGATCATTCGATTGAACGGAACGCGGGCGCTGGGCATAATTCGGCATGGGGGCCTCGAGTGATGCGCGTTATCGTTTGCAATAGTACCATACGAAGGGCGTTGGTTGTGAACCGATTTGCGCTAGGAAATGCGAAAGTTGGTGCCTCATGGCGGCACATCACTGCTGTCGGATGTGGCAGACGGATGGTTTTTTAGAAAGTGTTCGAGGCGCCGGCTGGTTTCGGCCCGCTTGGCGGCATCGCCTCGGCGCAGGGCCTGCAGCCATGGCCGATAGCGGGCCAGGAAGCGCTTGTAGTTCTCGTGGTTCAGGAACAGGCAATCGACGGCAACATGGGCGGGCGCGTTTTCGCGTATGATGGCGGTGGCTTGCTGACGCCAAGTGGTGTCTGCCAATTCCTTGTCCTCTGCCGCGATCACGGCGCTGAGGCGGAAGCTGTAATAACTGCCGTCCGTGTCGCCTGGCGCCGCTGCAAAACGCAGCAAGATATGTTCGACGATTTGCAGTTGCCGCTTTTGCAGCGGATCATCGAAAGTGCGCAGCAAGCGCAGGATGGCGGCCAGCGCGGCTGCGGTGCCGGCATAGCGGCCGAGTAGCCACCATTGGCCAAGCGTGTCGCAGCACACCACTGCGACCAAGGTCTCGCCCGGCAGGATGCCGATGCGGTACTGCTCTGCCAGCGCCAAAGACGGTGCCAAGCTGTCGGCAATGCATTCTCCCGCCAGCGGCAAGCGCGGTTGATCGCCGAGGGCGCCTGCCTCATCGAGCAAGTGGCCGATGGGCAAGAAACTGCCCGCGGCGGCATCGGCCTGCTGCGGCGCCAGTGGTGTGCCCAATGTTGTTTGCGCCGGGTCGTGCACAATCCTGGCATTATCAGGGCCATCCATCGTGGCGTCGACCACGCCGAGTTCAATGCGGCAGCGCAGCTCCATCCCCGTGACGTTGCGCTGCAGCGACAGACGGTGATAATCAAAGCCGCGTCCGCGGTCGCGCGTGATAGGGATCGTGCGAGCGAGTAAGGCCCGCTTGGCGGCCAGCAGCGCGGCCTCACTATCGCTATCCGATTGACAGTCGCAGCCTGCCTGCGGCGGCGCATTCAGCTTCTCGGCATAGAGCGACAATAAGAGATCGAGGATCGCCGATTGGCGGGCGTTCACCGGATCAGCGGCAGCAGTGATCGCCAGCAAGCCATTCCAGTAGGTGGGGCGCAAAAGTGGCTCACAGTCGGGAACGATGGGCGCGAGGGACTGCACGGCATAGGTTTGTGCACCGCCGGTGCGCAGGGAAAAAAGCTCGCGCAAGAAGGCGAGTTGGCTGAAGTAATCAGCCATCATCTGGTCGAACACCATCAGATAGCCCTTCAACTGTTTGGCCTGGCCATGCCGCTTGACGCTCGCGTTGAGCGGCAGGCCAAAGGCATTGATGCCATAGACATTGGGAAACTGGTCTTGCACCGAGGTGTAAAGGGATAGATCCTGGCGGCGGCCCCGTGGCGGGGCATAATGCTCGGCGTATTCGCTCCACAACGGATAGGTCTGGCGCTGCAGCGTCCATAATCCATCGAGCACTCTGGCCACGCGCTCGCAATCGGGTTGGCATTCCACAGTGCCGCGAAACAGCCGGATCGAGAAGCGCCTGTCCTTCGGCGCCGTGTTGAGCCAGAGCACGCTGTTCTTGGGTACCGTGATGGTATCGGCTTCGGTGTAGCGTTTGGCATCTTGCTCGATGCGGACGCCAATCTGATCCACCGCGACGACACCCGGCGTTTCCGCCAACACCCGCAACAGGTCCGTCACGGCAATCGTCTGCGGCAGCGGCGTCAACTGATCATTGGCGATGAAGCCGTGCAGCATGAGAGGACCATCGAAAATCTCGGCTGTCGTCTTGCCAGCCGCAAGCAATTGGTCGAGCGATTGCTGCTTGGGCTCGGGCGCCAGGAATTGGCCAAGGCGAAACAGGATGTCGGCCAGCACGCTGGCGGATTGCGCCGTCTCATTCAGGTGAACAACGGCGCTGATTTGCGTGGCCAGGAGATCGAGTACCCGCATCTGCTGCACGTCTTCGCATAGGGCGCGATGGGCGCCATAGGCCGCCAAAACTTTATCACGGACTGCCCGGGGTTCGTAGCCGGCGGCGCGGCAGCACGGGTCCTGCTCCGAGACCAGCAAGGCGATCTCATAAAGCCCATTGACGCCACCGGCGGGTTGCGGCGGGCATTTGGTGACCCAGGCGTTGGCAACGCCCGGCACGCGGTCGATGAGAAGCCGCCTGAGATCGGCAATGGTCACCGGATTGACTGGCAGGATGGCACGCGCCGGATAAAGACATGCCTGTCCGAGTTCGAGGCGGCCGCTATTGGGATCGCCCATCAGATCCGGCACGGGCAGAGCCGCCCGATAGGAAAGTTCGGTCAAGGCATAGCAAAGCTGCTCCAGAATGGTGACGCCGGGATCGGAAAAATTGTAGTCGGTCCAGATGTCGCCGGACATCTGCTGTACCAGCTTCACGCATTCTTCGCGCAACAGACCGTAATTCATGCCGGGATCGCTGGGCGGAGCCGCCGAGATGGTGGGCGATTGTTTGCTCATGGCGCCGCCTCCAAAGTCCCACTCAAATCATGTTGCAAAGCCGAAGTGAGGTAACACCAATCGGCAGCAGGCGGATCATAGGTGAGGCCTAGTTCCAGGATCGCCAGCACATAGGGCCGGCTGCGGATGAAATCGCCAATGGCAAAGGTGCTGGTATAGTCGGCGGGCCGTTTGCCGAGGTTTTGAGGCGGCCAGGGCGACAGCCACGCTTGCAGATCGCTGTTGAGCTTTACGGTCCACGCCGCGACGGTATTGGCATCGCTGAAGACCAGTTTCGCCTTGACCTTGATGCGAACATAGGCCGGATTGGCGACAGTGGGTTTGACGAAGGCGCTGATGCGCGTCGCCAGCATTTCGCCGATCTCGGCCAGTTGCGTCGGATCGGCTAGCGGCTGCATGGTATCGGTGATATTCGGCGTTGCGGGGCCGGGCACGACGATAAGGCGAAGATGGCCGGGCGCGGGCTGATCATTGCCATCGACGGCGGGCAGCACCGCGACCTGCCACAGCGCTGGAAATTCGCCCAGCGCAAGTCTGGCGTAGTCCCACGCCTGAATGGCGCGGTTCTTATGGCGCAGCCGTTCAGCCATTGCCATCTGAAAGGACTTGCCGACAGCAAGCGGGCGCCCACCGAAGGAGGGCAGCGGCTGGGCGATGGTGGCGATATCGGCGAGCGCGGGATCGCTGGCGGTGATGGTTCCCGCCGGTAAGGGTACGCCCAAGCCGTGCGCTCCGCCGGGTCCCACCCATCCTGCCACCATGGCATTGGCGGTAATGCCAGCGACATGTGGAAAACTTTCAGGATCTTTGCTGACACTAAGCCTTAGCCACAGAAGACTGTCGTCTTGAGGCGGTTGCAATTGCAGCGTCACGATGCCGGAATTCTGCAAGCTATTGGTGCCGTCGCCTTGCAGCGTGTCTGGCGGGGTGAGGGGCGACCACGTGGTGCCGCAAAGCTGCGCCCAGGCAAGCGGCGGCGGATTATCGGACCATCCGGCAGGCCCGGCGGTCATCTCAAACAGCAAGGTGGGATTGGCGGGCGTGCCCGAGAGTGCGATGAACAGAGCGCCTTCTTGCATCTGCGGCGTCAGCAATGGAACTTCGCCAGTATCAGGCCAGGAAACCGGTGTGACGGCATCGAAAGGTTCGAGGTAATAATAGCTGTCGCCGTTTTGCGGCAGGACCGTCGATATCGCGCTGTAATCGAGGCTGAGGAGTGCCGTCGGCAGCCACGGCGCATTGGGATAGGATTTGGCGGGATCCCTACCCATACATTCGGCTAGGCATTTTTGCAGGCAATCGGTTTGCGGCACCACCAGCGAGGCCTTCGCCGCGATCAGCGCCGCCCCCATTTGCGGACGGGCGACGGCCGGTGGCACCAGCTTGCTCGCGAGTGCCGCGTCGATCATCTGTTGGGCTGCACCCAAAAGGGCGCGCGCCTGATCGCGATCTGCCGCTGCGGCGCCGCCGAGCACGACGCCTGCGCTGGCGAGCCATTGGCTGAGATGGTGCGCCACGTCGACGGTGTTGGGCAAATGGCGGCTGAACAAGTCCGATAGGCGGCCGAGCAGACCTTCCTCGCCTTGCGGGGCTGCTGCCATGGCGTCGGTCAGGCTGGCGCGCAACTTCGCGATGGTGTCGGCGCTCACGGTGGTGGACAATTTGGCCAGCCCATCTTGGATTGCCCTTAACGCCACGCCCGTCATCTGCGCCAAAGCGTTGGCGATCGCTTTGGCGAGGGCCTCGCGGTAACGCTTGTCAGAGGCACGCGCATTAACCGCGGCCACGCCATCAAGAGCGGTAGCGATTTGGGCGATTTCCGGCGGCGGAGCGCAGCGCTTGGCACAAAGCTCGGAACAAGAGGCAGCGAGCGGCGCCTCCTGTAACGCGGCCGCCATCACATTGCGGGCGTAAAGCGTGTCGCCGAAGGCATAGGGTGGCGCGGTGAGAGTGAAGCGCACTGCACTATTGGCGGCATTGTAATAGGCGGGCGGCGTATTGCGGACGACGTTGATGGCATCAAACACAGTGGCTGTCAGCACCGGTTTGTCCGGCTGCGGAAGGGGGGCCTTGTCAGCGGTACGGAAAAGATAAGTCGGTTTGGTTGCGATTTGCGATGTCAACGGCGTTGCCGGGATTGTCCACGAGCCCGGATTGACCACGGCCATCGCGACTTGAAACGAGGTGTTGTCGAACAGCGGCGGGGTGCCGGGCGGAACGGTGTTGCCGTCGAGATCGACGCGATAGCCCTGGTAATAACCTTTGAAGCCGGTCGCTGTTTGCGGCAGGGCGTACCAAGTCAGTGTCAGCGACAGACTGTCGAGGCGCTTGGCAAACAATTCCGGCGCCGTGATCGTGAGCGCACCATTCTGCGCCGGAGGTGAGCCAAACAAGGCGAAGGGCTTGGTGGTATCGGCAGGGCCATCGGGTGTCGAAACGGCGAAGGCTCCAAAGCCGGAGACGTTCACCGAAACCGTCAAACCGCTGAGTGCCAGTCCGGACAAAATCGCATAGGGATAAACCCTCGCCTCTATGCCGCCTTTTCCGACCGCTATACGTTCCTGCCGCAGGCTGGCGAGAAGCACCGGCCGATTGGCATCGGGTACGGCGCTGCCCGGTGCTGGCGGTGTGGCGGAGGCCGAGGGCGGTATGGTCGCCATGGCGACGAAAGGTTCGGCACCGGTTTTCAAGGTGAAGCTGAGATCGAAGGCGGCATCCTGAGCGGCTGCGGGGAGGATTGTGGCCGTATAACCCTCCACTGCCACCCAGCCGCCAGCCGCCGAATATTGTAGGCGGAAACCGGCCTGAAGGATTTGTGCCAAGACCTCCATAACGCTGAGACCGCCCGCTTGTTGCGCGATAGCGTCGAGTGCCGGTTTTAAGGCCGCGAGGCTTTTGGGACCGATAGTAAGCTTAAGATGGATCGTTCGCTGGCCACTGGCGAGCAGCAAAGTCGGGCTCGCCAGCGCGAAGCCGAGGCTTGCCGGGCTGGTGGTGAGAACACCATTGCTGCCGGGTACGCTATCGCCGAAAGGCGCAAACGGTTTGGCGATGACGGGCGGTTTGTCGGCAAGACTGACGATGCCGCTCAGCACAAGGGCTGGCGCGGGGGGCTGCACGATCTCGTCATCGCCCAGGGTCAGCGGTGCCTGCGTGACCCGCAAGGTACGCAGGGCGGCGATTGCGCTGGGATAAACGGTGAGCGAACGTTCGGCGGCATAAGCAATGACCGCGCCATCAGTATCCGTTCCAGCGGGAAACAGCGTGCCCTTTGGCACCGAGGCAACGGTGATATCTTTTGCTGGCATGAAGGTGAGATAGAGCTGGTCTGGCAGCGCCGCGCAGCTCTCCAGCTGCAAGATTGTGCCGTAATAGAAATCCACCAGACGGCCAGGAAAGCGGTTCACCGTCGCCTGGGCATGGCCAAAGACGGTGGCAAAAGCATTGTAGAGAGCAGCTTGCGGTGCGTGCCCCTCCGCTCGCAGCGAGGCCTGCAGCAGGGCAGTGGCGCTGGCAGAGAGACGTTGCAGTGCGCCCAGGAGAGCGTCTACCAATTCCTGCAGGGCCGCGATGATTTCATCGATCCAGCCGCTATCGCGCGGGAGAGGCTCGGATGCGCCGCCCGTGACGTTCAGGCCCCAGAGTGGCGACAAGCCCGAGAGATCGAGGCGCAACTTTTGATCCAGCACCGCGACCGCAGCATGGGAGCCAAAACGCTGCATCGGCGTGGCCAGACCCGTTTTGATTTCCCGCCGCACCGCCCTGGCGAGACTGGCGCCAGCGGGGCCGGGCGAGCGGTGGCCGTTATCGACAATACGCACCAGCCGCAGGATCGCGGTGATCACGCGGATGAGTTCCCGCAGTCGCTTCTTGGTGTTTTTGATTGTGCGCAATCTCGCCAAGGCGCGTCCCAGTTCGGCACCGATGGAGGCTAGGTCCAGACTGGCGAGCATGGCCAGTGCGATGCTGGAATCGGAGGTAAAGAAGATTGTCCAATCGCCATCGGGACTGTCGGCCAGATCGAAGAAGTTAATCAGCGCACCGTATTCCCCGGCGAAGGTGAGCAATTGTGCCAGACTGCGGCCATCGACCTCTACGCCAGCCGGATGCGGTGCGTCCTTCCAGCGGTTGGCCTGGCTCGCGGCTTGATTCAAGATCTTCTGTGGGCGGTTGCAATCCATGGGCTCAAGGCGGGGGCGGCGGTAAGGTCGCCTCCTGCAAATAGAAGGGGTAGACGAGGTTGCTGCGCACGTTGGTCTGGCGCACGACAAAATCAATCGAGATAGCGAGAATGCCGTGTTCGGGATCGAGCTGATCCACCCCGATGCGTTCGACATCGATCCGCGGTTCCCAAATCAAAATCGCTTTGGCGATAAGATCGCGCACTTCGTTCGCCATGGTGGTCGTCAGCGCCGCGAAAACCTTCTTCCAAAGCGATGAGCCATAGCTTGCCAGCATCACCCGTTCGCTGAGGTTGGTCGAAAACAAAATCCACAGGCATTGCTTGATATCCTCGACATCGCTGACCATGACGACCGAAGCGGTGTTGCGCGCAAAACTGGGTGGAAAGCTCCACCCCGTTCCGAGGAAGGCCGGATAGATGTTACCGCTCATATCAGCCCCCGATCATCACGGTCGGCAGGCCGAGCACAATGCTGCCGCCATGGGCTGTGGTGTCGCCGAGCCGGGCTGCGGGCATACCCATAATCATCACTGTTGCCGAGCCCTTGACGATGCTGTCAGGCGGACCAACGCAGACCAGCATATCGCCGACCTTGGCGGCGGGCAGCCCGCCAATGAGCACCGTGGGCGCACCGGGCCCGACGATGGGGCCTCCGACATGGGGAATAGGCGGCAGGCCAGGGGTCACCATCGGGCAAGTGTGCATGTCGGTGAGGCGGGCAGCGGGCGGCATGGTGATGTCCTCAATTGATCTTCACGAGGGCGCCTTGAATGGTGAGCATGCCAGAGGCGATGAGCTTGGCCTCCGCATTGCCTTTGGCGCTGAAGCTGGTTTGTGCCGACTGGGTGATCTGCAGCCCGTCAACAGTGACATTCGCCGTTGCCTTCAGTGCCAGATTGCCTTGCGCTTTGATGTCGATATTGCCCTTGGCGGTAAGCGTTATGTTGGCGGCGCTGTCGAGCGTGATGCCACCCGCGGCGAAGGTGGCTTTGTTGCCGCTCTTGTCCTTGATGGTGATGCTCTCGGCATCATCATCAACGCGGATGCTTTGGCCCTTCGGCGTGCTGATTTCGATGGCGTGCTTGTCGTCAAAGAAATCGAGCCGTAATTTGGATTTGGTGACGATGCATTTCTGCGGGTTGGCGGCAGCGGGTGTCACCGGCGGCGGCTTGGTCTTGCTGTAGAGACTGCCGACGATGACGGCAAAGCGCGGGTCGTCATTCATAAAGGCCACGACCACTTCATCACCGGTTTCGGGATAGAATTGCGCACCGATGGCGTTGGAGGCGTAGAAGCTGCCGAGCCGCGCCCAGACGCCGAGCTTGCCGCTGGCTTGGAGCAGCGGCAGCGTCACATAGACACGAAACTCGCCATCGGGGTCGCCATCGATCTTCTGCACAATGCCGGTTTGCAGGCCGGAGATCGGCGGCAACTGGCCAGACGCTCCTGGTGCCGCGATGTTGGGCGCGACCGCGGAAAACCATTGCTGCGAAAGCCCGATTTCGGCGGTGGTGCGCCAAAACCCTTCCGCCAAGCTATGATGAATGGTGCTGACATAGGCGTCACCATTGAAGCGGTCGCCGACGCCGGCCAGCGTGATCATATCGCCCATCTTGGCAAGGGCGCTGCCGGGATAGGTGACATGGCCGCGAATCTTCGCAAGCTTGGTTTTCAGCAAATCGCCACTCGACCAAGCGGTGAGATCGGCCACTGCGACTTCGCCGCCGGTCTGTAAAGGATAAGGCGAGACATTGAAGACTTTGGCGAGGTCTGCGGACGGAATATTGCCGGGTTCGTTGACGCTGGCCGAAGCGGTGCCGGAGGTGGCGAGCGCTTGGCTCGCCATGTCCCACGAAAAGCTTTGGATGGCGCTGGCGGCATATTGCGTCGTTGCGTCCATGTCGGCGCGAAAATCCAAAATGGAATCGCCGAAGCTGACCGTCAGTTTGGGCGGCTTAGAGGTATCGGGTGTGGCGACGGTTACCGCACCGGCTTCCACCAATACCACCATGCTGTTCAATTCGGCGCGGATTACCATCAAATCCCAATCGCTGCTGTAATATTGCACGATGGATGTCTGTTGGGCTGAGGTGGCCGTCACCGTCTTTTTGAGGCCGGCATTGCCGATCAGCTTTTCGATCAAGGCGCTGTCGGTGAGGTTTTCGTAAATGGCATTGTGGCGCGCCAAGGTCATAGCCATCGCATTATCGGTGGCCTCGACGATCAGCGTGGTCCCTGCATTCTCCGTGATCTCGACCCCTTGGCGATAGATAAGACCGGAAAATACCTCGGTATTGATGCTGTTGTAGCCGAGAGTGATCGCCAGCGTGGCACCGGGAATGAGCGTCTTGGTCTCGCTGATGGGAAAGGTCTCTTCGGCCGCATCGCCATCGAATAGCACCAGCCTGGCTTTGGGGAGCTTGTTGACGCCGGTCCAGATATCGATGGATTGCACCTGCCAGCTGGAATCGATCGGCGCCCCGTTGGCCTTGATATCGAAGGTCGCCAGTTGTCCGGCAATCTGTTGCGGGGAGGGTGCCGTCATTGCACGGAGCCTGAAAGAGGCGGAAAGAAAATCTGCGTGCCCGGCACCAGCTTGCGAAAATCGTTGAGACCATTGGCTTCAGCGACGCCGAGATAGAAAAGGCTGCTGCCATAGATGCGGTGACAGAGGGCGGGCAGGGTGTCGCCCGCCATCACCGTAAGGATGTGGGTGAGGTCCGGTGATTTCTTGTTGGCTTGCTTTGCCAACTGGCTTTCGCTGGTGAAGCTGACGAAGCCGACCGCCACCTTGGCCCGGAGCGGCGTACCGTCCGGCCTAAATAATGTATAGGTGATCTTCATAGATTCCATACGGCACTGAAACTGTAGCTGCGCCCAAGCCAGCTTGACGAAATTGGGGCTGTGGGTGTTGCCGTTGAGTTTGAGGACCAAGGCTTGAAAATCGGCGATTTGCCCCACGATGCCGTCCGCCGGCGCACTCGAAACGCCCGCAAGCGGGCTGGGGATGACCCCGGTAGCATCGAAAGTCAGCTCGAAGGAGACGCTATTGGTGCCGACGCGGTTAAAGTCGGGCGACAGCCCTGGGCTGCCCTGAGCTTGGCGATTATTATAAAGAATTTTGTAGTTGTAGATGTAGCTCGCCGGATTGATCCACACCGTGAAAGGTTTGCCAACCGGGGTATCGAACTCGCCATCCGCATAGGCCGTAATCACCATTTTCTCGAGGCTGCCAAACATCTCACCGCTCCGTGCTGCGGCGCTGAGCGCTCTGCAATTGCTGCAGGCACCGGGCGACAATCTCGCTGATCTGCGCCTGTGTCAGCGTGGCGCCGGGGCTATCCGCACCATCGCCTTCCGTTGTGGGCGCCGCCGTGCCTGCAGCACCGCCGACCGCGAGGTGAACGCCTATTTCACTGATGTGCAGAGGCATCGTATTCGTCCTTTGTGGTTGCGACCGGGGTTCAAAGTCCGATCAGCGCCGCCACCGGCGCCACCATGGTCAAGGCTTCATTCAAAGGAATTCGTGTGACATAGGCATAGGAAAACTCCAGCACCTCGGTCAGCACGGCGCTCTCTGTGGAATTGAAGGGCCCTGTGACCCAGCGCACCGGCCAGGCACGGGTGAAATTCCAGCCGACCAGCGGAAACCGGTCCGCGCCCAGAAGCATCACGATCAGCGTCTGGGTGAGGACCGGCTGCGACAGCGAAGCGCCCACCGATTGCGCCGCCCATTCGGAGAGGAAGGACGGCGCCGTCATATAGCCGCGTTTGAGCACCAGATTGGGATAGCGTCCCGCGCCGGGTAGCTGATGCACATAGCGGTTCTCGCCACCTTCCCGCAGCTCTTCGGTCGTGGTCTTCGCTTCGATGCCGCTGATTTCCTGAAAGCTGCCATCGGCACGGCTGAGGAGCTGCAACGGCGTTCCCGTTCCCGCCACGGTGATGGTGAACGAGAAGCGCGTGGCCGGATAATAGACACCCTGGGATGACATCGGTCCTCTATGGTGCAGAGATGACCAATGTCTCATAGGCGACTTCAACGCTTTCCACCGCCACCTCATTGCCTTCGGATTTGAGGTCGGTGCCGGTCACCTTGGTGGGCCAGGCATTGTTCAGTGTCCAGACCATTTTTGGGGCGCCGGTTTCATCCAGCAAATTGATCACCACGGTCTGCCGGGCGATGGTGTTGAGCTTGATCTGATTGAACCAGTTCCACAGTGCGGTGTCGTTGACGAAGATGCCTTTGCGCATCGTCACATTGCTGACCTTGCCGAGCCCCGGCATCTTGATCGGGTAAAAGCTCGGACTGTCGCCGTGGCGGTATTCGATCGGGCGAGCTTCGGTGTCGAGGCCGGTGACCTCTTGAAAGCTTGTATTGTTGCCGCCGATCTGGACCGAGAAATAAAATTTTGGCAGTGGCCAAATGTTGCCTTGAACTTCGCCGGACATGTTTGTCTCCTGTTAGTTGCCGTATTGGAGAGGCGCCGCCCCGCGGCGAACGCCCCCGCTCTGGCGTTAACTGACGCCTTGCATTTTTTGGGTGAAGGTCAGCTCGATGAATTCGGCCGGGTGGACCATCTGCAGCGTCACGGCGACGACCATGTAGCCGTTGAGGATATCCTGTCCGGTCATGGTGGAGCCGAGACCACACTGCACGGTGAAGGCGTCGCTCGCCTTGTCGCCCATCAGCCCGCCTTGCGTCCAAAGTCCGGTCAGGAAGTCGGAGATCATGCCGGTAACGGTCACCCAGGTCTTGCCGTCATTGGGGGCAAAGACGAATGGCTGCAGCGCGGTTTTGACCGATTGCTCGATATAGACCAGTGTGCGGCGGACTTGGATGTAGCGGTAATCGTTGCTGTTGCCGTCTAGTGTGCGAGCGCCCCAAACCACAGTGCCGCGATTGGTAAAAGCACGCAGGATGTTGATGGCATTGCCGTTCAGCGGCACGTTGTAGTCGCCTTGCTCGGCGTCGGTCATCGGCACTTCCGGGGCGATCACAGAGACGCAAGACATGTTGGCGGGCGCGTTCCAGACGCCGCGATTGGCATCGTTGCTGGTCCAAATCCCCGCCAATACTCCCGACGGCGGCGCCACATTGAGCTTGTTGAGCAGAATGCCTTCGACTTGCCCAAGCAGCGGCAGCGCGTTGGTGAGATACTGGTTGAGCGATTGGATCTGGTCGGGCGTCAGTGGTGTGGTTGGCGGCGTGGCGGGGAAGGCTTCGTCCAGCTTATCGGTGACTTGCTTGTTCTTGCTCGTGTCGGTGTAGAGCGTATTGCATTGTGTGCTCAAGAGACCCTTGAGGAGGGTGGCGCCAGCCGCATTTGCTTGCAAATTGGTATAATCGATATCGCTGGTAGACAGGATCGTGGTTTGCAGCGCGGGCGCATAGGCGGTGCCGTAACTGAAGGCGGTGGCGGCAGAGTTAATGGCGGCATAGAAGGCATCGCGCTGCGCGGCAAGGCCGACTTTATTCCAAGTCGCCGGGTCCATGGCCCCTTGCAGATCGAGGATTGCGACGCGATCCTGCAAGGAGAAGGCTTGCTCCAGTTCCTTGACGGCGACATCGGGATATTCCGTGGCCGTCAGCAAACAAGCGTCGGGCACCACCAGCATCGTCGGCCCAACGGTGTCATGAGCGACGTCGAGGCCATCCAACAAGTCCTGCTTGACGATCGAAACGCCGGTGCCAACGAACATTGTTGTCGATTTCACGCCGCCGTAATTGCCGACCGACACGACGTAGCATCTGCCGCCGCCATTGGCATAGAACAGCTTCAACGCCGTGAACGTGTTGAAATGCACGGTCTCGGTGTTGGTCACGCTATAATAGCCGATCGCGCCCGCGCTATCGACGGCTTCGAAGTCGAAGAGATCGGCAGTGCCCGTGGTAACCGCATATTTGGAATCATAGCCATAGCCGAAATAGCTATAGTAGTCGGCCATTGAGTTGATCTCGACGGCCTGCATGTAAAGTTGCTTCTTGCTGGTCGGATCGGTGGCATAGTCTGTGTAGCCAACAAAAATCGGGACCGCGGTGGCGACGCCGATGATGGAAGGCGGAAAGGCGGGCAACTCGGTCAGATATACGCCTGGGGTGGTGCGATTTCTCAGACTGGACATGGAGTCTTCCTTTCAAGCGGTGGGTCAGCGTGATTCAGACATAGACGAACATCTCCGAAATACCGGTCAGTTGGGCGTCGCCGGGCTTTTCCGTGGGACCAGGCCAAACCGGCGCTGGCGGCGCCACCGGCAGGCAGTCGACCCGAATCGCATTCTCGCGGCCATTGGCATCGCGCCGTGTGCCGCTGAGCGTGAAGCGTTGCGGTGATATCTGGCGCATCGGCAGCGGAGCGCCGGCGTTGAAAAGGGTGGCAAGTTCGCCCGTGGGCAAGCGTACAGGCTGTGCTTGGCGCTGAAAGTGAGTGCCCTTGCCCTCGATGGCGAGATCGATCATCTCACCGCTCTGGGAAATGATATAGTACTGCCACCAGGTCGAGCGCGGCACGAAATGCAAATCGTAGGTGATATTGCCCACGGCAGCAGGCTCGATCGGCATTCCACCCACGAACAAATCCGGCACGGGATAGACGCCATCCATGCCTCGCGCCGGACAGGTAAACAACATGTCGAGGAAGCACAGCGGCACTGAAGGCATGGCTGCAGTGTAGAGCAGGGGCGGCGGGTTCGACACCGGCTCGGAGGGGCCGATCACCTCGAAGCGGTAGAGTCCGAGCGGCAGGCTGCTCAAATCGACTTGGACGAAACTGGGCATCAGCGGTTTGTCGCTGGCAGGGGAAGGATCGTCGGCATTCTTCGGCGGTGATTGAATCAGCACCACGCTCCCGGAGATGTCGGTCACCATTACCTGATCGAGGCTCGTTTCGACTTGCATCGCAAAGTTAGCGGCCGTGGTGCGGTAGAGGTCCTCGCTGCTCATGGCGCCGCCGGGCGCCAAGAGCAGCATCCCGTCGCGCCAGTGCGCCGAGCTGTTGGCGGCGTAGAGATTGACGACCGTGGGATTGGTGTCGATCGGCAGAGCGGTGATGCCAACGAACATGGGATTGACAGGCATGAGGACGAAAGATAGCCGCGTCCAATATTCGATCCCTTTTCCGACTGCCGAAAGTTGGGCCCGGCGCCGCAAATAGTCGATCAAACCTTCGACTCGATTTTCAGCGATATAGATGCTGAAGCCGATGCCTTCGTCTTTGAACACCAGCCCTTGCGCCTGCATAAGCAGGATGCTGTCTGGCGTGGGGCGTATCTGGAAATCAGGGCAGAGCCCGCCGCTACGGTCGTTGTAGCCATGATGGATGACGACCCTAAAAAGCGGCTTGTAGACACTTGCCCTCGATCGACGCTCATTCTGGCGTCCGGGCTCCTGCACACCGGTCGTGAAGCTGTAGGGCCAGCGCGGAGATGTTGTCATGTCTGCAGCCCGGCTGTTGGCATCGCCCCAGAGGCTGCAGCACCGCGCGCCGGATAAGTGCGCGCCTGCATCGCCTGTGAGGCAAAGGGAATCAGCCGCAGCTTGTAGAAAACGCTGGGCAGATACCGCGTGCCGAGCATGCCCATCACGTAATTGATTTCCACCGGATCCAGGCTGGTGAATTCGAGCGTGATCTTGTCCACATCGGGATCGAGCTGCGGTGCGGTATCGTGCGTAAAACAAGGATTTTGTTGAAAATAGGAGATGGTTCGCGAAATTGCGGTCAGGCCATCGGCGTAATTCTGTTCGACGAAATTCGCCATGAAAATGAGATGGAGATCGATATAAAGCGGGGGCGCAACGACGGCATAGCCGCCACCGACCCCTGGCTGTGCCGCCACATACGTGCTGACGACCGTTTCGTGGGTAATATTGTAAAGAGACATGACGATCTTGTCGTTCGTCCTGTCGTTTATATGGCCCTTGTGGTCGGCAATATTGGCTAGGACGACCCAGTCATCCGCGCGCTTATCCAAGTTCTGGAGATATTCATTAGCGAGCTTGCGGATCGCTTCTAGAACGTTGCGGATGCTGTCCACGGCGGCCCCTCGTGGATTACGGGAATATTGCCACTATAACAACTTATGAGGGCGTGTAGTAGAATTATTGTAATAAATGTTTACGAAATATTCGCCGCCGAGGTTTTGGATAATATGGCGTCGCAACAAAGGGTTGCTGTTTTCCTCGCGCGTGGGGATGAGCAATGCGGCTCAATGTGTGCTCGCGATTTGCCTCTGCGAAGTCCTGGCACAAAACCAGCAGGCTAAACGTCTTTCCAAGCTATCCATCGATAGACGAACGATGCGGTGTTTTCCTCATGCGCCATCGGCGGAATATTTTGGACCTGTCGAGCATGATGTTTCTGCTATACTTTTCGCAGGGGCGAAGCATGGCAGAAGCACCAAACGAAAGGGCCTATTGGGGCAAGCTGCTCAAGCTCGTCGCGAGGCATACCCGTGGCCGCGGTGATGCGGAAGATCTGCTGCATAGCGCCTATATCCGGATGGAGCAGTATCGCTCCAGTCATGTGGTTGAAAATCCAAGCGCATTTCTGGTTCGGACGGCCGCCAACATCGCCGTAGATATCCACCGTCATGAGACGTTCTGGGCTTCCCGCGATCAGCAGCGCGAAGGCCAGCATCCGGATGATGCGCCGCTCCAGGATGAGGTAATGGCCGCGCGTGCGCGCCTCTCTAGAGTGAAGAAGGGCTTGGCCAAGCTTCCGACGCGAACACGCGAAATATTCTTAATGCATAGACTCCGTGGGCTTAAGTACCGAGAGATTGCGGCTCATTTCGGGATCAGCCAAAGCGCCGTCGAAAAGCATATTGCCAAAGCCACACTATTTTTGACCGACTGGACTCGAGATTGGTGACATGGCGTTTGTAAGTGAAATTCCGCCCGAGATCAGAGCAGAGGCGGCGGCGTGGCTCGCGCGTCTCAGGGCCGACGACAAGAGCACGGCCGATGAAGCGGCCTTCCGCACTTGGCTCGGGAGCGATGCGCGTCATCCTTGCGCCTTCGAAGCGGTCACAGAGGTCTGGGAACTAACGGGGGCCGCCTGGGCGGAGCCGGTTGCGGGGCCGCGCCAGTATCTGCGCAATCGGCGCGGTGTTCTGGCCAGTATGGGCTCGCTGGCTGTGGCGGGTGCCGGTCTGGCCGTTTGGCAGAGCGCCGAGGCGGGTGTCTTTGAGACCGCTGTGGGGGAGCAAAAACATGTCGTGCTGTCCGATGGCACGCAGGTTTTTCTCGACACGGACACGCGCCTTCACGCCACCTATAACAGTGCTACCCGCGTCGTTGCGCTGGAGCGCGGCCGCTGCAATTTCCATGTCGGGGGCAGCGATAGCCGGCCCTTCGCCGTCCATGCCGCGGCAGAGCGTATTGTCGCGGTACGGGCCAGCTTCGATGTCCGGCGCGACGGTGAAGAAGTTTGTGTGGTGCTCACACAAGGTTTGGCCACGATAGACGCCAGAGATGGTGCCTGGCAGGAAGCGCTGAAAAGCGGAGATCGCATAGTCGTGGGCCGCGAGGGCCGCCACAAGGATCAGCCGAATTTGGTGCCGCTTTTGGCCTGGCAGACAGGGCAGATCGTGTTCGATAACGACACGGTCGCCAGCGCCATTCGTGAGATGAACCGCTATTCTGTGGTCAAGATCGCGGTCGATGATGCCGACGTCGCCAAGATGCGCATGAGCGGTGTATACCGTGTTGGGGATAATGCGGCATTTGCCCATTCCGTTGCTACGCTGCTTCCGGTTATGTTGGAGTTTAATACAGATCAGGTCAGGCTCGAGCTCGATCCGGCGCGAGTCAAAAAAACCTGACACGTCAGGACGAGGAAATGACGATGATCACTGATCGTCGGATAGGCAGGGCGGATTATCCGCCTCCAGGGGGGATATGTTCGGGGGCACGAGACCGGGCTGTCACCGGTTAGTCCTCTGGGCGGCAACAACGGCGCTGGCAGGATTGTGGTCTGTCGCTTTTGCCGGCGAAGTCCATGTTCCCGCGCAGCCATTGGCCCTGTCGCTCAGGGACATTGCGCATCAAACTGGGGCGAACATCCTGTTCGCTCCTGAGGCCGTGCGCGACCGCCAGGCCGCTGCCGTTGACGGCGCCATGTCGGCCTATGATGCGATCCGCCGCCTGCTTGCCGGAACCAACTTGCAGGTCGTGCACGATGGCGGCGGCGGCCTGATTGTGCGCCAGATCACGTTGGAACCGCCGCCGCCGCCATCTCTCCCGCCGCCGATGTTGCGTTTGGACAATGTGGAGGCCGAAACCATCATTGTGACCGGCATTCGCGGCTCGTTGCAACGCAATCTGGATATCAAGCGTGCCGCCGATGGTTTGGTTGATGCCATCACCATGGAAGATATCGGCCGCTTTCCAGATGCCAATCTCGCCACCGCGCTGATGCGGATTCCGGGAGTCACGGTGAGCCGCGCCGTCACCAGCCTCAATGGCATCAATTCCTCTACCGGCGAGCCCACGCAGATCACGGTGCGCGGCTTCGGTCCGGCCTTTAACGAGACTTTGTTCGAAGGGCGCAAGATATCCTCGGGCATCAGCTCTCGCGGCTTCGATTTCAGCGCACTGAATTCCGATCTGGTGCAGGAGGTCGATGTGCTGAAAAGTCCGGATCCATCGCTCTCAGCCGGGGCTATCGGCGCCACGCTTAACATCAAATATCCCAAGCCGCTTGATAAGCCCGGGCTGCGATGGACGGCCTCCGCCTCAACGACGTATAGCCCCGAAGAAGGCCGGCCGACGCCGAACTTCAATGTCCTGTTCAGCGACAGTTTTAACGGCGACCGGATTGGCTTTCTGTTGGCTGCGGCCTATGCGGAAACCAAGAGCCGCAGCAATGAGGCCAGCGTCTGGGGCTGGGAGGGCACCTATCTCGATCCTTGCCAGTTCGCCGGGAGTTCGGCCAATTGCGGCGCCACGCCGGTACCCGATACCACCAGACCGGTGTGGTATATTCAGGATTACGGTGTTTATCAGATCCACAATTGGCAGATGCGGGAAAATGCTGTCGCGGTGTTGCAGTGGCAGCCGAGTGATGCCGTGCTGGCGACTGTAAACGGTACCTTTGGGCGCAACGATCTCAAGGAACTGCAGAACGGCTATTCCATATGGAACAGCGGCGGCGAGATGCGAAACGTCAAGACCTCGCCCGACGGCACCATCATCGACTTTACGCGCGCCAACACGCCCACGGATTTCGATGCCCAATTCAACGAACAGGTACTGCAGAACGACGATCTCGGTGTCAATGTACGGTGGGCGGTGAACGACCATCTGTCGATTCTTGCCGATGGCGATACGGCGCTGTCCTCGCTCAATCCCGGGGGGCAGTATGGTGATTACAGTGTCGATGTCGGCTATGGGCCTTCCACCCCCACCGGCACCAATGGCAGCAATATCGGCATCGTCGCAGCGGTAGGCGGCAACCATGTGCTGCCTTATTACACATCTTACGGCCCGAACGGTGACGCGGACCGTTTCCTCGACACGGCGATTATCGGCTCACACGTCATCGTGCTGATGAGCCAGCGCAACCGCAACACCACCAACCAAGCCAAGCTGGAGGCGGATTGGAGCGACGACGATCTGCGCCTGACCGCCGGTGCACAATATTTGGCCAATCATATGAAGCTGTCCGCCTATCACAGCTTCGCCAACAATCAGTGGCAGGCCTATGCCGGTTATGGCCCCGCCTCGAACAACTATTATTCATCCGGCCCCGCGACTGGGCTTCCCGCTGGCGTGGCTTTACCGCCGAACCTGTTCACCAAGAGCTTCAGCACGGCGGATTTTATTTCGGGTTGGAGCGGGTCGGCGGCGCTTCCGCCCCAGATATTGGCATTCAATCCCGGGGTGGTGGTGAACTATCTTGAAAACCTCGGTGATCCGGTGACCCCGGCCACAATCCCCGGGTTCAATTATGGCTGCTGCAATCCAGCCTATCATGGCACGTTCGAGGTCGCGCTCGACCCCGCCAGCTATCAGCATATCTACGAAGACAATTTCGCCGGTTATCTATTGCTCGCGGGGATCACACGCATCAGCGGGATGCCGCTCAAATACCATGCCGGCATCCGCGCCGAGTACACCGACCTTGCCTCCACCGGTATCAACCGCCCGCCAGTGGGCTTGTCGGTGATGTCTTCTGACCATACCGCGTTCTTTGTGACCTATGGCAGCCAGGATGTCGTCACCAGCAAGCGCGGCTATCATTATTTCTTGCCCAATGCCGATCTCAACTTAGAGATCACCGATGATCTTCATCTTAGGCTCGACGCCTCACGCACATTGACCCGCCCGCCGCTCGCGGCCGTGACGCCGGTGCTTAACCTGACCTCCTCCGAGCGTGTCGGCTCGCTGGTCGCTACCGGCGGCAATCCCGGACTGCGGCCTTTCCTGTCGGACAATGCCGACGTCTCGTCGGAGTGGTACTACGCGCCGAACTCCTACGTATCGGCCAATGCTTTCGTCAAAAACGTGACGAACTTCATCGTCTCCGGCACCTTGGGCCAGACGATCAATGGCGTGATCGATCCCACCACCGGTGCACCGGCAGAGTTTCGCGTGTCATCCTATATCAACGGACCCAGCGCCTCGGTGTACGGGATCGAGATCGCTTTGCAGCATGTCTGGGACGATACCGGTTTCGGTTTTCAGGCCAACGGCACGCTGGTGGGTTCCAACAAACCCTATGATCCGCACAACCTCACCACCAGCGGCTTTGCCGTAACCGGGCTCGCCGATTCCGCCAATCTGATCGCCTTCTACGACAAAGGCGGCTTTGAGATGCGCGTGGCAGCGAACTGGCGCGACAGCTACCTCGATCATTTCGGCCAGCAGCAGAACTACTCCGCCTTCAATTCGGAGCCGACTTTCGTCGATTCCAGTTGGAATATGGATATCAGTTCCAGCTACGCGGTGACGGATGCGCTTACCGCTTATGGCGAAGTTTTGAATGTGCTGGACGCGACCTACAGCACGCGCGGACGTTTTCCAGAGCAGGTTCTGGACGTTGTCGACTATGGCCGCCGGATCACACTGGGCTTGCGCTATACGCTGTAATTTTGCGAAGGCCAATTGACGTCAGGTGGTGATGGTCAGGATGGCGTGGGGAAGTGGGGCGGTACATACAGAGCGGGCTGCGCCGCCGCGATGGCGGCATCAAATAGGGCACGAAGGAGGGGACGAGACGCAAATGTGAGCTACCTCAATCGACCGGCGGTTGCAGGCCGCACGGAAGTTTGCGTCTGAGCGCCGATGTGATGCAGTTCTGTTCATCCATTGCGAGAAATCATGGCTGCGTTCTTAGGATGCCGCGGGGGCGACACCAACTTGAAAACATGGCCAATTTGCATTCAGAATGGCCTTCTTCTGCCGCCTGCGGGTATTGCCTATCGACGTTGGTCTAGGTTTGCCGCCCGGATGTTGGCGCTACAATGGCGCGATATGAGGGCTATGATGTTGGAACGTAAGTCAAACAATGCGGCCTCAATCAGCGGCAACAATGATTGTCGTCCCTGGCCGTGTGAGTGCGCCATCGGTGAACGTCTGCCAAGATAATGTGTATCGACTGAACAATTCGGAGAGTGTAGGGCGAATATGGCAGGCACCAAAAATCTGCGCCGGAGGATGATGAATGGCAAAGCCTGACGAGATTCGAAGGATCCAAAGGATTGCTTGTGATCTCAGAGCGAACGTCATCAAGATGATCGGCGTAGGCAAGGTGGGGCATATCGGCGGTTCCTGTTCGCTCGCCGAGATCGCCGCAGCTTTGTACTTTTCCAAGATGCGCATCGATCCAAACGATATGAAGAACAAGGATCGTGACCGTTTTTTGCTCAGCAAGGGTCACACGGTTCCCATTCAGTACGCAGCGCTGATCGAGATGGGTGTTATTCCGCGCGAGCACAGCAGCGGTCTGAAAACACTGGAAGGCAATTTGCAAGGCCATCCCGATATGAAGACGCCCGGCATGGAGGCCGTCACAGGTTCGCTCGGTCAGGGACTGTCGATCGGCGTCGGCATGGCGCTGGCTTTGCGCTACAAGAAAAGCCCGGCGCGGGTCTACGTCGCTATGGGTGACGGTGAGATCGCCGAAGGTCAGATCTGGGAAGCAGCCATGGCCGCCGCTCGCTACAAGCTGGATTCGCTAACCGGCATTGTCGATCGCAACGGCTTTCAGGCCACCGGCGCTACCAGAGATATTTTTGAAATTCCCAATCTGGTGGAAAAATGGCGCGCCTTCGGCTGGAACGCCTTGCATGTCGATGGTCATGACGTGGCCGCGGTTCTGAATGCGCTCGATGAGGCTGAGGCGACCAAAGGGGTTCCGACCGTGATCGTTGCCGACACGGTGAAAGGCAAGGGCGTTTCCTTTGCCGAGAACACCTCGGCCTTTCACAACGCCTCACTGACACAGGCGCAATACGATCAGGCGCTTTCCGAAATCGCGGAAGCCAAAAGGATTCTGCAATGAAGTCGCCGAGTTTGAGAAATGCTTATGGCGAAGCCCTTGTCGCGCTGGGCCGCAAGGATGATCGCGTGATGGCTCTCGAGGCCGATCTGGGAAAATCGACGCAATCGGTGATGTTTCAGACGGAGTTTCCGGACCGCTACTTCCAAATGGGTATCGCCGAGCAGGACATGATGTCCACCGCCGCGGGCATGGCGCTGGCGGGGATGATCCCCTTCGTCCATACCTTCGCCATTTTTGCGACGGGCCGCGCCTATGATCAGCTGCGCAATTCGGTCTGTGTGCCGAATTTGCCGGTGCGGATCTGCGGCTCTAGCGCCGGACTTTCCGATTTCGGCGACGGCAAGACTCATCAAAGCGTGGAAGACGTGGCGCTGATGCGCGCGATTCCAAATTTGACCGTCATCTGTCCCGCCGATGCCATCGAGACAACCAAGATGATGGAGCATATGCTGGACTGGCCGGGCCCGGTCTATATCCGCATCAACCGTAACGATCTGCCCTTTGTCACGCCCGAAAACGAGCCTTACGCCATCGGCAAAGTGAGCTTGCTGCGCCAAGGCCGCGATGTGGCGATTTTTGCCGCTGGCGTGATGGTGTCCAAAGCGCTCGAGGCTGCCACAACGCTGGAAGCCGACGGTATTTCGGCACGGGTGATCAACGTCAGCACCATCAAGCCGCTCGACCGCGATGCGGTGATCCGTTACGCAGCCGGTGTAAATGCGATTGTCACTGCCGAAGAGCATACCTTGATCGGCGGGCTGGGCTCGGCGGTGGTGGAGGCGCTACGCGGCGTGGCCCATGCGCCGGTGGAGTTTGTTGGGGTTACGGACCGCTTTGGCACTTCGGCGGAACGTTATGACATCCTGATGGAACGCTACGGCCTCACGGCAGAGGCCATTGCAGCGGCGGCGAAGACGATTTTGAGGAAGAACGACAAATGAAGATCGGCTTTATCGGCCTCGGCATCATGGGCAAGCCGATGGCGAAGAACTTGCTGAAAGCAGGCTATAGCCTCGTCGTTTATGACGTGGTGACAGCCGCGGTGGCGGAACTGGTGGAGGCGGGGGCGATCGCTGGCACCTCGCCCAAGGACGTGGCCGCAGCAAGCCAACTCATCATCACCATGCTGCCGAACTCCCCGCATGTGAAGACGGCGATATTGGGCGAGGGCGGGGTAATCGAAGGCGCCAAGCCGGGCAGCATCGTCGTCGACATGAGTTCCATTGCGCCTTTGGCCAGCCGCGAAGTGGCAGAGGCGCTGGCGGCAAAGGGAATCGAGATGCTCGACGCTCCGGTTTCCGGCGGCGAGCCCAAAGCCATCGATGGCACGCTGTCCATCATGGTGGGTGGCAAGGAAGATGTTTTTGCCAAGATGAAAGATATCCTCCTGAAGATGGCGGGCAGTGCCGTGCTTTGCGGCGATATCGGCGCGGGCAATGTCACCAAGCTTGCCAATCAGATCATCGTGGCGCTGAACATCGCGGCGATGTCGGAAGCCTTCGTGCTGGCAACCAAGGCGGGGGTCGATCCCGAGCGGGTCTTTGAGGCCATCAAGGGTGGCTTGGCGGGAAGTACGGTGCTCAACGCCAAAGCGCCGATGGTACTGGCCGGCAATTACAAGCCGGGCTTCCGCATTGAGCTGCATATCAAGGATTTGCAGAATGCGCTCGATACCGCCCATGAGAACGGGACGCCGATCCCGCTGACCAGCCAAGTCATGGAAATCCTGCAAGCCCTCAAGGTCGACGGCAAGCAAAGCGACGATCACGGCGGCATTATCCAGTTCTATGAGAAGCTCGCGGACGTCAAGGTGCGCAAGGGCGGCGCGCTATGAAGCGGCTTGCGGGCAAAGTCGCGCTGATTACCGGCGCGGCCGGTGGTCTGGGCGCTGAGATCGCAACGCTGTTCGCTGGCGAAGGCGCTCGCGTCTTCGTCGCTGATGTCAGCCGCGAACAAGGCGTAGTCACTGCCGCCGCTATCGGGGCCGCGTTTCTGCCGCTGGATGTGACCTCGGAAGAGGCATGGAAAAATGCGCTTGCGGCGGTGGTCGGCATAGCCGGGCGCCTCGACATCCTCGTCAACAATGCCGGTATCAATATCCGTAAGAATATCGAGGAGATGCCGGTGGAGTCCTTCGATGCCATGATGGCGGTGAATGTCCGTGGACCGTTCCTCGGCATCAAGCATGCGCTGCCATTTATGCGGGCGGCGGGCGGCGGCGTGATCATCAACATGTCATCCGTCTGCGGATTGATTGGTCATCGCTATACCAACGAGACGTATACGACGACCAAAGGCGCACTGACCCTGCTGACCAAATCGGTGGCGGTGCGCTATGCCAAGGACAACATCCGCTGCAACTCCATCCATCCCTCAACGGTGGATACGGCTCTGGTGCAGACCATGTTGAAGGACCCCGAGCGGCGGGCGGAGCGGCTCGGTGAAGTGCCGCTGGGACGGCTCGCGACCATCGCAGACGTCGCCCATGCGGCGTTGTATCTGGCAAGTGACGAAGCCGCGTTCCTCAACGGCGTCGCGCTTCCTGTCGATGGCGGGGCCACGGCGGATTAGGTCTTCGATCCAAGCGCCGTCGCGCGTCGGCCAGCCGTTGAGGCCGGCAGGGTGAGGGTGATCAGGTAGCCGGCCAGCAGCATCGCCACCAGAAAATAGATTCCCGCATCGTAATTGTTGAAGCTCATGCGCAGCCAGCCGACCGCAAAGGGGCCTATAAAGCCACCGAGATTGCCGAGCGCATTGATGATGCCGCGCACGCCGCCTGCAACCTCTGCCGGGAAAATCATCGGCGGGATGGTCCAGAAGACGCCGGAGGCCGATTGCATGAAGAGGCCGCAAGCGACCAGGAAGCCAAACGACACCCAGATGTCGCTTTTGAGCAGGGTTGAAGCCAAGAAGCAGATCGCAAAGCCGAGGATGGGCAGCGCCGTATAGCGGCGCCGGTTGCCGCTGCGGTCCGACAGCCGCGCAAAGCCATAGAGCCCGAAAATCATCACGATATAGGGCGCCATCGAGAGCAGGCCGATATTGGTCATGCCGGTCTGGGTCAGCTCCTTCAGCAGTGTCGGCAGCCACAGCGCAAAACCATAAATGCCGATCTGGTAGAAGAAATAGAGGAAAACCAGCTTCCACAAATTGAGGTCCGCCAAGACCGCGCGATAAGAGACGGTCTTCGCAGTTTTGATTTGCGCCTGTTCGGCTGTCAGCCGGGCAGTCAGGTAAGTACGCTCCTCATCCGACAGCCATTTGGCGGTTTCCGGCCTGTTGGCGATCAGCGGATACCAGATAAGAATCAGCACCAGCGTCAAAGCGCCTTCGCCGATGAACACCCAACGCCAGCCGTAGTGGCTGATGATCCAGCCCGAGAGCGGGCCGGTAATAATCGAAGCGATAGCGATGTTCATGATGAAAAAGGCGTTGGCGCGCCCGCGCTCCTCATTGGGAAACCAATGGCTGATGATTACCAGCATCGCGGGCCAGACCCCGCCTTCGGCGATACCGGTGAGAAAGCGCAAGACCAGAAGCTGGTCTGAATTCTGCACCAGACCGCAGAGAATGGAGAGGCCGCCCCAGAACAGAATCGAAATGCCGATGAACTGCTTGGCATTGCCGTGCTCGGCCAAATGGCCGGCAGGCATCTGCGGAATGACATAGCCGACAAAAAAGATGCCAGCGATAAGCCCGGACAGTGCAGGCGTCATCGACAAATCTTCGTTCATGCCGCCCGCCATCGCGAAGCTGATGTTGGTTCGGTCCATAAACGAGAACAGATAGACGAGGATTGCCGCTGGAATAATGCGCCACCAGCGCGCTGATGGAATCGCACGACCGCTTGCTAGAGTCATAATACCCTCAGCGGCGGTTGTTCTGCCGTTCTGCCGTTCTGCCGCGCTTCCCGCGTCCCCATTTCATGCTCGGCGGAGCGGATCAGCAAGCAGAATCTGGGCACTCTGGCACCGACATTGGTCGCGGTGCCGCTTTGTTCTACAAGCCTTCGTGAACGGATGTGTTGGCAACGAAAACGAAAAGGGCCAAACACCGCGCGGCACTGACCCGAGAATTGCTATCTGCGGACCGGTCAGCTTTGGCGTGCTGCTTTGCTGCTTTGTCTGCCACGCGCACTGGTAGTGCTGGTTTTGAGATGGGCATCGATCATCATATCGACCGCTTGGACGAGGCGGCTTGCGGGGCCACCGGCGCCAAACAACTGTCCCGAGGTATAGCTTCCCTCAATGATGAGCAGCAGCATGTCGCCGAGCAGCCCGGGCTCGGGCGCGCCCAGCTCTTTCGCCAAAGCATGTAGCCGGGCCCGGAAGCGGCTTTTGTTTTCCGCCGCCACCTTGCGGGCAGGGTGGTCGATGTGCGGGTATTCCACCACTGCATTGGAATTGCCGCAGCCCCGGTAATCGGGCTTGGTCGCGCGTTCGGATAGGCCGGTCAGCCAGGCGCGGAAAGCGGCCCGCACATCGTCCCCCTCCAGGAGGGCGGCATCGAAGGCATCCAGGCGCTTGCTGCCATGATGGCGCAAACAATCCGCCACCAGTTCATCCTTGGATGCATAGCTGCGGTAAAGACTGGGCTTGGTGACACCGGCGCGCGCTACGATCTCGTCGACGCCCACAGCGCGGATTCCTTCACGGTAGAATAGCTCCTCAGCCGTCTCGCGAATGCGCTCCGCCGCGCGTTTGGGCGCTTTCACCTCGTTAAGCACGCTGTTCCTCCCGTATTCGTTGTAATGTTTAGTTTATGGCGCATACATCGCCCAACGGCAACTTGTATCAAATTCGCTTGTGATCGAACTTCCGACTTGTCGGCTAAGGGGTATCCCCTATATCTGTTTGCTCGGAACGTACCGGTCAGTAACATGTCTATACGCCACTGCGGCCAATTTTGCCAGTCTGACGCTGACGTCACCTCAGAAGGAGTACGCCGGCCATGATGTGGATTGTCCGCGTAGCGCTGGAGCGCCCTTACACCTTTATCGTGATGGCGCTCTTAATTCTGATCGTTGGCCCGTTGGCGGCGTTGCGGACCCCTACCGACATTTTTCCCAATATTGGCGTGCCGGTGATCGGCGTCGCCTTCCAATATACCGGGTTGTCGCCGGACGAGATGTCCGGCCGTGTCGTCACGCCTTATGAGCGATCGCTCACCACCACCGTCAACGATATTGAGCATATCGAAAGCACGTCGCTGCCCGGTATCGGCATCATCAAGATTTTCTTTCAGCCCAATGTCGATATTCGCACTGCCACGGCGCAGGTGACCTCGATTTCGCAGACGGTGTTGAAGACCATGCCTGCGGGCATCACGCCGCCGCTGATCCTGAACTACAATGCCTCCACCGTTCCGATTTTGCAGCTCGCGAGTTCCGGTTTGCCGGAACAGCAGGTGCTGGATCTGACACAGAATTTTGTCCGCCCCGTCCTTGCTTCCGTGCCCGGCGCCGCCATTCCGTATTCCTATGGCGGCAAGGTGCGGCAGCTTCAGGTCGATCTCGATCCGCAAGCGCTACAGGCCAAGGGCCTGTCGGCGCAGGATGTCTCCAACGCGCTAGCGGCACAGAACCAGATCATTCCTGCGGGCACGGTGAAGATCGGTTCGCTGCAATATACGGTAAAGCTCAACAACGCCGCCGCGACAGTCGAGGATCTCAACAATCTGCCGGTCAAAGCGGTGAACGGCACGGTGGTTTATTTGCGCGATGTCGGCCACGTCCACGATGGCGCGCCGCCGCAGCAGAGCTTGGTGCATGTCAATGGCGACCGCGCCGTTTTGACCACTATTCTGAAAACCGGATCGGCCTCGACCCTGGATGTGGTGCAGGGCATCAAAAGCGCGTTGCCGAAGGTGCTGGAGAGCTTGCCGGACAATTATAAGGTGACGCCGCTCAACGACCAATCGTTGTTCGTGAAAGCCGCCATCTCCGGGGTGGTGCGCGAAGGCATCATCGCCGCGCTTCTGACCAGCTTGATGATCCTGTTGTTCCTCGGCAGCTGGCGGTCGACCGTGATCATCGCCACCTCGATTCCGCTGGCCATTCTGGCGGCACTTGCGGCGCTGTCGGCTGTCGGCGAGACTCTCAACATCATGACGCTGGGCGGTCTGGCACTGGCCATTGGTATTTTGGTCGACGATGCCACCGTGACTATCGAGAACATCAACTGGCATCTCGAACACGATAAGCCGGTTAAACAATCTATTCTCGACGGCGCGCAGCAGATCGTGACCCCGGCCTTCGTTTCATTGCTCTGCATCTGTATCGTCTTTGTGCCGATGTTCGCTTTGGCCGGTGTCTCCGGCTATCTCTTCGTGCCCATGGCCAAGGCCGTCATCTTCGCCATGATTGCGTCCTTTATCCTGTCGCGCACCTTGGTGCCGACCATGGCGATGTATCTGCTACGGACGCATGCCGCCGAAAGGCACAGCGTCCGCAACAAGAAGCCGGGGCCCTTAAGCCGTTTCCAGCAGGGCTTTACCCATCGTTTCGATCAGTTCCGCGAGGGCTATCGCAACCTTCTTGCCATGGCGATGGCTTATCGCGGCATCTTTATCGCGGGCTTTATGGTGGTGGTGGTGGTGTCCTTTGGGCTGATCCCCTTCCTGGGTTCGAATTTCTTCCCCGCCGTGGATTCGGGCCAGATCACTATTCATGCCCGCCCACCGGTGGGCACTCGCCTGGAAGAGGCCGCGGTGCAATTCGGCAATATCGAGAAGCTGATCCGCGCCACTATTCCGCCGAAGGAATTGGATTCCATCGTCGACAATCTCGGCCTGCCGACCAGTGCCATCAACACGATCTATAACAATTCTGGTCTGATCGGTTATCAGGATGGTGACATCTATATCAGCCTGAAAGAAGACCATCACGCCACCGCCGATTATGTGCGCAAGTTGCGCGAGCGTTTGCCTGTGGCTTTTCCCGGTGTGACCTTCTCGTTTTTGCCGGCGGATATCGTCAGCCAGATTCTGAACTTCGGTGTGCCGGCGCCGCTGGATTTGCAGATCAGCGGACCCAAACAGGCCGCCAACCAGAAATACGCGCTTGCGGTGCTGAAAAAGTTGCGTGAGGTTCGTGGCATCGCCGATGCGCGCATGCAGCAATCGGTGGACAATCCCCAGCTGCGCGTGGATGTCGACCGCTCGCGCATTGCCGGGCTTGGCCTAACGGAGCGCGATGTCACCAACAGCCTGACCACATCACTGGCCGGTTCGTCCCAGGTCTCGCCCACCTTCTGGCTCGATCCCAAGAGCGGCGTCTCCTATCCCATCGTGGCGCAAATGCCGGAATATGAGGTCACCTCGTTGTCCGATCTCAGCAACGTGCCGGTGACCACGAGTACGGGCAGCGGATTGCAGGTTCTAGGCGGCCTTGCCACTATCGCCCGCGAAAACTCCAGCGCCGAGGTTTCGCATTACAACATTCGCCCGACCATCGATCTTTACGCCACCACGCAGGACCGCGACCTCGGCGGCGTTGCGGCGGACATTCGCAAGCTGATGGCCGAAACCGCCCAAGATGTTCCCAGGGGATCGACCGTCACCCTCCGCGGCCAGGTGGCCACGATGGATACGGCCTTCACCAGCCTTTATTTCGGCATTCTCGCGGCACTGGTGCTGATCTATCTGCTCATCGTGGTGAATTTCCAATCTTGGCTCGATCCCTTTGTTATCATCACGGCGCTGCCTGCGGCGCTGGCTGGCATTGTCTGGATGCTGTTTGCCACCGGCACCACGCTGTCGGTGCCGGCGCTGACCGGCGCCATCATGTGCATGGGCGTCGGTACCGCCAATTCGATTTTGGTCGTCAGCTTCGCGCGCGAGCGGTTGGAGGCGACCGGCAATGCGGTGATGGCGGCGATGGAGGCCGGCATCACGCGCTTCCGGCCCGTCTTGATGACCGCCCTTGCGATGATCATCGGCATGGCACCGATGGCGCTGGGGCTGGGCGAGGGCGGTGAACAGAATGCGCCGCTCGGCCGGGCCGTGATCGGCGGACTGATCTTCGCAACCGTTGCGACGCTGATGTTCGTGCCGGTCTTGTTCAGCATCGTCCATGGTAAGAAGGCGTCCGCCCCGGCGACCCAGCGCTCTTCGACAGGAGAAGCCTATGCCTGACAACCAGAACATATCCTTCGACACGGAGACGGGTTTGGCCCCGGAAGAAAAGAATCCCCACACAAAGACGGAGAGCGAGCTCTTGCAGTACACCCCGCCACGGCATTTGAAATGGATCGGCATTGGGGCAGGCGCCGTTGCACTTGCCGTTGTGGCGATTGGCGTCGCTGGCCGCATCGTCGCTGCCAATGCGGTGGAAGACTGGACCGCGGATCAGGCGGTTCCGGTGGTCAAGCTGATCAAAAGCACCGGTCTTAAGAGCGGCAACGCGCTGGTGCTGCCCGGTTCGGTGCAGGCCTACAACAATGCGCCGATCTACGCCCAGGTCTCCGGGACGGTGCAAAAATGGTTTGTCGATATCGGCACCCCGGTCAAAGCAGGCCAACTTCTGGCTCAGATCGATCCGGGCGTTTACAAAGCCGCTCTCGATCAGGCTCGTGGATCGTTGGCGCGCGACATGGCCAATCTCGCCAATGCCAAGCAAGACCTCGTGCGCTATCAATCGCTGGCGGCGCAGAACGCGATTTCCAGTCAACAGCTGCAGACGCAGCAGGCCACGGTCAATGCCGACGCCGGTCTGGTGGAGGCCGACCGCGCCGCGGTCGATGCGGCCAATATCAATCTCGGTTATACGAAGATTGTGGCCCCGTTTGACGGCGTGATGACCAGCCGTTCCGTCGACATTGGCAATTACGTGGCCTCCGGCAATGCTTCGGGAACCCCGCTCTTCACGGTCTCCGATCAAAGCAAGTTGCGGCTCTATGTGCGGGTGCCGCAGGGATATTCCGCGCAAATCACGGCGGGTAGGACCGCCAGCTTCACGGTGCCCGACTATCCTGGCCAGATCTTTACTGCGACCGTGCTGGCCAGTTCGGGTGCCGTCGATTCCGCCAGCGGCAGTGTGCTGGTGCAGCTTTTGGCGGATAACAAAGAGCGGCTGCTCAAGCCGGGCTCCTATGCGCAGGTGTCGTTCGATCTTCGCAGCAATGTGCTGACGGCACAGCTGCCCTCCAGCGCTTTGATCTTCCGCGATGGCAGCACAGCGGTGGCCTTGCTGGGCAGCGGCAACCGGGTGGTCATTCGTCCGGTGCAGATTGCGCGTGACAACGGCCAAACGGTGGAACTGGCCACCGGCTTGAAAGCAAGCGACCGCATCATCGACAATCCGCCGGACTCTCTTAACGCCGGCGATACGGTGCATGTGGCCGCGGCCAAACCTTCGCGGCAAGGCTGAGTGTCTTCAGATGGCGCGGGACGACGCAAACGTCCGGCGCCGCAGCTTTCTGGGCGGACTTAGCTGGTGGTGTGATAGCCTGCATCGACGTAGGCCGTATTGCCGGTGATCGAGCGGGCACCATCGCTGACCAGAAAAGCCGCGAGGTTGCCGACATCCTCGATGGTGGCGAGGCGTCCTTCGGGTACGCGCGCCGCGGCCCGTTCCATCAACGCTTCGAAATCCTTGATGCCGCTTGCCGCGCGCGTGCGCATCGGCCCCGGTGAAACGGCGTTGACACGGATGCGCTTGGGACCCATTTCGGCCGCCATGTAACGCACGCAGCTTTCGAGCGCCGCTTTCACCGGTCCCATAAGGCCATAATTCTCGGATACCTTCACGGCGCCATAATAGGACATCGTTAGAAGGCAACCGCCGTCATCCATCAGCGGTTCCGCCAGCTTGGCCATGCGGACGAAGGAATGGCACGACACGTCCATGGCCATCGCAAAACCTTCCGCCGAGCTGTCGATGAGACGGCCATGCAGATCATCGCGCGGCGCAAACGCAATCGAATGCAGCACGAAATCGAGCCGGCCCCATTCGTTCTTGACGCGATCGAACACGGCTTCGAGCTGACCGGGCACCCGCACATCAAGCGGCGCGATAATCGCAGTCTTCAATTCTTCGCCAAGCGGGTGGACATGAGGCTCTGCCTTGGCGTTCAAATAGGTGATGGCGAGTTCGGCCCCATCGCGCCGGAAGGCTTTGGCGCAGCCATAGGCCACGCTGTCCAGGTTGGCGATGCCGACCACAAGGCCTTTTTTTCCAAGGAGTGTCATGTACTTCGCCTCACAGCGGTGTGTCTTGGCGCCCTTCCCGGTCACGGCCTCGAACCGGGCAGCGGGGCCTATATAATATTCACCATCACGATAGTGAATATTGACAGGAACGCAAGCCGGCTGCATGGTGGTCCGGAAAATCGACGCTACGATCGATTTCAAAAAAATATGGGAGGACGTTGTGTTGAAAGCTGCCAAGAGGCAAGTGCCCCCGGAAGATCAACCAAAAATTGCCAATTTTGCGCTGCAACCGAGTGGCTGCTGAGCGATGGCCATCTCAACCCTGCAAACACAGGCGGCTGCAAAACCGGTCGCTCCCGGCAGGAGTGCCTGGGTCGCGCTCGGCATGCTGTGTTCGGTCTACGTCCTCAACTTCTTGTGCCGTCAATTGCCCTCGATCTTGGGCAAGCAGATCGAGGAAAGTCTGCATATCACGGATGGCCAATTCGGCCTGGTGATCGGCCTCTATTTTGCGCTGTTTTACTGCTGCATCTCCATTCCCGTCGGCTTTCTCGCCGATAAGACAAGCCGCGTTGGTGTTCTGACCATCGCCTGCGGGATTTGGAGTCTGGCGACGATGGCCTGCGGGCTGGTGTCGAGCTATCCGTTGTTTGTCATCGCCTTCTTGGTGGTGGGCTTCGGAGAAGCCGGTGGCGTGCCGCCTTCCTACGCCATTATCACCGACTATTTTCCGCCGGGACGCCGTGGCACCGCGCTTGGTCTGTTCAATCTCGGCCCGCCCATCGGAATGGCGCTGGGGGTCGCCTCTGCCGCATCGATCGCCGCGGCCTTTGGCTGGCGTGCGGCATTCGTCTCCCTGGGAGCTGTCGGCATCTTCGCGGTGATTGGGGTGCTCATGCTCGTGCAGGAACCACGCCGCGGCGGTCTGGACGCTATCCTAGACGAAACGGCCGCGCCCAAAACGAGCTTTTGGGGGACGCTGGCGATGTTCTTTTCGCGGCCTTCGCTGATCCTCGCCGCGCTCGCTGGCGGCGCTACGCAGTTCATCACTTATGGTATGGGCAATTTCGTGCCTATCATTCTTCAGCGCGAGAAAGGGATGTCGCTTGGCGAAGTCTCCCTTTACTATTCCTTGATTGTCGCCATTGGCATGGGCGCCAGTATGTTCGTTTCCGGGCGCGTCATCGATCGCTTTACACGTCACTCGAAACAGGCTTTCGCCCTGATACCGGCGATCTCGTTGAGCCTTGCCATCCCCTTCTACATCGCGTTTTCCTGGGCGCCATCCTGGCATCTGGCAGTGTTGTTTCTGATCGGGCCGATGTTCTTCAATTATTTCTATCTCTCCTCGACGGTGACGCTGGTGCAGCAGGAAGTGCGGCCGGATCAGCGTGTGATGTCGGGCGCGCTACTGCTGCTGGTGATGAATTTGATCGGCCTCGGCCTGGGGCCCACTTATGTCGGCCAAGCCAGCGACTTCTTCCGCGCCAGCCATTTCGCCCATCCGCTGCAATTTGCTTTCTACACGCTGGTGCCGATCTACATCCTCGCCATCGTTCTTTTCCTGTTGCTGGCACGCATCCTGCGGCGCGAGAGCCGCCGAACTGAAGGAGCCGCTTCATGATCTTGCATCGTCTGATCTTCGGCGCAGCGGCCGTTTGCCTAGCCCTGATGCCTTGCCAAGCAGCCGAAACGGCCAGTGTAACGGTTACAGCGCCGATCGGTGCCGTTGCAGGGCAGAGCCAAGGGACACTGCACGTCTTCAAAGGCATTCCTTATGCGCAGCCACCGGTGGGCGAGGCGCGTTGGAAGCCGCCAATCCCGATGCCGCACTGGAGCGGCGTCAGACCCGCCGCCGCATTCGGGCCCGCTTGTTTCCAGCCGGAGTCCAAGCTCGCCAATGTCTATGCCGGCGAGCCGATGCCCATGAGCGAGGACTGCCTGACGCTGAATGTCTGGTCCCCGGCGGACGCCAGCAATGCGCCGGTCTTTGTCTGGATTCATGGCGGCGCGCTGACCACCGGTTCGAGCCGCGAGCCGCTCTATGACGGGGCCAAACTGGCGGCGCACGGCATGGTCGTTGTGTCCGTCAATTTCCGCCTCGGTGTGCTCGGCTGGCTTGCCCATCCTGAACTCAGCAAGGAATCGCCTTTGGGGATCTCCGGCAATTACGGCATGCTCGATCAGATCGAGGCGCTGCGCTGGGTCCAGCGCAATATCGCCGCTTTCGGTGGCAATCCCGCCAATGTCACCATCGCCGGAGAATCCTCCGGTGGGCTCAATGTGATGTATCTGATGGCGTCGCCCGAGGCGCGCGGGTTGTTCGCCAAAGCCATTGCCGAGAGCGCCTATATGATCTCGACGCCCGAACTTAAGGCTGCAAAATATGGTGTTCCGTCGGCTGAGGATGCCGGCGTGGCGCTGGGAGCAGCGTTGAAGGCGCCGACGATAGCGGCGCTCCGGGCCATGGATGCACGCACGCTGGCGAGCGCGGCACCGGCTGCCAAGTTCGCACCCTTCGGTGCTATCGATGGGCATCTATTGCCACGCCAATTGGTCGATGTATTCGACCGGGGCGAACAGGCACCGGTGCCGTTGCTGACGGGATTCAACAGCGGCGAAATCCGCTCGCTGCGGATGCTGGCGGCTGTGGCCCCAGCGACCGAGGCCGAATACGAAACCATTATCCGCTATCGCTACCACGAATACGCCGACGCTTTTCTGCGCCTCTATCCCAAGAGTAGGATGCAGGAAAGTATCTGGGCGGCGACGCGGGATTCTCTCTATGGCTGGACGGCGGAACGGCTTGCCCGCAAACAGGCGATGCGGGGCGTCCCATCCTACCTCTACTATTTTGATCACGGCTATCCCGCTGCCGACGATGCCGGTCTGCATGCATTCCATGCCAGTGAGTTGCCCTATGTGTTCGGCAACCTGGATCGCACCGGACCGCAATGGCCGAAGATTCCGGCTACCGCGCAAGAGGCGCGCATGTCCGATGCGATGATGGGCTATTGGAGCAGTTTTGCCCGTAGCGGTAAGCCGCAGGCTGCGGGCGAAGCCGATTGGCCGACTTACGGACCGAATACCGCTTATATGGCGTTTAAGGATGTTCCGGCGCCATCGGTACACTTGTTGCCGGGGATGTTCGAGTTCAATGAGGCTGTGGTGTGCAGGCGTCGTGCAAGCAACCAAGGCTGGAACTGGAACGTCGGAATGTGGGCATCGGACTTGGGTACGCAAAGCGGCGGCTGTCCCTGATGTCTGCTCCTCATCCCACGGTCGATGCGCCTGCCGGAACGGTGGTGGGGCGAACTGAGGGCGCCATCCGCGTTTTTAAGGGCCTTCCTTACGCTCTGCCGCCCGTAGGAGCGGCGCGCTGGCGCCCACCCAGGCCGCTGCCGCGATGGCCAGATGTGCGGGAAGCTGCGGTATTCGGCCCTGCCGCGGTGCAGGCTCCTTCCCGTCCTGGCAGCATCTACAGCCTCTATGCCGATGGGCCGCCGCCGATGAGCGAGGACTGTTTGACGCTGAATATCTGGACACCTGAAGGCGCCAGTAACGCCGCGGTCTTTGTCTGGATTCATGGTGGCGCACTGACGACCGGCGCGAGTTCTGAGCCTTTCTTTGACGGTGCCAAGCTGGCGGCGCGCGGTATTGTCGTCGTTTCAATCAATTACCGGCTGGGGGTTCTTGGCTGGCTCGCCCATCCGGGCCTCAGCGCGGAATCGCCTTATGGGGTTAGCGGCAATTATGGCCTTTTGGATCAGATCGCGGCGCTCGGCTGGGTTCAGCAAAATGCCGCGTCCTTCGGCGGTGATCCCGCCAACGTCACCATTGCAGGCGAATCCGCGGGCGCCCTCAGCGTGATGTATCTGATGGCGGCGCCAACGGCCCGTGGATTGTTCGCCAAGGCGATTGCGCAAAGCGCCTATATGATCTCCACACCCGCATTGAAGGAACGCGCGTTCGGCGCGCCTTCGGCGGAGGAATCCGGTACGGCCCTTGCGGCAGCGCTTGGCGCCCCCAATATGACTGCGTTGCGGGCGATGGATGCAGGCGTGCTGATGGAGGCGGCATCCGCAGCCGGTTACGCACCCTGGGGAACGATTGACGGCAAGGTGCTGCCCGCGCAACTGGTCGATGTCTTCGACCGTGGCGAACAAGCGCCCGTGCCGCTGCTGGCGGGATTCAACAGCGGCGAAATCCGCTCGCTGCGCTTCCTTGCTCCACCAGTTCCGGCAGCGCGGAGCCTCTATGAAAGCATCATTCGCGAGCGCTATCGCGATCAGGCCGAGGCCTTCCTGGCGCTTTATCCCAGCACCGACATGGCCGAGAGCATCTTGGCGGCGCCGCGCGATGCCCTCTATGGCTGGACGGCGGAGCGGCTGGTGCGCAAACAGACAGCGTTAGGTCAGAGCGCTTTCCTCTACTTCTTCGATCACGGGTATCCCGATGCCGACGATGCCGGTCTGCACGGCTTTCATGCCAGCGAAGTGCCGTATGTGTTCGGGACCTGGGATCGCACTTCGTCCGTGTGGCCAAGAATACCCGCAACACAAGAGGAGTGGCGCTTGTCCGAGGCGATGATCGACTATTGGGCGAGCTTTGCGCGGGATGGGAAACCTGTGGCAGCCGGCGCTCCGGCATGGCCTGTCTTTGGGCAGACAGAGGCTTATATGGCGTTCAAGGGGGGAGCCACTCCATCGCAGCATCTGTTGCCAGGGATGTATGGATTCCATGAGGCGGTCGTTCGCCGCCGCCGCGAGACAAATCTTGCTTGGAACTGGAATGTCGGGCTTTGGGCGCCGTTAACCTAAAGCAGGTGCGCCATCATTTTCTGAGGGCGAGGAAACCGGCTGCCATAAATTTGGCCATACGCTTTTTGACCGCCGCAAAATCGTCGGAGCGGCATAGCCCATCCGAAAGATGATCGATGCGTCCGGTGCGGGCCAGCGTGTTCATCAACCCGCCGGTTACGAAGTGGTAACCCCAGAAGATGTCTTCGTCGCTGTAATCGGGCAGGGCGCGCTTCAGGATGCTGACGAGCTTGAGAACCACGGGGTCGAACAACATCTTCATCATCTCCGCACCCTCCGGGGTGTGGCTGCCGCGCGCGACGAAGGAGGCGTAATTCATCCAAGCCTCGCCGCCTTCGCGGTAAAGGTCGAGATCGGTGTCTAGAAACGCATGTAGGGCGCCTTCGACGGTGGGCTTGTCGCCGGCTTCGACCTCGTAATTTTCCATGGCCGCCATACGGCGGTCGCGGGTTGTCCCGGCGCGCCGCTCGAACACGGCTTCGAACAAGTTGCGCTTGTCCTCGAAATAATAATGCAGAAGGGTGGTGTGAATACCCACGCGCTCGGCCACGTCGCGCAAGGTGACACCGTAGAAGCCGTTCTTGGAGAAAAGATATTCGGCGGCATCCAGAATTTGCTCAAGGCTCTCCGCGCGCTGCTCCGCTTTGCTGCGACGGGGCCTCTTTACGGTCGAACCTTCCGACATGACACGAACTTTCCTTGGCATTAGGCGAGCGTGGCCAATTGAAATTCCTCAACCGTAGGCATGTGACGGTACAATTGTCTCGGTTGCGTCGTAAGCAGGAGGCGCGTTATTGTCAATCTTTCCGGGAAAGGAGCGGCTTTTTGGCACCTTTCGCGGACACCGGTTTTAAAGTGCGCATTGCAGGCGCACGCCAGTGGCAAAAAAAGCGCCCCAGAAGTGCTCCGGGGCGCTCTGACAAGATGTCGTTACAATTTAAGATGCGATCCTTGCCCCGCCTTCCGGCGATCGGGCCACATACAAGCTTCGTGGAACAAGCCGGTTCTCAAAGGCCTGACGTTCCAGCGTCTCGCGAAAATCGGGATGGGCGAGCGAGATCATCGCCTGGACGCGCTCCGGTATCGACTTGCCCTTCAAGTTGACGATGCCATATTCCGTCGCCACATACATGATGTCGGTTCGTGGTGTCGTGACGATGTTGCCTGGCGTCAGATTGAGTACGATGCGACTCTTGCGGATGCCCTTGCGCTCGAACAGCGAGGACAGGCACATGAAGGACTTGCCGCCCTTTGAAGCATAGGCGCCGCGGGCATATTGCAACTGGCCGCCGGTGCCCGAAATTTGGCGGTGACCGTCGGATTCCGATGCCGCCTGTCCCTGAAGATCCATCTGTGTCGTGTTGTTGATCGAAAACACTTTGTCATTCTGCATGATGAATTGCGGCAGGTTTGTATATTCGGTGCCGCAGCAAAGCATATCGGGATTACGGTCGAGCGTGTCATACATGGGCTGCGTACCCCACGCGAATGTAAAAACGACTTTTCCAGGATCGAGCTGTTTGCGTGCGCCGGTGACGACTCCTGCTTGGTACAATTCGATCAGGCCATCGGTCAGCATTTCGGTATGAATGCCGAGATCTTTCGCACCTGAATCCCGCAGCAAGGAGCAGACGGCATTGGGCATGCCACCGATGCCGATTTGCAAGCAGGCACCATCCTCCACTTCACCCGCGAGCTTGAGGGCGATGGCGCGATCGACATCGCTGACTGGCGGGCTGTTGAGTTCCGCGAGAGGTTCGTTGTCGCCCTCGATGATATAATCCACTTCGGCGATGTGGACGCCGTTTTCCCTGCCATACACATAAGGAACGGCGGTCGATGTCTCGACAATCAGAATCTTCGCGCATTCGACGAGGGTTCTGAGCCAGCCGTTTGTCGGGCCGAAATTAAAGGTTCCGCTCGTGTCGGCTGGCCGCACCTTTAAGACGACGACATCGATTGGCGCGAAGTAGTGGCGATAGTAGTCGTTTATCTCGCCGAGATTGGGCGGCAGGTGGTAGCAAATTCCGGCGTCAGCCTTTTTGCGCTCATAGGCGCTGAAGTGCCAGGCAAACCAGTGGAAGTGCTTGCCCTCCGGATCGGCCTCAAGCACGGCGCGGGGCTTCGCTGCGAGGCTGGAGCGGAAGCTCACATCGAAAAGTTCGTTGACGCGGGCGGCGATCGCCTTGTCGAATACATCCGGCTGGCTGAGCGTGCCGCCGTAATCAAGCCAATAACCCGATTTCACCAGAGATGCCGCTTGTGCAGCACTAATCTTCTTCGCCGGCGCGAGGGCAGGGCGCAGAGTCATAGAAATTCCTCCTAACAAATACGAACCTTGGTGGCTAAGCTAAGCCACGCGATCCTTTTGCCCGGGTGTTTGGGCCTGGTATACGGCGCGCGGTATCAGCTTGCTTTCGTGCGCTTGGCGCTCAAGGTCCTCGCGGAAATCGGGATGGGCCAGTGAAATCATGGCCCGCACGCGCTCCGGTATCGACTTGCCCTTGAGATTGATCAGGCCGTATTCGGTCACGACATACATGATGTCCGTGCGCGCCGTGGTCACGATATTGCCTGGGGTCAGATCAAGTACGATGCGGCTTTTACGGATGCCTTTCTTCTCGAACACCGACGGCAGGCAGATGAAGGACTTACCGCCTTTGGAGGCATAAGCGCCGCGGGCGAACTGGGCCTGGCCGCCGGTTCCCGAAATTTGCCGATGCCCGTCGGATTCAGAGGCGGCCTGGCCTTGCAGATCCATCTGGGTCGTCGAATTGATCGAGAAGACCTTATCGTTCTGCATGATGATGTGCGGCAGGTTGGTGTAATCGGTGGCGCAGCATAGCATGTCCGGATTGCGATCGAGCGCGTCATACATGGCTTGCGAACCATGCGCGAAGGCGAAAACGGATTTTCCCGGGTCGAGCTGCTTGCGTGCGCCGGTGACAATGCCCGCCTGGTACAACTCCATCAGACCATCGGTCAGCATTTCGGTGTGAATACCGAGGTCTTTCGCACCCGAATCCCGAAGCAGGGAACAGACCGCGTTGGGCATGCCACCGATACCGATCTGCAAGCAAGCGCCGTCTTCGAATTCGCTGGCAATCCGGTTTGCAATGGCGCGATCGATATCGCTGACCGGCGGGCTTTTGAGTTCCGGGAGCGGCTGGTTGTCACCCTCGATGATGTAATCGACCTCGCTGATATGTACCGCATTGTCTTTGCCGAAGGCATAAGGGACGGCGGTCGAGGTTTCGACGATTAAGATCTTGGCGACCTCGATGATGGCGCGTGCCCATAATGCGGTCGGACCGAAATTGAAGTAGCCGTTGGCGTCGGCGGGGCGCACCTTGATCACCACGACGTCTATCGGACCCAGGAAGCGGCGATAATAGTCCGGTATTTCTCCGAGGTGCTCCGGAATATGGGTGGCGATGCCAGCGTCGGATTTCTTGCGCTCATAGGCGCTAAGGTGCCAGCTATACCAGTGGAAGTGCTGCCCTTCGGGATCGACTTCGAGAACCTCACGCGGTTTGGCGCAAAGGCTGCAGCGGATTCCCACACCGGTGAGTTCCTGGGCGCGCGCGGCAAGGGCGCGGTCGAAGGCATCGGGTTGGCCAAGACAGGCGCTGTAATCGAGCCAGTCGCCCGATTTTACGAAAGCTGCTGCTTGTTCGGCGGTGATTTTCTCTGCGGGCACCGACGCAGTGCGGATGAACATGGTAAGACCTCTTGACACGCTTTTGTCATTGAAACGTCAGGCAAACAAAAAGGGGGCGTCGGTTTGTGTTCGCGCCCCAGTCAGCTGTTGACCTATTTGGGAGAGAGACCGGCCGCCGCCCTGTAACCACAGGACAGCGACCGGCGAGGCGGAACTCAGAATACTTTGAGCAGGCGGACGCCAAACTGGCGAGGCGGTCCGGCATAGTCGAGGCCGGCGCTGAGAGCCCCGACATAGTGCTGGTCTGTCAGATTGGTACCGTACAGCGTCACCACATAGTCGCCATGCGTCCACTCGAGCTGTGCGCCGAGAAGATCGCGCGCCTCCAGCCGGTCTCCTTGTGAGAGATTTTCAAACAACGTTGCCCATTGCGGGGACTGATGTCCGAAATTGGCCCGCGGCGTAAGCTTGTCGCCGTCATCGAGATGGAAGATGTACTGCGCACTGAAGTTGAAGGTGAATTGCGGTGCATAGGTCATCTGATGCCCGGCCAAGTTTACGCATGACGCTGTTGCGATGCCTCCGACACCTGTCTTCGGATCGCACGTTCCGACAGCCGGGACTCGGCCATCCACCGCATAGAAGGCACCCATTGAGTCGTGCATCGCGCTGATGCCGCCGCCGAACGAGAGATCCCCGAATACGGCGTCGAGTTCGCCTTCAAAGCCGTACGAGATGGTTGGCTTGGGAGCGTTGATTTCGGTGACGAATGTCGCACCCGTATAGGCCGGGTAACCGATCGTGACGATGAAGCCTTTGTAGTCGTTGTAGTAGCCGTCTATCACGGTGCGAAGATGACCATCCAGCATGGTCGACTTCCAACCCACTTCATAATTCAACACCGTTTCCCCATGGAACGGAGTGGGGGTCGCAAGGTTGTAGATGGGTGGGTTGAGGCCGCCAGCCTTGAATCCGGTTGCGATGAAGCCGTAGACGAAGTTGTTGTCGTTGACGCTCCAGTTCAGCGAGCCCTTGTAGGAGAAGTTGGTCTCCAGCTCTTTGCCGATGGGTGCGCCAGTACCGCCCACCGTATCCACCGAATGAGAGTTCACCGAATAGATCAAGCCATACTGATTCCAGTAGGCGTCGTTCGCCGTGCTGCTCCACGTATAGCGCCCTCCGAGTTGCACCTCCAAGGTGGGGAGCAACTTGTACCCGACCTGGCCGAAGACGGCGAGGGTCGACTGCGGATTGTGACCATACAGGATAGATTCCGTTCCTGCCGCTGTCGACGGAGCATCCGGCTTCGTGCCAGGCGTCACAGGATTGGACGGGATGCCGACGGAGAACTCGCCCGGCGGATAATAGTATTGGTCGGCTTGGCCATAGAGGCCGAACACCCAATTGACCCGCCAATCGTCCGGCGAAATCACATTGATTTCTTGAGACCAGATGTGCTCGGTGACTTGGTCAAAGAAGTCCCAGTATCTGGGGTTCTGTGGCGTCACCGCGGCGCCAGCGACGGCTTGGACATTGGTCGGCGGACCGTAATCAGACCCATCCAAATCCGTCGAGTAGGTCATTTTGCCGTTTTGATAGCCCGACACTGACCGCAATATGATCCCATCGGGAAAATCATAGTCGGCCTTCAACACGGTTCGCGTAAACCGGTCCAACGCGCCGCTCTTATAATTGGCGCTGACATGGAAGAGATCGCTATAGTGGGGGTTCGGTGTGCCGGGCGCCACGACCTGAGCCGGCGTACCGGGGTAGAGCCAACTTGGATCAAGCGTTTTGAAGCGTTCGGTAAACGGGCTTGCGATGTATCCGCCGTTGTCGAGATAGTCGGCGTCGAACTTGAGAGAAACGGTCAGCCGGTCCGTGGGCTTCCACAGAACGCTGAGCCGGCCTGCGGCCCAGCGTTGATCGCCCGGATTGTAGCCCGGTTTGCAGCCGTCATACTTTTGACCGGGGCAATTATCCGCCGGATCGCGGTCAACGACGGAGAAGAAGCTGCTGCGTGTTTCGCCAAACCCTGAAAGGCGTATTGCCAACGTATCGGTGATTGGGATGTTGATCGCGCCCTGCAACTGGCCATCATTGTAATTGCCGTACTGGGCCTGAACATAACCGCCGTATCCGCCCCCTATTTGCGGGCCATTG